>PBSY01000058.1 GCA_002726915.1 Verrucomicrobiales bacterium | reverse complement strand
TTGTAAAACTGGGTAAAGCGAATGCCGTCCTTGGCGAGAGCATCAAGATGAGGAGTGGCGATCTCTCCTCCGTAGCAACCAATGTCTGACCAGCCCATATCGTCTGACATGATTAGTATGATATTGGGCTTCGCTGGCGCAGTGAAAGTTGAAGCTGAAAGGATTAGCGCAACGGCGGTGAGCAGTGGTTTCGTTAAGGCCATAGTGAAAAGGGTAGGGATGACGTGGCTGAAGGGCAAGCCGCTTAAAATTGCAGGATTGCGGCGGATTTGAGTGGGTTAGCAGCCGAATTGAATGAGAACTGGGGAAAGCTGCCGCGCTGTGTGGATTCAGTTTTGGTGCTGTTGCACCAGTTTATCAAAGCCGCTTAAGTGACCTGGTTTGCGGGGGGTTTCGGTGATCGGTGTTTTGACTCTTGGTTTGGGATCTTGCCATTCCATTAAGAAAAGTGTCATGGGGAGATGATGATGACACGGGGAACTAGAAACGATTCGGCCTTATTTCCGTTTCTTTACACCGAGACGACTCCGTGGAAGGATCGATATCATGAAAATTTCCATCTTTCTCCTTGGTTTGGCGCTTATCACCGTCAGCCTTTCGGCCCGCACTTGGACCTCTACCAGTGGCAGCACGATTGAGGCGGAAATGGTCTCCAAAAACAACATGGGTGTCAGCCTTCGCCGGGCAGACGGATCTGAGATCTTTGTGAAGTTTGATCAACTCTGCGAGGCTGATCGTGAATTCGCTGAAGGCGGGAGCAGCGCGGCAAGTGAGGGACTTAGCTACAATCTTCCTGAAGCGCTTGCGGTGATGGTGGAAGAGCGGGGTTTGCTCCTCATGGAGGACAATTTTAATCGTGAAGACTCCGACGATAAAGACGATCTCGGCGGGCCATGGACAACCAACAGTGACAGCCGAGCGATGGGGGATAAGCAGAACGATCTCGTCGACGGTGAACTGGTGATGACCATATCACCGCGGGCTGATCACGCGATCTCTACAAATTTTATGCCGAAAGAATCCTACGGTGATTGTCTGCTTTTTGTTCGGATGAAACTGGAAGAGGGAGGCCAGCTGAAACTGGCCTATAATGACAAAGCTGATAAATCAGTCTGGGCCGGGCACATCAACGGGGTGACGATGAATGAAAAGTCGATCGTCTTGGCTGATGAGCGTTCCGCTCGATTTAAAATGGAGTATCGCGAGAACAAGAATTCTAAGGAATACAAAGATGCGGTGGCGGCCGCCGAAAAGACGTTTCCCTCTGAGATTGAAGCAGACGAATGGTATGAAGTGGTGACCCTGCACCGCGGTGATACTTTGACCCTTTATCTCAACGGTGAGGAAGTGGCCACGCACTCATCACCGGGATTTGATCATCCGACTAAGAATCACTTCGCTTTTGCGGTGCCTGACAAGGCGATCGTTGACGACTTTTATCTCTGGAAGCTGAAGCCGGTCGATGTGGGGGAGAACTGATTACTCTCCCATCAACTCCTTCACCGTGCTTTCGATGGCCTGAGACCAGATTTTGTAGCCGTCTGCGTTAAGATGCAGCAGGTCCGGCATGATCTCCTGAGGCAGTGTGCCGTCCGGCTTCAAAAAGTTATCGTTGATATTGAGGTAGGTGACATGGTCACGTTCGCCAAGTTTAGAGATGAGCTTATTGATCGCATCATTCTTCTGACGCTTGGGATCGTTGCGATCAGCTCCTCTCGGAAAAATGGCGAGGAGCAGTACTTTCATCTCTGGCTGCTTCTCTGCCATCGCATCGATAATTGCGGTGACTCCGGCTGCGGTTTCTTCGGCGCTGCTGGTGTAGACAGCGCCGCCGTGTTCCGGCATCTCACGACCTTCGTGTCCGGTGTTGTTGGTGCCAATCATCAGAACGGTAAGCTTTGGGCTGAGACCGTCGTAGTTTCCATTGTTGAGGCGCCAGAGAACGTGCTCAGTTCGGTCTCCCCCGATGCCGAAGTTGGCGGCTTGATAGGGTGCCCAGTATTTTTCCCAGGCTTCAGCTCCGTTTTTTGACCAGCCTTGGGTAATTGAATCGCCAAGGAACACCAACTGGGCTGTGCCGGCTTTCGAGATCTCATTAAACGACTTGTGAAGTTCTGCCTTGTTGTCCCGAGGAACCGGGGAAAGGGCGAGAGGGGTTTTCTCTTCAGAATAGCTCAATGCGGTGAATCCTGAGGTGAAGACAGCTGATAGCAGTAGGATGCGAATCATGAATGGGGGTGGGGTTAAGTTAGATTACCATGCTAAGCACAAGGGTAAGTGCGAAGCCGATCAGGGAAATAGCGACGGAAAGGACGGTCCATGTTTTCAGGGTTTGTGCCTCAGACATGCCGAGGTAGCGAGAAATGATCCAGAAGCCGGAGTCATTTACGTGTGAGAGCATGGTGGAACCCGCTGCAATAGCGATGGTGATGAGTGCCAGATCGGAAGCGCTGTAGTCGCCGCCGGCAACGATACCGGCCATGAGACCTGCCGCTGTCATCATGGCAACGGTAGCTGATCCCTGGGCCACGCGGACAATCATCGAAAAAAGGTAGGCGAGAACAACAGCTGATATTCCGTAGCCGCCCAACCATTCAGCGAGAGCATCACCAACACCACTGGCGCCAAGGATTGCTTTGAAAACGCCGCCGGCACCGGTGATCAAAATAATGATGCCGGCCGGGCCAAGGGCTTTTGTGCTGAGTTCCAATAGCTTGTCTTTGCCGACCCCTCGCATTACTCCAAGAAAGAGAAGGGCAAGCAGGGTAGCAAGAAGCAGTGCCACTACCGGGTGACCAAGAAAGCCGATAACTTTCTGCAACTCAGTTGGATTTTCAACCTTCGCCCAAGTGCTGCCAAGAACGATCAGAACGATTGGCAGCCCCATGATGGTTGAGACCAGCCCGAAGTTTGGGAGAGGTCCCGACTCTTTGGATTCTTCGAAGAACGCTGGAATATCGACTTCGATTCCTTTGCAAACTCTTGGCACCATGAAGATGCCAACAATGATCGCCGTTGGAAGACCGATACCAATGCCGTAGAGAATGACGCGTCCGAGGTCGGCTCCGAGTATTTCAGCAACGGCAACGGGGCCGGGGGTTGGAGGTACGAAAGCGTGGGTCACCGCCATTCCACAAACAAGAGGAAGGCCGAAGATCAGCAGCGATTTTTTTGTATCGCGGGCAAGGGCGTAAATGATAGGCGCAACAATGACGAGTCCCACATCGAGGAAAACCGGGATCGATATGAGGAATCCTGTCAGCAGCATCGCCCACGAAGCCCGTTTTTGGCCAAACAGATTAACCAGTGAATTGGCCAGCGTGTGAGCTCCGCCAGAGTGCTCCAAGATTTGTCCGAAAATGGCGCCCAAACCGATGATGGTGGCAATAAAACCGAGAGCACCTCCCATGCCCGAAACAATCGTAGTGGGAATATCCCCGAGCGGCATTCCTGCAGCGATAGCAGTAAAAATACTGGCGATGATGAGGGCGATGAAAGCCTGCAGTCGAAGCACCAGAATCATGACCAGCAAGAGGACGATTGCAGCGACAAGAACGCCAAGTAGATAACCCAGACCGGGGCCGGCTGTTTCAGTCGCTTCGACGGCAGCTAAAGGAGCAGAGGCCGCCTGAGCGATTAGGGTGTTGAACAGTGTCATAGGTAGTAAAAACAAGAGATATGGAAGAACCTGAGTTAGCGGTTTGCCGGTTTGGGGTCAAGCAGATCCTAGGCGCGTGGAAGAGCAAGGCAGGCGGAAACACAGTGATTTTTGCCTCATTTCTGACGTGCTGAAAAATGTGACTTCTAGTTGCTGGAACCTCATTGCCGAATCAGGTTGGAGTTGGAATGAGCGCAGATCAGTAAGACTTGTGAAACGTAAAAAATCCAGATGAAGTTCCCTTTCGATAACTCCTACAGCAGAATGCCAGACTCGTTTTACCAGCGGGTTGAACCCAGTCCGGTCAGTTCTCCAGAATTAATCGAAGTAAACCGAGACCTGGCGGCTGTTTTGGGAATTGATGTTGATTGGCTGGAGTCGTCTAGTGGTCTGGATGTTCTCTCGGGGAGCCAGTTTCCCGAGGAATCCGACCCCATTGCGATGGCTTATGCAGGGCATCAATTTGGGGGTTTTTCTCCTCAACTCGGAGATGGTCGCGCCCTCTTGCTGGGAGAAGTGGTGGGTAAAGATGGAGTGAGACGGGATATCCAACTCAAGGGTTCCGGGCCTACGCAGTTTTCCCGCCGGGGCGATGGGCGATCTGCGCTTGGTCCGGTGATTCGAGAGTATCTCCTTTCGGAGGCGATGGCAGCTCTCGGCGTGCCGACGACACGTGCACTCGCTGCGGTAGCCAGTGGAGACAAAGTCTATCGCGAGAGCATGATGGCAGGTGGCGTATTCACTCGCGTGGCGCAGTCGCATCTTCGCATCGGTACGTTCCAGTATTTTGCGGCCCGGGAGGACTTTGATAATTTGAGAGTGCTGGCCGACTATGCCATCGCTCGACACTATCCCAGAGCCATCGAGGCCGATAATCCTTATCTGGAGTTGTTAGGAGGAGTGATTGAACGCCAGGCTGAATTAATCGCTCACTGGATGCAAATTGGATTCATCCACGGAGTCATGAACACCGACAACATGAGTATCTCGGGTGAGACGATCGATTTCGGCCCCTGCGCATTTTTGGATGTCTATCATCCCGAGAAAGTGTTCAGTTCGATTGATCAGCAGGGACGCTATGCCTACGCAAACCAGGGGCCGATTGGTCATTGGAATCTGGTTCGTTTTGCTGAAACCTTGATCCCGCTGATCGATGATGATGCTGAGAAAGCCGTAGCTGGAGCCGAGTCAGAGTTGTCTCGCTTCCCTGAGCTTCATAGCAAGGCGCTCCGTGATCGCCTGCTGCGCAAGATTGGCCTAGAAGAGGGAATCGATAAAGACTGGGAACTTGTTCAAGAGTTGTTATCGATCATGTCGGATGGGTATGCGGATTTTACCCTAACCTTTCGTCATCTTTCTGATGCTCTCGAAGGCGGCAAAGAAACGGGAGTGCTTGAGCAGTTTTCTGACAGTCAACCGATTGCTTCATGGCTGACTTCCTGGCGCTCACGAATGTCCAACGAAGATGTGGCGCTCGCTCTCGAATCGATGAGACAAGCCAACCCTGTCTTTATACCTCGCAATCATCGCGTCGAAGAAGCCATTGCGGCCGCCTACGAGGGCGACTATGTCCCGTTTCGCAGGCTCAACGAGCTGTTGCGGCGTCCCTTCGAGGAACAGGCAGCTTATTCGGAATATGAACTTGCTCCCAAGCCTTCAGAGGTGGTCTGCGCGACATTTTGCGGAACATAAAATTATTGTCACAGCACGGTCACGCTGATTGTATTGGATTCTGTGCAATCGTTGATGATCAGATGATAACATGAAACACGCTTTGTTTTTTAGGAGTTCGTTTTTGGTGCTCACGTTGGGGGTTATGGTCTGGAGTGCCCAGGCCGAAGAGTCGCCCAACATTTTGTTTATCATTGCCGATGATGCTTCTCGCCATTTTGGTCAGGCTTATGATTGTGATTGGGTGAGGACTCCCAATATCGACAAACTGGCGGAAGAGGGGGTCGTATTTGATAACGCTTATGTTGCCACGGCAAAGTGCGCCCCCTGCCGAGCTTCGACGATGACGGGGCGTTTTCCCTGGCAGATCGAAGCGGGAGCCAATCATCAGAACGTATTTCCTGACAATTATCCGGCATTCGGAGAAGTGTTACGGGCGACGGGTATTCAAACTGGATCTGTTGGCAAAACATGGGGCCCGGGGACGGCTCATCATGCAGACGGTTCGCCCCGTGATTTCGGGCTAACTGTCATCAGCACGAAGCGAGTGCCGGGTGATCATTTTGGAAAATTTCTGGAAGCCCGGGGTGAAGATGCTCCGCCATTTTTTTACTGGCATGGCAGTAGTGACCCTCACCGGGGTTATGAAAAGGACGCTGGTATTAATGCTGGAAAAAAACTTTCAGATATTGATCATGTGCCGCGTTACTGGCCCGACAGTGATGTGGTTCGTGGCGACATGCTCGATTACTCGATGGAGGTAGAGCGCTTTGATTCCCATGTCGGAGAATTACTGGCTGATCTTGAGACTTCTGGCGAAGCCGAGGATACTCTTGTGATTGTGACTTCAGACCATGGGATGCCGTTTCCGCGAGTAAAAGGGCACACCTTTGATGATGCTCACCGAGTGCCACTGGTGATGCGCTGGCCACGGGGGATCAAGAATCCGGGGCGACGGATCGAAGACTTTGTCAGCTTCATCGATTTTGCGGCTACCTTTATTGATCTTCAAGAAGGTGATGCTGAGGCCATGGGTATGGAGTTGAGCGGGCGAAGTATGGCGGATCTGCTTAATGATGCCCCTGATCATAAACGTGAATATGTGCTGATCGGACGGGAGCGAAATGATGTTTATGCTCGTCCCGGTTCACCTTCTGGCCAAGGCTATCCGGCGCGTGGGATCCGTATGGGTGACTATCTTTATGTGCACAACTTTGAGCCGGATCGGTGGCCTTGTGGCAATATTGAACTTGGATTAAAAGACACCGATAGAAGCCCCACGAAGTCATTGATCATGGAGATGAATATGGAAACTGTCTTCTGGAAGCACAATTTCGGCAAGCGCCCTGCGGATATGTTGTTCAATGTCGTCGAAGACCCTGACTGCGTCACCAACTTAGCCGAACTTGGTGGGCAAGGGGATCTTGTCAAAAAAATGAAGCGCCGAATGATGAAAGAGCTTAAGTCGCAGGGTGATCCGCGTGCTCTTGGAAACGGAGAGGTCTTCGATAATTATCCTACCGTAAAGCCTGCTCCGAGAGATTGGTAAGAGTAGAAGATTTAATTATGAGAATACTACTAGCATGCGCCTTTCTGGCGCTAATAACATCAGGGAGTGAGCTCTGTGCCCAAGGCGGTCAATGGTCCGAACTCTATGAGCCGCAAGTTTATCGTGGGTTGCCTGTCAGGGTCATGAAGCCACTCGAATTCGATTCTTCGAAAAGCTATCCGGTGATTCTCTCGCTGCATGGTGCGGGAGGTAAGGGAAACGATAACAATAAGCAGCTCAAGGATTGGAATAAGCAGTTAGCGGAAGAAAGCATTCGAGGAAAATTCCCGTGTTATGTCGTGGCACCTCAGGCACCTGGGCTCTGGGACGCTGATCAGCTGAAAGCTATTCAATCATTGATTGCTGAACTGCCAGCTGTTGATGAGAATCGCATTTATGTTCTTGGCCATTCCATGGGAGGACATGGTACCTATATTTATATTCAGCTGGAGCCCAACTATTTTGCGGCGGCGGCGCCTTCAGCGGGGAGTGGCTTGAAGCGAACTGAGGATTTTATCGATCCCGCAAAGATTAAAGACATTCCGATATGGGCCTTTCATGGCGACAAAGATGGCGTCTGTCCTTATGAGAAACAGCGCGCAGTATTTGAAGCTCTGATTAAAATGGCTGGAAACATGAAGCTGACGACGTGGGAAGGTGATAATCACGGTGTCTCTGGAAAAATGATCTCTGGAGCTGAAAACGGTAAGACCGAGGTGAGCAGTGATATCTGCGATCTGGAGTCTGACTTTCTGACGTGGCTTTTCAAGCAGAGGCGAGCTACTCAAAAAAGATAAAAGGTCTTACCCTTGTCATTTTTTTGGTGAAGGGGGAGTCCACTCAGGGGATCGAATATGCGCTTCTTTGAGATAGCGTTCGGCTTGCTGGACGATCTCTGGTAGCTGAGCGGCTAGGTCCTTCTCTTCGCCGATGTCGTCGACGATATTGTAGAGCTGGACGGGTCCGCCGATCCAAGGCTCCTTCACGACCTTCCACTTACCAAAGCGCAGGGCCTGCTTGCCACCTTTTTCGTAGGACTCCCAGTAGAGGTAGGCGGCTTTTTTCTGACCCTGTAGGCCCTTCAGGGTCGGCAGAAAGGAAAGGCTGTCGCGACCTTTTGGGATGGGCAATCCGGCTATTTCGCAGGCTGTAGCAAGGACGTCACCGAAGTAGGCGGAGTGATCAGAAACGGAGCCGGCAGGTATAGTGCCGGGCCAGCGAGCCACCGTAGGAACTCGAATGCCTCCGTCGGTAAGGTCACGCTTCATGCCTCGAACTGGTCCGTTAGCATTAAAGAATGCCATGTCATTGCCGCCTTCGGTGTGAGGACCGTTGTCGCTCGTGAACATGATGAGCGTGTTATCGTCAATGTTCCATCCTTTGAGTAGTTCAATAATTTTCCCGACGTAGCCGTCCATGCGGGTGATCATGGCAGCCTGGCCTTTGTCAGGGTTTGACCAGTCTTTGTTGGCATAGATTCCATAGTCGGGCACTTCCTGCCCGTCACCCGTGCCCTTGGTCGCTTCGTTGTTGGCGTGGGGCATATTGAGAGCGAGATAGAGAAAGAATGGGCCTTCTTTGACTTCCTCTAGCCATTTATAGGTTCGCTCCATCACGAGGTCGGGCACGTAGTCGAGCTTGGATTCCTCGGTAGCCCAACCGGCCCCGTCATCGGTCCACCCGCGTTCTTCCCTCATTTTGAGCCACTCTGGTGCGTGCTGGTTGCGAAGCGGAACCTTCTCGTATTGATCGATGATGAATTCAGGGTAGAAGTTGTGGGCGTGACGCTGATTGAGGTAGCCGTAGAAATCGTCGAAGCCGTGCTTCATAGGATGACCAACGGAGTCAATTTCTCCGAGGCCCCACTTGCCAAAAAGTGCAGTGCTGTAGCCTGCTTTTTTGAGTTCACCGGGAACGGTGACTTCGCCGGGTTGAAGGGTTTGTTTATCTTGGTTGTTGGCATTTCCACGAACCCAACAGTGGCCCATATGAAGCCCGGTCATGAGAACACAACGGCTGGGTGCACAAACTGTTGCACCCGAGTAGAAGTCGGTCATCTTCATGCCTTCAGCGGCCATCTGGTCAAGATATGGAGTCTCGATATGTTCGCTCCCGAAGCAGCCAAGATCTCCGTAGCCGAGATCGTCGGCCAAAATAAAGATGAAGTTGGGTTTGTCCTCGGCCTGAGCCCAGGCGAGCGACAGAAAAGTTACGATGGCGAAGCGGGTGATGATTTTGTGCATATCGTATCGAAGCAGGATGCTTTTGGATCTGCAAGTGCGCGATCGTTACTGCCTTTTGTCGTCGACAAGTACTGAATCGAGGTGGCTCTTGATGGCCGCTGCCCAGCGGGTGTATCCGTCCTGATTCATGTGGAGTTTGTCGTCCACAAAGAGTTCAGGGCGAGGTTTGATTTTTTCATCAAAAAAAATGCTTTCAGTGCCAATGAACCAAGTGTTTTCAGTAGCCTCACAAAATTCACGTACCGCGTTATTGGCTAGCTTGATCTGGGGCCAGTGTTCCCATCGTTTCTCAGTTGGTGTGGTCGCGATGAAAAAAGCGGCAGCTTCCGGTTGGTGTTCCTTTACTTTTTTCCTGACGTAGGCTGCCAGAGCTACCACTTCTTCGGGTGCCTTATCTTTGCCTTTACCACCGATATCGTTCCCCACAAAGAATACGATAGCACGGAATTGATGGGGTGAAATCAGCTGATCCGCGAAGATGGCCACATCAGACCATTTCGATCCCCCAAAGCCTCGATTGATCGAGAGATAGGGGAGCATGTCTTTTTCCATGTCCTCCCAACGGCGAAAGCTAGAACTGCCGACGAAGAGAATGGCATCAGTGGATTGAGACAGCCGGTCATTGGCGACACCGAATGCTTTTATGTCTTCTCTCCACTTCTCAGCAGCTTCTGCCTTATACTTTTCGAGATCGACAGATTCTTGGGCATTTGCCTGACCCGTGGTGTAAAAGGCAAGAGCTAGAGCAATCCAAAATGAGCGGAGGTGTTGTGACTTCATAGGCGAATTAGAGTCTCGACTCTAACAATTGAGCACCGCTTTGCCAACACGCGTTCCTGTCGCAAAACAGGCTTGGAGGAGATAGCCACCTGTGGGAGCTTCCCAATCGATCATTTCTCCAGCAACGAAGACACCGGGAAGCTTCCGTAGCATCAGATTTTCATCCAGTTCTTCCCATCGGATTCCTCCAGCAGAAGAAATGGCTTCAGCAACCGGTCGCGGTCTTTCGAGAGGAATTCGGCAGTGCTTGACCTCGTGCGCCAGCTGCTCAGCTGACTCCCAAGGACCCCGGTTGGGCAGATGCTTTAGAATGGATGCGGTTGCTGCATCGAGCTTCCAGCGCCGCTTTGCTTCTCGGACAAAATTCCGCTTCACCTTGCCGAAGCGTGCGATTAATTCTTGAGCCGTCAGGTCCGGCTTGAAGTCGATCATTATCTCCGGTGAATCCATGGAGCGGAGATTGGGGCCCAGGTGATAGATGGGTCCACCTTCAAGTCCGTACTGCGTGATGACCAGTTCCCCGCGTCGGTTTTCATCACCGACGATGAGATTAAGATTCTTTAGGGGCTTCCCTTCAACTTCTTCCAGGATTTCGGAAGGCCATTCGACTTCCCAGCCACAGTTGGCGGCAATGAGAGGATTAATACTAACACCCCGTGCTTCTAGAAAAGAGACCCAGTGACCGGTTGATCCGGTTTTTGGCCATGAAGCGCCGCCCAGAGCGAGAATGACCCGTTCGTGTTGCGTGCTGAATTGGCCATCACCGTAACGAAAGAGAAGTGAACCATCGGGGTGGAAACCTGTCCATAGATGCCGGGTCTGAAACTTCACTCCAAGCTTTCGAAGCTGCTCGACCCATCTTCGCAGTAGCGGGGCTGCTTTGATGTGGCCATTGACCGGAATGGGAAATACTTTGCCGCTACTGGCAACGAAGGTCTCGATGCCGAGGTTGGCTGCCCATTCTCGCAGTGCCCGGTTGTCGAATTGGCAAAGGATTTCGTCCCAGATATCGCATCTTATCTCGGAGCGGCTGTAACGCCGCAGAAATGAGGGCCAGCTTTCTCCGTTAGTAAGATTGAGCCCACTTTTCCCGGCGACAAGAAACTTACGCCCGACTGAGGGCATGGCGTCATAAAGAGTGACCCGTGCACCTCCCTCTGCGGCGACTTCGGCAGCGCGGAGGCCGGCCGGTCCTCCGCCGATGATGCCGATGTCAGGTGTTGTCGCAGTGGCCGCCAAGAAGATGTAATCTAGCATTCATGATGCGGATATGACCGGAATTTCTTTCTGAAAGACTGACTTTTACGAAGATTAGTTGGCAAACAGCTCGTGATCAGAATCACCGCCGGAGATGAGGTAGGCGAGTAAATCGAGGATGTCATCGCGTTCCATCATGTTGATCAGGCCGGGTGGCATCATGGAGACAGGAGATGGTTCGATCGAAGTGATCGCATTCGCGTCCACCTTGGCGGCGCTGCTTGGATTCATCATGTTGGTATTCACCTGGTAGTGGTCACCGCTCATGTTCATGATACGACCGATCACCTGAGTGCCGTCATCAAGTGTGAAAATACTGCTTCCATACTGGTCGCTAATTTCTGCGCCCGGATCGACGATTGTTTCGAGCAAGTCGTAGGGGCTGAACTTGCCGCCTGCGGAGGAAAGGTCGGGTCCAACGGCACCTCCTTCGCCATTAAAGCGGTGGCAGACGTAGCAAGTGCCAGCGCCGAACATCTGGCGACCGTTGGCGAAGTCGCGGTTGCCTTCGAGGCCGACTCCAAGATCACCAGAGAGATCTTCCATCGTCCAGTTCTTGACGAAGGAACGGGGCTTGAGGGTGAACTGAGGCGTGGAATCTTTGGGCGAGGTATTGATGATCTCGGTGAGCGCAGCAGTCATGTCACTCTCAGGCACCGTTTCAGTGGCATGTTTCTTAATATCGGCCAGGTAGTTGGCGAGGCGGGCACCCCCCCTGTAATTGCCGGCCATAACAAACCACCTGAAATATTTCTCACGTAGTTCCGGGGTCCAGCCATCCTTGAGATAACGCAGGTTGAGGGCGTAGCCGATCTGTTCTTCCTGGCCGGAAGCATTGGCGAGCAGTTCCATACCGCGATCGACGGCGAAAGGGGCTTCAAGAAAGGCGGCAAAGGCGGAGAGATCACGATTCTCTTCGGGTGTTTTGGCAGGATAAACTCCATCGAGCCATTCGATGAGCTTGGCTTTCTGGCCATCTGTGGGTTCACCGCTGCGAGTCAGGGTCAGCATGATACCGCGAAGAATGTCGAGTCGGGTTTGGCGGGATTTTGTGGATGAGTAGTCAAAGCTGGTGGCCTTAGAGAGAATGGCGGCGGCGGAGTTCTCAGCATCCACGCGGGCAAGGGCAATGAGCGCGGCCGTGGTGATAACAGCATCGTCTTCACCGATCACCCGATCTTTCCAGTTGGCGGCAGGCTGCTTTTCAAGGGCTGCGCGAGCGGCGTGACGGATGCCTCGATCGGAAGAGCCAAGAGCGTTCCAGATTGTATCGAGTTCTTCGGTTGTTGCTTCCTTGGCCCCGGCCTGGAGAAAAGCTTCGAGCTCATGACGCTCAGCCCTTGCTTCTTCTCCTCCGTGGACAGTTTCGGCTGGAGCGGTGGACTCATCGCCAGTGTAAGTGATTCGGTAGAGTCCGGACTGAACCCGGCGACCACCAACGGTGAAATACATCGCGCCGTCGGTTTCATTGATGAGGAGGTCAGTCAATGGCAGCGGCTGGGCAGCAGCGAACTCCTCGAAAGTCGCAGAGTAGCTGGAGCCCTGAGGCTTAAGGTGAACGGCGTAGAGTTTTCCGTAAGACCAGTCGGCGGCGAAGAAGGCGTTCTGATACTTGGCCGGAAACTTGGCTCCGTAGCCAAAACAAACTCCGGTCGGGGAACCCGGACCGATGTCGATCACTGCTCCGAAGGTGTCGGTGCAGTAGTCCATAAATTTGCCGGATCCGGTGCGCCAGCCGTAGTCAGCGCCATCGATAACATGGTTAACGCGGGTAGGGCGATACCATGGTGTGTTAAGGTCCCACTCCATATCGGCATCGTAGGTAAACATTTCTCCCTCTCGGCTTAGAGCAGCGTCGTACTGGTTCCGGAATCCTGTGGCGACCACGTCCCAGGTTTTGCCCTCAGGGTCAATTCGTGCCACGTGGCCCAGCGGAGCTTCGGCACCGCGCATGAAATGTTGCAGAGAGGGAAGGAGCTGATCTTCACCCCAGACTTCCGGCGTGCGGGCGTGGGTGTAGTCCTCGGGCAGTTGTGTTTGGTTACCCATGACGACGTAGAGTCCCTCGCCGTCGGCGGTAGGAAAGATGGCATGCGGACCGTGCTCACCCGCTGTCTCTCCGAGCGTCTTGATGGTGACTAATTTGTCAAACTGGTCATCGTTATCGGTGTCGAGCAATCGAAAGACTCCAGTGCCGGAGGAACTGTTGCGCGAATTCACCACAACGTAGAGACTGTCGAAGGCGTAGCAGAGTCCTTGGGCGTGACCCACCTTAGGCAGTTTGGCGAGTTCGGCGTTGAGTTCCTGAGGGTCAGTGCCATCGTGATCGCCGCGCTTGGGGGCTCCCTCGGTCGAATAGGTGATCTGCTGGATAGCAGAGGAGTCGAGCCGTTCGCCGAGTTTCGGGATAGGGAAACGGTAGATGCCGCCATACTGGTCGCTGACGATAAGCCGCCCTTTATCGTCTTGGCACATGGCCACCCACGAACCTTGGATGTCACGTGGGACGGTATAGAGCAACTCGGCCTCAAAGCCTTCCAAGAGTGCAATTTTATCGGGCGGGGTGGCGGTGCGCTGAGCCTTTGTCAGCGGAGTAATGGCGAAGGCTGCCGCGAGGATGAGAAAGAGTTTTTTCATAGGGATGCGTGGTAGTTTATCCGAGTGATATCTCGAGGAGAGATTGATTCTGCCGACTTTTTTCGCCAAAGGAAACTCAGGTAGCCGGTGTGATTTTGAGATCATCGAACTCCATTCCGGCTTCGCCGCCATCGATGAAAAGGAAGAACTCCTGCTTCTCGAAGGCAAAGCCAGGGCGACTCAGTTCCGTCTTCCAGTGGCGCCCGTCCAGTGAAATTTCTACGGTGTCGCCTTCAAAGTTGAGTTCCAATTCGTGCCAGTCATCGTCGTTGAGACCCTCAACTGTTTCGGGTTTGAGTTGCTCAGGTGCCCGGTAGGCGCCGCTGGTAGCACCCGGTTTGCGCCCGGGCTGCACGTTGGGACCTTTGGGATCCATGGTGTGGGCATCCACTTGGAGGGAAATGGCCTTGCGAGTGACTTTGACACGCAAAACGTGGTCGAAGCCGCCGAACCCGTCGTCTCCGTTGATGAAGAGCCAGAACATGTTGCCGTCTCCGAGATGGCGGAAGCGGAAGGAGAAGGTGCCGTCGATGAGTTGAACCGGGAATGCTACGGTGGGCGGATACTTCTGGCCGCTTTCACCCCGCGTCCATAGAACGCCGTCGCGGACTTCGGAATTTTTCTCGGGAAACTGGGTGTGGATCTCGGGCTTGTAGGTATCGAAGGTTTCGTGGCCTTCGATGGGGGCTTTGTCGTGCTTTTCCAGAGCGTGGGCTGAGTGGCAGACGAAGATAAGCAGAACGAGAGATAGGACGGGTTTCATGGGGTTATGCAACATATCGCAGACGGAGCAGGATTCTGCCGAACTTTCGTGATTCGTTGAACCCGATTCATACCGCGATTGTGGAGCTAGCTAAGCTTCATCGGACGCGGTGAATGCTTGTAGACTCCTCCCATGATTCGTTTCGTGTGTGTCTGGTTCATTTTTGCTGGGGTGTTTAGTTCTGCTCAGGCAGAATTCACTGATCGATCGGAGCCGATGGCTTTTGGCAAAGGTGGGCAGAAAAAGATGCTCTATGATCGACGGCAACGCCCCCAGGCGGTGTATCTGGATGGCAAGGTGCACCTGGTATTCAACGGAGGGGGTAAGGGTGGCAAGGATCCCAGTTTCAGAACCGCCCCTATGGCAACGACTTACGATACGAAGACGCGTTCATTTTCGAAGACGGTGACCTTGGGAGAACGGAGCAAGGATCATCACTATGGTCCGGTGATCTGGGCGGACGACTCCGGGCATCTCCATGTGCTGTCTGGCTGTCATCGAACACCGGGAACGCATCTAATTTCAAAGACTCCGGGTTCAATTGGCGAGAGTTTCGATGACTGGAGAGAGGGGGCGCAGATTGGCGAGAGTATTTCCTATCCCGCGGTCTACAACATCGAGGGGGGCAAGGAGATGATCTACTATCGGGTCCTCGGGCATTTTGGATTTTGGACTTACAGCGTGACTGAGGATGATGGAGAAACGTGGGCGACACCCGAAAAGGCGGTGACGGATATGGATGTGGCAGGGCGTTTTGAGTGGTCCTCTTACCAGACGAAGTTGTTGAGCTCGGATGGCAAAACTCTTCACGTCGCGTTCATCGTTTATGACGACTGCAAATTCGAAGATCCTGACCGGGCCATGTCGGATCGATTCTACAATCCACGCTACCGCGAGAAGACGGGGCAGGAGTGGAAATACAATCTCTACTACTGCCAGGTCGACCTGGCTTCCGGGGCAGTTACGAACTTCGAGGGCGAAACCATGAAGGCGCCAATGGATGTGGATTACGCTGATGAGAACTGTCTCATTTGGGACACCGAATGGCGGGGTTCCGGAGTCCCGCCCAGTATCTTGCTGGATGAGAAGGGCGATCCAGCTTTTCTCCATGTGCTGTCAGGAGATGATTCCAAGCAGGAGGCGAATTACTTCTATGTGTTCCATGATGGGGACCGATGGAAAAAGGTCTTCATCACTGAATCCACGCATCAGTGGAACAGCGGCCACCTGAGGAGAGAGAAAGATGGTTCGCTCGTTGCCTTTCTCGTGGTGGGAGACGGGTATTTGGAATCCGATGGACTGATGGACAGCCACGGAGGAGGGCGCATCGAAGAGTGGTGCTCTTCCGATCAAGGGGAAACGTGGCAGCGAGAACGCGACCTCACGCCGACGGTCTCGAAGTTCTCCGGTTGGCGTTTCAACAACGTCCAGCCCGTAACGAAGCCCGGGGGTGAGATTGTTCCCGGCATGTTACTGTTCTACGGCTGGGGAGATCCTTATTCGCCGCAGGCGAAAGCCTTTTTGATCGACGAGACACGATAGGTGGGAGCGTGAATGCTAGTCTTCTGACTGGCGATCCCGTTGAAAGATCTCGGCGTGAAATCAGGCGAAGTGGCCGCCTGGGGTTTCCAGATGGCTCGCAATCGCCCCCGGATGGATGTCCGGGTCACCTACCAGTGGGCACCGACCTTCTGGTATGGGAACTATTTTCCTCCGCTCTTTGGTCTATTAGACCCCAATTAAGAGCGCCCCCGGTTAAAGGTCCTTTTCCGTCTGCGGGAAGCGCTTGCGAGCTGAGCTGTCGAGAGGTTGCCCGGTTCTCAGGCTCCACCATTCGTGGGCCCGCTCGGGGTCGTAGTTGGGATTGTGAATCGGAACACGTGCGCTGACTGAGATTCGCCAGTTGGCGAGCTTCTTCTTCAAGTCGGCGGCTTTGCCTTTGCGCTCTTCGATGAGGTTGTTCTCTTCGCCGATGTCCCGGGCGAGGTGATAGATCTCGAGGTCACCGGTGCCGTCGAGGTATTCGATGAGTTTCCAGTCGCGTTCGCGAATGGCACTGGCAGGGCGGTCATGGTGATAGTGGGGGTAGTGCCAGTGGATAGCATTGCGATTGAGCTTTCCATTTTGTTCCGTTAGGACAGGGAGGAGGTCATAGCCGTCAATGGTCTGATGCTCAGGCATTTTGCCCCCAGCGGCGGCAATGAAGGTCGGATAGAAATCATAGCTGATGACCGGTTCGGGGCTGGTGCTGCCGGCGGCGATTTCACGCGGATACTTGACGATGAGCGGCACGCGGATACCGCCTTCGGTGAGGGCGCCTTTCTCACCCTTGAGCGGAGCTAGATTGGACACGTTGTCATCAGCCGCCTCGGTGTAGTCGTAGCGGCGATAGAGACCTCCGTTATCGGACGTAAAAACGATCATGGTTTTGTTGGTCAGTCCCTGGGCTTCGACTTCGTCGACAAGTCGCCCAACAAGGGCGTCTACTTCTTCGACCATAGCGGCGTAGATGGGGTTGGGCAGTTCGCGTTTGTGCTCGGCGGCGCGGGCGCGGTATTTCTCGACCAGGGACGCTTTACTCGCGAGAGGGATATGAACCGCGTAGGGGGAGAGCATAAGGAAGAAGGGATTGTCTTTGTTCTCGCGAATGAAGTGTTCGCAGGCCTCGGCTTCAAAGTCGGTGCGGAATTGATCGGGCCTGGGCTTCAGGGTCTGCGTCGAATTGCTGGCGACCTTGTACTTGCCGGGCAGATGGGCGCCGTTGATTTCGAGGTCGTAGTCGTAGCCCTGATGACCGGGGCCGAACTGAGGGTCCCTGCCGAGGTGCCACTTTCCGACGTAGCCGGTGGTGTAGCCCGATTCTTTTATCTGCTCGGCCACAGTAATAGTATCGAGTGGCAAAGCCATGGTGGTCTGTGGATTGGTGACTTTCTCAAAGGGACGCCAGTGGCCGGGGATGTGAGCTGTGATGCCGATGCGGGTCTGGTTCTGCCCGGATTGAACTGCACAACGTGTCGGTGAGCAGACGGCACCGGCAGCGTAGGCATCGGTGAAACGCATTCCTTCACTGGCGAGCTGGTCGAGACGAGGTGTATCAATGAAGTCATTGCCGTAGCAGCCGAGATCACCCCAGCCCATGTCATCGATAAAGATGAAAATAATGTTGGGTTGCGTGGCGTGAACCGCAGACCCAATGAGACAGGTGAGAGTGAGGATTAGGGTTTTGATAGGATTCATGGGGAATGGGTTTTAGAAGGGGTCTTTAGGGTAAGTGAAGCTGGAACAGGGAATTTGCCCACTCTGAGCCTGAGTCCTAAAACAAAGGCTCGCTCATTTCGTCGTTCATCGTTTCCCAGATCCCAATCAATTCTTTGAGCCGTTCCGGGTTGGATTGGGCGAGATTGTTTTCTTCCGAGATGTCCTTGGAGAGGTCGTAGAGTTCCCATTTGGATTTGCCAAATTCGTTTCTTTTGCCCATGCGGACGATCTTCCAGTCACCATGGCGAAGGCCGGCTTTACCACCCTGACGCCAATACAGTGTTTCGTGAGGGCTGCCTTCTTTCTCGCCGGTGAGGTAGGGGATCAGATCCGCGCCTTCGAGCTGCTTGGGCGCGGTGACGTGTTCGGCGTTGGCGGCGGCGGTGGCAAAGATGTCGAAGGAGCTGATGGGGTTTTCGTAAACTTGCCCCGGAGGAATGGTGCCTTTCCACTGCATGACGAAGGGCACGCGAACACCACCCTCATACATCTGGCCTTTCTGCCCGCGTAGGACTCCGTTGGAAGACGTGAGCTCGAGGGTAGGGCCTCCGTTGTCACTGAGGAAGAATACCAGCGTATCCTCTTCGAGGCCTGACTTGCGGAGTTGATCCATTACAGCTCCAACGCTGTCATCCATGTTCGCGAGCATGGCGGCGAAGATGCGACGATGCATGTCTTCGATGTGGGCAAATTTCTCCATGTAGGCGTTGGCTCCCTGGAGCGGGCTGTGCACCGCATTGTAGGAAAGAAAGAGAAAGAATGGTTTGTCGTCGTGACGATCAATGAAGTCGGCCGCCTCGCGGGTGAGAGCGTCGGTGAGATACTCGGTTTCGACAACGGGCTGGCCACCCCGGACGATGGGGTTGTTCGCATCGTAGTCGGGTTCGTTGCCCAGGAGATTGTGGAAATGGAGTTTCTTGTCGCCGTAATAATAGCCCGACTCGGTCGGTCCGCCGGGAAGGAACTTGCGTCGAAGCAAGGTCGTTGTGCCGTCCCAGGGTGGGGGAACGAAATAGTGACCTTCGTGAGTGAAACCAAAGAACTCATCAAAACCGTGACGGAACGGATGATAGTGAGCGGTGCCTCCCTGGTGCCATTTTCCGATCAGGCCGGTGGTGTAGCCACCATTATGAAGAGCTTCGGCGATGGTGACTTCTGCAGCAGGCATGCCGATTCCGGGTTCTTCGTTCACCGCCCCAATGGGATTGAACTCATAGCCAAAACGCGTCGGAGTGCGTCCGGTGAGGAAGCCGGCCCGCGAGGGGCTGCAGTTAGGGCCGGCGACATAGGCGTCGGTGAAGCGCACACCGTTGGCGGCGATCGCATCGATGTGAGGCGTGGGGATGTCCCTACTTCCTTGGCAGCTCAGTTCCCCGTAGCCGAGGTCATCGGCGAGCAGTACGATGATATTGGGCTGGTCGGTCGCATAGCTTGCGCAGGTCCAGAGAACGGTCAGTAGGATGGGGATTTTAAAAAAGGGTTTCATGCGTCTAGCGCTTATATCTCAAACAAAAGTTGATTCTGCCAATTTTTTCGGCAGCAAAGATAGGAATTCAGGACGGCCAGTCTTTGAGGCGATTTTTGCCAAAAAGATGGCAGAATCGACGACGAAGTGAGATATAAATAAAATGAGGGATCAAAGTCAGGAGAAGGGCAGCCAGTTGTTGCAGCTTTTCGCTCGCCACACGCGGGAGTTGCGAGCCTATTCGCGGTTGATTCTGCCATCGGTCAATCCCATAGACGATGTGATGCAGGAGGCCAGCGTGGTGATCTGGGAAAAACAGGATCAGCTGCGTCATTACGACGAGTTCTTGCCCTGGGCTAAAACGATCGTTCGAAATATTAGTTTTCGCCATCGCCGCAAGCTGGTGCGTGATCGGCATGTATTCGATGATGAACTGGTCGAGCGCATTCTTGTCGAGGAAGATGCGGAGGAGAAGGGCGGCGATCAGTTGTCCCGTGAGTATGCCGCCTTGATGACCTGCCTCAGTAAATTACCCGACGAACGCAAGCGTCTCATTCTCGCTCCCTACAGCGGTCCCGGTGCGGTTAAGGAGATGGCGGCGCAGTCGACCCGATCTCCCAACAGTCTTTATAAATTACTACAGCGTCTTCGCGTCAAGTTGATGCGCTGCGTTGAAACCGAACTAAAATCCGAGCCTGCCGGACTATGAAAACAGAACGATTGGAAGAATTGATTCAGGGCTACGTGCTTGACCAACTTTCCGAAGAAGAAGCGGAGGAGTTGTCGCAGCACCTCCGCCAGGATGAGGCAATCGATAGTCGTAGGAATCTCAGGCGGGCACTCAAAGCAGATGCCTACCTCGAGGAAGCTGCTGCCGATATGGGCCGCAGTTCTAACTTTGATGATGATTCCGGTTCCTTGCGGGTTGAGCCTTTTCGTCAGCGAGCGTGGCTTACCGGGGCAGTGGCCGCTGCGTTGGCTCTCGGAATTTTTGGTTGGTTCAGAAATGGAGGACAATCCCGGGCGCCGGCCGACCTCGGTGTCGCTTCGGTGCTGCGCATTGATGGCGATGGCAAAGTGAATGAAAGCGCTGAACTTTCCTCTGGAGGCTCGTTGAGGGAAGGGGACCGCCTTACCATGAAAAGGGGGATTGTTGAACTGGTCTTTCGGGATAGCGGGGTGCATGCCATTGCCACAGCGCCGTTGTCGTTGACCGTGCAAACAGCTGACCAAGTTTTTCTAAGCCGTGGTGATTTGAAGCTTCATGTGCCGCCGCAGGGGATTGGTTTTGTAGTGGAAACTCGGGAGCGCAAGATCACGGACTTGGGAACGAGTTTTGTCGTAAGCGCAGAGCCGCTAGGATCGCAAGTCTTTGTCCTCGACGGGCTGATCTCGCTTGATGGCCGCGGAAAAGTTGGGGAAAGTTTTATGACCGCTGGTGAATTGGCGAAATTCGATCGCGAGGGCGATACCCGGATGCCCTCGAAAGGGCCAAGTGGGGTGCCGGAACTTGAGATGGGGGCTTTGGTGCCGACGGAGGGTTCTCTTGTTGGGCATCTATATTCTCTGCCTAACGATCATTTGCTGCCGGAGCAGCCAATTCGTTCTAAAGTGGATGTGATGGGGCAGTGCTTTGCGCCACTGATCGAGTCCGGATTCAAGGATTTCTCCTGCCTTAAAGGGATGGACCGGAGTGCGCCTCTTCGTTTTGCTGGAGTTGCCGGTACCTACAACAAGTTTGCACCTCGGCTGGGAGTGTCATCGCGTGTGATCAATGAATCAGGTTGGTTGATCTGGTATCAAGGGCAGGTAAAGCCGCCTCAGTCAGGGCGTTATCGCTTTTGGGGGTATGCGGATAACAATCTGCTCGTGGCCGTGAACGGAAAGACCGTTTTCGATGGTTCACGTTATGACTCAGATCTCCGCGAGGTGATGCCGGTGGCGCGGGAAAATTACCCGGCGTGGCCTTGCCTTAACGCCAGAGCTGGATTTGCTTCGGGGCCGTGGGTGGAGATTAATGATGGTCCGGTGCAGTTGGATATACTGTTTGGAGAGGTAGCAGGAAAGTTGACCTCGGGAATTTTATTGGTGGAGAAAGAAGGTGCGGTCTACGAAGAGACCTACTGGGGTCAGCCACAGTGGCCGCTGTTTCTGATGGAGCTACCTGACGAGGCTCAGCGCAATGAATTGGAGCGCCTTCGGCGTCACATGGTTGACAAGTTGATGGGATCATTCACGGTCTCGGAAAGCGCGCGCTGGCACGTCATCGATTGATTGGTGTCTGAGCGCTACTATGGATTGTCTCTTTTCCGTATTTTTACATTGCGGGAGCGCCCTCTATCTTTGATCAATAATCTTATGAAATACTTAAAACATCTTCTTGTTCTTTTTTTTGCTCTCTTGGTTTCGTGCTCGCCGCCTACGAATGCTGAGTTGGGAAGTGGGAATGTAGCAGCTGAAGCGGTTGATTTGTTCGACGGTGAAACCCTGAATGGTTGGCAGAATTTTGGCGGTGGAAACTTTTATGTGGAAGACGGAACCATTGTGGGTGAGGCGGCGCCGGGCTTGCCGAATAGCTTTCTGGCCACCAACGAAATGTATGGTGACTTCGAACTCGAAGTGGAATTCAAAGTCGACCCGTTGCTGAATTCTGGTATTCAGATTCGCAGCAAGACCTACCCGGAAGAAACCACGACTATGCGTTGGGGTGGAAGGTTCAAGGAAGACGGCAGCAAGGACATCATCGAGAAGGTCTGGGAAAAAGACCGGTTCTGGGGTTACCAAATTGAAATTGACCCTTCGGAGCGAGCGTGGTCAGGCACGCTTTACGAGGAGGGTGGCCGTGGCTTCCTGCACTCACCGGATGACGCCAAGGCGCCTGACGGCTCTCTCAGGCAGGGCGAATGGAACCACTTCAAGATCATTGCCAATGGTGACCGTTTCCAAGTTTGGCTCAATGGAGTTCAAACGGCAGATGTTAAAGACGATCTCACCGCAAGTGGCTACGTCGCGCTGCAGTTGCACGGTATTGGCAAGAACAAGCAGAAAATCGGCAAGAAAGTCGCCTGGCGTAATATCACGCTTAAGAAGTAAAGAAAGCCCTACTTCGCCTTCAAGGTGGCGATCAGGAAATCTGTCGTGGTTTCGTGAGTGACGTTTGGCGCTCCAGGATAAACCAGTTCCGAGGCAACTCCCGTGGCTTCGAGACGTTCCTGCAACTTGACTCCGAAGTTTGAGGTGTGAGTCGGGTCTTTTTGTTCTTCTCCGATTGCAGGTGCTACGCCGTAGGTCATGTAGATAGGCGGATCGTCTTGGCTCACGAGTGAGTAGGGAGAGAATGCTTCGATCCATGAAAGTAATTCTTCCCGCTTTGCGATGAAGTCATCAAACTTTGGGACATTAAAGGCATGGCCCCCGTAGCGACTGTTGGGAGTCCATTCCCTCATCTGCTTTGGATCGAGTGTCGTCTGGGCACCGCTGACGGCTGCACACCAGAGGCGGGTCGATTCCTGGGCGACGGGGTCGTCGCTTTCAGGATCGGCGAGATCATCATGGAAGCTAAGCCATAGGCTGGAGCAAGCGCCGGCTGATCCGCCGGCGGCTCCGATTCGGCCCTTATCAAAGTTCCATTCTTCGGCTTTGCTACGAACAAATTGCAGGGCGCGAGCTGCGTCGTGAAGAGGAGCTTTCACGGGTGGCTCGATTCCTTCTTCGACGGCTTGTTTTACGTAGCGATAGTTAATCGCTACGACTGAGATCTCGGCCTCGATAAGGGCAGTGGGATTTACGAATCGATCAATGCGTTCCTTGGAACCACCCTGCCAACCTCCTCCGTGAATTACAAAGGCGACAGGGGTGGGGCTGTCGCTCTCCGCTTTCCAAACATCCATAATGTGTCGCTCGTGGTCACCATATCGAATTCCTGCCCAGGTCGGGGCAGGAACGTTAACAGAATAGACTTCATGCTTCTTAGGGGCTTTTACTTTTTGGGTAAAACCGGGTTCGAGGAGGCAAAACGATAACACCGTCAAGAAACTCGTGAATTTTGACATGAGTTGATCATGGGGCTCATCAATTTCTTATTCTATGGCGTGAATTCGTTTTTTCGTCGGTTTGTCGGGTCGCTTTTCTTTGCTCTAGAGGCGTAACTTTCATAGACTTGTTATTGTCTAAGCCGACTTATGAGACCGGCAGCGTTGCTATCCTCATTTTTTGTACTCCTGCTTCTGATCTCAGTTGTTGTCATACGGCCGTTGTCTGAAAGGGAAGAAAAAGCGGATTCGGAGACCGGAGTAGTATCAGATCCTCCACCATCAGCATCCCGTCGTGACAGGGTTCAAGCCTTAGCGGAACGCTTGAGACCTCGCCAGCTGGAAGTCGGTAACACCTATCTTAGACCGCGTACCCGAGAGGTGCTGAATGCGGGAGGGCTGGTGAATTACGCTTCAGGCCCGGGCGAGGTCAGCGCCGCTGAAGATTCGTGGGAGTCTGTCATTAGGTGGATGCGGGAACGCGATTCAGAAAAAGGCTACACGCTGAACGATTTTGATGATGTTGTTCTGAACTCACAATCAGTAAGCCGCCATAATGGAATTACTCATCTCTATTTTCGTCAGCGAATTGGAGGGATCGAGGTCTACAACGGAGATGCCAGTGCGAACGTCGGGCCTAACGGGACAATACTTAGTCTCCACAATCGTTTTGTCCGTGACTTGGACTCTGAAATCAATATTAGGGACCCGCAGATCGATGCGGTAAAAGCTATCCAGTTGGCAGCCGCTGATCTGGGAGTGGTCCGCTCGGATGAAATGCTAGCTGTAAGGCAGATGGCGAAGGGGCCTGAGCAGGCAATGGTGTTTGAAGGAGGAGGGATTTCACAGGATCCCATCCCAGCAAAATTGATGTATCTGCCGCAAGCAGAGGAAACTACTCGCCTCGTTTGGAATGCGGTCATTCACTTACCGGACAGTGCTCGATGGATGGATGTGAATATCGATGCCGAGTCTGGTGATATTTTGAGCCGTTCAAACTGGTATGCTCACGCGAATTATCGCGTCTTTCCTTTCCCTAACGAAACTCCCCTAGATGGAGGGAGGCAATTGGTGGTCGGTCCTGAGGACGCTTCGGCATCTCCATTTGGTTGGCATGACACAGACGGTATCAGCGGTGCTGAGTTCTCTGATACGAGAGGTAATAATGTTAATGCACAGGATGACACCGATGCTAATAATTCGGGAGGAGGCCGACCCGAAGGGGGGGTCACGCTGAATTTTGACAATCCGTTGGATCTTACTGAGGAGCCCTCAACTTATCTCGACGGCGCCATCACTAACCTCTTCTACTGGAATAATATTCTGCATGATATCCACTACCAGTATGGATTCGACGAGGCGGCCGGCAATTTTCAGGAAAATAATTACGGTAATGGCGGGGCTGGTTCTGATCCGGTCGAGGCTGATGCTCAGGATGGTTCAGGCACGAATAATGCTAATTTTGGGACCCCGCCTGACGGTTCTAATCCTCGCATGCAGATGTTTGTTTGGACGAATACGACTCCGAACCGCGATAGTGATCTCGATAACGTCATCATCATCCATGAATATGGCCACGGGGTCTCCAACCGCCTGACCGGTGGTGCCGCGAATTCCAGTGCTCTCTCGGCAAGCCAAAGCCGGGGGATGGGTGAAGGCTGGAGTGATTGGTGGGGGCTCGCCTTAACGGCCAAACCGGGCCAACCCTCAGACTTGAGTCGTTCGGTTGGCCATTATGTGTTGGGTCAGCCTGCCACCGGCAGCGGAATTCGTCCGCGTCCATACACGACTGATTTGTCGGTCAACGAATACACCTATGGAGACCTTCCTTCGGGTCTGAGTGTTCCTCATGGCATCGGATTTGTATGGTGTTCAATTCTCTGGGAGATGTACTGGAAGCTCGTGGATTTTCATGGATTCGACTCAGACATCTACCAAGGTTCCGGCGGAAATAACATAGCGCTCCAGTTGGTCATGGACGGCTTAAAGCTGCAACCAGCGACTCCGACTTATCTTGAAGCACGCGATGCGATTCTTCTAGCGGATCAAGTCAACAATGGTGGAGTCAACAGCGACTTGATCTGGCAGGCCTTTGCCAAGCGGGGCATGGGCTTTTCAGCAAGTGATAGTGGCGACCCTAATAGCCTCACTGTGACAGAAGCCTTTGATCTGCCAGACGAACAGTTCTCAATCAATGACGTGACGGTTACTGAGGGAGACAGCGGAACGACTGATGCTGTATTCACCGTAACTCTAAGTGCCGAAGCTGCGGAGGTGACTTCGGTCGACTACACCACCTTCGACGCTACGGCCTCAGCGCCGGCCGACTTTACTGGAGTTTCTGGGACGCTTTCATTTGCCACTGGTGAGGTATCAAAAACAATTACAGTTCCGGTAATTGGGGAAACTGACGTAGAAGACGACGAGGCTTTTTCTGTCGTCTTGAGCAGTCCATTCAATGCCATTATTCTTGATGGCGAAGGAATTGGGACGATCCTGACCGACGAGTTCGCTCCTCCCGTAATTAGCAGCCCTCTCACGGCTCAAGGTATCGCAGGACGAAACTTTCTTTACCAGATCACGGCCCAGAATGTGCCCCGCTCTTTTGCTTTGGGTGGAACTGTGCCGCCCGGGATGACAATTGACACCACTACGGGAGTGATCAATTGGACCCCCTCAATTTCAGAGAGTGTCAGCGTATCGATCTCAGCGACGAATCCGGCAGGCACCAATACTAAGACACTTGTAATCGAAGTTTCCGATGATCCTATCAAGGACGCCCTCGATACCGGGCTTCCAATTCAAAATGGAAATCCTCCTTGGTTTCTTCAGGCTGAGGTGACACTTGACGGCGTTGACGCGGCGCAGAGTGGGGCGATTGATGACAGTGAGGCGACATGGTTTGAGCTCACTGTTGATGGTCCTGACACGCTTCGATTCTGGTGGAAGGTCTCCTCCGAGCTTGGCTTTGACTATCTGCGCTTAAAGGATGATGGCACGACGGTAGCTCAGATATCGGGAGAGCAGGACTGGGAAGCGTCCGCCTACACAGTTCCTGCCGGAACCCACCTAATTCGCTGGAGTTATGAAAAAGATATGAGCGTGGTTAATGGCAGTGACGCTTCGTGGGTGGACCTGATCTCTCTCGACAGTGAAGATTTGCGACCGGTAATTATCAGCAGAGCCTTGGTGACCGGCATTAAAGAAAAACTGTTCAGTCATCAGATTGAAACAACCCATTCGGCTGCTTCATTCTCTATTGCAGGAGCGTTGCCGGCCGGATTGAGTTTAGATACCGCAACGGGAATTTTATCGGGTACTCCGACTGAGGTGGGGACTTTTACTGTCACGATTGGAGCCACGAATACGACTGGTACGGCAGAGCAAATTTTGACTGTTGAAATACAGGACCCTGTTGGCATGAGTAGCGCACTCGATACCGGGCTAACGATTACTTCCGGGCCGATTCCTTGGTTCATTCAGACAGAGATGACCTACGATGGCGTCGATGCTGCTCAGAGTGGTGATGTCGATGATGGTGAATCCACTTGGTTTGAAATTCCCATTGCAGGTCCTGACACCCTCACGTTCTGGTGGAAAGTCTCGTCCGAAAGCGGAATCGATGTTCTTCGTTTGCTAGATGATGGTGTTGAGGTCCGTTCGGTTTCTGGAGAAGAAGACTGGCGTGAGGTGAATTATGAGGTAGCGGCAGGAGTCCATACGATGCGATGGGTCTATGAAAAAGATCCGGTGATTAGTGTCGGCTCGGATACTGCCTGGGTGGATCAGATCGTACTAGCGACGACGGGCCAATTGTCTGACGCAATCGATAATTCGAGTGTCGATCCGTTTACCAGTGACCCGCAATGGTTTCGACAGACCACCACCACGTTTGATGGTGTGGACGCAGCCCAGAGTGGGAACGCAAGTGATGAGGAGATCACGTTCCTTGATTTTTCAGTCGAAGGGCCAGACACGATCGCTTTTCAGTGGAAGGTGTCCTCTGAAGCGAACTATGATTATCTTAGATTTAAAGTCGATGGCACTGAAATAGCAGCCATTGCTGGCGAAGTTGGCTGGGAACGGGTCGTTCATGAGTTACCATCCGGCACCCATGCCTTGCGGTGGGAATTTGATAAGGATCAGTATGTTTCGGCGGGTAGCGACGCAGGATGGCTTGATGATGTTGCTCTTTTATCGTCTGACTTTCGCCCGTTCATTACCAGTGCATCCGAAGTTTTTGGTAAGGTAGGAGTTCCTTTTTTCTACCAGATTCAGACATCACAACCTGCGACCTCGTTTTCCAGCGGAACGTTGTCGGCTGGCTTAAGTTTGAATACGTCTACGGGATTAATTTCCGGAACCCCAACTGGTTTCTCGACAACAAACGTCTCTGTGACAGCAACGAATGCCAGTGGATCCGATACTCAGGCTGTTTCCATCGTTATTAGTAATCTAGGGGAAGCACTTGATATGGAATTACCGGTTTCGACAGGAAGTCCTTCCTGGTTTTATGAGACGACCACGACACACGACGGAGTGGACGCCGCTCAAAGCGGCGATGTGAACGATGGAGAAATTTCATATTTCGATTTTGATGTCGTTGGTCCCGATACGGTTAATTTCTGGTGGAAGGTGTCTTCTGAAGCAGGGATCGATGGACTGATCTTTTCTCTTGATGGCACCGCAATTACCAGTATTACAGGGGAAATCGACTGGACCCAGTACTCCTATGCGATTCCAGAGGGGAACCACTCTCTTCGTTGGGAATACTTTAAGAATGGTCAGCTCTCGGTGGGCTCTGATAGTGGCTGGGTGGATGAAATTTCCTTTCAGAGCATACCTCTACCGCAAGTCATTACGTTTCCGGCTATTCCTAATCAGGCACTAAGTAATACCTTCGCTCTTTCAGCGACGGGAGGTGGATCGGGGAACCCGGTTACCTTTGCGATTACCAGCGGCCCAGCCACGATCGACAGCTCAAATATATTGAGATTTACGGGTTCTGGAACTGTCACGGTGGCAGCTTCGCAGGCGGGAAGCCAACGTCATGTTCCCGCTGAGAATGTTTCCAGAACATTTACCGTTGCCACAGCTCAAATTTTGTTTGATGGCGTTGCCACTGCAGCTGGATTAGGCGGATCAGATGCCCTTCCGAGCGCGACGCCTTATGGAGGTAGCGTCACCAATCTTGAAAAGTATGCCTACAATATGGAGCTCGACTCATTGGATCTCCGCACGATGGTCGATGGTGGTTCATCAGGATTGCCGCTTCTTCAAACTGAAGTGGGTGATACGCCTTGTTGGACTCTCCAATATATAAGGCGAAAAGGCAGTGGACTGGCCTACACGCCAAAGACGTCCACCACGCTGGTCAGTGGCAGTTTCGTGGCGGTGAGTGAAGCAGGGACGGTGGTCTCCATTGATGAGGATTGGGAACGCGTTGAAATTTGCGCGCCAATGCCCGATGGACCCCTCTTCGTGATTGTTGAAGTTAGTGTTCCCTGACTTAGGCGGGCTATTGGTTGGTAGAGTAATGATTTCCACCGCTCTGCTTTGAGGAATTAGTTTAGCGAAACCGTCTGAGGGGCGCAACCGACCTTACCTTTCTGAGATACTATGGTGTCGGGGGTATCTCTGCCAGCTTTCACCACGAACGTTTTTCCTTCGGGAGCACCAGGGGTAAAGGTCTTTCCGTTGGCTCGAACCGTGTAGAGAATTTCGTCAGTCTCCTCATCAACCAGTTGGACTACGGGATCTTCTACGTCAAATGACAGCTCTCCGAGCTTTCCCCAGGACGGCGGGTTGTAGTTATCGAACTGGGAGATAGTCCTTGGCCAACCTGGATACTGTTCCGAGGCAGGATCAGTGATGTCGACGTTTCGCGGCCAGCATTCCATCGTGATTTCGCGGGATTTGGTGTTGAGTCGCACGATGCCCCACCCTGCCGAGCGGGTGTTTAAGATATTGCCGGCTGGATTGGCTTCCGGGTTAGCAGCTGCATAGTTGGTGACCTTGTTGTTGAATCCATCGAGATGGTCTCCGGTGTATTCGGGAGCGCCCTCTTCGCGATTTGCGCCGGGCTCAAGCGGCTGCCACCAGCGAAGGTAAAGGTTTGCGATAGAAGGAACGCAGAACGACCAAATCCCGTCACCGTGCTCGGCGACGCCGTGCTGGAAAATGGTAGCGAGGTGTTGGTCGCCGGCATAGTGAAAGGCGAAGCCTTTGCGCAGAGCGCTGATGGCCTTGTTTCGGCCGGTCTGCGGCCAACCATTGGAGTCCATATCCGCATGGAGACGTCCGTTAGCATTGCCGTGGATATGGGCGCCACCGCAGAAGATCGTTGCAGAAAGAGCAACCTTCATGTCGGCCTTAGCCCAGTCCTGCGCCCAGTTATTGAGGAAGTTGAGTTGTCGCTCTCCGAGAAGAACAGCTCCTTCGACGTCCACGCTAGTTGAGTCGTAGTCTGGATTAAGAATATGGTCGGGGCGGGGGCCCTGCTTGGGAATTCGACCGGCGGGGCCAGTCTTAAACTTTCGGTCTTCTATAACAGCGAAGTCGATGTTGCCCCAGTTCAGGTTGGTGAACCACACACCAATTCCTTGGCCGATTTGATGAGGATCGGCTGGATCGGGAAAGTGACTTGTCTGGGCGCGCTCCACTTCCTGCACGTAGACTCCGGGGCGAGAATAACCTCCGTCAGAGGCGCCGTTTAGAGTCGAGATCTTGCCGCTTTCACCCCAGAGGTTGGGCTGGCCGGCGTCGTGGTCATCAGGAAGACAAAGAGTGGGGCGGTCTTTGATGATATCGCCAAAGTCTCGGCCAAACTTTAGCCAGCCGGCATAATGCTTAAAGTGATCGTAAACTTGGTCACCGGAGAAAAAGAGGATATCGGCATCAGCTTTCTTCACATTGTCAATGATGTCCTGTCGTGAGATGTCACCGCCGTGAGTTGGATGAATAGAGTTTCCGGTGAATCCAGCGACGAGAATCTCGTCCTTGTCGACGGGGTTCTTGCGAATAATTCCCTCATAGGTGGCCTCATCACCGTGGGCGACGCGATATTTAGCCTCCTTGCTGTCGTCCCAGTTCTCGACGCGAAAGGGAGCCGTCCAACCGGGATCGATGGCGTTAACCTTGGCCACTTCAACCCAACTGCCGCCTTTTTCGATCTCGAGGCGAACTTCCTTTGGGTCATCTTCAGCCAAGGGGTAGAGTTGAGCGGTCAGTTTGAGCGTGCCATCACTGACAGTGTAGAGAGCAAAGCAGATGGCGTCTTTTTTTTCGACTTCAGGGATCGCGAGGACGGCTCGGCCCTTAGCGGTTTTCCTTTTTTGCTGAGAAGCGGCCGGGATGGTGATCGCCGTTACGATACTGCAGATCAACAGGGTTTTCAGAAGTTTCATGGTGGTCTTGTTACGGTAGGATTGGTGTTTGTCAGCTAAAAGATAGTCGGTGTCTAAGACGTCATTGCGGGTTCTCCAGCTTCCTTGGTCGTCTTATGAGCAGGTTTCGATGAGGGCTTCTTCCAAAAAAAGAAGAGGTAGAGTGGGATTAGAAAGTGCGGGGCGCGAAGGATCGCCTCGTGGAGAAATTGATCAGCTCCCCAGTAATTGAGGCTCAGGGACATGCCAGCTAGCGGTCGCGCAAGGGCGGTGACAAATCCCCAGGCGGCTCCATAGAGGGCTGAGGCACACCGAATGGAGGGAACGAAAAGGCCCACGCAAATGACAAAGTCGAGAGCACCCACGATGTAGAGAAAAATCTGGGCAGCCTGGTATTCCACGTTGAGGATGACCGTGGTCATCGCGTAAAAAGTACTGGGTGTCGGCCAAAATCCGACAGCGTAGGCCCCGTGACCGGCAAAAGTCATGATAAAGGCGATAATTGCAGCATTAACGGTCGCCTGATGACGTGCGCCAAAAAAGAGAGCAAACACCAGGAGGACCGGAATCAGTATCTGGCCTCCGTGTTCCACAAACATGGGAAGCTGATATTGAGCCTTGACGAATTTGGCGTAGGTCAAAATAACAAGGAGAAGACTGCCACCGAGTAGTCCTATCATCTGGTATCGGGACACTTTCCTCACGGTGAGAGAGATAATCGCGCAGGCAAGGTAGAGCCATCCGATTCGGCTGCTCCACATCTGCACCCATCCGTCACCAACTCCGGTTCCGACGAATTCCTCCCACGTGATCCCGAAGCGTTGGAGGAATGAAAAAGTGTTATCGTGCCAGAGTAGGACGCCGTAGGGGGCTTGCCAGTAGAAGTGAACCCAGGCCCAACCCGCAAAACATAGGAAGGCCCCGAGTCGGAGATAGAGCAGAAGTAATTGGTCTTGTTTTTCTCTCGGCATGTCTGAGGAGAGCGTGAAGAATTTCATAACCAAGGGGAGATTTCCATCCAAAACGGTTTTGCAGATCTTGTCACGCAGGGAAAGGAGCAGAGAGTCTGGACTGAATGAAAGCAAAAAGTTAATTGAGAGAGGTTTTTAAATCGAAGATCACGTATCCAGATCAAAGCGGTCAAAATTCATGACCGTGGTCGAGGCAGCAACGAAGTCTTAGACGAACTTTACTTCAGCATCGGAGCTGGCACGAAGCTGGGATAGATCGGATTGCCCGAATGGACTGATACGCGTAATTTGTTAGAATGGAACTTTTACCCCGGGGTGGTAAAAAAAAGGAATGATCAATGTGTTGGCAGCAGCCGGCTTCCTTCCGGTAGTAGCGGTTGATGGCGTCTCAGAAACTTGCGTGACCGGAGCGCCTTTGAGCGCAATGTGCGCTGTCTCAGCCAGCTCATGCTCGAAATGCTCTCGCCGATGATAGAGGGGCGTTGGGTCGGTGGCTACGGTTTTCCCCCTGTGCCCTCAGCTATCCGCTCCTCCGCGCTATTGCTTGAGGCCGATCCTCATGCCGGTGGAGCATTGATCGGTAGGAATGTGGAGAAGGTTATTACAGCGCTAAACGTCTGCCAACTTCTTCGCTTGCCGGACTGGGGCCATTCGATTAGTGGAGACCATCCGGTCGAGGCGTTGCTGGTGATACAAAATTTCTTCGCCTCAACTCTAGCAGTAACAGAACTATGAAAGAAAACCGCGGAATCCCCTTCTGCTCATTGCCCCAATCACGGCTGATATTTTCGCTCCGTTCGGTTTTTCTCGTCGTCGCGCTCTTTTCCGGGATCGCCATGCCTGCTTCGGGGGCCGACATCTTCGACAAAAGTAATCTCGCGGCCTGGTGTATCGTTCCCTACGACGGCAAAAAGCGTGGTCCCGAGGAGCGGGCAGCGATGCTGAAAAAACTGGGCATCACAAAATTTGTTTATGACTACCGTCCCGAACACATTCCGCAATGGGACGAGGAGTTAACTGCGCTCAAAAAGCATGACATCGAGTTGCTGGGCTGGTGGTTTCCGACGGTATTCAATGATCGGGCCAGCGAAATCCTCGAGCTTTTTCAGCGTCACGACTTGAAGCCCCAACTATGGGTCAGCGGTTCTGGAAAGGAGTCGGTCAAAGCGGAAAATGAGGCCGACCAGCAGGCCCGCATCGCGAGGGAAATCGCGCGCCTTGCGCCAATCTGCGAAGCGGCGGCGCCTCAGGGGCTCACGGTCGGTCTGTACAATCACGGAGGCTGGTTCGGCGAGCCGGAGAATCAGATTGCGATCCTCAAATCGCTCAAGTCCCGAGGCATCGATAACGTTGGCATAGTTTACAACCTCCACCACGGTCACAGCCATCTGGACTTTTTTCCAAAGGTGCTTGAGGCAATGAAACAGCACCTGATCTGCCTGAATCTCAACGGCATGGACATCGGGGGAGACCAGATGGGCCGCAAGATCTTGCCGCTCGGCATCGGCACGGAAGACGTGGAGATGATCCGCCAGATCCGTGTGAGTGGTTATGACGGCCCGATTGGCATTCTCAACCACACGAACGAAGACGCGGAAGGCCGCCTCCTCGACAATATCGATGGATTGAACTGGATCCTGTCACAGCTTGACGGCAACAAACCAGAATCGAAGCCCGACTATCGCACTTGGACCGAATCGGAGAACATTTCTAAAACGGTAGAAGCCGCTTCAGGTCCACCAGCGACACGCAAAGCGACTGGCGTGCCTTCGATCCGTGAGACATTTGGAAAGGCTCTTTCCGGCGGTCTCTCCTTGGCGGGAAATCCTGACTATCACGCCCTGCCTTTCACAATTGAATGCCGCGCTAAGCTCGATCGAAAAGAGCGTTTCAATATCCTCGTTGCCTGCAACCCAAAGAAGGCCGATACCCACTGGGAACTTTACACCCTCGCCAAGCGCGGCACTCTGGCCCTATACATGCCTGGACGTGGCGGCGACTACCGTTCCGAAATTGATATCTGCGACGGCGAATGGCATGACCTCGTCGCGAGCGTCGATGAAGCGCAGGTCAAGCTGTGGGTGGATGGCAAGCTCGTGCTGGAAAGGCGAACCGGCCAACTGCCGGAGATAGTGCGTCATGCCGGGGTCGAGTCCTACGCGGTCGGGCGGCTTGTTGAAGGAACGATTGGCTGCGACGGCCTCATCGATGACGTCCGTATTTCGCGCGGAGTATTGGAACCACAACTCAGTGATTCTCCGCGGGAGCGCGAGGGTAGCACCCTTGGCCTCTGGAATTTCGATGATCTCCCAGCCGTAACTTCCGTCGCCGAGGCTCCGGCACCTGTGCCTTTTACCCCCAATCTGGCGCCCCTGAATCCCGAGGACTACGAGCATCGGGACGCGTTCGTGAACCGCGAGCGGGTCTTCGATTTTTATGGCAAACAAGCCCTGCACTTCAGAAAGCAAAGCCCACCGCCTGAACTGATTTCTGCCTTTCCCGGATTGGACGGCGGGCAGCAGGGGCACTGGGGCAATCAGAATGACGCAGACACCTGGGTGGACGATCGTTGGTCTAAGTCCGATCTTGGCTCTGTCTTCTGTGGGGTTTTCAAAGGAGCTAATCTCAGGATCCCTAAGAGCGTTTGCGTGCGCTATGATAACCTTGCCGCCGTCTTCGATCCGACGCGACTCACGTTTCCTGTCATTTGGGAGGGAGGCTTTGTCAGGCTCAACGATCGCCGTCGTGGCTTCATGGTCGGTGCTCCGATGGACGGCACGGTCGTTGCAAAATCAGAGCAGCAAAGAGAAGGGCGCTACCTCGGTTTCTATCGCCATGGAAAGGAGGTTGTCTTTGCCTACGAAAACGAAGACGGTCGGCAATTGCTCAATGTCCGTGGTGACGGGAGGGAGGCCCTTGCGCCGTTGACTCTGGGAGGCCCGCCCCAATGGCCGGAATGGATCAAGACCCGCGGCGAAACCGGAACTGGACAACCCTTTGCGACGGATCGCCTCACGCTTCCCATTGAGAATCCTTACGGTACTGTTTTTTACCTCACCGCCCACGACTTCTTTGATGATGGCAGCGCTGCTGTCTGCACGATGACCGGCGAGGTCTGGCTCGTGCGCGGCATCGATGAAACGCTGGAGACGCTGCGCTGGAAACGCTTTGCCTCGGGCCTGCATCAGCCACTCGGAATGAAGATCGTCGACGGGAAAGTCCACGTCATCGGCCGTGATCAGATCACTTGCCTCCATGATCTCAACGGCGACGATGAAACAGACTACTATGAGTGCGTCACAAATGCGATGGAGACTTCGATCGGCGGTCACAATTTCGTCGTCGGACTTGAACAGAACCTCGAAGGTCGGTGGATTTACACCTCAGGCAACGAAGGTCTCTGCCGCATCTCTGCTGACAATAGCGTCGAAGTGCTCGCCACCGGATTCCGCAATCCGAATGGTCTTGCAATGTCCCCCGACGGACGTTTTCTCACCACAAGCGGTCAGGAGGGTGTCTGGACACCGGCATCGAGTGTCTTTCAGGTCGAGTTGGGCAGGAACGAAGGCGCCCATTTTGGCGCAGGTGGCCCGAAAGATGGACAAGACCCCGAACCGCCGCTCCTCTACCTGCCGCGTGGCGAAGACAACAGCTCGAGCAGCCAGGCTTTCATTAGCGGCGAGAAGTGGGCACCGCTTGCCGGAGACGGCAATCTTGTTCACCTATCCTCCGGTGGGGCCAGCGCCTGGCTTGTGATGCGTGAGCAGGTTAACGACCGCTGGCAGGCCGCCACGATGAAGATCACGGGGAACTTCGACTCCGGTCCACAGTGCGCCCGGTTCCATCCTCTCGATGGTCAGCTCTATGTCAGCGGTTTGCTCGGCTGGGGAAACTACGCTCCGATCGACGGGTGCTTCCAGCGGGTCCGCTTCACCGGCGGCAGTCCAGTTCCCGTAGGGTTCGAGACTCGGGAAAACGGCATTCTCATCCGTTTCGATCAGCCTTTCCCCGCGTCCGCAGCGTCGCCCGACGAAACATTTGCGCAGTGTTGGAACTACCGATACAGCGCCGCTTATGGCTCTCCCGAGTTTTCCCTGCGCTATCCCGATACTCCCGGCCACGACCCGCTCGCGATACGCGGCCTGCACCGGCTTGAGAAAGGTTGCGCCCTCTTCGTCGAGATTCCCCAACTCACCCCCGCCAACCAGGTTCACTTGCGACTCGCCACCGGGCAGGATTTTTTCCTTACCCTGCACGAACTCGGCGAACCCTTCACTGCCTTTCCGGGCTACACAGCAATTGAGAAAGCGAAACCCGCCGTGCCATCAAACGCGCTCGTGCCGGAAGCTTCGGAGCCGAACCCGTGGGCAGCAGGCAAAGCAGGTCGCGAGATCCGGGTTGAAGCGGAGTCCGGCCTCCAGTTCGTGCAGAAGGAACTCCGCGCCAAAGCTGGAGAGCGAATCAGCCTGACTTTCGTCAATCCCGACGTTTTGCCTCATAACTGGATCCTCACACAACCCGGCAGTCTCCAAAGGGTAGGAGAACTGGCCAACCTTATGATCACTGACCCCCAAGGGCTCGCTCGTCATTATGTGCCGGGGTCGGACGAAGTCCTCGTGTGGACGGACATGGTCAACCCAAACGAGGAAGCTACGATCTACTTCGACGTGCCGGATAAGCCCGGCGACTACCCTTATCTCTGCACCTTCCCTGGTCACTGGATGATTATGAACGGGGTGCTGAAGGTGGAATGAGGTAGCAGGAAAGGTGGATTCTGCAAAAAAGACAGGACTGTTAGGAAATGAATCAAGGCGCTGAAACACTGCCCGCCAGCGCGTATCGCCTAAGATGGTTGAAGTTAAAAATAAACAGGGCTAAGTCCACCCTCGGGCGAGACTTAACCCTGAAGAAAATTTGGGTTCTGAAAATTGAGCCTACAGCTCCTTAATCTTGAGATTTCGGAACCAGACTTTATGTCCGTGATCCTGGAGGCCGATATGGCCTTTGCCGAGAGTGGCGTAGTCTTTCCACTTGGAGAATTTGGCGTTGGCGATCTGCCCTTTCCATTTCTCACTGTGCATCTTGTAATTGGCAGTCTTAACGCCGTTTGTGTAATATTCGACGTGGTTGCCTTTTACCACGATGCGACTTTGGTTCCACTCCCCGATGGGCTTGGTCTCATCGCTGGTGGCCGGTTCAACGGCATAGTGAGAGCCGGTCTTCTCCGCCTCAGTAACGGGTTCACCCTTACCGTTGCGAAATCCTTCGTTGTCGAGCACTTGATACTCGGGGCCGGTAAGGTAGGGCTGAGGCGGGCCTTCACCGACGTGAAACATGACGCCCGAGTTGGTGCCCTTCTCGATTTTCCATTCGAAAAGGAGATCGAAGTCGTCAAATTGCTGCTCGGTTATGATATTAGTGTAGGGCTTAGAATCCGGAACGCTGTCGAGATGAAGTGTACCGTCCTTCGCCATCCACTTGCCATTGATCTCGGCGTCGTTGTAGCCTTTCCAGCCATTGAGAGTCTTTCCGTCGAAGAGGGAAATCCATCCGCCGTCATTTTCTTCGGCAACGCCGGAAATCGAAAATGCCAGGGCAGCTGTCAGCATGAAGTAGGGGAGTTTGCTCATAGTTTTGATCATGATGATTTGGTGCATCCTTTATTAGATAGTATCGAAGAGAGACTTAACAATTGGTATTCCCGGTATCGCGGTCACTCGTGGCTAATTTCGCTGAGCTTGATCGGAAATTCTTTGACCACTTTGCCAGTGATGTTGACGCAACGGAAGGTCATGATGGGATCCTTCAGGGTCAGGTCGAAATTAAGCTGACCCCAGAAGTTGCCCTCATTATAGGACCAGACAGCGTTGTCGTATGTCCTGTGGGTGTGCAGGTTGGTCACTTTGGCCGAGACAAATTCATAGAGCGGGTAGCCGGGGCGTTCGGTTTTCCAGATATCAGAGCGGTGGCGGTCACCGGCAATGAGGAGAACGCCATCGATCCTCTTTTCAGTGATAAGGTCGAAAATCTCATCGCGCTCCTCGCGTGACCAGTCTCCGGCCCAGGAATCTTTACCGTCCTTATCAGCTCCGTCCGCAAACATGGTTCCTGAAGCGATGACTTTAAATTTTCCGGTGGCCTTAGAGAGTTCTTTTTTAAGCCACTTCTTCTGGTCTGGACCCAGCATGGTCTTATCTCCCTTGTCGCGATAGAATCGGCCATCAGTCATGAAAAAGTCGACGTCACCCAGTGAAAAGCTGTGCCAAGTGCCGGGCATCGTCTCACCGCCTCCGTAGTGAGGGTTATTCCAGTTTTCGGTAAAGACTTTCCAGTTCGGCATCTTCCACGAGTGCCTCATACCAGAACCTCCGGCGTCATCGTTCATGGCCATGTCGTGGTCATCCCAAATCCCATACAGTGCCGAGCCGGCAGCGAGCTCGGCATACGCTGGACTGAGGTAGCGGCGATAATAAAAAAAGCGTTGGGCTCCCCGGTGATCGACGACGTCGATGTAGACGTTGTCTCCAAGGCCCAAGTAGGCGAGGGGACGCTGCGCAGCCATGGTGCTCCACGCGTACTCGTTCTTTGGGACATAACGAGATCCTGAACCAAAAGTGACATGGAATTCGACCTCCTGCTCTTTTTCGGGAGCGGTCCGGAAATGGTAAGTCTCTTTCTGAATTAACTTCCCATCGAGGATCACCGAGTAGGCATGGTCGGTAAATGGCTCTAGACTTTCAACGTTCATTACTGCAGTGAAGTCATTCGTTTCGGACGTAGTGAAGGACTCCGAAGACTGATTCCCTATTTTGATCTGGACGGTGGCAGGCCCGGCGGTGCGAACCCAGAATTTTGCCGAGGTGGGGGAGATGTCACCGATCACAGGGCCGTTAAAAAGCTTTAGGTCATGTTTTTTGATCAACTCGATGAAGGCAGGCTCGGTGAGGAGATCAGCCATTCCGCCTTCTTTGCCAAAACGTCCTGTCTTTCCGCCGCTTTCACGCCCGTAGAGGGCGTCGATCAGATAGGGGTCGAGGTCGAGCATAACCGGCGAGGTTTCCTCCTCTGTAATTGGGTCCTTGGCTAGCCCGATGTAACAATCGGTTCCGGCTAAGAATAGTACGAGAGAGAAAAGCGAGAAGGGCTTCGTGGTCTGCTGGTAAAGTGATTTTAGCATGGCTTGGATCAGGGAATTTCTTTAAGGGAGGGTCTTCGCTTCCGTTGAGAAGAGCAATAATTTTTCAGCCTCCATAACGCCGCTGGAGATGCGCAAAACAGATTACTAGCGTTCAAACGTCTAATTTGATAGGTAGTCGCCAATGAGATGTGTTCCTCTGGTTTTGATTTCCCTTATTGTTCATCTGGCTCACGCTGAGAGAGTGTCCGGTCCTGATGGTAAAGTTTATACCTACAAAGAAATTGACGGTATAAAGCGTGAACTGGAGGTCTACTTCCCAGAAAGGCACGATTTGTCTAGCGATCCGGTCCCGGCGATTATTTTCTTTCATGGCGGGGGATGGGGGGGTGGAACCCGCGATGCTTTCAAGTATCAGTGTGACTACTTTGCGAGTCGAGGCCTCGTTGCAGTGACGGTCACCTACCGTCTGGCAGCGAAGCAAGCGCGAGAAGAAGCGCGCAAAGGCAACTTTTCCCGAAAGCGAGTTTGTATCCCTGATGCAAAGAGCGCAATCCGCTGGGTGAAACAGAATGCAGAGGAGTTTGGTGTTGACCCGAATCGTCTCGTCGCAGCAGGCGGTTCAGCAGGGGGACACATCAGTCTGATTGCAACCAGCAACCCGGGATTAAATGACCCGAACGATCCGAAGGACATTGACACTTCTGTCGCAGCGAAGGTTCTGTTTAATCCTGCGCTTAGTAGCATTGATGCCGCAGATCCGGAAATCGACTTTATTCGACACCTGAAACCCGGAGCGCCGCCGGCGATCGTGTTTTTCGGAAGTGAGGACAAAAAATGGCTAGAGGGTTGGAACCCCACCTATGAGAAGTGGAAACGATTAGAGGGAACCGAAATTAAGATGGAGATCGCAGAGGGAGAAAAACACGCTTTCTTCAACTCGCAACCTTGGGCCGATCTCACCTTAATTTCTGCCGATAAATTTCTCTCAGAGCTAGGTTTTTTGAAAGGAGATCCGACTTTATTAAATCCAGAGACCGGAGAGATGTTAGTGCTGGCAGAGGATTGAGAGCCTCTTTATGTTTTTGTGGTGGATAACCGCCTCGCTTGTAAGTCTGATTCGACACGAGCGAAATGGAGCGAAAGCGGAAGGTCGATCAGTTAGTAGCAATAGCCGCCTCCATAGTAACCCCTGCGATTGTTATAGCCACCACCGCGGTAACTTCTGTGGTAATGATAACCGTCGTTGTAGTAGCTTCTGCTTCGGTAGTTTCCGCTGTAGTAGCTTCCACCATGGTAATTGGTCTCGTCGTTGTGATCGTCGGCTACGGCATAGCCGACTACCGCTCCGGCAGCAGCTCCGACGAGGGCTGCTTCGGTTGGGGTGCATGCCGTATTTGCCAGGGAAATTCCGAGGGCGCTGGTTGCGAGGAGGAGAAGTCTCAGGGAGATTTTCATTAGTTTTGTCTTGTGGTTTCAAGCGACATGAAAGCTTAGGCTGACACGCTGCGTTGAAGAAAGACGATTGAAAAATCTCCGCTATGCAGATTAGGTCTACTTCTTTTTCCGTTTACCTTTGACCACCTCTGTCTGACGCTCCGGGTCAAAGTTAGGATTTTTGGTCATCATTTGAGCGCCGACGTCCTCCCGCCAACGCTTGAGCCGTTGATGCAATTCTTCAGCGATCTCTGGATTATTGGCTGCTAGATTGTGGGATTCGCCGATATCGTTCTTGAGATTGTAAAGTTCGATGGAGCCGTCCTCAAAGAAATCAACAAGACGCCAGTCTTTGGATCGAATGGAAGAGTAGGGGCTATCACCTCCAGCGTGGTAGTGAGGGAAGTGCCAGAAGAGATCGCGTTCGAGAGTGGCTTCTGAGTCTTTGAGAAGAGAAGTGATACTGACGCCTTCCATGATTTCGTTGTGTTCTTCGTTGCCTTTGATGCCGGTAATCTCGAGCAGCGTAGGGTAGAAATCATGTCCTATGATGGGTTCGTCGCAAATCGTTCCGGGTTTAACCACCTCGGGCCAGTAAACAATAGTTGGCACTCTCGTGCCGCCCTCGTAAGCAGAGCCTTTGCCGCGGCGGAGAGGTAGATTCTCTGTGAAATTATCGTGTTTTCCGTAGCGTTGTGTTAGGCCTCCATTATCCGAAGTGAAGATAATGAGGGTGTTATCGGCCTGCCCACTTGCATCAAGGGCTTCGACCACTTTACCAACAGCATCGTCCATGCTCTTCACCATGGCGGCATAGTTGGCATTGTGGTGGAGGAGACCGTCCGAAATTTTACCTCCGAAATAGGCCGAAAGATCTTTGCGACCGGTCACTGGCGTGTGGGGCACGTGAAAGGCGAAATAGAGGAAGAAGGGATCCGCACTTTCATCCGCTATTTTCTTGGCAGCGAGTTTCCCGAAGTAGTCGGTTGCATAGTTACTGTCCAATCCGAGATCTCCTGCAGCCTCGTCGGAAAGGAAATGACCCTGGGATCCGGCAGGGCGATCTTGGGAGAAATCGAAGCCGTGCCCGGTTGGACCAACGGATTCTCCGGGAAAGTCGAGGTGCCACTTCCCAATCTGCCACGTTCGGTAACCACCGTATTTTAGCGCTTCCGCGACGGTGATGTATTTATCCTCAAGACCGAGGGTCCAGTTAGGGTTATTCAGTTTGGCGAAAGGGCGATTTTGTCCAGGAATGAAAGTAGTGAGATGAAGTTTGGCCGGAGTTAATCCGGTCATGATGGCGGCGCGTGATGGCGAGCAAACGGTGCATCCAGAATAGGCGTCGGTGAACTTCATGCCTTTTTCTGCGAGTTTGTCGAGATGCGGAGTCTCGTAAAAGTCGCTACCGAAGCATGAGAGGCCGGTCCATCCAAGGTCGTCAGCAAGAAATAAAACGATGTTAGGTTTTCCGTATGTCGGTTGAGTCACGAGCAGTGAAGTTGCGGCAAGAAAGATAAAAAAAAGTCTGCTCATGTCTGAATGCCGTGAAACCACCTATTTCTGCGAGGTCTGCAGTGAGTGGAGCAAAGCTATTTCTGTTCCTTTTCCATCATAAGCGGGTCGAACGCCTCTGTTTTTGAGGAACTGACTCAAATTAGCCTCTCTGTCTTCCAGGGTTACTCTTGCCGAAGACTGACTTGAGGTCGCTCACTTTGGTCATGAGTAATTGACCATTTTTCTCTTCGCGGTTCCCTGTCAGGACGATCGGGGTACCGACATGATAGGGGAGGTTAAAATCGTGAAAGTCGCGAAAGCTAACGTCAACGCGGACAGGATCTTTGCCGTCTACTTCCATGTAGAAGGTCTTGGCTTCGTCTAGATTCTCAGACATGACGAGCCGGCCCTGTACGATGATTCTACCGCTGGACAACTTGATCCAACTTTCGAAGGAGCGCTCGCGATATTCATCAAAGGGGCTGCCGTCGAGGCCTTGTAACGGGGTGCCTGAATTGGCATAGGAATCAATCGGAATTCCAAATCCCTGCATCAAAGTGAGATGAAGATCGCCCAGTTCTTGGTTTTTGGAATAACGGAGATAGCGCCCTGTCTTAAGCATGCCGCCGCCCTGACCCGCTAGAATCGTGGGGATGCGCTGAGCAGTGTGGTTGTCAGAGTGGCCCATGCCCGAACCGAAGAGAACAACGGTGTGATCCAGTAGGCTTCCTTCCTGGTCTTTGTAAGATTTCAGCTTGGTAAGCAGGTAGTCGAACTTCTCCATGTGCCAGAGGCTGATTTTAAGGAGGCCGTCAATATTTTCCCGGCTGAAGTTGCGGAAAAAATGGGAAAGGTAGTGATGCTGTTCCTTGACCCCGAGGAAGTCAAAAATTATACGGCTGTTGCTGTTGCCTAGCATGTAGGTGGCGCAGCGAGTGGAGTCGGTCCAGAGCGCGAGGGCAATGAGGTCGATCATTGTATTGACCTGCTCGTCGAGATTGGTTGCTAGCGGTGGCCGAACGATGTCCTCGAAATTGATGGGGGAAGGTTTCGCATTTTTGTTAATCTGCCCGATTCGCTGCTCGGTCTCTCGAACCACCGTAAGGTATTCCTCCAAAGTATCTCGGTCCTCCTTACCCGCCTTGCGTTGAAGTAACTTGACGTCATCGTTCACACGGTCAAGCAGGCTGCTCATGTCCCTGCGCTTTGACGGAACTGAAAGTGGGTGGCGGAAAAGACGGTCGAAGATGAGTTGTGGGTCGCTTTCGCGAGGCAAACGCTCACCGTCTGGACCGTACGAAATATAGCTGCAGTCAATCTGTCCCGTAAAAAGACCTTCTGTGGTTAGTTCGAGAGAACGATGCGGGGTATCTCCACCAATCTGATCTGCGATTAGCTGATCCATCGAAGCTCCGCTGGTGTTTTGATGATGGCCGCTGAGAAAGCGACGGGTGGAATTCATGTGGGACGAGAATCCGAAGTCTCCCATATTATCCAAAATGACCAGATCGTCCTTGTGCTGGGAAAAAGGAGCCATTAACGGCGACATGCGAAAGTCGTTCTCGGTGCCGCCATTGATATTCCAGGAGGGTGGGTGAACTCCGTTGGGCTTGAAGAGTGACATGAAGCGCAGCGGTGGGGCGTTGTCACCGGCGAGATTGGTGACTCCGGAGTCGGCACTCGCCTCCATCAGATTGAGAAAAGGAAGTGGAACGGCAGCGCCGAAAGCACCACGCAGAAAGGTACGTCGATTGATTGACCAATTTCGCTTCATGGTTTTTTTCGGGCCGGAATTACAGTTTCGCGGAAAGGGAGGCTGTTGGCGACATTAAAAAAGAGCTGCCCCCATGTGGCACCTTCGACTAGCATCTTCTCGGTGATTGCCTCGACTGTGGGACCATCGTGCGCTCCGAGTTTTCGGCAAAGCGCGTAGGAGAGGGTTCGTTCGACGATGTTTCCAATGATAGCTTCACGGCGGCTCGTCATAAAAATCTGTTTGAGTTCTTCGAAATTCTCGAAGGTTTCACTGGTGGAGAGCCTGCCGGTGGTATCGACTGGACCATCCACTTTCTTTTTGCTCTGCATGCCTTTAGGAAAAGAAGTGATATCGCCCAAGAGATAGGCGCCCCTGTCGTTGTAGGCTTCGAAGGCAAATCCAATTGGATCAATCTTTTCGTGGCAGCGGGCACAGGTGGCATTGTTACGGTGAAGAGCGAACTGTTCACGGAAAGTGAGCTTTTGGTTTCCAAGAGTGGCTTCAATTGGGGGGACATCAGCGGGCGGTTCGCCAATGTGTTCTCCAAGAATGCGTTCGAGAGTCCAAGTTCCCCGGATAATGGGACCATGGTTCATCGCAAGGACAGCCGGCATGGTGAGCAGTCCGCCGCGCCCCGGAGTTTTCTCAAGGAGGAGTTTCTGGTTCGGTGGGGCCTGCTTTTCGATACCCTTTGGTTTCACGTATTTCTCGAGTTTTTTACGATCTTCGGGATAGACTGAGGCGGTCACGGAGTTGGTAAAAGTGACTTCAGAATCGATCATTTCCATAATCGGACGATTTTCGGTGAAGAGATAATTCAAAAAATCGAGTGGCTGACTTTTATAAGAAACCAATAAATAGGGATCTTTGTAGGCGTCGTTAATCCCGTCGAGCGCGAGCCACTGGTTGGCAAAACTCTCAGCAAGGCTTCGCGCCTTGGGTGACTTCAACATTCGGCTTACCTGCTGCTCGAAAATCTTGGGTTCTAACAGGGATCCATCTGAGGTAAGATTGAAAAGTTCTTCATCAGGAGAATCTTCCCAGAGAAAATAAGAGAGACGCTCAGCCAATTCGAAAGCGTCTACCTCATGCTGTATTCCCGGCACCTTCTCCATTCTCATCCCTCGATAGAGGAAGCTTGGCGACATAAGAACCGCTTGCATTTCGAACTTGAGTGCACTTACCAGTTTTGCGCCTGACAAACCCACTAGCGGGGACTGTATATCTTCAAACTCTTTATCCGAAACAGGACGACGATAGGCCTTGGTCACGAATTTTCGGAAAAGGGTCTGCCCCATCGATAGGGTGAAGTCTTCGTGTCTGTAGTTCTTCGGTAGCTCAACTTCGAGGAAAGCATTGAGCGATTGTGGACGACTGCGGGAGAAGAGACGGATTAAGGCGACTTCGGAGAAATAAGCATACTGATCCCAGAGCGTTGTAGAAATCGGGGCCCCGTGTGTGTCGTTGATGAAACCGCTTTCGCCCGGCGGATCAGTGGGCATAAGTTTGAGAATGAGCGATGGTTCGATCGCGGTTTGCTCGGCCTTCTGGACCCTATTTTCGAGGTCGAAACCGAAGAGGGACCGCATGGTGTTGCGATATTCAGGAGCAGAAAGTCGACGCGGTAGGAAGACTCCAGGTTTGGCTTCGATTTGGACGTAACGGTTCTCGTAATAAGATTGGAAGGCGGCGCGCTCTTCGGCGGTAGGTTGCTTTTCATCCTCCGGCGGCATGTCTTCGTAATCGACGACTTCGGCAGCCAGTTGCCAGAAATCGAAGTCATCTTTCGAAGCGGCGGTAACAGAAACGGTCCCGAAATCGACCTTTCCTTTGACCTTCTCGCCGCTATGGCACTTCAGACAATAGGCTTCAAGAAACAGGGAGATGTTCTCAGGGTTTGGCTCTATCGCGCGTGCCGCGAAGGGATCGAGGACGAAGCCTATGCCAGTGCAGGCGAGCAGAAGCGGTTGGATCCGTTTTGGCATATCCGCGTCTCGCAGTTTTAACTTTCGCTAATGCACCACCTCTGACGAGATGAATAGGAATGGCTTCGCTCGAAGACCTTGCATGAAATCGTTCCCGCTAACAACGCTTGCGGTTGTCTGAGCCCCACTTTCTTCACGCCAATCCCTCCATCAGACCCGTGCTCGTTGCGAAGTGCTCGTGCTCGAGTCCGGCCCGGTGAAGGGCGCTAAGATAGAGATTGGGCAGCGGGTAGTTATTCCTTTGATCGAAGGCGAGGTGGCGTCCGTGCTTGAAACCACCACCGGCAAAAAGAACCGGCATATTGCGGTTGTCGTGGCTGGATGCATTACCCAGATTTGAAGTCAGGAGTATCATTGTCTCGTCAAGCAGCGAACCGTTTTCACCCGGGGCATCCTTGAGACGGCGGAGGAAATCAGCCCACTCGTTGATGACGGCCTGCTCCACGATTGCGAGTTGGTCGATTTTTTCCTCGTCGCGACCGTGGTGACTGAGGCTGTGGTAGCCTTCATTGACTCCGGCAACACCATTAACCTTGGCAGTACCAGGAACGTGAAGCGTCATGAAACGTGTAGAGTCTGTCTGGAAAGCGAGGCGAGCAATTTCAAGCATCGCGTTTTCGATGGAAATCGTGTTGTTGCGGTTGACTTCGTAAGGTGCTTTGGCATCCACCTTCGGCTTGGGCTTGCGAATCCAGGCTTCATTGGCGTGGAGGCGCTGTTCCAATTCGCGAACGCTCGTGAACCAATGGTCGAGCTTTTCCTTGTCGCCGTAACCCAGCTCTCGCTGGAGTGACTTGGCATCGTCGCCTACGATATCCATGATGCTACGACCACTCCGAATGAGTTCAGCTTGTTGGTCTTGCTCTTTGGCGCTGTCGTCTTTGAAGAGCTTATTAAAGAGCTCCACTGGATCTTCCATTGCTGGGATCATAGCGCCATTTTCAGTGTAGGATGGGCTCGAACTGGAGCCCGTGTTCAACACCATGGAGGGGAAGCGCGTTTCGTGCCCTAGGTGCTTTGCGAAAAGCTGATCGAGTGAGATGGTATTTTTTGCAGCACCATCGTTCTTGTTGGGGCAGGCGGAGAAGATGCTACTTTCAGCAGTATGCCCGCCACCGACGCGGGGGTGAGAGGTGCCTGACACGATCGTAAAATCATCCCGCAAATCTTGAAGCGGCTGGAGGTAAGGCGAGGGTTCGTACTGGGCGCCGGCAGTTTCGGGAACCAGCAGAGGGCCGTGAAGACCGAGTGAAAGACTCACGCCGAGGAATCGTTTTGCCTTGGGCTGGCTATCGTTGACAGCAAAGGCGGGCATCATCGCATCCAGCATAGGGAGGCCCATGGCAATGCCAGCGTTACGCAAGGTAGCACGCCGAGAGAGGCTTTTGCCGAGGGTGATGTTCACGTTTTTCATTATCTGATGATTTGGGACTACTTACTTCGAAAAGCTTCAGTGGCAACGACAGCGTGCACGATACTACGCATTCCGTAGTTATCATCTTTAGTCTGATTGGCAACTTGCTGAATATCCCAAGCATCGCTGAAACGAGGGGGTGCGCCAGTGGCGTAGGTGAGGAGATTTTTTCCGAAGGCTTTGGCCAGCATCTCAGGCCGGCTAGCGTGAATTGTTTTCCACCCCTGAATGCCCTTAAATGCCATTCCATCTGAGGTGATGCCCGATGGATCAACCTTTGCGCCTTTGTTTCCGGGGCCATAACCAGTTCTCCAGCGTCCTACTGGGTCGTAATTTTCGAAGGCAAATCCTGCTGGATCAATCTTGCGGTGACAAGTGGCACAGCTCTCACTGTTGCTGTGCTTAGCAAGTTGGTCGCGAATGCTGACGGCTCCACGGATGTCAGGTTCGACTGCGGGCACGCCCGGAGGTGGAGGTGGGATATGAAGCCCAAGGATGCGCTCTCCCATCCAGATCCCTCGCAGAATGGGGGAGGTGACCGTGCCGTCGGCAGTGACTTTCATGATTGCTCCCTGGCTGACAAGTCCGCCAGCGTATGGGCTGGGCAGTTTGACTCGTTGGATTCCTTCACCTGGAGTCAGGCTGATTTCCTTGTGACCATAAAAGCGGGCGAGGCGTTCGTTCATGAAGGAGTGATCCGCCATGATCAGTTTGTTGATGGGACGATTATGAAGGATGAGGTCCTCAAGGAAAGTTTGTGTTTCTTTGATCATTGCATCCTGAACAATGAGGTCGAATGTTTTGAAACGACCCCGATCTGGCGTGGTGAAATCAATTAGGTTTAAGGACAACCACTGATCGGCAAGACTGTTGATGAAACGTTTCGCCTTGGGATCATCGAGAAGACGATTAAGCTGGCTGTGGAGTTCTTTCGGGTCAGAAGTTAGTTTGCCTTGATTGGCGGCATGTCGAAGCGCCGCATCCGGCGTGGAATTCCATGCCAAGTAGCTGAGACGCGAGGCGAGCGCGTAATCGTCCAGTATACCGGGCTTTTCGACGAAGGTCAGGAATCGGGGGGAGCAGAGAATACCGCGATAAGCCGCATGCAACCCGTCACCGATGGAAGCTCCGGGCTTTTCCATTTCCGTGACAGCTAGCTCAATCCATGGCTCAATTTGTTCGGGAGTCACCGGTCGTCGATAGGCTCGGTTGGCGAATCGCTTGATTGCCGGAGTTACGACCTCTCGGGTGGGCTTGCCTTTTTTTAGTCCCTCCCAATCAAGACCGGCATACACATTCTGAATGATCTGGTCACGATTTGCATTCGGGTAGAAGCGCTCAACCTTAATACCGCTGACCGCTATGCCCTGATAGCCATCCTTCTTCAAGTTTCTGCCTTTGTAGGAAACCCGTCCTCCCGGAGCCCCGTTAGGAGCACGCCTGTAGGTAACATCGTTCGGTTTTATCTCAAGACAGTGGCTTTCCTCGATATACGCTTCGAATACGATGTCCCTTTTTTGTGTGGTGGCTTCCACGATTCCTACCGGGAACATCATTGGGGCATTAGAAGAGCAGACGCCCGACCTCAGTGTTCCCCAGACGACCCCATCGCGAGGGTTAATGGCGGCCACGTTTTTAACCGTTACCCGATACCAACCAGATTCTGGAACCTCGGTGCTATACATTCGACCGTAAAATTGCGGGTTCATTGGCCAAGTGATGGACTGCCCATCTCTGAAGTCTGGTCCTCGATAATTGCCGGCACCCCGAGCGTATTCGGTGCCGAGTTCTTCGGCTGTAAAGGTGCGGGAATAGACCTTATTTTCTTTCTTGGTGCGGCGGAATGCCTCTGAAAGAGCAGCCTCAGCTGCGTTTAGATAAGCGGAGAGGTTGAAGTGGGATATCTGCTGAACATCGGCTACCGTTTCGAAACCGTGTAGGGTAGGATCTTCGGGAAGATAGCTCTTCAGTGGAATATCGATACCGAGCAGGTCATGGAGCGTATGTTCGTATTCGCGGCGTGTCAGCCGACGAGTCTGGACGCGGCCAAAAATTTTCCGCTCTTCACGGTCGGCTTCGAGGAGTGGATTCTTTATCGTGGTGAGAAATTCAGATTTGGCTTCGCCATTGGGTTGCTTTTTGTTCTTCGGAGGCATATCGCCATGAGCGATCGCATCATGCACGGCCCGCCAGATTTTAAAATTACCGGGGTCCTCAATGTCGAAATTTAGATCGAGCAGGTTGAGATCACCTTTTGCTGAAATGTCATCGTGGCAGTCATAGCAATAGGTGCCGAGGAAGGTCTCGACTTTACCACGAATTTCCTCGGTCTTTGCTCCGCAGTTACCAGTCGCTGAAGCCAGAACGATCCAGGCAAGGCTAAAGAGTGCTTTCTTCGAAGGCATTTGGTTGAGGAGGAGCAATGGGGAAGTGAGAAAACAGTTCACAACGAACTAGTTTAAACCGTTAGGCTCCGTATTCCTTAGCGTCTATACGTTAGAACCCGCTGCGCCGTTTCTACCTTTTTATTTTCAATTTTCCTTGGACGGAAACCTCCTATTGCGAGGGAGTAGATAGCGTCGTCAGTGCTGACTTGGCGTTTTGCATCGCTCTTTTAGGCTTTCTCTCGGATAAAACTATCACTAAGCTCTTATCCAAGAGGCTTGAAAGCGTCTTTTGTTATTCAATTATGAAGAAAATTATTGTCACCCAGCTGGCTGCGATTTTTCTTCTGTCTTCCCTAACTCAAGCTGAGTGGCGCGAATTTACTAGCGTTGACGGCTCGAAAAAGGTGAAGGCAGAGGTGCGCGGATACGATGAAGCGTCCGGCATGGTGGCGCTTCGACTTGAAGGAAATCGGACCATTAATGCTTCTGTATCGGCTTTCATCGAAGAAGATCAGGCTTTCATTAAGAAGGCAGCGGTTACTCTCCTTGCCGGTCGTAATCTCTTGATTGAATTTTCGGACGAAGAGACTGAAGTCAGCGAGAAGCGGAATCCGACGAATGGTTACCGAACGGTTCGGAAGGAAGGCGGCTACAAAATGGAAATGCGCAATAACAGCACTGCTCCCTTCGAGGGCCTGACTGCTGATTACCAAATCTTCTACGCCTCGTATAGCGCCCCGTCCAAGGATCGCAGCAGGAATGACAAAGTGAAGTTTGCTTCGATGGATCTTCCGGTGATGCAGCCTCGGGAGGAAGTCACCATCGAAACTGAGGCGGTCAATTTGACAGAGATTACTAAGCTGCCGCTGAGTGAATGTAAGGGCGGGAGTTGAAATGCTCCCGCCGCTTCTTTCCGCGGTTCGCGGAGAGACCAGATAGAAGGGGTAATCCTCAGAGTCAAGATGGACGGCAACCTCGTCCGAGAATACAAATTTCCATCCAGCATGAGCAGAGGTTGGCGCATCGATGCGGAAGATGCCGGCTAGGGAATACAGGAACGAGGTGGGTCGTGGACCCGGTTAAGGTAAACTTTTTGGGCAAATGAGCCAAAAAGTGTTGCTCCAGTTGCTGGCAGTGGTATCTCGAATTGGTGTTTTCTGGGACGATATGGTTCGTGCGATACTGGTTTTTATATTGGTGGGAGTGACCTCGGCGAGGGGCGACGATTCTCAGCCTAATCTGTTACTCTTTCTTGCCGATGATATGACCTACACGGACGTGGGTTGCTATGGGAACCCGGACGTGCAGACCCCGAATCTTGATTTGCTTGCAAAGGAGGGATTGAAGTTTAATCGCTGCTACAATTCTGCCCCAACTTGTTCTCCGTTGCGGCAAAGTCTCTACACTGGGCTCTACCCGGTGAGGAACGGAGCCCATCCAAACCACAGCCGGGTTTATGAGGGAGTGAAGTCACTTCCTCATTACCTCGAGCCTCTCGGTTATCGTGTCGCGATCGTAGGTAAAAGGCACGAAGCACCGTCGGAAGCGTTCCCTTTCGAATTTCTTGGGGGTGGTCATGGGGACGGTGGCAAGACACCTGATGGAGATGATTTGCCGCTGGAGGCAGCGAAAGAGTTTATCAATCGTGATAACGGCCAACCGTGGTGTTTGGTGGTGGCCTCCAATCAGCCGCACACCCCGTGGAATCGGGGAGATGCTTCTCAGTATCCTCCTAGCCAACTCACAGTGCCGCCCTACCTGGTCGATACGGATGAGACTCGAGAGGCGCTTTCAGCTTACTACGCGGAAATCACTTATATGGACGGTCAGGTTGGAGCGGTGATAGATATTCTCGAAGACGCCGAGCAGAGTGATAGGACCGCCTTCCTCTGGCTGAGCGAGCAGGGGTCACAACTGCCGTATGGGAAATGGACCTGCTATGATATGGGCATTCATGCCGCTGCTTTGATGCGTTGGCCTGGTGTCATTAAAGCAGATAGTGAAACGGAGGCCTTAGTGAGTTACGTCGATGTAGTACCTACCTTTTTAGCTATGGCCGGTGGGGAACCGCAGGTTGAGGGTTTTGATGGAAAATCCTTTGTCCCCGTTATCAAGGGCTTAAGCAAAGCGCATCACGAGGTGGTATTTGCAGTGCACACCACGCGGGGAATTTATAATGGTTCGGAGGCCTACGGCATTCGGGCGGCGACTGATGGCGATTGGCTCTATATTTTCAACCTTCATCCTGAGATGACTTTTAAAAATGTGGTCACTCACCGAGGGCGAGAGTATCACTCGTGGAAGAAAGTGGATTCCGATTTTGCCCGGGAGCGATTTGCTTCGTACCAGCATCGTCCCCCAGAGGAGCTTTTCTATCTTCCCGAAGATCCGTGGTGCTGTGACAATCGCATCGGTAAAGTCGAGGGTATAAGTTTGCCGTCTAAAATGGGTGTGTGGATGAAGCAGCAGGGTGATCTGGGTGATGCCACAGAACGTGACGCCGAGAATCGCCAGCCTGATTACAAGCCCTGGAGCAAGAAAGGCCAATATTAGCCGGAGATCCGGTTGAGCGCTTCAGTGACATTTTTCACCGTCAGAAGCTCCGGCAGTATGACAGGTTCGTCTTCGCCAGGGATATAGAGCACATTTACTGGGATGGCGGCTTTGCCGAGATCGTTAATCGCCTTTTGGATCGCTGGACCTTCATTAGTCCAGTCTGCGATGAGAAGTTCGACTCCTTTTTCTTTGAAGAGAGCTTGAAGTCTTTCATTTTTGTAAACCCGTTTATTGATCTGACAGGTGGCACACCACTTTGCTGTGAAGTCGATGTAAACTGGCTTCTTGGATCTGCGCAGTTCTTCGACGGTCGTTTCAGACCAAGTGCCCCAATCAAGACGCATTTTCTGGCTGGGCCATCCCATGGAAATTCCTCCGGCGATCGTAAGGAGGGCGATGACCGCCACGATTGTTCTGGTTTTTGCTGAGGCGAGAGGAGAATTCCAGCGTCCATAGATCCAGCAACCCATGGCCACTACGACGAGGCTGAGAAGCAGGACCAGCATGTCGAGACTTTCGACGAGGCCAGTGAGGGTCCAAGCAAGAAAAGCTGCTGTTCCGAACAGGAGGAAAGACATGCCCTGCTTTAAGCTATCCATCCAAGCGCCTGGTTTTGGCAGTGAGGAAACCAAATTTGGAAAAGCACTGAGAAGAAGAAAAGGAAAGGCAAGACCGATGCCAACAGAGGTAAAAACGAGCATCGCCAGAGCCGGAGGTAATGAGAGCGTTACACCGAGCGCTGCACCAAGGAACGGCGCAGAACAGGGAGTGGCGACAAGTGTGGCAAGTAGTCCGGAAAAAAAGGAACCCGCTATTCCTTGCTTGGCTTGAAGCCCTGATCCTAAGCCAACAACTGAGATGCCGATTTCAAAGAGTCCGGCCATATTGAGCGCAAAAACGAGGAAGAAGGCACAGAGGGCGAAGACAAAAGTGGGTGATTGAAGTTGAAATCCCCAACCTTTGCCCAAAAGAATGACAACCAAACCGAGCACCCAGAAAGAAAGAAGGACGCCTGCAGTGTAGGCGAAACCGTGAGCAATGACCTTCTTACGGTCGTCTCCTGCTTGACCCACGATACCCATAATTTTGATGCCAAGCACAGGAAAGACGCAGGGCATGACATTGAGAATAAGTCCGCCGATGAAGGCGAAAAATAGGTAGGTGAGGAAGGATCGCTGGGTTTCGGGATCGACCTCCTTTCCCTCGCCGTCATCCGACTTATTCGTGCCCGAGAGCTTTGCTTTTCCATCAAGGGATGGGATGACTTGGTTAGCTATTGCTGTATCGGCAAGAGATATAGAGAGACTGGGTGTCGCACTGAATGGCATGCAGCTATGCGGGTCACAAACAAGCGCACTAACTTGCGCTGTAATTTCACCTGAGTCACTGGCGCTCGGAGCCGGGGTGACCTTAACAGGCAGATAAGTTATCCCGTCGTATCCTTCGCTCATTTTTCCCTCGGTAGAGAGGACTTTGTAGGTTGCCGGCCACGGAACTTCTTCGAGCTTCCAACCTTCGGGAACAGTCCAAGTGACCGAGGTCGGACGCCCAATTACATCGGGTGGCAGAACTTTTCCATAAGTGTGATGGAGCGGAGCGTGGGTGAGTTTTACTGCCGCGAGGAATGGCTTTCCTGGTGCTGCGCTCGTCACGTCGGCTACGATTTCCGCGGTGAGCCGATCCTGTTGAGGCGCCGCAGGATCGCTGGGATTGAACTTGGGCGGTTCATCGCCGAACTGGGCGAACGCCGACTGGGCAGCGAAGATAGTAAGAAGCGCGGAGACTTGGAGATTCATATTGAATTAAAATGTATCGAGGAAAGTTAAATGAAAAAAAAGTCTGCTGCTTCCTGACTTTGCTATCGATCAAAGTATAACTAAATCTTTGTAAATGTATTCAACGCATTGCAGTAAGGGCGACGATTTAGCCTCACCTCTTAAATCTGGGCCATGCATCCATAAGGCGCCAATACAGAGAGAGGTCTATCTGCCACCGATTTAGATGGGTAGGCGATACCGGCAGGAAGATCGCATTAATTCGAAGGATAGACTGCGCAAATTTGGACCTCTTTGCAAAAACGATCCATTGCCCTAGGTGCGATCCTTGTGGTTGTATGGGAATGCTAAGATGAAATTTTTCGTAACGGTCTCTCTATCAACTTTGTTTTGGGTGTCAACGGTGTTAGCGAACGAGGACGATCGGCCGAACATTATCCTAATCATGGTCGATGATATGGGATGGTCGGATATTGGCTGCTATGGATCAGAGATCAAGACTCCGAACATTGACCGAATTGCAGCTGAGGGAATGCTTTTCACTCAGTTTTACAACAACGCAAAATGCACTACGACGCGGGCGTCCCTTTTAACGGGGCTTTATCCGAGAAACGGTGGAAGGGGGCAGTCTGAATTAATCACGCACGAAATGCTGACTCTCGGGGAAGCCCTGCGTTACGCTGATTACCAGACGGGTATGTCAGGGAAATGGCACAATGGGAAGACCGAGGGAACGATTCCTTTCGATCGCGGTTTTGACGAGGCCTACGGCCTTTGGGACGGGGCCTGTAATTTTTTCAATCCCAAGATTCCTGATCCCGATTTTAAAGGGGGACGGGTGCGTCCTTTCGGCCACAATGATAGGCTCCTTGAGTATGACGACTTCCCCGAGGACTACTTCACTACGGACGCCTTTACCGACCATGCCATCGAAACGATCAAGCGTTTTTCAGGGACCGGAAAACCATTTTTCCATTACCTTCCCTACACTGCACCACACTATCCGCTGCACGCTAAGCCCGAAGATATCGCCAAGTACAAAGGTAAGTATGCTGAAGGATGGGATGTCTTGCGGCAGAGGCGCCTTGCTCGGCAGAAGGAGCTTGGCCTACTAAATGAGCATTGGGCCATCGAAGAACGGGACAGCTTAGCCGAGTCGTGGGAAGAGGGGCAATCCCCTGACTTGGAATGGGAGGAACTCCGAATGGAAGTTTATGCGGCCATGGTTGATAACGTCGACCAGAATATTGGACGACTCTTGGATGCTCTGGACGAAGCCGAGGAGGGAGATAACACTCTGATCTTGTTCCTTTCGGATAACGGAGCTTGTGCCGAAACGCCAGGCGGTAATGATACCAACCAAGTGCCAGGGCCGAGAGAATTTTATTCTCATGTGGGGCCGGGATGGGCCAGTGCTCAGAATGCGCCGTTCCGGCGATACAAACAGTATTGTCACGAGGGCGGTGTTGCTACTCCGTTGGTCGTACGCTGGCCAAAAAAGATTGAGGCGGGAACCCGGACTGATCAAGTGGGTCACATTATCGACTTTTTACCGACGTTTCTAGAGATTGCCGGGGCTGAATATCCTGACAAGCATCCGAATTTTAACAAGTCTACCCTACCGCTCGACGGCAAGTCCTTGCTTCCAGTTTTGAAGGGAGAAGAACGGGAAGCTCATTCCGCACTCTACTGGTATTGGGGTGGCAATCGCGCTGTACGGCAGGGAGATTGGAAACTGGTCTACGACCGGCACGATAAGCGCTGGTGTCTTTATGACTTCGGGAAGGACCGTGTCGAAGCCAATGACTTGGCGGATCGACACCCCGAGTTGGTTCAGCAACTCACCGAAAAGTGGAATGCTTGGTCAAAGAAGACCGGCGTGGTCCCGAAGTGATTCAGTTGGTGAGCCACTCGATTGAGTTAATGGGGCGACAAGCATGGGATGAGTGTATGATGCAAAGTTAGCTGTCTGATTTTTCAAGGTCCTTCGGTGATCAAACTTCAATGATAGCGGTGACTGTGTTGTGTCCACGTGACCAGAGAGTGACACCACCCTTTCGCGTTGTATTTTGTCTATTGCGTCATTTCGGGTGTGGGCTAAGCGTTCATAGAATCCGTCTTTGCGCAGAGAAGGGGGCATTTTCGGGTTAATTGACGTTCTTGCTGCCCGTGTTTCTTTGGGTAGTATGTTTCTGTCTTAATCGGTATCGAAATTCTCTTTTCAAATTTCTCATGAACAATAATCACCTCGTTATTTTGACTTTTTTCACGTTCTTGGGGTTTCCGAGTTTGGTTGCCCAGAATAGTAACCAGAGAGAGAAGGGCTATGCTCCCCTCGAAGATTCTTCGGGCGTGTTTCGAACTCCCAAAGCCGATGTTACTTCATGTGCGGAGGTGGGCCCTAGGAGCGGTCCGTCCCCTTCACCTGAGGTTGAGGATAAAAGTGTGGATCTGTTCGCTTCGGGTGACTTTTCGGCGTGGACCGATGTGGACGGTTCGCCCGTGAGTGCGGGTTGGGTTTTTGAGAATGGCATTCTGTCGCGCCCCGGCGCTACGGGTGACATTATCACGAGGGATTCCTACAAGGATTTTGAACTAACATTCGAGTGGAAGATTTCCGATGCCGGAAACAGTGGTGTTAAGTATCGAACTCGTGAACGCCTCGGGCTCGAATATCAGGTGCTTGACGATGAAAAGCATCCGGACGGCAAGAAGCCCAATCATCGTGCTGCATCGCTTTATGAACTGGTCGCTGCACCGGATGATAAGCCGATCAAGCCGGTAGGTGAGTGGAATACCTCAAAAATTCGTGCCAAAGGGAACTTTATTGAGCACTGGCTTAACGGAGAAAAAGTGGTGAGTATCGAGTGGGGTAGTGGCGATTGGTATGAGCGTTTTGAGGCGAGTAAGTATAGGAAGAATGAAGGCTTCGGAAGCTGGGATGGGCCAATTCTGCTGCAAGACCACAAAGATCCCGTCTGGTATCGCAACCTCAAGGTTCGTCGCCTTTAGTAGAATTATAAAAGCGAATAATGAAGACCGCTAGCCTGACCCTCTCCATCAGCTTTCTGATATCCTGTGTAGCGTTTGCCAACTGGCCACAGTTTCGCGGGGATAATGCGCAGGGGATTTCTCTTGAGGCTGTTCCTGTCGAGTGGAGCGAATCAGAGAATATGGTCTGGAAAGTCGACCTTGAAGGTGAGGGGAGCTCGTCTCCCATCATCTCTGGTGGCGCGGTTTTTGTCACCAGCTACAGTGGCAGCGGTGAAAATCTGATGCGCCATCTCCAACGCATTGATCTCTACAGCGGCGATGTGGTCTGGACTCGAGATATTCCCAATGACTTTCCGATTGATCCTGCCCGCGGTTACATCACAGAACACGGATGGGCTAGTAATACCCCAGTGACGGACGGCGAAGCGATTTTTGGCTATTTTGGAAAAGCGGGAGTTTACGCGTTCGACTACGACGGTAATCAGCTGTGGAAAGCGCGCACCGGAGGGATGTCTTCCGCAAAAGTATGGGGATCTGCCTCCAGCCCTATCCTCTACGATGACCTCGTTATTGTGCCGGCGGGCGAGGAAACTAATTCTTTTATAGCTCTCAGCAAAGCGGACGGCAGTGAGAGGTGGCGGGCCAAGCATCCTAGTCTGGGGCAGACTTACGGTACTCCGATTCTAGCCAAGGTAGGTGGCTCTAGAACGGATCTCATTTATGCCGCAACCGGTAACTTCCGCGCCTACGATCCGGCGACGGGAGAACTTCGGTGGTTCGCTAATTACAATCTTCCTGGGAACATGTCGAATACGACGCATCTCAGTGGTGATATTTTGACTGTGTCAGGAGGTTTTCCCAGAACGGCCCGCGTTGCTATCAAGGCGGGAGGAGAAGGAGATCGTTCCAATCAAATTCTTTACGATACTCAGAAGCCTGCCACTTACATGACCGCTCCGGTGGAAGTCGATGGGATCATGTATTGGATTGCTGATAGTGGAATTACCTTTGCTGCTAAGCCGGGAGAAGCGGAAGAACTTTGGGCAGAGCGGTTGCCCGGTCTGGAAGGAGCAGGAGGACGGGGTAAGCCATTTTACGCGTCACCGGTGGTGGCCGGCGGGAAGATCTACGCGGTGAGCCGAGCTAACGGCACGTTTGTGATCGAGCCGTCGCCGGATAGATTGAACGTTCTATCCCAAAATAAGATCGCAGGAGACAGCACACTCTTTAACGGAACCGCTGCAGTGGCTGATGGGAAGTTGCTGATTCGTTCGCAGCAGGCTCTCTATTGCATTGGGGAGTGATTTTTCGTTCGTCATTGCAGCTGGGCGCGCCATAGTTTGCCATGGAATTCATCACTGCTACTGAAGCTCCGGCCGCGATTGGCCCCTACTCTCACGCCGTTGTTCGAAACGGGCTGGCTTATTGTTCGGGCGCGTTGCCGCTCGATCCGGCCTCTATGGCTCTGGTCGATGGAATCGAGGCCCAGTCTAAGCAGGTAATCAAGAACATGGCTGCCGTGTTGGAGGCCGCTGGATCCAGCCTCGATAAGGTCGTCAAGACAACTATCTTCCTTTCTGATATGGGAGACTTTCCTGTTGTGAACGGGGTCTACGCTACGGCATTTGGCGAGCACAAACCAGCACGTTCAACTGTCCAGGTAGCAGCACTTCCTCTTGGCGCTTTGATCGAGATCGAGTGCCTTGCTGAGGTAGAGTAAACGCTTTTATTGAGCCAGCTCATTAGCGCGACTCTTGCTCTTTTCGCTTAGATTAGAGATTGAAAATGTGGCTGATTTTCCGTTCGTCAGCTTCAGCGTGATGTCAGTCTCATTGCTGGCCACGTAGGTGGCCTGAATAGACCGGCCCTTGTTGTTAGTCCAGGTTTCTAAGGCATAAATTTTCTTGATCTTCGCTTCGGCCATTTCCCCGCGTATCAAGGCGAGACTGGCCATGGTTTCGTTGAAGCCATTGACGTCTTTCATGCTGAAGTATGGCACCATGCTGACCAGCTGCTCCGTGGAAGAGTCTGTAACCGCCACCACAGGAATGGGTCCCTGAGCCTCTTTGCTGTAGATCGCATCCTGAACTGCCTGGGGCGATTTGTGGAGATTCATTCCCGTGATGAGAATGATTTCGGTGTCTTCTTTGAGCTTCTCGATCGCTACCGAACTGGCAGCATTGGCAGGACCTCAGGTCGAGTCTGGGTCCATCAATAGAAACGTGATTCCCTTGTTGGAAGTGGCGGCTACCTCCATCACTTCGCTGAGGTCTTCGAGTTCCTTCACGAATTCGGGGACATCGTACTTGTCGGCCCCTTGGAGAAAAAAAATGGAATTCACGGCAAAAACTCCCGCGAGAAGGATCCCTAGCTTCATATGGGAAAGTAAACCAGAGCTTCCGAAAATAGGAAAGCTTCTTCTAGCCACGATGGAGGGGGGCGCTGAATGGCCCTCAAGGAGCCAAGATCACTTTCATCCAAGCTCGAACCCGGTCACGATATTTGCTGTTACGATGCATCCATAGATCGGTGTGGCTGTGGACGACGGGACCATCTGGGATGTCGAAGACCTTGGTAACGGGCACATCAAGGAAAGAGAAGTCAGCCAGATCGAGATGGTCCTTGAGAAAGGTGTCACGAATCCCAGTGCCACGTTGGCCGGAAACAAGAACGGAGCGGCCTTTCAGTCTCGCCAGTCGTTTGAGCGCGAACTCGCGTTCGCTCTCGGGGTAATTCCAGGTTTTGGCGCCATCAAAGTGGTCGTGTGTGAACATTCCTGCCCATAATACGGCGATTTCATCGTCGGCCAGGCCAATGTAGCTGGAGCCGATGGCACCCCGTGAGAACCCGCAAACAATAACTTTGTCAGGATTGCCTCCGAATTGATCACAGATGCGGGGTAGGTTGATTTTGCAGTAATTGACCGTGGCTTTCCTATCTCCCCACCACTTCACAGCATTTTCCGTTTTTCCCTGCTGCACGTAGGGCATGACCACCCAAATGAAGTCTTTGCCTCCGCTCATGCCGAACCCGAGGTTGGCATCTTTGACTTTACCGCTCCCCTTGCCGGGAGGAAATTCGTTGCCGGTATACTCGACAATAACGGGATAGCTTCCACTGGGTTTCCAACCGGAGGGAAGGTAAAGTGAATGATAAACTTTCGTGCCCTGATATTCAGGAGCAACTTGGCGAACCCGCTTGCCGGCAGCAGGCGCATCGTCTGTCATGACCGGCGTGACGAGATCTTCTGACCATGTTGGTTTGGCTGCGAAGATGAAAAGAAGCACTAGCCACCTCATACAATAGGATTTTTGAAGACGTGAGCCTTTTCCATTCCCCTGATACCTAAGCACCAAATGAAGTTGAGCTTTCCCGAGGTCTTGAGCGGAAGCCGAGCAAGGCTCAGCAGAATAGCGAATGACAGGTGGCGCATGGAGGAGTGGTGAGAAAGGGTAACATAAGAGTGGTAAGAAAACTTAGCTGACGCTGCAAATACGACGTCCAGCCTACGAAGATTCCTTCGGGTTATTTTATGAAGTAATACAGAGAAAAATCATTCCACAGGAGTCGTGTGAATATCCCTAGCGCATTCGAGCATGCGAAAATGTGACAATTTATGGCTGCATCGATAATTATTTAAGTTATTTTAACTAAGTTATCACATTTACCCACTCGTTTTGAATCCGACATGATTAACCGCCAGTCGCCACTGTTTACGCTGGTTTTTGCCTGCCTGATTCTTTCTTTCTCGTTACTGCCTGTCCAGACGCGGGCGACGATTGACAGTCGTTTAGAGTCCGAAATCGAGAGATACATCAAGGGACTGAGGTCCCGTGGGGCGATTGGAAGAAACGAGCGCACAGCTTGGGTGGTTTACGATTTTACGAGAGGGGAGAAGTTGGTCAGCATCAATGAAAACGCCTCGTTACAGGCAGCAAGCATGATTAAGCCCTACCTCGCGTTGGCTTTTTTTCATCAGGTTGAGGCTGGGAAGATCATCTACGGTTCCAAAAGTCGCCGTCACATGGAACTGATGATCCAGAAGAGCAACAACGAGTCGACGAACTGGGTGATGCGCCAAACCGGAGGGCCGGCTGCTACCGAGGCTCTTCTCAAGCGCCATTACCCATCTCTATGCCGGCAGATCGGACTGGTTGAATATATTCCCAGCAACGGACGGACTTATCGTAATCTTGGTTCTGCGGCTGATTACGCCCGCTTTCTTGATGCGCTCTGGAAGAGACAACTACCGAACTCGAATGAGATCCTCCGTATTATGGCTCTGCCAGGCATTGATCGGCTTTATCATGATGCTAACCGAGTTCCGCGGGGCACCCGCGTTTACAATAAGACCGGTAGCACGGCGATGTGCTGTGGTGACATGGGCATCCTTGTGGCGCGGGGTCGTAATGGTGAGTCATACCCCTACATGATTATTGGGATCATTGAGAGTAGATCCCGCAGCAGATCCTACGGCTCGTGGATTTCTCACCGAGCGGATGTTATTCGAGAAGTGTCGAATCTGACCTACCTCGATATGAAGAAGCGCTACCCGTTATAGGGTAGATTTTTACTTAACGTTAACCCACAGGGGCGACGTCCAGCCCATGTTACCGTCTATTTGTTCGACACGAAGGTAGTAACGGTATTTTCCGGGTTTTGGTTTTTCGTCCTTGAATGATATCGAAAAGTCAAATTCTTGAGGACTCGGTTCCCATACTTCGTAATTCTGCTCGTTTCGAATCAAGGTGACCTTCCTGATTGGGGCGGTGCCGTGAATTTTGATTTTGATTGAAGGGGCTTCCGACGTGTCAAACTCTTCACCCATGAGGTGACCGTTGCAGGAGAACTCCATAAAGATCTTGTCAGTCGCAGCCGCGGTGCGCCGTGCATCTATTGCATCGAAGATTTCCTTTCGATTGAGTTCTTTCACGTAAACGCCCCCGTAAGAGATGTTATTGGAGCGGTGATCAGAACTCGCAAAAGCACCGAGTCGGTGCTCAAGCCCTAGGGCAACCTGCCATGTCCCGTTGGCGGAATTACCCTTGAAGCTGGAAACCTTGGGTCCACCCACGACAATGGGAGGTTGAGGGGCTCCATTGCCTTCGCTGCTTTCTCGTGATCCTTGAAAGACTTCGAGAACATTTTCAAATTCCCGGTCAAGCCGCTCGTATTTGTTCCAATCAGTACCCATAGGGCCTGCGGAAGTGTGCTCGACTGTCATCGCGCGCTGGCCATGCGCTCGGAGAAGGTCCCAAAGTTGCCAAGGTGGAATGTCACCGAGAATATCACCATCAGGTGGTGGCAATGGCAGGGCGCCTTCCGTGAATTGTTCGTAGTTGCGACGCTTGATGTAAATCAGCGGCCCGCCTCGCTCAAGGAAGAGCACATTACGGTGGCCATAAGGATATTTTTGCTCTCTCTCATAAGCATAGAGCGAGACGAAGCTACCTGAGTTGTGAAAGAGGTCTGCCTGTTTCTGGGTCTGCCACCACTCGTATTCAGTGTAGCGTTTACCGACTTCGGTATGATCCGAGGTGCCAAGAAAATCGAGCCCGCCAGCTTCAATTGCGTAACGGTAGTGTTCTGTGATGCAACCGTCATCTGTCGTCCGGCAATTGGAGAAATCGGTGTGCCGGTGGAAGTCGCCCCAGACAAGATGATAGGTCTCATCATTGATTTCCCAAGTGTGCTTATCACCTCGGTCACGCTCCGCGGTGTCGTTGTATGGTTCAAGAAGGCTGGGGGCCTCTTGAAGGAGGCTGAAGGGCATCGGCCCAACGGATTCGCGCTGGTTGGCTGGATCAATCTTCGCGAGAAAGATACCGCAATCGGCCGCTTGTTTGCCTTTTCTCAAGTCGCTGGCGTAGGCGACGATAAGAGTGCCGTCGGTCGGGCTAAGCGAGACCGGGCTGCGGCGATCAAGACAGTAGGCACTTTTGCCGAGGGTCTCCGGCTTGGTCCAGTCCCCGGTGTCTGGGTCGAGTCGTGAGTAGGCAACTTGCCAGTTGCCGGGGCCATTGAAGAGGCTGTAGCGAAAGAAGACCCATGGATGACCCTCTCGATCGACGATGACTTCCGGGACATCGATTGCTCCAGTAGTCACGCTTTGCGGATCCGCGACGAGATCGGGGAGTAGGGCAGTCACATCGGCGACCTTTTCGATTTCATCAGTTTCAAGATCGACTTTGATGACCTTGAGTTGGCGATCGTGGTGGAGCCCGCCCCCTTTCTTGCGCCATTCCGAGCCGAGGTCTTTGCCCCAACGTTCCACTCCGTCTTCGTAAGCAACCCAGAGTGTTTTCCCGTCTCGAGAAGCGGCCGCTTCGCCGCGTGCTTCGTAGCGTCCGGTCTGGGCCAGAGCAATCGGATCGGAGACCGAACCCTCGGGAGCTACCTTGATGAGATAAAGATCAAAGTCTTCAGCTCGGTAACTGTCGAACACGATGAGTGCTTCTTCGCCGGCACCGAAGGCCAGTCGAGGTTCCCAGTCGCCGCCTTTATCGCCATTTGTAACGGTAATGGCGTCTGACCACTTGACCGGGCTTCCTTCTCCGTGTTTTGCCATCACGCTGGCGACTCTGTTTTCGAAGTGCTGCCAGGTGACCCAAACTTTTCCGTGGCGATCAGTTCCGACATCTGGAAAGATGTCGTTGCCCGGACTGCTAGTGAGTCGAACCGGTCTTCCCAAGGCGGCTTTGCCGTGTCGTCCGATCACCCGAGCCCAGAGATCCCACTGCCCATTCTCTTGGAGTTGGGACCAGACGCAGAGATGCCTGCCTCCGAGTAGCGGTGTGAGACAGGGCTGGGTGATGTTGGTGACGCCTTCTGCTGAGATCGGGCCTAGTGGCTTGAGTTTACCATTTACGAGGTCCGCAATCTTGAGCGAGTCGACTCCTCCTGAGTGATCAATGAAGACGACGATCGGTTTCCCTTCATCGTTGATGCACATCGCCGGAAAGTCCTCGTGGATGCCTGGCTGATTCAACTCGGTGAACGGTGCCGTGACGGTGATGTGAGGAGTGTTCTTTTTCTTGTTATTTTTCGGCCCGACTTTTTCCGCCCTCTCCTCTTTTTGAGCAGAGGTGTCCTGAAGTGCGGTAACAGCGAGAACTCCGACTACTGGAATGACGAGGAACCAGGTAGGGGAGAGACGTTTTAAAATCATACTATCAATTAAAAATTAGGACGGGACTGGGTGAGCCTGCTGTCATCAGAATGAGGAATAGAGTTCGGTCGAGCGTTCTGCAAATCAGCCGTAGTTTGACAGATGCACCGAAAGGGTCAATTTGCTAAGGGATACGTGATGCCTGTGATATTTCGCTGGCAGGCTTATGTCGCTGCTATCGGTGATGTCTTGACCGAAACAGTGTCCTAGCTGCATTGTATCTGAATTCTTCACCTCCAGAAACTTACCATAGACTCTTGCCATGAGAATCCACTTACACTCGATCCCCGAACGATTATCCTCGTTAATCCCGTTGGTTATTGGTTTGGCACTAGGGTTAGTCGCTGGAGTTCCCCCAGTAGAGGCCAAGCCCCTGAAAGTCTATATCTTGGCCGGTCAGTCCAATATGCAGGGACACGCTAGGACCACAACCATGGAGCATCTTGGAATGGATCCGGAAACAGCCCCGTTGCTGGCTCAAATGCAGGATGAAGACGGAAATCCTGTTGTCTGCGATGATGTCTGGATTTCATATCTTTCTAACAATGGCGTCAAAGAAGGAAAGCTCACAGCAGGATTTGGTGCCGATGACAGCAAGATAGGGCCGGAGTTCACGTTTGGACTGGCCATGTCAAAGTATCTCGAGGAGCCGATTCTTATTATCAAGACAGCTTGGGGTGGCAAGAGTTTGCACACCGATTTCCGTTCGCCGAGTTCAGGGCCCTACGAGTTCAGCGATTCCCAGTTGAAGCGATTCACTCAGCAGGCGAAGGACCTTGAGCAGATCAAATCTGAAAAGGCAGAGGCAACGGGTCAGTATTACCGTCTCATGCTTGAGCATGCCAAGAAAGTGCTCAGTGACATTGGTGCAGTTTACCCAGGCTATAATGAGGGCGATGGTTATGAGCTTGCCGGTTTCGTCTGGTTTCAGGGCTGGAATGACCTGGTCGACAGTGGCACTTATCCCGCGCGCGACCAACCGGGAGGATACGATGCTTATAGCGTTGCGATGGCTAACTTCATTCGTGATGTCAGGAATGATCTTGAGGCTCCGGCGTTACCTTTTGTGATTGGTGTTCTTGGGGTGGGTGGTCCTGTTTCTGAATATGGACCGGAAAAGCAGCGCTATGCAGGTAGTCACCAGTCTTATCGAGATGCGATGGCGGCGCCGGCAGCGCTACCTGAATTCGAGGGAAATGTGTTTGCGGTCCTTACCGAAAATTATTGGGACCCCGAGTTGACTGCCCTAACTAATCGGGATGGAAAGGTTAAGCAGGCAGCAAAAGCTGTCCAGACAGAGAAGGGTTTGAAGGGTTCTAAAGCCCAGGCAGTTCTCGATGAATTGCGCGCCGCAGAATTTTCCAAGGAAGAACTCAAAATCATGACGGTCGGCATTTCTAATCAGGCCTATCATTACTTGGGTTCAGGAAAAATTCTCGGGCGTATAGGGCAGGGTTTTGCCGAAGCCTTGATGGGAGAGAAACAGGCCGCTCGACCTAGTGGCTTTGCCGACACATTGGCTTCAGCTTCAGTCACGACAGGTGATTTGCGAGCTTGGACACAGGCCTCGACAGGCAAGCAGTTGCAGGGTGAGCTCATTAAAGTCAGTGGTGAGGAAGCGAATACCAAAATCACCATCCGTTCAGAAGAGAAGCTCATTGAAATTCCACTGGCGATGCTGGTAGAGGCCGATCAGACTTTCGTAAAGTCATGGAAGGGTGCGGCGGGAACTGCCGTTACTCAGGCGGCGGCTTTGGCCGGTGAGGTAGCCTTGGCTCCGGTCCCTGACGGCATCCCGGATTTCACTCAGGGAGTTCTGCCGCCGCGTGACGCTAACCACGACTGGAACCTTGGGCCGACCGGGGCACGCGGTTGGATTCACAGTAACCGGCTTGAAACAAGTGAAGCGCGTCAGATTTTTGTAACTGAAGTTGAGGAGGGTTCTCCCGCTGAAGGGAAGCTGGAAGTTGGTGATGTGATCGTTGGGATCGGAGGCCAGCCATTTTCACACGATCCGCGAACCGAGTTCGGGAAGGCTATCCTTCAGGCAGAAAGCTTGGACGGTTATTTAAACCTGATGCGCTGGAAGGATGAGAGTATCGACACGGTGACCATACCTTTAAAGGTCATGGGCAGTTACTCTTCTACGGCGCCATTTGACTGCCCGAAGTCGAAGCTGATTTTTGAACAGGGTTGCGCGGCGCTGGCGGAGAAAGTGAAACTGAATCCCACACAAGGTAATCCGATCACTCGTTCCATTAATGCCCTCGCTTTGCTTGCCAGTGGAAACGATGATTATCTGCCGATCGTTCGTGCGCAGGTTGAGAGTCTGAAGGGTTATTCAGACCCAGAACGGCGAACACTTCATTCGTGGTATTATGGCCCTGTTGCGATGCTAGTCGCAGAATATATCCTGGCTACCGGCGATAAGGCGTATCTTCCAGATTTAGAGCGACTCTGCAAAGAGATCGTCGAGGGGCAGAGTGTGGTTGGCTCTTGGGGTCACCGCTTTATTCAGGGCAATGGGATTCTCAGTGGCTACGGTATGATGAACGCTCCCGGAGTCCCGTTGACGACCTCCCTTATCCTCGGGCGCGCTGCCGGAGTTCAGGATGACGCAGTGGACGAGGCAATCGAAAAAAGCACTCGCTTGCTGCGCTTTTATGTGGGCAAAGGGAGTATCCCCTATGGCGATCATCGGCCATGGGTCCAGACTCACGACGACAACGGAAAGAACGGGATAGCTGCGGTGATGTTTAACTTGCTCGACGAAGCAGAGGCAACGGAATACTTCTCCCGCATGGGAGTTGCTTCTCATGGCGCCGAGCGTGAAATGGGGCACACTGGAAATTTTTTCAATTTGCTTTGGGCAATGCCGTCCGTGGCCTTGTCAGGGCCCGAGGCAACTGGCGCATGGATGGAAGAGTTTGGGTGGTATTATGATCTGGCGAGACGTTGGGATGGGACTTATCGCCATCAAGGACCCCCTGAACCGAAAAAGGATAAGTATGGAAACTGGGACAGCTCAGGTGCTTACCTGCTTGCCTATGCTCAGCCGCTTCGGCAGACCTACTTAACCGGAAAAAAGCAGGGGCTGATTCCACAGGTCAATGCCGAGGTGGCCGCAGGCCTGATCGAGGACGGGCAGGACTGGAGTCCGCGGTTCAAAAATGAAGTGTATTCGCAACGTGATCTGGCGGCTCTTCTTGAAGCATTGAAAAGTTGGTCTCCCATCGTGCGGGAACGTGCTGCGATGGCGTTGGGAAATCTTGATGAAGCCCCAACTTCCGAACTCATCGCAATGCTTGAGGATGAGGATCTTTACGCGAGGATCGGAGCGTGCCAGGGCCTCGCCTTTCTAAAGGCAAAAGCGGCATCGGCCGTTCCGCTACTGACTGAGGCATTGAAAGCGGAGGATCTCTGGTTGCGAATTAAAGCAGCGGAAGCACTTGCGGCGATTGGTCCCGATGCTAAATCTGCTCTACCTGAACTCTTGGGCATGTTGGCCAGTAGTGACTCGGAGTCAGATCCGAGAAACATGCAGCAACGGTATCTCTGTTTTGCCCTCTTTGATCGGCGCAGTGGGATGTTGAAAGGTTCACTTGAAGGCGTAGATCGTGAAGCTCTGTTCCGGGCGGTTTCCGCCGGTTTACAGAATCAGGATGGTCGGGCGCGTGGAACGATCGCAACGGTTTATCAGCGATTGAGCTACGAAGAGATTAAGCCGATTCTGCCTGCCATCTACGAGGCAATTGTTACGCCGGCGCCAAGTGGGATTATGTTTGCTGACGGGATTCGATTGAGCGGACTCGAGTTGCTGGCTTCGAATCATCTCGAAGAGGGCATGCCGCTTTGTTTTGAACTTATGGGAATTGATAGATGGGGGAAGAAAGATCGAATCGGACGCTGCCTAAAAGCGCTTCAGCAGTATGGGGGCGCGGCGACTCCTATGCTTCCTGTTCTTGCTGACCTTGAAAAGCAACTAACGGAGCATAGCGAGGCCAGAGGTTTGGAGCCCGTTATTGTTCAGTTGAAAGAGACTATGGCGATCATTGAAGCCGACCGCAATCCGCCGGAGCTTCGCTCGCTCAACGATTGAAGAAAGTGAATATTCTCCAGCACCGGCGTTCACTTGCGATACCAGTGTCGTTGGATTGTGAATTAGCAACGATGCGCTAAAGGGAGATGTTCTGGCGTTAGCAGACGACGGGGCACCATGGTAAATGAGAAAAGGTGCCGAGGGTTTCTAACTCTTTCGGCAGCAGGTTTCTGGCCTTTTAAGGCTAGGTGCCGAAGCCATTTTCTCTGCCTGCGCTGCGGTCCTTTCGCAATTGGGGTATTCGCAACCGTGGCGTGGGCCGGAGAATCTTAAAGCAACGGCCATTATAAGTCTGGTCGGTGAAAGGTTAGTTTTGCTCCTTAACAACCCTAAAAGCGGAGGGGCACTTACCACAGTTTCACCACTACGAGGGTGCTCTTAGGGTGCCTAAACAGAAATTTAAAACTCTCCCTTCAGAGGCAGTCGGTAACGGTTGCCTCTTTTGTTTTTAGTGTAAAAGCGCATCTCTGCCTGTGCGTCGATTAGGCATTGAAACCAAACGCTGAACGTAGAGAGTTATTTTTATGAAGCGCCTTATTCTCTTTTGGATATCAATCAGTTCAATCGCGCTTGCTGCGGACCGTCACTGGACCGATGCCGCCTCAGGAAGAACTCTCAGTGCCGAGTATGTTTCGTCCAGTAACAATTCCGTGACCGTTAGACGATCCGCCGACGGTCGCGAATTTGTTTTGCCACTGGCTTCATTGATTGATTCGGATCGAGAGTTTGTTGCGACTGAGGCAAAAATCGTTCGGGAAAGAGCGCAGGCTGATTTGTTTGAAGAACTTTACTGGGACAACACTGATCAGGTTCGGATATCGGGAGGTGTTGATATGAAATTTTACGCCTTGGACCGATCCATTATCAGCCTCATCTACACGAAGCGAATTGGATCGCTCGTGATGGCGATCAGCCAAGACGGCGAGATTATCTATGACAAAGCCTTTGGCTATCAGGATTTCGAAGAGAAGAGGCCCTTGCAGCCGGGCACTAGCATGCGGCTGGCATCGATTTCTAAACCAATGACCGCAGCCGCTGTGAAAACGCTGATTCGCAACGGTAAGCTCAATGAATCCGATACCGTCTGGCAACTGCTTGGATTGGAAGAGCGGGCCTCTGCAGGGGTGGACCCGAGGTGGAAAGAAGTGACGATTGGTCACCTCTTAAACCATGAAGGTGGTTGGGATCGCGAAGTTTCAGGGGATCCTTCCTTCAAGGCGCCTGAAATCGCTGAAGCGATGAAGACAGAGCTTAAGGGATTAACCTTCGGACACACATTACTCTGGATGCTCAATTACCCCCTCGATTTCGATCCGGGGAGCAGGGAAGTATACTCCAACTTCGGCTATTCACTTCTCGCTTATGTTTGTGGCCATGTCAGCAGCAAGGCGTGGGAAGAGGTCTTGAAGGAAACAGTGGGGGCTACCGCAGGAATGACGACGCTTCACCTTAGTCCCAGTGATTTGGAAAAGCGGCCGCCCGGAGAAATCTGGTATCACTATTTTCCCGAGTATCAGGAAGAGCCTGAAGTCATGCCTTTGAGAATGGAAATTCAGCACGGATCGGGATCCATTGCCTGCACCGCTAGCGATCTTTGTCGATTTCTCGAACATTATTGGATCAGCGGTGAACCGCGTGATGAGACCAACGCCAGTTACACCTTTTTCGGTAGTATGCCGGGGACGACTTCGTTGTGCAGACAGTTTCCGAACGGATTGAATTTCGCTGTTATTGCCAATCGAAGAGGTGGATCTTCATCGGAATGGAACGAGGAGATAAATGAAGAAATCGAGTCGATCTTGACTAAACTTGAATTGATCGCGCACTAGCGGAGGCATGGTTTTTCCTGCTCTACCTGATCAGAACTCGTGTCTTTGGCTCTAAATTATCAAGGAGAAGCAAGTGACAGATATTTCGTGGCAAACAATACTCCATGTTTCGACTGAGTCGCCGTGTCGAAATGGACTCGATCACCGATATCAGCGGCAAATTTGCGTGAGTCCACGCAGGCGGCATGCGGCACCTGTTTGGGGAGGTCCAAGAGGATCGCATTGATCGCTGCCCGCGCTTCCTTGGACTCGACCTTGAGTTCACCAATGGTGCAGGCAATGAAAGGCAAGCTGGAGACGCCCGTGTCGGCGCGAAGGTCCTTGATAAGTTGTTTCAGTCTGGCGGGATAAGCCGCGATACGCTCCGATGTGTTAGAGTCTGATTCCCCTTGAAGCCAGAGCGCTCCGGCGAGGCGGGTTCTGCCTTCCGGCCCTTGTTCAAGCGCTAGCTTGGCGCGGCGGACGGCTTCTTCGTAGAGGCGCTGCCCTTTTTGCCATTTACCCAACCCTGTCCCACCAACGGCACAGGGAATCAGGGCGATGCGCGTCTTGGGCTGCGACTTGATAAGAGTCTCGGCGAACGCGATACCGGGACCGACCCCAGCGTTATCCGAGCCGCTGAAGTCATTTGGGTCTCCGACATGGTGGAGCGGATGACGGGCATGAAACCATTCATCTGTCTTTTTGTGCAGCATGATGATTTGAGGATTCCGGAGTGGCTGGGGCGGCATGACGCCACGACCTTTCATGTTGGATTGACCGATGAGAAGAAAAACGTCGAGTTGATCGGTCTCTCCCGGAAATTCTGTCACCTTCACAGGAACGAAGGGAATGCGATTGAGGTCGGCTGGAGCAGTTTTTGGAGGTCTCTTTTTCTTGGCTGGTCTTTCCTCGCTATCAGACGCCAAGGCGAGGGGCAGAGTGATGAGGCAGAGGGCTAGAGTCAGAGTCAGCGACAGGGTTTTCATAATGGGGTAAAGGTAAAGACTAAATCGGATCCCTCCGATTGGAAAAGTGGTCGGGATTGCGTTTGGGAGAGGGCTAGGCGGGACTCAAGGAGAAGTTGTAAAATTAGGGGTGTGAGTGAGAGTCGCGGCCTTTGGTCGGAATAATCAATTGCCAGCCACGACACGCATTTTTATTGACGCATCCTCGCGCTTGATTCTGCGACACTTCTACCCATTCTTTGCTCATGTATCAAAACGGCCAACGTATTGTCTGCATTGATGATTCCTTTGATCCCTGGGTGTTTGATCTTTATCAATCCCTTCCCAAAAAGAACAGTATTTACACGGTCCGGACAGTGAAGTCGGGTCGGTCCAACCCTCAGTTTGTGGTCGACGTCGATGCCAACCTTTCGATTGGTGGTGCGGAATTTGACATTCTCGTTCTCCTTGAAGAATGCGTCAACGGAGACGACCCCCATTCAAGCATTAAGCAGGAGTTGGGGTTTCGGGCGGAGCGTTTTGCCCCGCTGCAGGAGGATCTCGAAGAGAACGAGGAGGTTGAGTTTGTTGGGTTCGGAGAGGAGGAGTCTTCTTTTCCGTCTTCACCGGGGAAGGACTGAGGAGCATGAGTTTCGTGTAGATTGCGCTCGATTAGCGGTTCCTTTCCCTGCAGGCCGAAGCATTTCTCGAGGTCTGCTTGCTTTGGGTAAACGCTTGTGTGTTCCTTGTGACTTCTTTTGTTAACCCCCCCAAAAAAATAGAATCCAGATCTACATGAAAGCTCCCAAGATTTTCTCCCTTGCCTTTGCGGTAATCTTTGGCCTCATGACTTCCTCTTGCGAGAAGTCCGAGCCTGCCGCCGGTGAAAGCGCTAATGCCGTTGATGCCGAGAGCGTTGATGGTAATGATCACGCCGAAGGAGGCGAAGAAGGAGAGCGTATCAAGCATCTCGAAGTCCCTGAAGTGACCAATGCTGATGACGCCAAGAAAGTTTTCCTTGAGAGGACCGCTGAAATTACCGGCAAAAAGGCGCTCGATACCCAAGAGTTGCATGAAATCCATATGGCAACATATCACCTTGAGACCGCAGTTGCTTATTACGCCGAGAATCTCAAAGGTAAAAAGAAGAAAGCCGCGGAGAAGATTGCGGTAGTGGTCGAAGAGGTGCACTTAAGTTCCGAAGGTTTTAAGCCAGAGGAGGCCAAAAAGCATATCGCTGAGTTTACCAAACTAGCAGAGGCATTCTCTGCCGGACTCTAATTTTGCGTAGTTATCTGGATGGCATGTTGCCATCCATTCTACGGTTCAAGACGCCGCCGACAAATCAGGCGGCGTTTTCTTTTTTAGGTCGAGCGAACCGTAAGTTAGTCGCCGCCAGAGCCACTCCAACGGACCAAAGCGAAACCGCTTCAGCCACCAAGTCGAGGTTGCGATTTGTGCGATCCAGATCAGGGGAACGATCAATATGGCCTGATGCAGGTCGAGTTGGTCACGCAGTCCCAATCCGGTTCCGTAGTAGATGAAGCCAAGAATGATCGAGTGCGAAATGTAGTTGGTAAAAGCCATCCGGCCGACAGCGGTAATACCTTGTCGGAGGAATCCCGGTCTTCCGCGCTGTGACCACATCACGCCGAGGCCAGCATAGCCAAAGGCTAGGAGAGGGATGCCGGTGTAGAATGCGGCATAGCCTAAGAGTAGAGGAGTGGGAGAGGGCTCGGAAAGGGCGAAGATAGCGTTGCCTCCGAGGGAGAGGGGCAGTCCCGTTGCTAGCAGAATGAAGGTCGTTTTGCGAAGGCGACTGGGTGACCATCCGCCGTCGAAGAAACCACTCTTTGCCAGGGCCATGCCAAAGGACATCAGCATCGCGGCGAACCAGAAGAGGTAGAACGGGATAACCAGTAGATGAATGAAAAATGTGTAGAATCCCCGCACCTTCATCTGCTGCCACCAGGAACCGGTGAGCGACTCTGTTTCCTTCCGTTCCTCCTCTTTGATGGAATCGAAGAACTCGTTCCAGTTGATATCGAAATCCGAAAAATCGATGAATTGGCAGATAACGGCACCGATAAAGAGTGGCACCACGGTCATGGCCATCAGAGTGCAGGCAATGATCATGAAAATCTTTCCCGACCATTTGCGGCACAAGAAGAAGACGAAGCCGGTCGCGGCATAAGTGACCAGGATGTCGCCATACCAGAGCAGGTAAGAGTGCAGCAGTCCAAAGACTAACAACCAACCCAGGCGCGTCAGGTAAATTGAGTTGGGTGAACGTCCGGTCGCTTCAGCCCGCTCGCAGAACAGCAGCATCCCGGCGGCGAACAGGGCGGCGAATAGGGTGATGAACTTTCCGCTTCCCAGCCCTATGAGGATGGTCCAGAGAATTCTGTCGCCGCCCTCGATGCCGAGCGGATAAAACAGCTCTAATCCAAATCCAAAGTCGATGCTGTTGATCATCACGAGGCCGCAGATCCCGATGCCTCGGATCAGATCGAGCGACTCGATGCGGTTGGTTGAGAGTGTGGGCGAGTTCACTCCGCGAAGGTGAGCGAGTTTTCGGGGGCCGCCAATTAGAAAATCGGACCGGTCGTGTAATTGCCCTCCGGAAACGAAAGCCAAACCACGACACCCCTGCCGCTCTTATTGACACGCCCTAATCACCAAGGCAATCTACCGCCATGAAATCCCCCCGCTTGATGTTCTGTCTCTATGCCTTGGCCGGCACCACCGCCTTATCCGCCTCCGACAGTTGGACCGACTTCCGCGGGCCGACTCAGGATGGTCAGGCCGGGGATGCCAATCTGCCGGATAGTTGGAGCGAGTCGGAGAACGTGAAGTGGAAGACGGAGACGCCATTGCTTGGTTTATCCTCTCCCATCGTGCTCGACAACCAGGTCTGGCTGACGACAGCCACGGTGGAAGGGCACGAATTCTACGCGCTCTGCTTCGATGCAACGACCGGAGAGCTCAGCACCCAGGTGAAGCTGTTTGAGAGCGATGACCCGCAGTCGATGGGCAATGGCGCAAAGGACAACAGCTACGCCACCTCCTCCGCAGTGATCGAGCCCGGGCGCGTTTATGTGCACTACGGTCATTTCGGAACAGCCTGTCTCGATACGGAAACGAAGGAAGTGATCTGGAAGCGCGACGACTTGAAGTGCTGGCACTATCGGGGCGCTTCTTCTTCTTCGGTTCTTTTCGAGGATCTTCTCATCCTGACTTTCGACGGAGCCGACCTGCAGTATGTCATTGGTCTCGACAAAAAAACTGGAGAGACCGTCTGGAAAACCGATCGCTCCGCGGAGTGGAACGACGAACACATCGACAAGCAGATGGTCAAGGACGGGGACTGGCGCAAAGCGCACAGCACGCCGCTGATTGTGGAGATCGACGGCGAGCCGGTCATGTGCAGCACCGGAGCTAAGGCCGCCTACGGCTACGATCCCCGGACCGGTGAAGAACTCTGGCGGGTTAATCATGATGCTTATTCGGCGACCCCGCGGCCAATCTACCATGATGGCAGTTTTATCATTGTGAGCGGCTTCAGCAAAGGCGCTGAAATGATGTCGGTTAAAGCCGGCGGTCGTGGCGTGGTCAATGACACTCACATCAACTGGCGCTTCGACACTTCGTTCCCGAAGTATTCTTCGCCCATTCTCGTCGACGGTCTCATCTACTACGCCATGGATGACAGCTTTGCGGTTTGCGTCGATGCGAAGACAGGTGAAACCGTCTGGAAAGGCCGGCTCGGAGGCAAGTACCGTGCCTGCCCCATTGTGGCCGGTGGAAAGATTTACTTCTTCAGTCTCGAAGGAAACACCACCGTGATCGAACCGGGTCGCGAGTTCAAAGTGCTCGCGGTCAACAGCCTCGCCACGGATGCTCCGCTCGATGATCCGCGCCGTGGTCCCGGGTTCATGGCCTCACCCGCGGTGGTGGGAGATGCCCTGTTTTTGCGGGCGCGGTATCATCTGTATCGGGTGGAGTCGGAGTAGGTGTGGGAGATTGGAGGCTGAGATGCCATACTTCCTGCATCTAACGGCTCGCTAAACCGGTTTAACGATCAGCGGCCAGACCTGCAATATGCTGATCTTCCTGAGTCCAAGTGGATTGGAAGGTGAAACGATTCATGGGCGTTGGCGTGTCGATGGCGTGGTCGCAGCGATGCAGCAAGTCGTTGTTAGTTGGTTCGTCCCGGCGAGATCGTGGAGTTTGCGCCGCCTGCTCGCGCTCTCGTGGACGCACAACCACGCCTGCTTTTCAGGAGTGGGCAGGAAGAAAAATAAAAAATTAATTTTTCTAAATCCACTTTTGATCCGTTGGCGAATACGAAAATAGTGCGCCCTCTATCAGGGTCGTCCATAAACCAACTAGCAAATCGTAAACACAACCTCCTGAAACTATGAAAAAAGCATTCCTCTCCCTCCCAAGTGCCGCCCTAGCGCTGGCTTTGGCAGCAGGACTCTCCTACGCCGATGATCACAAAAAACAGGACATCGTTGATACTGCCGTTGCCGCCGGCAGCTTCAAGACCCTCGCCGCTGCTCTGCAGGCAGCTGACCTGGTCGATGCGCTCAAAGGCGATGGCCCTTTCACCGTTTTCGCTCCTACAGACGAAGCGTTCGCCAATCTCCGTGAAGGCACGGTGGAAAGCCTGTTAAAGCCTGAGAACAAAGACCAGCTGGTCGATATCCTGACCTATCACGTGGTCAGCGGGGAGGTGCCGGCGAATGTGGCGGTGACCCTCGACAAGGCAACCGCGCTCAACGAAAAAGTTATCTCTGTGACCAAGAAGGACGACGGGTTGTTTCTCAACGAATCGAAGGTCGTAAAGACGGATATCATGTGCAGCAATGGTGTCATTCACGTGATCGACGCGGTGTTGCTCCCACCGGCTGAAGGCGAAGCCTCCTCCGCGCCTTCCCGTCCGGCCCGCGAACTGGTCGAAATGGCCATTGCGAGAGGTGCGCCGCTCTACAATCACGGCAACCCTGAAGCCTGCGCGGCGATCTATGAAGTTACTGCCCATGCACTCATGGCCATGCCGGACGAAATGGTCACGGCGCGTGATCGGCAAATGCTGAATCGAGCGGTCGCTGCCGTCAGTCACAGTCACTGTGAGGCGACTAACGCTTGGACATTTCGCAGTGCCTTTGATAGAATGATGACTTCTCGCTGAGACTCAAACTGCTACCCACGAAGGATTGAGTTCGACAAACCAATATCTAGAGCCAATCCTCGCTCGGGTGGCGCTCGGCGAGCCGGAAGCGATGGAGCAATGCATCGCCTCCTATGGCGGTCTCGTCTGGAGCATTGCCCACAAATATTCCCGATCTCATTCCGATGCTGAAGACCTCGTTCAGGAAATCTTTACCGCCCTTTGGCGATGTGCTTCCCGGTTTGACGAGTCAGCCGGATCGGAAACGACCTTCATCGGTATGCTGGCTCGCCGCCGGGCGATCGACTGGCTTCGGAAGCAGGGGCGTCGACCGGATTTTGAGCCGCTCACTCCGAATAATGCAGAGATGAGCACCTTTTCCCATCAAGGGGCCGCGAAGATCGATCACGGGATCGTCATGAGCGCCCTGAAAAGACTTCCCGAAGAAACCCAGGAATTGTTCCGGTTTCACTTTGAACGGGGTCTATCCCACTCTGAGATAGCGGATCAGACAGGAATGCCCCTTGGAACGGTGAAGACCCGGCTCCGATCGGGACTCTTGGAACTGCGAACTTACATGAAACGGCTCGAACCACAGCCGAATATCTCGATATGAATTCGCCGAACAAACAAGAACGATTCGAGTGGCTCGACGCGGGCCGTGCTCTCGGCGACCTGAGTCCGGAGGAGGAGGCTGAATGGAAGTCTCTCTCCGAGGCTGTTACCGAGGAAGACGTCTCTGATGAAACTTCCGAGTTTTCCCTCGATGCTATCGTTGCCACGCTTGAGCAGGGCCTCAGTTCGGCTGTTTCCCTGCCCGAAGAACTCAAAGATCAAATTAGTGCCAGGGCCAAGGACTTCCATCAACCGGTTGATAAAGAAGTCACTATCGGCGAAGCGAATGCCAGAGGCGAAGGCATTGAAGAGGAAGACGAGAACATCGTTCGCCCTTCCTTCTGGTCACGGCCCGCTATCGGTTGGGCGGCCGCTGCCGTTCTCGCACTTCTCCTAATCGTCCAGGATAGCCCTGATGGTGGCGGTGGAGCTGGTAATCCTTCGCTCGTTGAACAAGTGGAAAGTGATCCCGCTTTCCTCAGGCGCACCTTTTCCGGAGCGGGTGAAGAGGCAGACTCGGTAGGAGAGGTTCTTTGGAGTGATGCCCAACAGCAGGGGGTCATGTTGCTGGGTGGTTTGCCGGAGAATGATCCTACGGTCAGCCAGTATCAGCTCTGGATCGTCGACCCGACCCGGGACGACGTGCATCCCGTTGATGGTGGCGTCTTCGATATTCCTGTATCGGCTTCCGGACTCGTCGCTGTCCCCATCGCGGCCACGCTGTCTATCGCCGACCCTGCCGCCTTCGTCATCACCGTGGAACAGCCCGGCGGGGTCGTGGTTTCCAAGCAGGAGCAGGTCGTCGCGATCGCGAAATCGTGACCGATGTACCGCTGGGTGATTTCCGGCGAGGGTATGGATTCATGGGTTCGCCCGTGGTGGTGAGCGATGTGATCTTTTTGCGGATACGGTCTCACATCTAATGTGTTGGGTCGGATTGATGCGGGGTGGAACGCATTATTTTTTATTGCCTGATGGTATTGTCTGAAAGACTACCGCGAAAGGTGGAGTAGCTCCCGATTTGAGCAGTATTGCGTAACGCAAACATGAGGAAATCATATTGAGGTTTCGTGGGAAAAGCGGGTAAACTTCTGGCTATGAAATCACAGTCTCGATCCACTTTTTCCCGTCGGAAGTTCCTCAAGAAAACAGCGTTTGGGGGTGCCGCTGCTCTGGCAGCTCCTTCTATCAACGTCCTCGGAGCCAACGATGTCGTTCGAGTCGCCGTGATCGGTGTCGGGGGGCGGGGCGCCTCTCATATCAAGTCGCTACGAGCTATTGAAGGTGTTGAAGTCGTGGCGGTTTGTGATCCGGATGCTGCCAAGATGAATTGGGTTCGCAAGGACGATCCTAATGTTGAACAGATCGAGGATTTCCGTGAGGTACTCGACCGCAATGATATTGATGCAGTGACAACGGCGGCGCCTAATCACTGGCATGCCGCCATGACCGTGATGGGCTGCCAGGCGGGTAAACATGTCTACGTGGAAAAGCCGGTCAGCCACAGTATTTGGGAAGGCCGCAAGATGGTGGAGGCTGCCCGTAAGTATGATCGCATCGTGCAAGGCGGCACTCAGCAGCGTTCGTGTCCCGCGCCGCAGGAAGTGGCGCGCGACCTTGCGGACGGCATGTATGGCAAGGTGCTCTGGGTGCACTGTATGAAACTTAATCAACGTGCTCCGATTGGTTACGTGACTGAGCCAGCTCAGATTCCCGATGGAATTGACTACAATCTCTGGTGTGGCCCGGCATCTGACGATCCGCCAATGCGCCAGAAGTTTCACTATGACTGGCACTGGCAGTGGAATTGGGGTGACGGCGAGATGGGCAACTGGGGTGTTCACTACACCGACGACCTCTGCCACATGATGGGCTGGGACGACAAGATGCCGACCAAGGTACGCTCTGCTGGGGGACGCTTTCTCTGGAAAGATAATGGTGAGACCCCGAATATGATTTTCTCACTAATGGATTATGAAGGTATCCCGGTGATCGTGGAAACGCGCAACCTGCCATACTCTTCAGACCGAAGTACGCATGGGGTCTATATGGGGTCTCAGCAGGGCAATATCATCATGTGTGAGAAGGGGATCATTAAGCTCGCCCGCGGCGGTGGCAAGTCTTACGAGTTGGATGGCAAGACGACGATTAAGAAATACTCTGGCAACTCTGGCAATGGGCATTTCGAGAATTTTATCGGCGCGATTCGGAGCGGTAAAAAAGAAGACCTCGCTGCGGAGATAGCGAGTGGTCACGTCAGCAGCGGTATCTGTCACCTCGCAAACGCCTCTTACCGTGTTGGTCAAGACGCTTCGTTAAGTGAAGTGAAAGAAGCTTTTAGCGCCCATGAAGATTCTGCCAATACGGTCGAATCTGTCCTCGGGCAGCTGGAAGCTAATGGAGTTTCTGTCGAGTCGATGAACCTCGGGCCCGAGCTGACCTTCGATCCTGCGACTGAGACTTTCACCGGCTCCTTCGCCCAAGAAGCTAACGCTTTCGTGAAGCCACCGCAGCGCGAAGAGTTCGCTATTCCTGAAGAAGTGTAGGAGCCCTCAAGATTAGCCTGACAGAAGAATTATCGACTTCAAGATTCGCTTGAAGTGGAACTTTGGGGGGGATCCACGGCGCGCTTTTCATCCGTGAGTTTTGTTTTCTTCGGCTGCTCGACCGAGCAGATGTTGGACAATCAGGTCCGAATTCCCAGCTGCGGAAGAATCACGAGCTGGAGAAGTAGGTAAACAGCGAGCACGGAAATTACAATGCCCGTGGGACTGGAGATTAAGCCGAAGAGAGTATTGAGGAGGGATGGTGTATTTTCGATCATGTCACGACAATGAGGTTACGTCCTGAATGCTGAAGTGATTCATCTAACATAACGAATGAATCTGGTTGCTGGACTTGCCTCTCTTATTGGTGGCTCCGCCTTCTGGAATTGTGACTCGTCGAACTCGAACGCTTTCGAGAGCGGCCGTGTATCGACTGCCGTCTATATCGGATTTTCACCTGTTTCATCCGTGCTCGAGTAAGTGGCCTTGGGGTGGTGGCTATTTCAAAGCCAAAACAGAGCGAAGGTTCGAACGTTCAGGTGTCAGTATCAAAGTGGGAATGGCAACTTCAGGGGTAATCGTCCCCGCGCAGGCTATGGAGCACTGATTCCTGCCAGTTTCGCAGTTGGGATGCCATCTTTAGTAACCGTTCTGCGTTCTCGTTCGCGATATCATTGGACTCATCGATATCGTCGCGTAAGTCGAAGAGTTGACTTTTGACGGCACCGTTTTTGTCCTCGCTGAGAAAAAGTTTGTAAGCACCATCAACCCATGCGCGATCGCCCTTGTAATCGAGATCTCGAATCGTGGGGTGATGGTAATTGCGAAAGTTCCGCGTTAGGATACCTGCGCTCTCTTTGACCAGTGGGGTCGTTCCTTTTTGAAGCTCTGGATCGATGTATGGTGTGGCGTCGGTGTCAGGGCGTGAGAAATGCCAGAAGCCCACCGGTTCCTTTCGTTCAGTGACTTCGCCTTCAATCAGGGGGAGTAGGCTGATCCCATCGAGGGGGCGATCGGGAAGAGGTACCTCGGCGATATCGCAGAGCGTTGGTAGAATGTCGCTGGTCACTGCTGTCATCTCAGTGATTCGCGACTCGGTTATCCGGGCCGGCCATTCGATGATGCCAGGGACGCGAATGCCTCCTTCGAAGAGTTGCCCTTTCTCTCCGCGAAACGGAGTCGCAAGCGGAGCACTCGGGGGTGTGCCATTATCGGAGCAAAACCAGACCAACGTATTTTGGTGAAGACCTTTTTCTCGCAGAGCCTTCCGCAGGGTGCCGATGGCGCGGTCCATCGCTGTGATCTCTGCGTAGCGTTCTCTTAGCACCTCTTTAAGGGGACGCTTCACTCGTTTTCCTGTCTCATTGGATGTTAGGCTCACTTCTCTTTTTGACAGTTCCTCGGGAAGATTATCGTAGAGTGCCAGGTCTTCTGGAAGTCCGCTGTAGGGTTCATGAGGCGAGCCGAACCAAAGCACGGCGAGGAAAGGTGAATCATCCGCTTCCGCTGAGGCGATGAACCGCAATGCTTCATCCACTACGATCGCGGAACTCTCTCCTTTAATTATTTCAGGTGGACCGCCTTGACGTGACAGGGGTGGATCCATCTCGAAGAAGTTATCGTGTGACACATAGTCATCAAATCCCATGGCTTCGGGATTGGTCGGTGAAGTGTTCTTCACAGGGCCGATATGCCATTTGCCAAAATGTCCGCAGCGATACCCTTTCATGCTCAGGAGGTGCGCAATCGTGATCTCTTCGGGGCGGATCGAGTAGCCTGGATTGAATGTGCCATAGCGGTTTGGATGGCGTCCTGTCAGGAAGCTGCCACGTGTCGGCGAGCAACTGGAATGCGCTGAGTAGAAGTAGTCGAACCGGAGGCCCCGCGAAGCCATCTCATCAATGACCGGTGTTTTCACATGGGGATGATTGTAGTAACTGGTCTCTTCCCATCCGTGGTCGTCCCCCATGAGAAGAATAAAGTTCACCGGATTGGCAGCCAAGAATGTTCCAGACAGAGAGTAGGCGAAAGAAAGTAGGAGGCCAAATGAGGTGAAACGGGACGTCATTAATTTACCCTTCCTAAATCGTTATGATTCGTCAATACACGGATAACACTTACTTATGGAGTCTCGATATGCAGGCTCAAACTTGACTTTAGGCATTCCGCTATTGATGGTTTCTTTGAAATGAAATTTTCCTTCTCCTCAATAACGGGCTGCCTGTTTACCTCCCTTGTGTTCATGGGAGGGATTCATGCTGAGGAGACAATTTCGATCACGGATACGGCCTCGGGGAAGTCTATCGATGTGATAATTAAGAAGGTAGAGAGTGGCGTGGTTTCGTTAGAGACAGCTGCAGGCGCTAATTTTGATCTTCCGACTTCGCGTCTTACTCCGGACAGCATTGAACGAATTAAGGCTTATCTGGCATCAGCGCCTTCGAATTCAGAACAGGCTGCGCCGCGAATGGAGGGGCAGAGTGGACTCAATGAAGCCGTTGGGCACGAATTGTTCGGGAGCGGTGGCAGTATCTGGCGTGAGACTGCCGGTCAGGTAGCCCAGCGCTTGAGTTTGAGAGTCGAGAGCGAAAAAGTGAATTCAAGTAGTTACCGGCTTTACACCAAGCCGGATTACCAGTTCCTCGGAGCGCATCCTTACTGCGTGACTCTTTATGGAGGTGAAAATGCTAAGCCCGAAAGCTTTTCGTTGGTGTTTGCCAATAAGGGCGACTTCGGCAGTCGTCTTGGATCGGGAGAAGATCACTTCAAGATCATGCATCCGGACAAAGTTCCTCCCGGTAATTTAAACGAGGCGATCGATTTTGATGCTGAGATGATTTCGATGAGCCTATCTGCCGTTCTTGGAATACCGCGGGAGCAATACTACGGTGAGAAAGAAGACAAGCGTAAGGTGAAGCGCTGGGATATTGGTGATCATGCCTTCCTCCTCTCAAGTAAGGAGGATGAATACACAAGTCTTCTCATTGTTCCGACGCCGAATGCCGATGCTGAGGGAAAAATCGACTTCGTGGTTGACTCTGATTTTAAGAAAATTCAAATCCAGAATGTGAGGAGAGAAGATAATGGGGATGTGTGGATCGATAACATTCCCATGGTTGATCAGGGCCCCAAAGGTTACTGCGCTCCCGCGACTTTTGAGAGGGCAATGCGTTACATGCTGGTTCCGGCGGATATGTATCTGCTCGCGACGGCTGCGACGGCGCCGGGCGGCGGAACTAACACCACCAAACTATCTGAAGATTGCAAGCGCATCGTGCGGAGTAAAGCTCGGCGTATCAGGGACTTGGAGTTGCACGAGGATTTCGACATCAAGACGGTGAAGGACTTTATCGACACCGGTGTACCAGTGCTCTGGCAAATGCGAAGCCTTGGGAAATACAATGATGTGGCAAACCAAAGAACGAAGGAGCGCGAAACTGTCGAAGACTTTACTGCTTGGGCGTCTGAAATTGCTGAAGAGGCTGCCGAGGTGGAACCTCAACTCAAGGCAGATGCGAACTACCATATTTGCATGGTGATCGGCTATAATGAGGCCACCAATGAGGTAGCCGTGAGTGATTCGTGGGGGCCTCGCTATGAACTTCGCTGGGTCCACCTCGACATCGCCAAGGCGGTGACTAGTCGTGGCGGGTTTGTGATCGACTTCTAGGTCCAGAGTTTAAGCTGGCTTGCCCTTGCTGAAGCTAACAACAGTTCACAGTTTGCCTGTTTTCGGAGTGATCTTTTCACGGTAGGCGTTCACTTCTTTAACCGCGTCGGTCAATCCCGGGCGCTTTGACATTCCCTCGCCGAAAAAGCCCTGTTTCACGCCGGGTTTGTCGAATCCTTTGGGGGTGTCGATAGGATTGCACCAGAAGGCGCCAATGATATAGTTGGTGTCGAGTGTGGCGCGAATGTATTCGGCATACTGTATGCCGGCCTCAACCGAGTTGTCGGCCGGTTTCCAGCTTCGGATATCTTTGTCACCGTCTTTGAAGCGCACTGCGAAGTCACAGAGGATGATAGGTTTGCCAGTGAGCCTGTGAATTTCGTTAAACTTCTGTTTTGGAAAGCCACCTTGGAAAGGTGGCTGAATGGCAATAGCGTCGACGTAGGGAAGCATCTCTTCAACAACGTCAATGTCGAAGGTGTTGAAGCCAAAGCGATCGCCAAAGATGAGGCGACCGGGATCGTACTTGCGGGTGGCCTCTCCAACGACGCGGAAGTATTCGCGGGCGATAAGGCGCAGAAAAGCCTGATCTCGCGCTTTCTCATCTTCGCCTTTCCAGGAGCTAAGAAATTCTTGATAGGTTTTCTGGCCAGGAGAGTCAGCAGGCAAGTTGCGGATGAATTCGACCCAATTCGTGCCGGAAGGATTTTCGAGGGGCCATGAGCCAAGATCAGTCCAGCAGTGACCGATGATATTATCACGATCGTTCCGGCTGCGGTAGCAGGTAAGTTTGACGCCGGTTTCAAGTTTGGCTTGTTCGGCAGGGTCGAATATATCGACGAAGGTAACGTTGTTTTTGCCTCGATAGTAGGCGCTTTTGACAAGATGGCTCCAACTTTCAACAAAGGGCATGTCGCTGCGGAGTTGAGTTGGGCAGCCGTAGCCGTAGGAGTTAAAACCAGCTTCTTTGCAGGCCTTGGAAAAGGCGGCGAGATCGAGCTTAGCGCTGCTATTGTTGCTGTGGGTGATGCCGTGAGCGAAGAAAGGAAAGCCGTCTCCATCTACGAGCCAGTAGCGACCTTTGATTTTGCTGAGTCGGATCGGCCGCGGCTCAGTTTGGGCATTGATTTCAGAGAAGGAGGATGTGGCACCGAGCAGACCTGCCCCTGCAACGCCGGTGGAGAGAGTTTTTATGAAGTTTCTGCGAATCATTACTGCTTCTGAAAGGATGCCATCTAGATAGATTGGCGTCGAAGATCAATTGGTCTTGATTGCGTGTGACATGCTGTTGTCTCTGAGATTCCAGATGAGATTCTTCAGGATAAGCTCGCCTTTGAAAGGGTGAGTATTTGAGAAATTCATGTTCCCGCGCTATGACTCACTTGACTAATTATGAGCGAGCGACCTGAGGGAATATTTGAAACGGCATCCGGAAAATTGGGCCAGACGGTCTACGAAAACCAAGCAGAAGGCTGTGGGCCGGAATTGAGGTTTTTCGTCGAGATTGCCTTTGTTCCGTTTGAATGGGATGACGAAGCGCATCGCCCTTTGTTACGAATCGACAACCTAATGGTCCCTGTTAAGAATTGGCAGGGGCTGGCGGGGCAAGCGTATGAATTTCCCTATGCCCCAAAACCGGGATCATTAGAATCGGCTGTGTTGATGTTTGGAGAGCATAACCCAGCTGACGTCACCCGAATTGAATTTGGAGCGATTGACAATGGTAAGTTGAACTGCGTTTTTGAAACGGAAGTCGACTTCGAAATTGAGGCCGACCGAGACGATCTCGAACAGATTGAGATGAGTTTAAATCTGTCATTGGACGTTGAGCCGTTAAGGGTTTCAACGAGCTTAGAAAAACGCTGTCAGGGTGACGCTGACCAAATTGCCGGCGCACTTAAAAACGTCGTTGACCCTTCTAAATATGGAAGTCTCGAAAAATTGCCGGGTGGATTTGCTTATTCGATAACTGGTTGACTGATAAGCTCGGCAGCGAAGGCACCTCAATATTCACCGAGCTATTCCTGCCGTTTTTTGGGGTCGAGATTGGCCAGATTCGATTTTATGACCCAAAAACGGATCCAGAGAAGCTGAATAATCTCGATAAGGAGATTCAACACGCTGCCATTGGCTGGGGTTGAAGGGGAAGTTAAACACTAAGATTTCCACGGTCATCCAAGTTTAAATTGGTGTTCGGCAGATGAAGGACTTTACGCCAGACAAGGCGAAGACCTCGACGACCCGGGCGCCTGTGTGATAGCGCTAAAGCTTATGAGATATATAAGTTGCTGAAAAAGGTATATAGTGGACCCTTAATTGGGCCACCGTCTCGTCGCGCGATCCCGTCCGCTATAGGGAGCGCTATTGATGGGATAATTACTCGGTTTTGGGTTATGTTTTTATGAATCCATGACGATTAACTCGCAAATTTCATGATTGACCGAAGAAACCTGCTCAAGGGAGTGACTGCTGGCGTGGGTGCCACATTTGGCTCCTCGATCATTCCCGACATTGCTCATGCGGCTTCCGTGACTCCCAATCTGACTGGCGCCGGCAGAACTCCGAAACGAGTGATCTTCTTCATGCAGAATCAGGGCTTTGACCCGCAGACCTGCCTCCCCACCGCGGGAGTCGGAAACGACGGATCACTCGCCAAGGCCACCCTTCCCGAGCCTATTGAGGCGCTCGAGCCTTATAAAGATCGTCTTCACATCATCAACGGTCTGCATGGTAAGCACACCAGCCCTTCTCATAGTGCCTTTTTCGGTGCTCTCGGCGGCTATCGCGGTAGTGACGGAGTTCCGCCTAGTGCGTCTACGATTGACTACGAACTGAGCAAGGTATTGCCGGAAACCCTTCTTCCGCACCTCTGTATTGGGATGGATTCAATGGAGAACATGAAAGCCAAGCCAACGGTTGCCAACCTATCCGCGAGCGGTGCCGGTCAGCCAATTTTCATGCACTCCAATCCGAACCATCTCTATGAGATGCTCTACGGGGGTATTTCTACCGGTGATATTCGCAAGCAACATGAAGCCCGCTCTGGGATGTTTGACCGCATCGAAGAGTTGGCCGCCGCCAAGGGGGGATCTCTGCCTTCCGTGGATGCTCAGCGATACGGCCAATATGTAGATGGCTTCGGCGATATTAACGGACTTCGTGAACGTCTTGGGAGTGTTTCCGATCACCTCCGCAATTTTGCGCCTGAAGTCGGCAGTCGTTACACCAACCCGGAATTTGAAACGGACTGGCACGACATCCTTCTCGACCTCGGCATCTCTGCTCTGAAGTCGGGTATCACGAACGTATTGACTGTCGGTTCAGGTCGTGGAGAAATCTTCGGTGCCTGGAAAGGGCTCGGTGTGGAACAACAAGGTCACAACCTTGGCCACGTGAAGCAGCCGGACAATCCGACCTGGATCAAGATCCGTCAGTATAACAGTCGTATGTTGGTGAAGCTAATGGAAGAGCTTGAGAGTGTGCCGGAAGGAAGCGGCACCATGATGGACAATACCTTAATCGTTTACACCAGCAACAACGCCGACAGCCAGCACACTAGCGGCAGCAACTGGCCCGTGATGCTCCTCGGAAATTATGATGGTGCCTTCAAAAGCGGACAGCTGACTCAGCTTGATGGCACCCGCCCGATCAACGCGCTCTACGCCACTATTCTTCGCGCCTCTGGGGTGGAGGTGGATCGCTTCAATATGAGCGACCAGATGGCTGCCAAGTTCGACTCCGGAACTGGACCACTCAAAGAGCTGCTGGTATGAAAAGCCTACATCCCGCCCTCGTGGCGGCTCTGATGGCGTCGGGCATTTCCGCCTATGCCGCCGACACGTATACACCCGGGGAACCTGTCGAGGGCACCTTTAATTCCATTGCGATAGAGTTCCTTGATACTCATTGCCTCGATTGTCACGATGACGTCACGGCGGAGGCAGAGCTGAATCTCCTCGAACTTGGTCCGGTGGATGAGACTAATGCGGCGCTATGGAAATCGGTGTGGGCTCAAGTGGCTCTTCGGGAAATGCCACCCAAGAAAAAGAAAGCTCCCGAAACAATCGAACGACTTCGCTTTGCCGACTGGGTCGTCGGGGAACTGGAGCGCGTCATGGAAGACAAAGGAGGCTTCTACGCCCACCTCGATCCCAAGAAAGGTAATTACGTCGATCATGATCTACTTTTTGGAAACCTGCCAAAAGGAATCAAACTGAAGCCCACCGCCTCGCCTGCTCGCATTTGGCGGGTGACACCACAAGAGCACATCACTCGGCTGAATGAATTGATCAATACGGAGCCAGATTTTGATCCGGCAAAGCCCGGCCTCCGGTCTCGTGGCGATTTTATTCCAACCAATCATGGTGGTGAACTGAAACTCTACTTCGGCACTGATCGAATTATCCGCTGGGAAGGAGGTACGGTTGCCTATGCCACCGCCGTGAAGAGCGTGCCTGTGGTGCTTTCATCCGATCGTAAGCACGGGCTCGAAAACTACCCTGATTTCTATTCGGTCAACAGCGCTGAGGCGACGCAGATTATGAGCAAGGCCGAGGATATTCTTAAGTATATGGCATACGGACCCATGAGTCTGGTTGGTTTCCCTGAGCAGATTACCGATGATCCGAAGACCTACGACCAATCGACAAAGCCTGAGGGAGATTTAAGAGGTCTACCGACCGCCATCGTTTATAACACCAACGTCGTTCGTCCCCTGACGCCAGTTCACGATCTAATGAAGGAGTCGGGGTATTCCGACGAGCGCCTTCGTGCTGCCGTTGACTATCTATTCGAGGCACTAACGTTCCGACCACCGAATCGGGAAGAATCTGATGATTACCTCGAGATTACCAAGGCTTCGATCGAGAAAGTTGGCAAGGAGGACGGAGCCTTCATGGGGCTGTCGTCTATCTTTCTCGATCGTGATGCTCTCTTCCGACCTGAGTTGGCAACAAAGGGCAAGCCCGACACGCATGGGCGAGTCATTTTGCAGGATTGGGAACTCGGCCTCGCCGTCAACCACGCCCTTCGATACATCAAACCTGATTATCAGCTTCGTGAGGCGATTGTTGAGGGTCGTATGCGCACTCGCGAGGACGTGGAGCGGGAGGTGACTCGCATGTTGGAAGACGACAGCGTTCGCAAACCTCGGGTGCTGCGCTTCTTCCGCGACTACTTTGATCACGATCTGGCGGGCTACATTTGTAAGGACAACGCCGCTTTAGCGAAGACAGGGGCTTCTACTCGGGGTGTCTCCCACTACCGGGCCATGTTCGACGCCGCCGCCAGTAGCGACCGCCTGATCGAGTTAGTACTCGAGAAAGATCAGGAAGTGCTTAAAGAGTTGCTGACGACGCAACAGGCGGTGGTCAGCCGCGGGGATGACGTCTACTTCGGTCGGGAACTCACCAAGGAAGAGATCGTTATTGCTAAAGAGGAAAAAGAGAAGGCGGAAGTATTGGCCACCTTGGAGATTGCCGAAGAGAGAAAGATTTTAACCAAGGAAGTCAATGCGCTCGAAGCCGAGGCGAAAGCTAATAAGGACGACAAGCAGCTTCAAAAGACTCTGGACCAGAAGAAGAACGAACTGAAGGCCATGATTAAGAAGATGGCTGACCTGAAAAGGAAAGCCGGCGACGAGGTCAATCTGAGGGTCGATAAAGCTGAATTATCGGGAACGCCTGAATACGCCCGCGTCAGTCGCCGTTCTTTCGGGAGCGGTTCGATGAATCCGGCTCGGACCCTAACAGAGGTACCGAGAGGCCAGCGCCTCGGAATTTTGACCCACCCCAGTTGGCTCGTATCTCATTCCGACGCTATGGATAACCATGCGATTCACCGCGGGATCTGGATTCGTGAAAACCTGCTTGGTGGGGGTATCCCCGATGTTCCGATTACGGTGGATGCGCAACTTCCAAACGAGCCGCAAAACACGCTGCGTGAGCGCATGCGAGTGACTAGCGAAGCGTATTGCTGGAGCTGTCACGAGAAGATGGATCCGCTCGGTTTGCCGTTTGAGATGTTCAACCACGCGGGTCTTTATCGAACGATGGAACTCGATAAGCTAGTGGATACCTCAGGGGAGATTATTGATTCCGGCGACTCTTCCCTAGACGGGCCTGTCAGCAATGCCATCGAGATGATCGAAAAGCTTGCTGAGAGTGAGCGCGTGGAGCAGGTGTTTGTGCGCCATGCTTTCCGTTTTTGGATGGGACGCAATGAAACGCTCAATGATGCCCCTGTTCTGCGGGAAGCACATCGAGCATACGCCGATGGAGGCGGGAGCATGAACTCACTCATCATCTCTCTGCTGACCTCCGATGCGTTTCTCTACCGCTCAGTGGAGCATTGATCCTTGCTAAGGTGTCATCAGGTCACGGCTCGAGCAGGTGTTCTTCTTCAACCTGGCAGGCTGGCTCGAATAAGCAAAGGAGGGCAACGTCGGCAAGAAAGAAGCGATGAGGCGAAAAACGCACGGCCCAATCACGTTGTCTCTCTTCTTTCGCGATCAAGTTCCCGCAGTTTCAGTCGTTCCGCGTCGAACCTTTCGCGGTTGCAGCTGCAGTGGAGACAAAGAGGGGAGTTGTAGGCGAGAACAAACTTTTCCCTAAAAGTTAGAGGGCGTTTCAATCCCGTTTCGACGAGTTCAAGAGCGGTTGAACAGCCCGGGAGAACAGCCCCGATGCCGTCGTAGAAGGCATCCGAAAAGGAACGCTTTTCCGGTTCGGGTTTGGATGGAGAGGACATGCTTTCTGCTTGTCGTAGATTATAATCGTAGAAGACGAGTTGGGCAACGGAGAATAGCCAGGAAGCCTTTCAGAATACGGTTTAGTGGCAGGGCCGGATGCGCTGCCCTCTGGACGCAACCCCCTTTCTCCACCATGGGTTCCGCCAATCTCCGGTTTCCGCAACCTTTCCGCAAAATGCAAATTCCTAGCGGTTACGCTTGAAAACTTTGGTCTTAGATCCGAAATTAATCTTCCGGGACTAAGTAGGATCCGGCCCTTCTCCTTGCGGGCGGGGATCCACCTCAAATTCAAATTCGAATCGATCAAGTGAGCACATTTACCAAAGAGCATGTCGCCACCGCCCAAAAGGCATGGGGCGACGGCATCGTCCGCATCTCCAAAGCGCACAAGGATGGCGAAGACTTTGAGCAAGCCGCCAAGGAGCACATCCAAAACCTCTATAACTACGGCGCCTCGCCGGTGCTGTTTAAGCCGACGCTAGCGGCCGAGGTCCAATTTCGTGGGACATTCGAAGAGGCTCTCTCCTATTTTGTTGCCACCAACAAAGTCTGCGGAGAAGACGGCGGCTTCGCGATCAAAGGTTGGACCGCAGTCCGCTTCGAGAACACGGCAGTACTCCTTAACGGCAATACCGCCATGGCGATGGGCAACTACTTCTTCACCGATCCGCAGGGCGAACTGGTGAAGGTCGAATACTCGTTCGGCTACGTCTTAGACGACCACGGCAAGGTCAAAATTGTTCTGCATCACTCGTCTGTCCCCTACTCGGAGAGTTCTGGCGAGTGACTGGGAGGGACTTTATGATCGCATTGAATCACTCGTCATGGCTGAGGTCGCCGATTCAATCTTAGGGGGATTGAATGAGTCTTTTTTTTGAAAGGTATGCCGTGATTGCCTGGTTGACAGAAGTTAACGTGTTGCGAGGTGCAAAGTTCATTTCCGAACCGCCATGGTCCAATGATTCGGATAACTAGAAGCACGATCACTCGGAAACGAGATTGACTGTGTTAACGCTGCGAACCTGATAAACATCGCTTGCATCTCGGTCGGGATCTTCGAATCGCATCCGAACTAGAGGTGCTGAGGGCGAGTCGCTAAATTGCAGGCCCTGAAAAATCGGGCGCCCGAAGCGGTTTACCGGTTTTTCGGGGACAGTGGCGATTTTTTCTCCGTTTTTCTCAATGATAAAGTGGGAAATGCCACTTTCAAAGTCTGCTTCAGCAGACCATGTCAGGATTTTGCCGTCGAGGGTGAGATTAGTTGGTGCGGGTGGAGGAGTCTCGTCCGGAATATTAGTGTCCCTGACGTAGTGCATCCACGCGTGGGCGATAGCCTCGTTAGGTAGCCAGACGGCTTTCGATTTATCGCCCTTAAGCTCTGAGGCAGGAACCGCTCTTTCGCCAAGCAGAGGCGCCAGCCATGCTCCCTTGATTGGCATTCGGTTAAGGGCCTCTCCTGATGTTTCAGGAAGTCGAGCTGAGAGGCAGGCATCCAGCCACGGTATTGCGAGGTAACGCTGGTTGCCGCATTCGTGACTCGTCAGCGGATCCACCGCAACACCCAGAAGTCCCCCGGCGCCTCGAACCTTGGCAAAGAAAGCTTCATTGGCCGGCCAGACTTTAGAAAAACGACCTTCTTTGACGGTCACTCCTTCCTTAGTCCCGGGATTACACATCATGGGGACGCCAAGGGCTGCCTTTGGGAGTTGATGGATTTTTATCGAGGTGCGGTTCGGATTAGTCTCAAACAGGGGAACACCGGAACGGAACCAGGTGGCAATGGTGCGCTCGGGATGCAACAGGGTCATACCTCCACACCAGTGACCACCACCCGAGTGTCCCCAAAGGGCCCAGGGTAGAGACGCTAGTTCAGGATGTCCGCTCTTCGAGGCAAGAGCCGACAGGCCTTTTAGGAATGCGGCGCCCGAACCATTGCGTGGATCGCACCACATCTGACATTCGGCTTGTTGAGGTTGTTCGTATGAGGGGGATATGAGTCCACAATCGTGCTTTCTTGCTAACGCCTGCCAGTGAAGATCAAAGGCGCCAGTCTGGCCAGACCTGCACGAGCCTTCTCCGCATCCGTGCTGATGCACGATGAGGCCTCGAAGGGTCTCAACATTTTCTGGAATCCACACGGTATATTGAACTGGAAAGATAAGTTCACCGGGCTTTTTGGACGCCTCAAAACGGACTCGGTAATACGGGGGGGCTGCTTCGGGAGGGTTATCGTCTGTCAGTTGTTGGGCTGACGAAGTGGTGACACCTCCCATAAGCAGTAATAAGAAGACGGGAAGTTTCATGCTGGGAGTATGTCGGCGTGGCAGGATCAGAAATCCGCGGCGTCAACCGTGGTAATTTTCCCTGATTTATCTGAAATCGTTACCAAATTTCCTTCGATGGAAACAACTGTGCCGTAACGTCCTTTCAGTCTGCCACGCTTGATGGCGAGTCGTTCCCCGATATGCTCACGCGGATCTTTTGATTGGAAGAATTTTCCTAGCAAGCGTTTAGGCGCAGGCGCAGGCGCAGGCGCAGCGACTTCAACCGGTGCACGCGCAGGTGTCTCCGTCGCAGGTCGGGCTGGAATCGGTGAAGTTGCCGGCGAGGCGCTGGCGGCTGCCGGAGGCCGAGGTGTGTTCGGGCTAGGAGTCGGTGAGGGCTGGGCTGGTTTCGCTGCAGTCGGTATCGACGGGAGAGGTGCTGGCGAGAGTGGCTTCGGTAGCAGTGGAGTAGAGGGAGTAGAGGGAGCAGAGTTTGGATTGGCTCGAGGGTCCGGCTCCGCCGCTAGTTCTTGAGTCGAATTGATGGTCGCTACTGGAGCGGTGGATTCTAAGGGCTCGACTTCTCGGTTTTTTGGTTCCAGATCTTGGGGCGTGGTGCTTACGGCAGTAGGTCGACGATTGAGTTGAACGCGGTCAACGGCGGCAGGATTTACCTTATCTGACGGGCAAGCAGCTTCCAATTTTCCGTGCTGGGTTGGAGGGTCGCCGGTCTGAGAGCTGATTTTTTTGTCTTTCTCCAATTCAATTTCGGCTCTCAGCTCTGACCGCAGTTCTGCTCGCAGCTCTGCTTTGAGTTCCTCTTTCAGCGATCTTTTGAGTTCTTCCTTAGTAACTGACTTTCTCTTGGTCTTACTTCTAGTTGCTTTCCTTTTGGGACCACTCGTCTTTGCATCTGGAGGGTTAGATTCGCGCGTTCGTGAAGTAGCTCGACTGGATTTGCTCTTGCTCTTTTTCGATGAATCCGAAGAGGACGACGTTGTCTTTTTTGGGCGGCTTGAATCAAGAAGGGAATCGAGTTCACTACCCAATCGTTTCTCTTCTTTTGTTGCCGCGACCTTACTGGGACTCTTTCGCCGTTTCGGAAGGTTGATGTCTCGGGAGTCTTGTGGTCTCGACTTGTCCCTCTTTTCTAATTCGAGGTCTAGCTCACCAATGGTCATGGGTCCGGGCGCTTTTGCTCTTTCCAGAGCTCGCAGGTGACGTTTCCTTGCCTCGATCGCTTTCCGGACCATCCACACAACGATGATGACGCCGAGGATAGCAGCTCCAAAGGGCTTCCAGCCATATTTTAAAATGTCTATGATCAATTCCTTCATCAACGAGGAAAAAACTCCACGAAAGCGGGCGGGCGTGAAACATTGATACCATAGATAACAACTCGGTATTCTTCTAGTCTTGGTTTCTGCCGAATCCGGCAAAGAAGATACCTTAATAGGAACGAACTGCTTGGTAAGCTCGGCCGGGCCTTTTCGAAAAAACGATTCTTTGGCGTCAGTTTTTTAAGTTTAGAGCATTTGCCCCCTGATTCGTAGTTCACGAGATCTAATATTGACTCTCCCAGTGGGGCAGACGTCACATCATCACGCCCCAATGAGTTGGTTGAAGCCGCTGACTAAAGAATGCAAGTTTGTGGATGTCGAAGATCGTCAATCGCAGAGCGTTTGTCTTAAAGGCCCTCGGTGTGTCAGTGACGCTCCCCGCTTTGCCATCACTCATGGCAAAATCTGTGTCAGGCAGACCTGTGGTTCGCACCGCCGTGGGCGAACCAAGATTTGTGGCCATTGGGAATCTTCTCGGATTCCAGACGAAATCCCTTTTTCCGGAAACAGCTGGGAAGGGCTACGAGACGACAACTTTGCTTAAGCCGCTAGCTGAAAATCGTGATCACATGACCGTCTATCGCGGCCTTGATCATGGGATCAAGGGAGGACACTTTGCGGTTCATTCTTTTCTTTCCGGAGTCCTGAATTCAGAAGCGCAGAATAGACCTGATGGCAATGTGACCATTGACCAGTTTATTGCTGATGAAATTGGAACTCAAACTCGTTTTCCCTCGCTGACTGTTGGATCCGAGGGGGGAATCCATGGTGGTTGTCAGATTGCATGGACACGCTCGGGAGTTCGGGTTCCTCCGATTACGGGGCCGGCGGACTTGTTTGAAAAGCTCTTTGCCAGTGATTCCGCGGAACGGAAAACGCAAAGAGCCAAAGAAAATTCTCTCCAAGCTTCGATTCTTGATTCCATTCTGGAGGATGCCAATAGGCTCAGTCGGAAGGTAAATCACGAGGACAAGGAGAAGCTGGACGAATACCTCACTTCGATTCGTGATGTGGAAAAGCGCCTCGAAATGAGGCAGAGATGGGCGCACCACCCCAAGCCGGATGCTCCGTTTGATACCCCGTCCAACGTCAATACGGTGAATGATCTTCCCATGTTATATGAGTTGATCGCTTTGGCTCTACAAACGGATTCGACCCGCGTTGCAACCCTTGAAATTGGGGGTTGCTTTCTTCCGCAGGATCTAGGCATCGCGAAGTCCTATCACGGACTCTCTCACCGCGGGAATGATGAGCAAAACATTGCCCACCTTATCACTCTTGAGGCCTATCAGATCGAGCACTTCAACAGATTTTTGACTCGTCTTTCCCAAATCCAAGATGGAGAGCAAAGCCTACTTGATTCCACGGCTGTTATTTTCGGTAGCGGTATGGGTAACGGTGCTTCGCACAAAAATACCGATCTGCCTATCATTCTGGCCGGAGGCGGTTATCGCCACGGTGAGTTCAAGAGGCTGGAAGCAGGTGGAACACAAAAGGTGCCACTCTGTAATCTTTACCTTGAAATGGCGCAGCGTATGGGACTTGAGGCGAATGCCTTTGGCACCAGTAGCGGAGCCTTTTCGTAGATGAGCTTTCTTTTGCGAGCGTGGCCCTCACTTCTAATCGGTGCCGCATGGACGGCAGGCGGGGCGGATGATTCCGACCGGATCATTTATGATTTCGTTGGGAATTACTGCCTCCAGTGTCATGATTCCGCAGTTCAAAAAGCTGACCGTGATCTCGAGGCCTTTGAACTTCCTTTGGAAAAGGAGTTCGATCTGATTACGGCTCAGGAAATTATCGATCAGGTGACGCTTAAGGAGATGCCACCCAAAAAGGCGGACCAACCCAGTGACGCAGAGCGGATAGCTGTGATCCGCGCGCTTAGAGAAAAAGTCGAGAGTGTGCGCGGAAAAATCGAGGGACATGCGACCGGGCGTACGGTGATGCGGAGATTGTCGACGCGTGAATATGAAAACACGCTGGAGAAACTCTTCAATCGTCGTGTCGATACGCTAGGCTTGACAGCTGATTTCCCTAAAGAAAATACGAGCGATCACATCGATACAATCGGCGCTACGCTTGTTACTTCTGGATTTCTTTTAGACCAGTATTTTCAGGCTGCTAATCGATTGGTCAATCTTCGTATTGGTAAGCCTGAGGTGGAACCGAAGACCTGGCACTTCACCGAAAACTTCGTGCAGTATGAGGAATTGACCGGCGCGCACAAGAGCGTGTTTAATTTTGATTACCTTTGTCTATACGAACAACCTAACACGAATACGCGTCAGGGTGGTTATGGTCACATTGAAGATTTCCTCGAGGGCGTGCCGGTATCCGGTTACTACGATATCAGTGCGCTGGCGCGGGCTTACCATCGAGACACGCACTACGATCCGGAGATTTTTAAGATCGATTTTTCGGAGCCATTTTTACTTGGAGTGGTGCCGGGCGATGTGACGAAAGGGCATATTCACTACCCGCAGGCTATTGAGCCCTTGTTAGGTCAGCAGGTGGTGCCAGATGACAGCCAAGAGTGGCTCAAGTTCCGAGTCTGGCTAGAGCAAGGACAAACGCCCCGCTTTATCTTTCCCAATGGGCCCTGGCAGTCGAGGGCTTCTGTTATCAAAGTGAACGAGCGTTACAAAGAAGAGTTTGATCCAAAGAAATACAGGTCGGGTGTCAACCGTGCGCACATTTTGCGTGAAGGTGCTTTACCTCACATCCGTATCGACGAGATCAAAGTTCATGGACCTTTGCCGGAAGTTGGTGGGACAAAGGAGGAGATAGCCGTTTTTGGGGGCAAGGGTTTTGAGGAGGAAAGTGCGGAAGAGAAGCTATTTGCCTTCGGCGAACGTGCCTTCCGACGTCCTTTGAATGATTTGGATCGAGAGCTAATCGGGGCGACCTATCAAAAACGAATTGATGAAATGGCTTCACCACGTGAAGCGGCGCTCGACACCGTTAAGATGATTTTGTGTTCTCCGTCTTTTATCTACCTGACCGAAGTGACTGAAGAAGATCAAGATGAACTGGGGATATACGATCTGGCGTCGCGTCTTTCATATGCTCTGTGGGCTTTGCCTCCTGATGAGTCTCTCATGAGCAAGGCGAGGTCGGGTGAGTTAGTCAAACCCGATGAGCTTAGGCGGCAGGTGCGGCGTCTTCTGGCTCACGACGACTCCAAAGGGTTTGTTGAGGGTTTTCTCGACAGTTGGTTGAATTTGCGCGGTATCGGATCGCAGCCTCCTTCCCGTGGGGCAGCGGGGGTATACTATTATCAAAATCTTCCCGCTTCGATGAAAAAGGAGGCCCGACTGTTCTTTACCCATGTGCTGCAAGAGAATCGACCGGTATTGGATTTCCTCGATGCTGACTACACCTTTGTTGATAAATATCTTGCTGGTTTATACCAACTGCCGGAGAGCGAGACGATGCGCCTTGGTGACGGTTTCGAGAAAGTAAGTTTGAAGGAGAACGCAAGGCGGGGTGGAGTGCTCGGGATGGCCGGGGTTCTGGCGGTGAGTGCAAACGGTGTGGATACTTCGCCCATCACCCGTGGTGTTTGGGTATCGGAAAATATCCTCGGGTCTAAACCGCCGCCACCGCCGGACGAGGTGCCGGAAATTGAGGCGGATACACGCGGAGCGACTACGATCCGCGAAAAGCTCAAGAAGCATCGCGAAGACAAGGCCTGCGCTGAATGCCATCGCAAGATTGACCCGCTCGGTTTCCCGCTGGAGGCCTTCGATCCGATCGGGCGTTGGCGCCACCGTTACCGCCAAGCTGGTGGGGGAGGTCTCAAGGTAGATGCGTCGGGTGAGTTCGCTTCGGGTGAAACCTTTGCAAATTTTAAGGAGTTCAAGGAAGTCCTTGTTGATACGCGTAAAGATGTTTTCACCCGTGGATTGATTTCGAAATTGCTCAGCTATTCCACCGGGCGCAAGATGGAACCCGTCGATGGTTATGTTATTAACGACATACTCGAAAAGGTCAAAGAAGATGACTATGGTTTACAGACGCTCGTCGTCGAAGTGATGACAAGCGAGATCATGCGTTCACGCTGATAGTCAGAATTAAAGGTGTTCTTGAAACCACTGGTCAATGTCTTCGACCATCGGTAGGAACCAGGGATGGCGATTCCAGCAACCGTGTTTACCCTCGGGGTAGTCTGAGAGAACTTTGGTTCGGATTCCCAGCTCCACGAGCTTGTCCATGGACGGAAGGGTTCTCGAGGGATCTTCAGTACCACCATATTGAAAAAGGATGGGCGGAGTATTTTCGTCAATGTGCTGATGGGCATCGGCGATAGCGTAGAGTTCGGATTTTTCTTCCACGTTGCCACCAAAAAGCCAGATCGCGTTTGGCTTTGGGTTGTCTATGAGAAGCGAGCGCTCTGCCACGTTTCCGGTGGCGATTTCCATGGGACCGGACATGACGACGGCAGCTTGGACCGCTGACGAAACTCCGGGGTGACCTCCCTTACCGTGTAATTCTTTCACATCCGCAGTCGCGGCAAGCAGGCCGGCGAGGTGGGCTCCGGCAGATCCACCTAAGACGCCAATACGATTGGGATCAGCACTGAACTTTTCAGCGTTTGCGCGCAAGTAGCGAATAGCTGCATGACAATCCTGAATGTTGGCTGGAAACCTCGCTTCCTCACTCAGTCGATAAGCGATCGCCATGGTAACGTAGCCCCGCTTGGCAAGTTCTATTGCCATAGCTCGGAACTTCATTTTGTCGCCGCTGTGCCAACCGCCTCCGTGGAGAATTACGGCTGCTGGGAAAGGTCCGTCTCCTTGAGGAAGATAAATATCTGCGAGCATCTTCCGTTGACCGTATTGGGCGTAAGTCAGGTCTAGGTGCGGGGTCACTCCTTTGGGGAGTGTGACGCTGGGCTTGGTCTTGGCTTCCTGCTCTGACCACGCTGCGGGAGGCTGGGGTGAAACGCCGGAGATGCGCATGCGCTGGTGGTAAAGCCCGCCGAATCCGGTAATGTAAAGATCGCGCAGGTCACCCCCTCCAAAAGTCAGATTTACGGGTCGTTCGGGGCAGGCGATCTTTTCAATCAGTTGGCCGTCCGGGCTCCAGACCCAGATATCGGTAGGGCCGGCGCAATAGACATTTCCGGCGCGATCGATTGTCATGCCGTCGGCTGCCCTTGACTCCAATGGCTCGCCTTCCATTGAGGCGAAGAGGCGGCGACTTGTGAGTCTGCCTCCGGTTCCTACATTGAACGCGACAATCCGCTTGGGGGCGGCTTCGGAGGCATAGAGGATGGATTCATCCGGGTTGAGAATAATACCATTGGCAGTCTCGACTCCTTCGGCGGCGACGGAGGATTCACCTTCAGGTGAGATGTAGATGATCTGACCTGCCCGGGTGAGTGTGAAATAGACGCCACCTGAACGATCCACGACGAGGTCGTTGGGTTTTCGGGGCCGGTCGGTTTCAAGGTTTTCACGGTGGATGACCTCAAGTTTCTTTGTCAGATAGTCGCGTTTTAAAATTGCTCCGTTTCCGTTGTCGGAAAAGTAGTGATGGCCGTGGTTGAAAAAAGAGGCGCTGAAACGTTCTCCTTTAAATTGATCCTGCCATTCGCTTTTGGAGGCGATGAGGCGCTTTGTTTGTTCGGCTAGTGGGTCTGGGATCGTCAGCGACCAACCATCCCAGGAAGGCCCGTCAGCGAGTTCAAACTCGTTGGAAATCAGGTTGAGTTTCGCTCCCTTTTTAAGAGGAGATTCAGCCAGAAGGGGAAGAGTGGCGGCGACTAGTAACGGGGTTAAGAAGCGGATCATAGACGTGCAGAAAAATAGTTTAATAAAGGGGAGCTACTTGATGCGAGGCGTAAGTAGGATATTGCGGTATTTCACCGAGGTGTGGTCGCCTTGTAGATAGATTGGTCCTGGTAGCATGGGGTTGGTGTTAACGGCTCCCGGGGTCGGGCCAGAGACCGGCTGATTGTCGACGGTGGTGACACCGTTGAGAATAACGGTCATGTGGCGGTCGACCAGAGCGATTTCGTAGGTTTGCCACTTACCACCTTCGTAGGCGGGGTTCTCGGTGCGTTCGACAAGGCCAAAAATGGAGCCAACACCCTGTAAACCCTGCATGCGACTAGCTCGGTCAACAACCTGAGCTTCATACAGACCACGGACATAGATGCCGCTGTTGCAATTTTTACCGATATTGAATTCGATATGTAGGTTGAAGTCCTCAAAATTTGGCACGGTCATGAGGTTGGCATATGCCCCGGTGGCACTAAAGTCAGTCTTTGGAGTGGTATTGACAAGGTTTCCGTCTTCGACCGACCAACCATTGATTTTTTTAGGTCGGCGAACTTTCCATCCGGTGAGATCTTCACCATTAAAAAGCGTAATCGGTTGGCCCCACTTTACCTCGGAGAGGTCCGGTTTTGGTGGCATTTGGGGAATAGCGATGCCATAAAACGGGTCTTCGATATGCCGATCTTCCCGGGGGAAGTGGGTGAAAATAATTCCCGTGAGCTTTCCATTCTCAGACCAGATCTCAGCGCGATTAGTGGAAAGGATGGCTCCTTCTTTGCCTTTATCACGATAGGTTTTGAGTGGGACTTTGATCTTTCCATCTTTCACCTCGACACCTTTGAGCGGTCTGACTGAGCCGACATCGATCATCATGGAGACTTCGGGTTCCCCATCATTGTCTGCGATTCTGAGCCAACCAGCTTCGTCCGACTCGATATCGAGCGACCAATCACCGAAGAGTTCCTCAGGAATATGGGAAGCCATGGCTGAGAGTGTTGCCATGACAAAGATGGAGGACAGCAGGACTTTCATGATTTTGAGGAAAGTAAATTCAACTCGCCTGGGTCAATCATTCAACTCAGTTCAGGGGGTGATGCGATTGTGGCGAAGTGTGGCTTAATATCGGTTAACCGCCGCAACTTTTACAGCGTAATCTGGGCATTGACGATAACTCCGAGAGTTTGCAAAATGCGAGGGTAAACGCGTTAATCATGAAACCAATTATTCTTTTCTTTATTGCTCTGGCTTTGCTAGTTGCATCATCTCGCGCCGGTGAGTCGGTCAATATTTTGCTCTTCACTGCTGACGATCTGCACGCCGAGTCGCTCGGTGTTTATGGGGGGCGCCCGTCGGATGTGACGCCGAATCTTGATGCTTTTGCTGCGGAGGGCCTGCTTTTCAATCGGGCGCATGTAAATACTGCGATCTGCGCTCCCTGCCGAGCGATCATTGCGACGGGGCGATATGGACATCGTTCCGGCGCGATGGGGTTTATGTCGGCTGACCCCGGGGTGCCGGATTTGGTAACTACGTTCAAAGCGGCCGGCTTTCACACTGGTGTTCTTGGCAAGGTCGGTCACTCCACGCCGAGAGAAGACATCAAGTGGGACTATGCTTATGATCAGAAAAATTTAGGGGACGGTCGAAGTCCAAAGCTTTACTACGAGCGCTCGATGACTTTCCTTAAACAGGCAAAGGAAACGGGTAAGCCGTTTTATTTCATGGTCAATTCTCACGATCCGCACCGTCCCTATTGTTACCCTGATAAATTGAGAAAGGGTGCTGAAATGCCCTCGAGAGTCTACCACGCCCAAGACGTGACGGTGCCGGGTTTCCTGCCTAACCTGCCCGGTTTGCGAGAGGAGTTTGCTGCCTACCTGAATTCTACCCGTCGTCTCGACGATACCTTTGGCCGTGTTATGGATGCGCTCGAAGAAACCGGTTTTGTCGATAACACCCTCGTGCTCTTCATTACTGATAATGGGCTCGCGATGCCTTTTGCGAAGTGTAACGCTTGGTATCACGCGACGCGAAGTCCCCTGCTGGTTCGTTGGCCTGGAGTGGTGAAGCCTGGAACTAGGGACGATGAAAACTTCGTCTCTGTTGTCGACTTTTTTCCGACCTTTATGGAGGCAGCGGATGTGGAGGCACCGCCGAGTCTCGATGGTCAGTCATTTCTTCCGCTGCTGAAGGGCAGGAAAAAACAGAAAGGCCGCGAGAGGGTCTTTACTACGATTGATTCTAAAGCTGGCGGTGATTACGTGCCAATGCGTGCGTTGCAGAATGGTAAGTATGGTTACATCTACAATCCCTTTGCTAACGATGAGTTCTGGTATCGTAACAACAACGAAGGGCTCGCCATGAAGGCGATGGACGAAGCGGCAAAGAATAATGAAGTGATCAAGGCTCGCATCGACTTGTTCCGCTACCGTGTGCCGGAGGAATTCTATGACCTCGAAAAAGATCCTGACTGTCTCCATAACCTGATTGATAATCCGGAATACAAGGAGCTCATCGTCGATATGCAGGCCCAACTCGTTGCTGAGATGAAGAGGACCGAGGATCCGATGTTGGAAGCTTTCCAGAACAAAGGCGATCGAACGAAGGTTGATGCCGTGTTGGAAGCCACCTACGGCAAGCGTGGGAAGATCAGGGAGAAAAAGGGGTTCGATCCGAGGGGCTAGAGCCCAAAGCTAAGCAAAATCTTTGAAAAACGGTCAAAAAACTGCGAATATTGGTCTACTTTTGCGCAGAATTGCGCTAATTGCGGTCCTCTAAGCTGGTTCGACCGTCCTAATATGATCGAAAGTCACATTCGCAAGAGATGTAGCACTTTGTTGCTATGTTTGCTTGTCGTAGGCTCGTTGTCTGGAGCCGATGTGTTCACCGATGTCCTGAAGCCGGCTTTCGAAGCAAAGTGTATCCAATGCCACGGACAGAATGGTCAGGTGAAGGGTAAGGTCAACCTGCTTGAGATTGAGAGCCTCGAAGACCTGATGGCGGATACTGAGTTGCTATCGGATATCGTTGCGGTGATTGACTATGAGGAGATGCCGCCGGAGGACGAGCCTCAATTCACCGATTTAAAGCGCACCGACGTAGTCGCGAAATTGGACGGCTTGATTGCTGCGGCGATGAATGAGGAAAAAGTCTACGCGCACGCGCCGATCCGTCGAATGAACCGCTTTCAATATAATAATGCGGTCATCGATCTCTTCGACCTTGACTGCAATGTGTTCACCTTGCCTGAGCGCATGATGCGGGTGCATGGGGGCTCCTTCAAACCGGAGACGGGTGTGATGGCTGATCGCGTCCAAGTGGGGAATCGCCCGCTCGGTAAATCCCAGATGATCGAGCCTCGTCTCGTTGGTGTGGCGGCGTTTCCCCAAGACTTGCGAGCGGAGCACGGATACGATGTGCAAGCCGATCACTTGTCTTTGTCGCCGCTCTTGATGGAGCAGTTTCTCAAGTTGAGTCAGTCAATCACCGGGAGCCGCGATTTTAGCCCCAAGTATGTCAGGACGTGGGACCAATTCTTTGCGGAGCCAAAGGGCGACTACGATGGTATAACCGAAGTTCGGGACCGCCTTAAGCCATTCTTGGGCCGTGCCTTTCGTGCTCCTGTTGAGAACGCGGTGGTCGAGCGCTACGCCTCATATGCTGAACTCCAACTGGAGCAGGGTGTCGCGTTCACTGATGTGATGAAGTCGTTGGCTGCTGCGGCACTGGCGTCGCCGAAGTTTCTTTACCTCTACGAGGAAGGTTCCGAGGGTGGGAAAGTGGAATCACTCAGTGACTTTGAACTGGCCTCGCGGCTTTCCTTTTTCTTTTGGGGCAGTATTCCCGATCAGGAGTTGTTCGATCTAGCTGCTGCAGGAGAATTAAATAAGCCCGCGACGCTGGAAGTGCAGATTGACCGCATGTTGAAGGATCGAAAGGTCAAACGTTTCTGCGACAGCTTCCCTACACAGTGGCTGCAGTTGGATCGCATCATCTCTGCGATTCCGGATCCAAAGAAGTATTCTAATTTCTACTACTCCAAGTATCGGAAGAGCATGCACATGGCGATGGAGCCCTTGTTGATTTTTGAAACGGTCCTGATTGAGAATCTGCCCGTGATCCAGTTGATCGACTCCGACTTTACCTATCGGTCGACTATGCTGCAGCAGTCCTATGAGGAAGAATGGCCGGAAGAGGTTGAGTTACCAAGGGGCAAAAATGGGAAGCCAATCGGTGGGGGTGGCGTTGCTGCCCTTCACTTTAATCGCATACCGGTGACTGACCGCCGTTATGGGGGTGTTATCACCAATGCTGCTGTTATGACCATGACTTCCGGGCCGGAACGCACCCAGCCAATCACCCGGGGTGCTTGGATGGCTTCTGTCATCTTCAATAACCCGCCACCGCCACCGCCTGCCGACGTGCCTCCCCTTGATGAAGGAGAGAAACCGGGAGAAGAACATCTTACCCTTCGCGAGAGGCTCGCCGCGCACCGCGAGCGTTCTGATTGCAAGGGATGCCACGAAAAAATCGATCCACTCGGCTTTGCTCTTGAGAACTACGACCCGGTTGGTGTCTGGCGGGATGCTTACGAAAACGGTCGGGAGGTCGATATGGAGGGTACACTCTTTCGCAAGTATGAGTTCAATAACGTAATTGGCTTTAAGGACGCTATCCTCGCAGAGAAGGATCGCTTCACGCGCGGCTTTGCTGGTCACCTGCTTTCCTTTGCGCTGGCTCGCGAATTGGGCGCCGCCGATCAATTGGCCCTCGATGCTATCGCCGAAGCCACCGCTGAAAACGATTATCGCATGCAGACGCTGCTGAAGCAGATTGTTTTCAGCGAACCTTTCCGCAGCAAGTCTAACCCAAAGAATAATCTTTCCCTAGCCGAATTGGAATAAAGATTCGTAACCAGAAACACTTAGTTTATTATTCAGGCTAAGTTCGACTCATTCCTGATTTTTACTCTGTTTTAGGCCCATTGATTTAAAATAATACCGACGCTTTTCTTCATGAACACCTCTCGCCGAAATTTTCTTCGAGGCCTCAGTGGCGCGGCGCTCTCGCTTCCGCTTCTTGAAAGCGTAAGCATGGCTGCATCGACAAAAGCGGCTGCCAAGCGGATGGCCCATTTCTACGTCCCTATCGGTGTGGTACGTCGTGGTTTCTTTCCCGGTGAAGCGGATTCGATCATCCCGAAAGGTAATCTTGGTGGTGTGATGAAGTCCCTCGGGGAGCAGGACCCTAAGTTAAAAGTTAGGCCACTCGATCGTCTCACGCCGACGATGGAGCCGCTTGAGGGAATGAAGGACAAGGTGACGCTCATCACGGGGATGGATCGTACTTTTCAGCAGGGTACAGACGTGCACGCACAGTGCGCGTCGTGTTACCTCAGCAGCGCGGTGGCCTACGAAATCAAAGGTAGCGCCTGGCCGCTCAACCGTACGCTTGATCATCTCGTGGCTGATCAGGTGGGTGGCGAGACACCTTTCCCTACACTCGAGTTCAGTTGCAACCCTTTCAGCGACAACAAAGAGTCGATCTACTTCGATAATATCTCCTGGTATGGCACGGGTCATCTCGCGCCCTCGATCCGCGACCCTCGCAAAATGTATGATCGTCTTTTCAGCACTAAGGAAGTGAAGGTGTATCGCGACATTACCGATCTTGTCCTCGAGGATGCCAACGCGCTAAAGCGCAAGCTGAGCTATGACGACGGTCAGAAGTTCACCGAATATTACGATTCCATTCGCACCATTGAATCGCAGATGGATCGACTCGAAAAAATGCGGGCCGAGTTGGCCAACGTGAAGTTCGAGGCACCGACCGATGCTTACCTTCCGCGTGGCGAGTTCATTCGCCTGATGGGGGATCTCATGGTCGTGGCGCTTCAGGCTGGCCTGACGAATGTAGCCACTTTCATGGTGGGTCCGGAGCGCTGGGATACGCCCTACATGTTTGATGGTCTCTTCGACAAACCGAAGAGCCACCATTCAATGTCTCACAATCAAACTAAGATGATTGATGACTTGCTGCAGGTGGATAAATTTCACCTTGAGCAATATGCCTACCTTCTCAATCGAATGAATTCGATAGAGGAGGCGGACGGAAGCACCTTGCTCGACAACACGCTTTTCACTTACGGCTCCGGTCTCGGTGATGGTTCGACGCATCAGTACAACGACCTGCCCATTATCGTGGGTGGCGGTGGGCAACAGACCAAGTCCGGCCTTCACATTAATTTGCCTGAAGGAACCCCGCTAGCTAACCTTTGGTTGACCCAAGCTGAGATGATCGGGGCGAAGATGGGTCGTTTTGCCGACAGCACAGGCAAAGTTACGCAGTTAATGGCTTAATAATTAAGGTATCGCGTTGCGTCCCGACGGGGTGGTCGCACACTCATTGCGGATGTCTGGACAAGTTTGGTTCTGCGTGGGTGTCATTACTTTCCATTCTGCGGAATTTTGACGCTTTTGCGGGCCATCGCGAACTTGCCCATCCAACCTCTGGAATGTAGGAGTGTTTTCGTTTAATGAAAACACTCGCCATCTTCTTCACTATGGTGTTCGGCGCTCTCTCTTTCGGCGCTGACAATCGTCCCAACATTGTCTGGATCATTCCTGATGATATGTCCGCTAACTTTGGATGCTATGGAGAAACGGCCATCGAAACGCCCCATGTGGATGCCCTGGCAGCGGGAGGACTCAAGTTTATCAATGCTTACGTAACGGCTCCGGTCTGCTCGACCTGTCGTTCGGCTTTTATCACAGGCATGTACCAGACCAGTATTGGGGCGCATCACCACCGCAGTGGCCGGGGTGAGGAAAAGATCCATCTGCCGAAGCACATTAAGCTCATACCGAAACTATTTCAGGAAGCAGGCTACCACACTTCAATCTCGGGATGGCCGGGGGCAAAGGGCAAGTTCGGTAAAACCGACTATAACTTTGAATGGAACAAGGAAGTCTACAATAGTTCACTGTGGCAAGACCGCGAAAAAGGACAGCCCTTCTTTCATCAGGTGCAGACGCCGGGTGGTAAACTGCGAGGTAAAGACGAAGATGGGTGGGAGAAGATTCAGGCGCGTGCCGAACAGACTCTGGGAAGTCGCACCCCGGATTCAGTCGTGGAACTGCCGCCCTACTATCCGAACCATCCCAATCTCGTTCGCGATTGGGCCGCCTATCTCGACTCCGCGCGAATGACTGACCACATGGTCGGCGAAGTGGTGTCAAAACTGGAAGAGGAGGGGCTCCTCGAAAATACGTTTATTATTTTCATGACCGATCACGGGATCAGTCATGCCCGAGGGAAACAGTTTATGTATGACGAGGGATTGCACGTGCCTCTGGTAATTGCCGGTCCGGGTGTCGAAACTGGAGCGATTCGTGACGATGTTGTGGAGCACATTGATATTGCGGCTCTCTCCCTCGGTGCCGCAGGTATCGAAGTGCCAGATTGGATGCAGGCCCGCGACATTCTGGCGAAGGACTATGAGCCCCGCGAGGCAGCCTTTTCCGCCCGTGATCGTTGTGACGAAACCGTTGATCATATGCGTGCGGTGAGGACGCAGGACTTCAAATATATTCGAAACTTCCTGCCGAACCGACCTTACTTGCAGCCCTGCGCCTACAAAGATGCGAAAGACATTCTAATCACCATGCGTCAGGCCTACAAAGATGAGGTTTTAAATAAAACTCAGCGGCTTTTATTTCGTGAGACACGGCCGGCTGAAGAGCTCTACGACGTGAATGCTGACCCGTTTGAGATCAACAACCTTGTCGATGATCCAGCATATGCCGACGAGTTGTCGAAGATGCGTGAGCGCCTCGAGAATTGGATGGTTGAGACCGATGATAAAGGCCGCAAGCCCGAATCTGACGAGATGTTTCAGAGTGATATGGATGTCTACGTTGGAGGGCTAAGAGCGAAGAATCGCGATCCCGAGCACCTTCAAAAGATCATTGATAATATTGATTTAATGAAGCAGTGGGCCGAAGGGGGAAAGTGACCTTTGTTTATCCTGAAGCTAACAGTTGGTGAAGGGTGGGGCGTTCCGTAACAACGCTACGAGGGTGCGGACGCTTTCCTTTTCTCGTGAACGTTGCACCGACTCAAACCGTTTCGTTTGATTATCAGGGGTAATTCAGAGCTTCAGTATTTGCGACTTAAGTAATTGGCCTACCATTCAAACCATTGGACCTGTCACGATCCTTCGCTAGACTCGAGGAATGAGAAACGACTGGACTGACACGACCGTAATTGTCACCGGAGGAGGCGGAGGAATGGGCCAAGCTGCGGCGAAGCAGTTTGCTGATGCAGGAGCTGCCACCTTTGTTATTGGTCGCACGGTGGAGTCTCTGGAAAAGACAGCTGCACTTTCTGAAAGAATCGTTCCGGTTGCCTGCGATGTGACAAACACCGGCAGCATAGCCGATGCGATGAAGGTGATCGGTACGCCGGACCTGCTGATCCATACGGCTGGGATTAATACGGCTGACCGTTTTGTGGTTCATGAAGATCCGTCTAAGATTGCGGGAGAGGAGACGTGGAAATCCGTCATGGAAATCAATGTGCTTGGTGTGGTCAATATGATCAATGCGGTGTCCGGACCGATGGCGAAAAACGGAGGCGGCAAGATCGTAGTAGTGACTTCGACGGCCGGCCATGGTTTTGACTCTTTTGCTGGGGTTCCCTACACGGCGAGCAAGTGGGCGGTGCACGGCATGCTGTTCACAGCGCGTGCCCAGTTGATCTCTTCTAATATCGTCCTTTCCGAGTATGCACCAGGTGAGGCGAATACCCCGCTCGTGGCCAAACGACCGGTAAAACCTAAGCGCGAGCATTGCGAGGCGATGATTCAATCAGAGGATTGTGGGGACGCGCTTTTCTTCATTGCGAACCAACCTCATAGCGTGAGTATGATCCAATTACCTAAGTATCAACCGTTTGGTGGTATGCCGCCTCAGATATCAATACCTTGGCTGGACGGTTTGGATATTGGGCCGAAGTAGTGGATGCGCCTGCCTACCCTAACGAGTGTTGCAATTCCGCTCAAGATGGTTGAGGAGGGCAGTCTGTTTTTTGACAACTATGAAAGCTGAAGCCGTTTCCAAAACGCTCTCCAAATGGGGAGAAGGCCCCCTCTGGTTTGACGGGCGCGTTTACTACGTTGATATCGAAGGACACCGGATCCGTAGTTACGACCCCAGTAGCGGCGAGGAAGGGGCTTGGGAAGTCGGCGAGCGGGTAGGCTTTGCAATCCCTCGTGAAGGCGGAGGATTCATCATGGGTGGCGACAACGGACTCGCGTTTTTTGATCCTGAGACCGGAGAAAAGACTGCTATCGTCGATCCTGAGCCAGACAAGAAACCGGATAACCGTTTCAACGATGGTAAGTGCGATCCCATGGGGCGTCTCTGGGCAGGAACGATCAGCACATTGAAGAATAAAGGCGCCGCCGCCCTCTATCGACTCGATACAGAGTTGGAACTGACCGAGCAATTCCCCAACGTAACGAACTCCAATGGCCTTTCCTGGACAAAGAATGGCGAGACTTTCTACTACATCGACACACCCAGCAAGACAGTAAGGGCATTCGATTACGATCCCAAAAGTGGAAGCATTTCGAATGAGCGCGTCGCGATCGATACGATTGATCTTGAGGGCTCTCCTGACGGCATGACCATCGATGAAAATGACCACGTCTGGATCGCTTTCTGTCGTGGTGGTTGCGTTCGTTGCTTCAATCCAGCGACAGGGGAGATTCTTGAAACTGTTGAACTTCCGATTTCGGGCGTTACTTCCTGTGCCTTTGGCGGGGATGAGTTAGGAACGCTCTACATTACGACGGGCAGTTTCGGGAACCCGGAAGAGCCCGCAGCAGGGCATCTTTTTGCGGTGAGGCCCGGAGTAAGAGGGCTTCCGACTGTCGCTTTCGCCGGGTAGGGCTCCGGTGTTTGCATTCATCTAGCCCCAAAAGGACATGTCTTTGGGTGATTTTCGTCCGTAATCTCTCAGGGTGATTTTGATATATGAACGTGCTTCAAAAGCCACCATCACGACGCTACATTCTCAAGTCGGTCGGGGCGACCTTGCATTCGCTGGCCCGGGAGAATTCCTGCCGGAGAAGACAACGATGAACTCATGACCGCCATGGACCTGCTGCCGACTTTCGCGAATCTGGCTGGAGCGAAGGTGCCGGTCGATCGTGTGATCGACGGCAAGGATGTGTGGTCAGTTATGGCTGGCGAAGCCAAGTCACCACATAAGAACCTTTTCTATCATCGTCTCACTAATTTGGAGGCGATTCGATCCGGTGAGTGGAAGTTGCATGTTAGAGATGGCAAGCCGGAAACTCTTTACAACCTTGCAGAAGATATAGGGGAAAAAACAATGTTCTGGCAGACAATCGGGATGTGGCGAGGCAACTGATGAAAGAAATAGCGGCGTTTGAGAAGGGTATCTCGGAGAACAGCCGGCCTGCTGCGTTTGTGGAGAATCCCAAGAAGCTCTCTACACAAGAGTGACGAGGGCTTTGTGGTATATCCTCGGTCTTGTCGTCGTGAAAGGCTGTTGCCGTTTCAACTTCAGGTGAATCGACTGACCATGCGATGTCTGTGGCCTCACCAAAGGTCACCGAACCTTAAGAACGGTTCAGGTAGGCATTCCTCGGCCCGAAAGAAACCTCGTTGTGGACTGATGGGGCCGAGGAATAACTCGTTTGAAGAGTATTGGATCTACCAACCCGTGACGGTGTTTGGCACGTGGTCATTACTCGCGCTTAGCGAGCAGGTAAGGTAAACAGTTCCAACAGGGGGAACGTTGCCAGCGACTGAGTAGGTCCCCTGACTCGGGCATATTGGGGCAGTCTCGATGAGTTTGCCAGTGCCGACGAGGTCGGTAAGGGCCAGAGTATCTCCTTCGGATTTCTCGTAGAGGTTCTGGTAGGCGCGTACCGCTTTTTGAACGTTTGACATGTTCAAGATGCACTTCGCCCGATTGGAACCCTCTTTGTAGGCAGAAACTCCGATAAAAAGCACGCTGATGAGGCCGAGTAATACGGCAATGACCAGAGTGATCTCAATCAGGGTAAGCCCCGCTTGCTTGTTTGTTTTAGTCAGTTTCATTATTTCCTATTATCTATTTTATTTGTTGGGAGGAAATTTTTTGATGCTGAGTTTAGGAAGCAGTCACCTTTGGTGTCGATACCGGCGGGCTGGAAGGCATGCGGTCTGTGGAACTCAGTTTTCTTAAATTGATGAGGAGGTAAGAAATTGCCGTTTGTTAAAAAAATTGGTTTTGAGGGTGCTGTATTTTTGCAGATCTTTTCTCCTCACCAACCCCAAGTTCTGGGTCCGTTCTCTACCCTCGGTTTAATGAGGTGCAGTGTTGGCCGGGCTCAGAATCGTCTTTTCTGTTTGTTTGAAAGTTTTTCGGAAGGACGACCAAAGGGGAGGTGAGAAGCCCAATCCGCAAGACAAGTATAGCAGCCTGCGAACAGGGAACAAGATCAACGTTAATGAAGTGAAAGTAAGGCCGGGCGAACCGACTGATAATTATGACCCTTCCATAAGACGTCAGGTAAGTCAATAATAATCATAAATATCATAATTAAAATTATCCCGCCTTGAGCTCTCGGATAACCCAAACGGGGGGGTAAGTTAAGCATTTTTCCCGAATTAGGGGTTTTTGAATCGAGGTCGGTTTCTCTTAATTCTTTGTCTGAAGATTTAGCCTCTTGAGTAATAGATCAAAAAGATGGTTTATTTTGCCCATTTTCCGAGCCTCTTGGTTTCGGAATTGAGGGGTTCCGCGCCTATCAAGCACGACGCCGCTTCGCTGTGAGCAAAATGTCAGATAAGGGTAGCCGGTGATGAGTTGACCCGTGCAGGTAACTTAAAAGCGCGCCAATCTCGGTAGGACAGGGCTTTCGAGTGTTATCCATTACAGATCTTGGCTCTCTTGATCGTCTTAGAATTCGTCCCGACTTTTTCCTTTCGGTCGTCAACAATCACTAACAAAGGAGGGCTCGATCACTGGTGTCGTCTTTTGTTTAAACTGATTTGTTAGTATACAATTGGATTGATTAAGTTGACAATAATATCATGGCATCTTTACAAGTTGGCAGTTTGGTCTCCATTTTGCTTATTTGGCTCGCTTTTCTCTCCAGCCAACCGGCACAGAGCAATGAGCCCTTGAATCTAGTGGTCTTTCTCTCGGACGATCTGGGTAGGCTTGATACTTCGATTCACGGCTCCGTGGACGCTAGGACTCCGACGATGGATCGGCTCGCGGCAGACGGTATGGTGTTTGATAATGCCTATGTCGCTTCGCCTTCTTGCTGTCCGAACCGATATTCTTTTCTCACAGGGCTGATGCCAGCCAGGCACGGGGCCCATCCGAATCACTCTGTTCCCAAAGAGAACACAAAATATCTGACAACAATCTTAAAGGATCTGCGTTATCACATTGCTGCCTTCGGGAAGGTCGGTCACGGGCGGATGAGATTTCCGGGCGGAGACCATTTTTCCTCTCAGGCAGAGGGAATGCATGAAAAAGTAATCCCTTACTTTGAAGATAATAAAATCGACAGGCCTGTTTGCCTTTTAGTTGGTGATCGACGGCCGCATGTCGCGTGGGGCCATGAATTCACTTATGAGCCGGATGAAGTGACCTTACCTTCTTTCTTGATCGACACTCCAAAAACGCGGGAGCACTGGGCGCGTTACCTGACTGACGTATCTGGAATGGATGCCGAGATGGGGAGGATCTACAACTTTGCGAAGGAAAAGTTCGGCGACAACTTCATCTTCCTTTTTACCAGTGATCACGGTGGTCAATGGCCTCGCGGTAAGTGGAACCTTTACGACTATGGCACCCGTGTTCCCATGATCGTTGTTTGGCCCGGTCACATTGAACCCGGCACGCGGACCAATGCGATGACTAGCTGGGTTGATTTGTTGCCAACGCTCATTGATGCGGCCGGCGGGAAGGTATCCTGGGGGATTGACGGAAGATCGTTCAAATCGGTCCTGTTAGGCGAATCTAAAAAGCATCGCGAAAAGATTTTCACGACCCATACGGGAGATAACCATATGAATATATTTCCGATGAGGAGTCTTCGTATTGGGAAATACAAATATATCCACAACCTCTGCCCTGACGCCTACCACACCAACCACAGTGATAGGCTTCGTAAGGATGGTGCTGGAGCCTACTGGGATTCGTGGGACGAAGCGGCGAAGAAAGACTCAAAAGCGGCAGAAATCGTAAAACGTTATTACACGCGAAAAGAATTCGAGTTCTTTGATCTGGAGAAAGATCCACTGGAGTTGAATAATCTTGCTGGCAATCCGGAGTATGCCGGTCAGGTCAAAGAGATGAGGGCAGAGTTGGCAGCCTGGACGAAGTCACAAGGTGACAAATTAGTGCCACATCGAGAACCCTACTCCGTGAGCGAGCCAATTCCTGTCTTTGCAAATGGTAGCAAGACATCGGAGGGAGAGGCTAGAGCGAAGTCGAAAAAGAAGGGATGATATTTGTATGCGTTCGCAAAAAGTCATAGAACTCACGTTATTTTTTACGGGATGTTTTGCCCGCTTAGGAGAAGTGTACCGCCATCGTTCTTGCTCAATTAAGATATTGGCAGTGCCAAAATTGAGCGTGAAAGGCTACCCTCCTTTTCTGCTTGTTTGCTTTTTATTTCTTTGTGCTTCTCCGGTGCTTAGAGCGCAACAGTTTACAGTTGGTGACAGCAATATTCAGATTAACAATGCGTTCTTTGGAGGCCTGAATTTTGGGAGTTCAATCACGTTCCAAGGAGATTTGAGCGTAACCGATGCTGGTCTGAGTGGTGCTGCTATTGACATTGACCCTGAAGTTTCGGGATTGACGTTGACGTTCGAGTCCAGTTCTAGCACCACATCAACCGACTTCTCGGGAGTGGTTACGGTAGCTTTAGATGGCCTGCTAGAGAATAACGGGACAATATCCGGAAATTTGTCCGGGGTAGAGATTGGAGGGAGCTTAGATGGGATAATTCGCAACAACGGAACCATCTCTGGAGTCTTTGAGGGTATTTTTGCAGGAGATGCCTCCGGTAGTATCGTGAACAACGGAACGATCAAGAGCCGTGATACTGGTGTTTATGTGCTCACGGATTTTACAGGTGATATCTTCAACTGCGGTATTATTGAAGGTTCGGATTTCGCCGGGATCGATGGGATTAGTTCGTCTGGAGTTATCACAAATTATGGCGGTCGCATCACAGGAAGAGATTTTTCGATTAATCTTCTTGGCGCCCCATCGACCGTGATTCTCTCCGGACCTTCCCATCTTCAGGGACCGATTAGCCTCGCTCCTGGCCCGGAGGGAAGTTTATTCCCCGATCAAGTGGTTCGTTTTGAAAATATCCGAGGTATTAACTCGGCTAAAAAAGCGGAATTGGCAGCGCTGGCTACCGCAGATCCCGCGACGGGATCAATTGTCCTCTTTGGTGAGACCATTGCCTGGGAGAACGTTAGTGATATTCAACTCAGTCCTGCTAGCCTGATTTCTTATGACAGCCTGATATCTGGTGTTGGCCTCGGGAACTACACCTCCGCACTGGACAATGTGCAGGGCCTTCGTGACGAGTTTCGTGAGTTTTTGAAAGCGCTCAATGATGCCGACGCATCGAGTCTAGACGAAATTGTCGCAAACTCCTCCGGACAAAATCTTCAGAACACAGTAAGGGATTTTGCGAGACAGCAGGACATCAATTTCTTTCATCTCTTTTCGAATCAGTTCTCATCCCTGCGTGTGGATACCTCTGGCCAGTTGTCGTCGAACCAGAGAGCAATTCAGAATAACCTTTTGGGGGCCAAAGAAATTCAGGGCGGTATCGCGGTTGCGGAGACGGGCGAAGAAGACAATATCTGGTTAACCAGTTATGTGGGTGCATCCCAACAGAATGCCAACGGGGTGCGCGCTGATGCGGATTATGAGAACACATCTTTGCTGTTTGGCCGCGGGAATGATCTGGGCAACGATTGGTATCTCGGAGGTTTTGGAGGTTATTCCCGCAGTGATGGTCGAGTCGACAGTTTCGGTAGCATCCTGAAGAATGATGGCGGCTGGATTGGTCTAAATGCCCAGTTTCGCAGAGGTGATGCTTTTGCCAATGTCGTAGGTGCGCTTGGTCTTCAGGATGTCGCTTCGATTCGACAGGATGCGTTCGGCAATGTAATGAGGGGGGATACGGAATCGTTTGGCGGATTTATTTATGGTCAGACCGGGCGAGATTTTCTTATGGGGGGTGTTGATAAAGGTATTCGAGTCACGCCATATCTCGGTTTTACGATGAATTTTCATTCAGTAAATGGATTCTTCGAGCAGGGATCGGTAGGAACGGCGCTGCGTCTTGATGATGACTCGATCGCAGAATTCCAGACCGTTCTTGGCATGAGCGTTACTGGTTTTCGCCAACTGCCGAATGGTTGGATTCGTCCTCGCGCAGAACTCGCATGGTGGCACGCCTTCAGTGGCAGCAGTACTTATGAAGGAGGACTGGGAACAGTTGGGCTCCTCCCTGAATTCTCCGTGACATCGTTGGCGGCGAACGATGATCGTGGAGTCCTCCAAGTAGGTTTTGAAATTGGAAGTGATCGTCTAGTCGGTTGGACTTTTGAAGTGGGTTACTTCGGAGTCTTGGGTTCCGATGACTACTCTTCGCACGGCGGAACCTTCGGTGCGCGCCTCAATTTCTAGAGCAGCGCAGCAAGTATCTCGATACTTTTAGTTTTTCTTAAGCTGGATGTTCCTGAAGGCCACATTGCAGCCTTTACCGTGATCTTGAAATGCAATGAAGCCTTTGCGGCGACTTAACTCGTCGTCGTAATCGGTGACGATGGAGAAGACAACGCCGTTGATCTTCTGGGTGAGGGTATCTCCGTCGGCGATAATTTCCATTTTGTTCCACCCAGCCTCCTTGAAGTGAGCTTTGGTTTCCTCTGCGTCGGCGATTTGCTTGAGAGTTTTTTTGCCGGATTTGTCAATGGTCACCTCTTCACCAGCGAGGGCCATGAGGTGGCGGGCTTCGCGTTTGGGGCTTTCTTTGTCGAGCAGGGAGTGATGCCAGAGGCCCATTTTTTCCTGACTCGCGACTTCAACCTGATAACCATAAATCATCCATTCACCGAGATCTTCACTGCGAACCTGAACTCCAGAGTTCCCCCTTTCCCAGCGAAATTCCATCTTGAGCACGAAGTCTTCGGGTTGATCCTCACGCCAGACCAGCCAATTTTTCACATCCGAAATTCCCGTACACCAAATTTCTCCATCCCGCACTTCCCAGCAACCAGGCTTGCTGTCCCAACCGGAGAGATCTTTGCCATTGAAGATGAAAGCAAACCCGTCTTCGGAAAAGAGGGGATTGAGTAAAAGAGAGAGTAATAGGGTTAGCGCAGACCGCTTCATGGATGGTTAGGATAGCGATTTACCTAAAGAGTAAAGGAGCAAATTTTGACAGGTAATCGCGCCAAATTGGCCAACTGTGCCCACCTTCGCTGAGTGTCCATTTATAGCGAATGTCAGCGGAATCGAATGCCTTAATTAATTGCTTGTTTCCTTCCAAAAGAAAGTCGTCTTCACCGATCGCAATCCATAATAGTTTGAGCTGATCATTTGTTTGAGAGGGGGAGCTTAGCGCTTGCGAGATGGCTTCTAATTCCGGAGCCGCCGCGCTGAATGCTCCAATCGAAGCGAAAGTGTTGAGTTCGTTGAGTCCAATGGTGAGAGAGTGTAAACCACCCATGGAAAGGCCGGTGATGGCGCGATTCATCCGACCCGGTTTAACTCGGTAGAGTTCTTCAACCAGGGGGATCGCAACCCCAAGGAGGTCAGTCCGGAGTTCATCGGTATTTTCCGGCGAGCGGCCGTTTCCGAAGGACTCAGGGATGGGGTGACCGTCTGCCATCAACACGATCATTGGTTTGGCATTGCCTTCGGCAATCAGGTTATCGAGGATCCAATGAGCTTTGCCATAGGTGGTCCACGTTTCACCTCCGTCACTATGGCCGTGCTGAAGGACAAGGAGGGGGTAATGATCCTTGCTAGTCTCGTAGCCGGGAGGTGTGTAGACGCGAACTTCACGATAGCGATCAATTGGCTTGGAATGATAGCCATGAAGATGAACTGTGCCATGAGGGACGTCTTTGAAGTCGAAAACATGATTGCCCGGGAGATAAAGGATGCTCGTTTTTGGCGTACGCATGGGCTTACTCGAGGGGTTACCCGGATCCAGTATTTTCAGTCCGTCGACATTGAGGCTGTAGCCATAGATGCC
>PBSY01000057.1 GCA_002726915.1 Verrucomicrobiales bacterium | reverse complement strand
TAGTCCATCGGGAGCGGCCAGGCCCAGAGGCCAACGCCGAGGTCTACGACTAGACCAGGATTGTTGTATTTAAGTGGCTGAAGTTTCCAGTCTTCTGCATTAGTTTGGAAAACAACCGAGGCCAATGCGGCGAGGGCGAAAAAAAAGAGCGAGCGGTTCATGTTTTTGGGGAGCTTGGCTCGTTGGGAGTTATTTGATGACATTTGGCAACGCCTGCATAGTTCCATATAAAGATATGGATTTGGCATTCCTTGTAAATGAGTAGAAGATACACAAGTGCGCAGATTTGCGGGTGGCTCGAATGAAATCACTAATCGGAATATGGATTACCTTGATGACACTGGCTCTGGTTGCGGAAGAGGCGAAGCCTGCCTTTTTTCCGGGAGGGGAGACGGAGATTGATGTCAGTGCTGCCGATCGGGCGGAGCAGGCTTTCCAAAAGTGGACGGATCCCGAAGTGTGGGAGGAAAAAGATCCCACAGAGGACCCATACTATTGGAACTTCGAAGTAGTGGGTCGCCACGTGTTCCTTAGAGTTATTAAGGGCGGCAATCGAGAAGGGCTTCTGGAGGTGTGGCTGAAAAAGGAGTCCGGGCCGGAGTATGTAATCTACAAGACCTATCGCATTGCTCGGTTCAGTGGGAGGCTAGGCCCTAAAACAGCCCAGGGAGATCTTCAGGCCCCTGAAGGGTTTTATTATGTTTCTCGTAATCGTATGAATCCGAGGAGTAATTTTCATCTGTCGATGAATTTGGGGTATCCCAATAAGTTTGATCGCTATCATGGTCGCACCGGCGATTACCTCATGATTCATGGGAACCGCGTATCCGTTGGTTGTTATGCGATGACCGATGCCTCGATCGAGCAGATTTATACACTCGTCGATGCCGCCCTCACGAATGGACAACGTATCGTCAGGGTGCATTGCTTTCCTTTCGAAATGACCGAGGAGAATCTGGAGATCGTTGAGGGTGATGAGCATGAGTCATTCTGGAAGAACTTGAAAGAGGGCTGGGACTGGTTCGAAGAGCGCAGGATCCCGCCTGATGTCGGCGTTAGCGAGGGGAAGTATAGCTTCTCAAATCCTTGATCGGCTTGCGGAACGCCCCGGATGCCGCATCAAGGGGATAGACGAATGCCTTAGTTGAGGGGCCGACTTTGGAGAGGCAACATCTTCACGCAGCACTAAAATCAATTATGGAGGTGTCAGATACCTTTGTAGTGGAGAAGCGCGTCTGGCGTGGGAGTCGCTTCGGGAGAGGGGCTATTTGCTGAAGACTGCTCCGGGAGTTGGTAAAGCCAATGCCTTTCCTCGTGCTTGCCTGCCGTTATTACGAACGGCTCTATTATGATTTTGGATAAACTCTCGATGACGTGCTAAATCGGCGTATCCGATTGACCTTCTAGACGAGAAAGTTACTCAAGAGATTGCCCCATTGGTTGCGAGGAGAATGGCTGATCCTCCCGATCAAGGAGAATATTGGATAGAGTCCCAACTCGAGGCATTCGACGCTGTAGCGGCCGATTACAGACCACCCGCGTCCCAAAGCCCGTCTTCAGCCGTATCTGAGGGATCGTAGGTCGAACCTCCTAGATCAAAGACCGGAGGCATAAGTGAAATATTGATCGTAAGATCCTCGTCATCGAGTGACTTGGTGCTTGGCAAGGAACCCGGGTTACCGGGGAGATATGGAATGATGTTACTGGAAGTGAGTGAGGACGGGGACTTCGTTGGATGATCTGCCATGTAACTTTTCTGCGCGATGTAGACTGCCTTAAGTTGCTCGCCAGCGGTTCTAGCTTTTCTCCACTCTGTTATTGAGGACGCGGAATAGGTAACAATCGAAGCTAGCGCAAGCATGATCGCGATTACCAAGGTGATTTCGATAAGCGTAAGGCCGCGGCTTGAGGACTGATCAGCAAGTGTTTGATACGGTTTCAAGGTGAGTGCGCTGTATGAAAGGCAACTGCCTAAAGTTTGCTTCTATCGATGATTTTTGGCTGCTCCCGCTTTTCAATAGGATCAGGATCGACCGAAAGTGTTTTCCAGAGTCGGACCGGAAGACCGGACGCAACTAGTGATATTATTGCCATAATCACAATGAGCCAAGCAACCTGCATGGTAAAGCTCTTATTCGGGTTGTTGAACAACTTGTTTGGAAGGCCCTGTTTGTCGGCTATTCGCGAAGTGAAAGTAATGTTTTCCACTTCGAGGTTTTTCGTTAACACTTTGAGCGCTTTATCGCTGTCAGCCGTTATGCGATAGAGATAGCGTGTACCGCTCTCTTCTGTGCTTTCTTCTACGGTGATGCCTTCGGGAAGGCTCTGGGGAAGTGTGTTACAATAAACTTGAGCAACGTGTAAATACTTGCGGGCCAGGTAGCGATCGAAGGACGTTTGTTGCATGGGTTGGGAAGGTTGATAACTCCTTTTGTGTCGGCAAGTCAGAGCCCTTGTCCGTTCATCATCTTAGGTCCCATTAGGAAAATTGGCAGGAAGGCACCGATAAAAACCATCGTGATTAGTATAGCGGCAGAGAAGAGGACGATGATGTTCACCACCTGAGAAAATTCGAACACGACCTGTTCGACCTCCTCCTCATACATCGTTGTGAGTAGATTGAGTTGATCACTTAGCGAAGAGGAGCGTTCACCAATTGAAATCAAGTGGGCCACTTGAGGGTCACAAGAGGTGAATTTGCGGATCGCCTCGGAAAAGGGAAGGCCAGTCTCAAGGTAGCGTTTACCTGCGATAATAAGTTCATCGTGCATCGGAGTTCCTTTGAGTGACTTAGCTGAAATTTCAACGGCTTTTGCGAGGTTTATTCCGTTGGAGTGCAGCATGTCCATTGAACCCAAAAAAAGAAGCTGTCGCATTCCCATGATGAGCTTTCTAAGGAGTCTCCAACGCGCCATCATGAAAAAGATAACATTAGTCCGGACCTTTTCGACGAAGAGGAACGAGAAGACACCTCCCAAAAGTGAACCAACGATAAGCACCCAGATTTTTTTGGTGACGTGGCTGAGCTTGAAAAGAATGCCGGAAAGAGTGTCGGGTTCCTGCCCTACCTCTTTAATCATCTTTTCGATCTGGGGAATAATGTTCAACTGTGCTGCGATAAACAGCATGATAAGGGCGAAGATAATAATCGACGGTAGGAGGGTGGCCTTTCGCATTTTGGCCTTAAATTCTGCTTCTTTTTTTAAGCGCTTAGCGATTGAATCGAATGCCTTGTCTAGGTGACCAGCGTCGGTTCCTGCGCGGATCAATGAAACGAACTTGTCGTCGAAGCGATTAGTTTTATCGAAAGCGGCATAGGCGGTCATTCCGGTTTCGATATTATCCCGAACCTCGCCTAGGGTTGAACAGACGAGGGGCGATGGATGGCCGCTGGAGTAATACCGAAGAGCATCAGCGGTATTAATGTTTGCCTTCAACATCGAAGCCATTCCCCGGCATAGCTTGATAAGTTCCTTCAGTGGAAATCTTTTATTCCTCCCATCTTTGCTAAAGAGAGACGATTTAACGGCCCCGTCCTTCCCATTCTGGCTGGGGGCATTCTGTTCTGCGATGCGCGCCGCAAGTGCTGCCTGGGCAACCGAAGCAGGTGCGGCCTTTTCAGAGTCTTTCATAGAGAAGAGGGGATCATTCGGTAGCGGACATATCGATAATCTTGCGAAGTGCCTCAAGGTCTGAGCGGCCCTCCTTAACGATCTGGAGTCCGCTTTTTCTCAGCGATGGAAGGATTCCCTCTTTGCGAACAGCGAGTTCAAGTTCGTAGGGGCTGATCACACCTTTCGATAGTTGATCGGACCACTCCGGAGTAATTGGGATAATTTCGAGGAGAGCGGAACGACCTAAATAACCCCGGCCACCGCATTCGCCGCAACCATCATTATTTCGCTGATAAATGGGCGTATCGCGCCACTCGTCATCTAGGTTGAACTTTCGGATTTCTCGTTCGGTAAGACCGGTTTTTTTGATTTTGCAGTATGGACAAAGCAGTTTGATCAGACGTTGTGCGCACGCCGCTTTAAGGGTTTGGGCAACTTTCCAACGCTCGATTCCCAACTGTTCGAACCGCTCGATGATTTGGGAGGCGCGCGGGCAGTGAATTGTTGTGAGCACCTTGTGGCCGGTGATGGCAGCCTCGATCGCGAGTTCGGCTGAATCAAGGTCGCGAACCTCACCCATTAGAATGATGTCCGGGTCACTACGCATGAAGCTGGCGATCATTGGATTGAATTCATTCGGCTTGATGTCGCAGTGAAGGACTCCCTGGATTTCGTCTTCAACAGGATTTTCCAACGTCAGTATAATATCCTCGGGCCGGTTCAATTCGCGGAGCATGGCATTAAGGGTGGTCGATTTCCCTGATCCGGTTGGACCTGACATCACAATGATTCCCGCAGGAATCGCCATCACTTTCTCGAGTTCGAACAGCGTTGCTGAATCGAAAGCGAGTGAGCCAACTCCAAGCTTTGCTTCGAAATGACTCTTATCGAGAATACGCATGGTGACATGGTAGCCGCGGTAGGTGCGGTGACGTTCGAATCGCATGTCGATTGAGCGGCGGAGATAGTTCACGGTAAAGCGCCCTGAGATGCCTGGGCGTTTGGCCCGCTCTTCCGGGGGAAGCCCCATCAAATTAAGCAGGAATGCGTCGATACGATCCTTTAATTTAATTGGGATTTCATACTTTTCGCCCATGTCACCATCAATCCGGTAGCTGTAGTGAACGCGGTCTTTGTCGCACTTAATATGAATATCAGAAGCGCGGTCTTTAACTCCGTCGGAGACAATTTTTGCCACGAGCTGGGCAAGTGGCTCAGCGTGTTTCTCGGTAACGTTAAAATCGGTAATCTCATCATCGCTGTTCTCAACCTCAATTGCGTCGAGTTCAGACTGAGAAGGGCCCGTAGTTCTGGAAACGGTTTCGATTACCTGACTTATTTCCGCAACGGGCGCTAGGATTTTGGTGACCTCAAGATCCGGAAACTGTTGAGAAAAAGTATCTTCGCCGGTTGGATCCCAGGGATTGGCAACGGCGATGTAAATCTGTTCGGTGTCCCTGTAAAGAGGGACAAACATGCCGCGGTTGAGCATGGATGGATCGCTTTCTTCAAGCAGATTTCGATCAACGAAGTCCTTAATTTTCAGAAAGACGGGTAGGGAAGTAAGTGCGCCAATAGCCGCGAGGATACGATTGGCGGTGCAAGTACGCGGAATGTCCTCTCGCGATCTTTCGGCCAGGGAAGGGTCACATTCAATCAGTTGGTCGACAACTGCGTCAGTAATCGTCTCGTTGAGGTTGATGCCGATGTTTAGATTCATGCGCCGAAATGCCTTTCACACGTATATTTCCATGCGTTCAGGTCGGTTGTGGTGATGAAATTAAAAGGTTTGCGGCCGTTCTCGGTTTCGATCTCCTTGGTGATGAGCTGGGCGGCAGCTTCAGCAGTAAAGGGATTGATCGATGTTACGGTGATGAAGTCTCTGCCGCTGACCTGAATGATTGGGCAGCTGAGAAGACGGCATATCTCGGAGATGGCAGGGAACTCGTTGTAGAACTCTATAGGTGTCTCGTTTTGATGGGCGAAGGCAAGATGAGAGATCTTGGTTTTTGAGTAGAGGAGTAACGCCCGAGTTAGTTCGAGGGTGGTATCGCGGGACTCGATAGTGCTTTTCTTCCACTCGTCAACGACGAGAAACGCGAGAGCATCTTGGAAGGGTTCTCCATTTTCTGTTTGCTGGATCTTTTCCGAATACTTCTGCGAAACCCTTGAGGTCTCCTCTGGAGTTAACTTCCCGATTTTACTGAGCGCCTCAAAGGTGTATTCGCCACATTGGGCCATCTGCGTTTGAAGGAAATCGTGGGCTGGCATGCGGCTGGGGCCTTCACTTGATGACATATGAGTCTCTAAAAGTTCCGCTGATGGTAGGGTGGTATCTGGAGAATCAGCTCATACAGCGCTGGAGGCGGCAAAAGCTTAGTAGATCCTTCAGCGGTCTTTGTTTTTGCGGAAAATTCCGAAGATCCCGGCCTTCTTCTTATCCTTGTCGACAGAGCGTACAGAAACACTGGGCTTACCGCCGAATTGAGGTTCAGCTAACTGCTCGTGGGTCTTTCCATGAATCGGACGCGCTGCTGGACTGTTGTAGGGGTGTTGGGGATGAAGGATATTGGATGGAGGGTCGGGATTAGAGCGCTTAAACAGATTATTCTTAGTGTTCTGATAGTCACTACGATGATTGCTCCCGGGGTTGAAGCGGTCCGGATAGTCGTGGTTGCGCGGCAGGACATGGGCGTCATGAGCCTCATGTGATATTAAGTCGTTCTGAGTCGCGATATCTGGCTCGTAGAGCTTAGGAGTCACAATAAATACGAGGCTGGTGTGCTCTTTAGATCGGTCAGAAGATTTGAAGAGAACACCCACTTTTGGGATATCGCCAAGCAGGGGAACCTTGTTCGAATCGTCACGTTCTATTTCTTCATAAAAACCGCCGATTAAGAGAGAGTGGCCATTTGGGACACGAGCTGTGGTTGTCACCGTAGACTCATTGACACGAGGGTATGAATTTCCATTAGCACCTTGAATAAAATCAACGATCTGAGCGGAGCGGGGTCGCAGGGACATGCGAATTGTCCCGTCGGGAAGAATTGTCGGGGTGACCGCAACCGACACTCCAACCTCTCTAGTTGTGGCGGGATCTCCGACAGGGTCACTCGTGTCGATGGTGTATCGCACTTCTTCAGTGATGTTTTGACCTGCCGTTGTCTCACTAACGGTTGCCGTGATAATCGGGATCCGGTCAATGATAGAGATCAGCCCTTGCTCGTTATCCTCGGTGATGAGAGTGGGGCTTGATTCTTGCTGAGCAAGATCCCCCTCATTAAGAACACGAACGACGGCCTGCAGTTGAAGAGGTGTGAGGACAAGACCGCCATCTCCGGCGGAACTGCCACCGGAAGAGGAAGCGTTTGAAGTATTCGCAACAAGGTCGAGTGACTGTCCAGCTCCTCCGGTCGTCAGAACGCTTGAAGCGTCGTAGAGTTCCGGCAGATTAAACAGCGAGTTGAGGCTTGCTGAAGCTCCAAAACCGAGGCCTGTTCCTCCGAGGACTGTGGACCAGTCAACCCCGATCTGGTTTCGAGAGCCACTGGTGACGCGGAGAATACGGGTCTCGATAGCGACTTGCTGCCTTGGTTGATCAATCTCATCAATAAAAAGGGCTAGAGCTTCGAGGCGGCGCGAGTTGTCCATCACGATGAGTGTATTGGTCTTGCTCTCATACTCAATAATACCAGCTCCTGGGGTGAGGAAAGGCTGCAGAATCATCTTTATCTGCTCGATGTCCGAAGGGCGCAGATACTTCAGTTGGTAGCGGAAAGGCTCAGTTGGTAGCTGTGTGAGCTGAGCTGAATTAAACGCGTAGACCGTATTTCCCTTGGTGTGGATTGTAACACCATACATGAGAGCGAGCTCTTCCATCTGTTTGATGGGATCGTCATCCATGAGCTGCCCGGTTACGATGAAGGAGGGTCCCTCAAGTTCGGAATTGTGGAAATACTGGTAGTTTCCGAGCTGACTCAGGTGCTGAAAAACATCATTGAGTTTAGCTTCGCGAAGCCAAAAGCCAGTAGAGGTCTCTTCGATGATTGAACCCAGCATTTCACTCTCAATAGCCGCCCCATTTGGCTCAGCCGTTGACTCAACATCCGAATCACCAGTCGCTACGCTAATGGCATCGCCGATCCTGTCCGCGAGGCTAGCATCGTTTTCGGGTGTCAGCCCGCCTCCGGAAATGGTTCCAGAGGTCATATTTTTATCACCAGAAGTGGACTCGGTGGGGGAAATAGGGGAATCATCAACTGGAGTTGATTCCGGAATTTTTCCTAGTTCACCACGTGCGGGTAGAGGGCCGCCATCTGGAACCGCCTTGAGGTCTGGGACGCGAGCGGAGGAGCGGTTCCCTGTGCGGTCTACGGGAACAGCAGACCGTTCCGTGTTTGCACCAGACTCCCCAGTAGTCGGCGGCTCAACTGTGGGGGAGGGAACAGAAAACTCAGTGATGCGGCGGTATTCGTGCGAGACGTGTTGGGTCCTTCCAGCGCCGGTTACGGACGTAGGGGAGGGAGCGGAGTTCTGACTCTGCAGAATTGCCAATGCAGCAAAGGAGATCAAACCAGCGGCGGTTACGGTTCCAATTTCTTTGATTCTCATGTGTCGTTGGGCTGAAGTGAAGAGTGACTAAATTAACCGCCAAACTAAAAATTATGGAAATTTTAACATTTCACCTATCAGAAATCCAGTGATTTTTAATTTACGATAAACAGTTCGTTCATAGGAACGATACCCCTACTAGGTCTTGGTTTGCCGGTAATGCGTTCGAATTCTTTCGGAAGCGGATTGAACTCGATCGATGTTTCTTCTTGGGTGTCCATATCTCTGAAGTAGAGGGATTCTCCTTTGATTCCCTCAAACCGCAGGCGAATCGTGAGTTCATCAAGCTTCATTCCAAACTGACCTCCGGGTTGCAGGGTCCGTGCGCCGATGACGAGCATTTGTTTTTGAGGGTAAAACCCAGTGATAGGAAGGGATTCGAGGGCTGTTTTGAGAGATGAGCCTTTTAAGGCTTGGGGTTGTTCCTCCAACTCGCTGTATTGATCGGCGAGCATTGCCGAGGACTCAGCATTAGTGGGGTCCATGAACATGCCGAAGGGATCAACTGCACGGAAATTATTGCGGATCTTGGAGAGAACAAAATTCGAGCGACGGATTGCTTCGATTTCCTGACTTTCCTCTAATTCAACGCTTTCCTCTGCGGATACATCATTTGGAACTGTCGGCGGAGCGAGATTTTCGCCCAGATTCGCAGGAGGCTCTTGTGAAGTCGCAGGAAACGTTATTCCAAGGACTGCAGCGAAAATAGAGAGGGATAAATGTTTCATCAGGAGTGGCTAGTTCGCGGAGTTCTCCCAGCAGAGGTAGATGACCTGGAAATTAAGCTTACCTTTGGCTCCTTCGGTTGCCGCTGGCATTGGAGTAATCTCCAGTGACTCAAGCATTAAGTGCGGCATCTCTGTTTCGAGCTCGGCCAATAGCATTTGCATGGGTTTAAAACCGCCTTCAAAACTCAGTTGGATTCTTGAGTGAGGATGGTCAGAAGCGGAACCGAATGCTGCTGCTCCCGGTGCCTGCCCCATAGCCGTGCGCCGAAGAACTGAGGGCTCATATTGATCGAGAATTTTCTCAAGGTTCTCAGTAATCGACTGGATGAAATCGGTTTCGATCTTGTTGCGCCAGTAGGCGATTTCTTCGCGCTTCTGACCCGTGGCAAGAGTGGCTTCAATCCCGTCGGCGTGGATGCGCGCCATTTTGTAGCGTTCAAAGTTAGATACTTTCTCGGAGTGAGTTTGATTCAGCTTTCCGCGCCCGTAGAGAGTAGCGCCAATGAGTGTGCTGATGAGGACGAACGGGATAACGCCTCCAAAGATAGTTATTGCGGTTTTGTGGTGAGAGGACTTCATAGGTCAGGGGCCGATAGAGAGTGCTTTTGTGCTCATAGCCAATTCGTCATCCTCGTCGAGTGACTGGGTCAAGCTAAGATCGAAGGTGGTTCGGAAATGGCGGGCTACTCTGGCAGGATACTGATTTGAAGGCGGCATAGAGCTTTGGCGCTGGGTCAACAACACTTCAAGGTCTCGAGTGGCCGTTCCAACCGAGAGGTAAGGCGCCTCGTTATCCTCAGCAATTTGATTGAGAATACCGGCCACCCGTGTTTTGGAGCCTAGGGTAGGAAGTTGTCGTGCAATCTCGGGATTAGCCCAACCTCGAGCTTTCCAGATTCGCTTGATCCCGACAGTTTTCCTGTCCTTGCTGTTGCCGTTGATGTCTGCCCGGTAAGAAGCAGAAGTTAGAATAACTCCGCCGTCTTCGGGGAAGAGGTTGAGGAGCGCTTCCATGGCTAACCATCCCTCGGAACGCTTGGTGAGGAGTTTGTCCCAGTGCTCCCATTCTTTGCGCTCTTTGGAAAGTTCAACGAGCCGAAATTCCATTTCGCTCGCAGAGGTGGGAGCAATTTTCCAAGCTTCGGAGCGCATTTTGGTGAAGAAATCAGTGCCGGCCCATCCTACAAAAGCAATAAGGGCTACCAGGGCCGCCTTTTGGACAAGGCCAGCCCATTTCAGCGACCTCAGATCACCTTGTGTCGGCATTCGGCTCGCCTCTATCTGGGAGAGGCTATAGAAGTCCTGGATGGCCCACTTGGAAACCAGCGACGAAACGAAAGAACCCTCAACTTCTCCATTTTTTCCCGTTGCCACGGCAAACTCGAAGCGTTGTTTTGGTATGACACTCGCAAACTCAAGAGTTCTCGCGTCGATGCATTGGTATGCCGCCTCAGGGTGTAATCCGAGGTAGTACGAGAGGAGCTCTCTCAGTTCGTTTTCAGAAGCTCCGGCTGCAGAGAGTAAAAGTAGTTTGGGGGACTTGAGATTGAGAAGAGCTGCTGTGTTCGTAATAAAATCGGCGATTTCGGGAGGCGATAGAAGTTTCCCTGAGCGGTGCATCAAAGATCTGATCACTCTTACCTCACCGCGTGAACCAGTTCCTCCGAGAAGAGTGAATCCTTCAAACTGGATTAGTATGAGCGTATCGCTCAGCGTCGTCCCTTCGGGTAGAATTGAAGGGACTCCGGCAAATGCTTCTAAAGCCGCAGAGCGCGTCTCGACAATCACCGGGATGTTGTGTGATTCGCCGTATTCCTGGAGCGCCTGGGCGATCGTGTCATATTGCCCTGACACTTGGACGGCCAGCGCGAGTCTATCACCATCCTTTATTCCCATAAATGGGACAAGCCGCCATTTACCTTCCTGCGATTCCAGGGAATCATCACCTAGAGCAATGTCAGGAGCCGAGAGCACGAGCTCGTTCAGGCTGTCGAAATCGCCATCGGAGGCAAACTCCGGGTTCAGATCACGCGTGCGCAGGCCATCTGCCAAGTGAATTGTTATACCCAGAGACTTGGGCTTGATACCGAATTCGCGGGAGGCAAGGAGTTGACGGAGGATTTCGTGAAGATCGCTGAGGGTCTGCTCGTCTAGCGTAACAGGTCCGCTTGAATCCTCGCTACCCAACGAAAAGTCAGGGAGCTTAGGACCCTCCCACCATTCATCTGAAACACTGTTGTGAATCGCGCTGGCAATTGACTGGGTGCCGATCGAAATGTGCCATTGAAGAGCAATCTCTGTAGAGCGGCGATACCAATCAGGGTTTTTTGCTCGGCTAGTGCTCTTGAGAATGCGTTTAGCCTGCTTGTATACCTTGAGAGGTGATGCGGTTGTATCGAGGAGTTCCATTCGTCCTTTGATTTGAGAGGGAATCACCGCCGGTCGCCTTGCGGATCAGCTAGGCGCCAATCTCGTTCGAGGGGTGGGGCGTTGAGGAGAATTCAACCATTTTTGAATTCTTCAGCTTCATCATCTCTTGTGATTTAGGGTTTTCTTATTGTTTTCAGGCTTGCCGCCAATCGATGCGGAGTGAAGCTCGCTAGAAGCCCGCTTTCTCAGAGATAAACAGGAGTTCATCTCCGTCTTCCTCGTTCATGCGGTTCATTTGGAAGGCTTGGTGTGAGATCTTGCCGCTGTTGAGCAAGTTCTTTAGGTTGGAATCCCACTCGATATTCCCGCTGTGTCGTATCGCGTCTTCAAGTGATTTGGCAGCTCCGTCATATGCACTGATACCGGAACGCACTGCAGAACTATTGTTTTGCAGAAATTCATAGTTGAGGACTCGCCCATTCTCCGTCGGAATAAGTCCTTGAGAGAGGATGAACATCAGGATTTCGGATAGTCGGCCAAGTAGAGAACGATGTTGTTCCTGAGGAAAGAATTCGAGAATACGGCTGAGAGTCTTAACAGCCCCGTTAGTGTGTAGGGTAGAAATGACAACGTGACCGGTTTGCGCCGCCTTAATGGCGATTTCCATTGTCTCCATGTCACGGATCTCTCCAATCAAGATAACGTGGGGAGCTTTGCGGAGTGCGTCCTTGAGTCCCTGCTTGTAGCTTTCAACGTGTTTTCCAACCTCCTGTTGCGTGACAAAACCCGGAGCGGGAAGCTGTGGCGCATCCTCCGCTTCAACAGTAACGAACCGCGAATAATGATATTCGATTGGGTCCTCAACTGTAACGATGTGGCGAGGATGATTCTGGCGGAGCCAGTCAAGAATAGCGGCAAGGGTGGTTGATTTACCCGAGTTTGTCTGTCCGGTGACGAGGCCGAATCCCTGGCGGCGCTTCATGAATTCCTGAAGAGCACGAATGGTATCTGGTGCGATTCCAAGAGTTCCCAAGTCGGCAATTTCGTCGCTGAGAATGCGGCAAGTAATGCCAGGGCCATTGGCGCTCAGGTGAGTCTGGATCCGCATTCGTCCGGAAACGCGCCCATTGGGCAAAGAAAAGCCATCGCAGCTGAAATCTGCAACCTTGTTATTAACGAGGCGTGCTTCGATATCGTCCTGATCTTGGAGATGGGAAATAGCACTAGAAGAGTCGTTCTCCTGGCGGGCGTAAAGAAACTTTACTAAATTCATCACCGCGAGAGGGGGCAACTCTCCCAGTTTTGTGATGACCTCAAGGCCATTTCGTGTGTGGCAGTAAACATACGCACCACTTCGGATCTGAATATCCGAAATATCATTATCGCCAGCCGCTGAAAAAATCGCTGACATGACCTGTTCGGCCTGACTATGTGTTTCCTGCAAATCCATTTATCAACCTACCCACCATCCATCAATCTACTCACCATTCATTAAACTACCAACCATCTATTATCGAAGCGGGGGCTTATAAATTATATTAATATGATAAAAACCATAAAAAAAGACTTTTTTTCAGTAGTCTTGAGAACCATTTTACTTTTCTAGATAGTGAAAGTTCCGTCAGGTCCGATAGTTAATAGTTCTTAAAGGGCTTTCATGAGGTCGAAACGCTCCCTGAGAGTGAATCTCAACGTGATGCCTGCCGCTCCAAGTGCCGGCTTTTGCTCCTGTGACCCACCAAGACAGAGGCTTTCAAATACCCTTTGAGCGTGCTTAGTGAATGATAGGGTTGGGTAGAGTTGGAGTCTCAAAATTTGTCGCGCCTTTATTAGAATAACTTACTTTGAAAGGTGGATACTGGCCGGCTTTGTAGCCTCGGCCCTTCTTACGGGGTTGCTAGAGAGGAAGCTATTCGATTCCGAAATTTCATAAGCTGTTCAACCGGTGTTTCTGAAACACGAGAAGCGTGTTTGCCGCGAGTAAAACGTTGGTTTTTGGTCCGTTGCGGAACCCATTTGGAAAGGCAGTGCCCTTTATGCACTGACCTTCCGCGGGACAGTTTTACGTAAATGCGAGAGTCCTATGGATTATTTTCCTTCTCGGTAGAGCGGGTATGAAATGCCAAGAGTAAGTAGCGCTTCCCCCCCTAAGTAGAAAGCGATCTGGGTTAGTTCGTTGGCCGGCATCGCCCCGAGCTTAAAAACCAGTCTAGAAGTCAGATCAGAGAGATGATAATGCGGAGACACTACATAAAGAAGGTTCAAAACAGGGTTATTGTTGTCCGCTATAAACACTTCAAGCTGGCCGATCCCAAACATTCCGTAGAGGGCGAGGCTGATCGTAACTGCGTAGGCGGCAGCTCCACTAATTCTGGTTCCTAGGGCGATCGCGAGAACAAGCAGGGGACCTATTACCAAGAGGAACAGAAAGAGATACTGAAGATTCGTTATCACCCAGTGCTTTGCCTCTATGGGATTGCCAGGCATAGCGGTGAACGTGCTGATCACGAAGGTGATGAGAGCAAAGCCGGAAAAAATGGTAAAGCAGCTAAGCCATATTTGTACAATCTGTTTGTGCTTTGCAACGCCGACAGTTTTGAAGTATTCAAGAATCCCATGAGAGGACCAGCGATCTCCGACAGTTGCTCCCTGAAAGATTAGCCAGCCAAATGCGGTGATCCACAGCAGAATCCATGCGGTCTGAGCTCGTGCAGGTTCGAGCAGGGAAGGCTTTGTTTCCCATGGCGTCATGATCGGAAGTAGAAACGGGAATACAATCAGAATGAAGGCAAATATTGCAAAAGTCTTGCGGGTCAGGAGTGAGGCGAGAGTGAGCTTGTAGAGTTCCATCGTGGCGATTAATTGGAAAGGGCAGATCAGTTGAGAGAGTAACGGGTTTCCATCCAGTCAAGAGTGCTATCAACTGCGAGCTGCTTAAGTTCGTCGTTGCAGATGATAATGGCACTATCAGTCTCGAGGGTGGGCTCATCTGGGTGAATGCAGACGAGCCGAACGATATGGTCCTGATTCTCCCGCCAAATGGCATCAACACTCTCTCTGGCTGCGAAGTCGAGACCAGAAAAGGGTTCATCAAGAAGCAGCACCTGAGTGCCATTTTTGTGAGCCCGTGCCTCAGCCACAATGAGGCTGACCTTTTGACGATTTCCCTTGGAGAGCTTCCCATAGGGTTTTTCAACGTCGAGCTCGATCCTCTTAGCCATCGTGATGGCGAACTGGCGTTGCTCCTTTTTGAGGAGGGCAGTGAAAATCTGTCTCGGTTTTAACTCCGAATCAAAGCGAAGGTCTTCGTCGATGAATTGAACACAGCCCTCGCATTGAATTTCACCGTCGAGAGCGGGAATGATCTGAGCGATGGTCTTCAATAAAGTCGTTTTACCCCGCCCGTTCCTCGCGAGGAGAAGATGTCGGCCAGTCCCCAGGTGGATGTCTACCTCTGCGGTAGCCAGTCGCGTTTCTTTAAATCCAGAGAGCTTACGACCACGATAGCCAATCGTTAGCCCCTTGAGAAGGGATACAGCAGGTTTAGTCTCTGTCGATTTCATGGTTGATGGTCGAGCTGGCGACGAGTGGATTTGTCGAAATTATATCAAATATTTGTAGGGAGTCAGGCTCAGCCGAAGTCCCGACTTTAAAAAACCTCTTGGGTGGAGCGAAAAGCTCGCGCTTGCGGTTTTTTAATTCTGCAAGGGAGTGGAATATCTCGCTACTGAGAAGGTGATCAGTGAATTTCTTCAATGGTGATCAGCCAGTTCATCAAGTGAATCGGAGGGAGTTCTGCTGGTGAGTTCAGATGCACGAGTTCGGCGTTCATTAGGTCGGTGTCGACTCTGGTGTCGTCCGCTCCCATGAGTTCCAATGGATTAAATGTGTCTGAGGCGCTGGTCTTGAGACTGCTGATTTGTCCTCTCAGATTCACCGGGGTGTTAACCACTCCTACTTCTCCAAAACGCTTTTCAGGAGTGAAGATGGATAGAGGAGGGTAGTAGTCCGAACCGGCAGGGAGATTGGAATTTACGGGGGGTGTTGCAGCAACGTCGTTCAGGGATTCAGCAATGTAGAGGCGCATGTCGGTCAGAATGGAAAATCCAGTGGTGAAAGCGGTAAGGTCTTTCCCTCCACGAAGAGTGACAGCGAGGTCCGTCTCGAGTGACGGAATGCTTGGCGCAATAACCGTGGCCTCATCAGAATTTGGGTAGAGGTAAAGTGAGTTGTTCACACTCGATCCGGCAGCGTTGGGAATGGTATCGAGAAAGTCAGCCATTCGGTTTACATTCACGACGAGGACATTCCGACCGTTTTCGAGCGTATCTGTCTGGAAAGGGAAAAGACCTCCTCCCGATTCGATTTCGGAAGGCCAATTGATCCCGCGAGTGTAGTCGATGTATTCCCGCGAATTGCTGTTGGTGAAGTAGTGAAAACGAAACGATACCGGAACCTGATCATCGACATCAAACATTTCACGAATCTCAACCCGCATGCGGGCTTGCTCCGCTCCCCGACAATATTCGTTCCAACCAGTAGGAGAGATGCGCTCGTTGTCGAGGCCATCGCTGGCAAGTTTCAGAAAATCATATCCCGGATTTATTGGTATAAAGGCCACTTTCCCGACGTTTCCAGCTACCGAAGCATCGTAAAAATCGCTTTCAGATAGGAGTGCGCGCTCCTCACGATCACCTAGAGCGTCAAATGTTGCGCTCAAAGTGTTGCCACCGACGGAGGTCGAATCACCTAGAGAGACTGATTTGCGCGCCGAGATAGAGCCCTCAGAGAGGGCTACGGTGCCTTGGGTTAGAATGGAATCAGCGTAAAGACCACCCTGAAGACTTACGTTTTCCCAAGCGCCGCCATCTGAAAATTGCCCGACCGACATGGACGTCGAAGCTGAAATGGGAAGCTGTGAGGGAACCTCATAGATCGAGAGGACATAGTTCTTCGTTGTGGGGGGTACACCGGTAGCGTCGCTGTTATGTTCCCCAAAGGTGAGTGCGAATGTCCACCAGTTTCGTTTTGCCACAAAGTTATCGCCGGGGCGCTTATAGCCTAACTTGACGTCGGGATACTCGTAGAGGTTGTAGAGAGGGAAGCTGTCTGTATTGGCGTTTAAACCTTTGTAGTATAGGGGGTCAAAGCTGTTGTAATTGTAAACGTGGAGCTTCTCAAAAGTTATTAGCGGGTATTCCTTGTCGAGCAGGTAGTAGTCGTAATCGCATCGAAGCGGGGCTGGAATCCCATCTTTCAGGTCGTCGTTAATTAGCATCCGGTACTCGTACCAGTTGCCCCCGTTAACGAGGTTGCCGGTTGAATTATCCCAAGTCAGACTCTCTGCGGCGCCGACAAAGTCACTCATGGAATCGAAGTTGGTATCACCCGTGTTGGCTGTTATGGCATCCCCGAGTGTTAGACTGGAGATGATGGTAGCATCCGCGGCCTGCTCCGCATTAGCTAGATTAATTGCTTCTTCGAAGATTTTTTCCCAAGTGTAGTTGTCGGCATTGGCGGCTGAGCCCTGTTGCATAGCTCCGATCGCTTTATTGGGAACGACATGCAGAAGGGCGCTGAGAACGGCGTCCTCCTTTTGGGAATAGTCCTGCTTTATCTGAGCCCCCACCTGTGATTCGAGACTTGTTAGGTTGCCTACGAGCGAATAGGTCATCATCGAAATCAGGATCATAGCAACCGCGGCCACGATTGCTACGGTTGCGTAACCTTGGTTTCGGTTGCGACAGAAGAGGGGAGTTTGCGTTTTCATCAGTCTGGATTCCCCGCATAAGTTATTTCATCTCCTTTGCTGCCTGCCAACGTCACAAGGAGAATGCCTGTTGTGTTGTCGAAATCAACGCCATCAGGTTTGGAAGAAATGGTCCAACTGGGGTTGGTGGGCCATGAGATCGAACTTCTATTCTTGTAATAAAAATTGAGCTGTTTCTTGCCGTTTAGAACCTCGAAAGAAACGATTGCTTGATCGGAGGTTCCGTCTGGGTTTCGAAATCGAAGTTTCATGGCCCTTCCATCACTGCGTACGGCGCCAGTTTGATTTTTGGCGTCGGAAAGATTTGTATAGATACGGTAGCTATCCGCTTTGTTGACGATGTTGGTGAGCAAAGTGTTCAGCTGGGGGGCTTCGTCCCGAAGGAACCGAAAATCGGCAAGCGCCTGATTGAAGGAGATCTGTTGCTGCAGCATGGCAAGAATGGCGAATACGATCCCCATGGCCATGGCGAGAGCCATTGTCATTTCGATGAGAGTGAAGGCGCTTCGACCTCGTTGCCTCCTGCTAATCGTCATCGGATTCTCAGGGCGGTTCGAGTTTTGACGTATTCTCTCGGGCCTATGGTGTAGACTAGGAGGGACTGCAGTTTCCAAGCCTCGGTTCTGCCTGGATTAGTAGTTATCGTGCCGACTCCGCCAGCTGTGGTGAGATTATTTGCATCTGGAATCCTTGTGCGATGAATCGTCGCTGAGACAGGTGATCCTCCGGGAAGTTTTCCGATCTCTACCGTTGAAGTGGTCACGTTAGGATGGAGAGCCCAGAGTGATCCGTCGGTTGTAACTTCGCTGAATGGGATGCGAGAGGCGAGAGCGGTCTCTCGCGTCAAGTAGGCGTCAGTCATCGACTGTTTGACAGTCCAAGCCTGCCCGGAAGTAGTGTTAACTGCGGCTTTCAGTGTTAACACAGCCACGGTCACCAATGTCCCGTAGGCGACGGCAATCTCGATGAGGACTGAACCGCGCTGGAGCACGGATTTGTGCTGTGCCCGGATCTTCATGCCTTTTGAGCTCGGAGACTGACCTTATTATTCAACGCTGGTCACAGCACCATTTAGGCGGATGGTACGCTCAACTTCAAAGGAGCGGTAGGAGAGTCGATCAGCTCCGAATGGAGTGATCGTGATAACCTCAAGCGTGTAGTTACCATCTTCCTTAACAACGTTGTCCCAGTCGGCCACTACCACGGTTTCATCTCGTGGAATGGTTCCGTCAATCAGAATAGACGAACCGGGAACGATCGTTCCCTCAGTTCCTAGTACGGGCTCTCCAGGATAAACCTGCGCGTAGGTCCAAGAGTCCGGGTAGAGATCGACAAGATCAATTTTGACTTCAGGAGCAATGCCCTTAATTACCGAGCCATTGGCTAATCCGGTGATGGAAGTTTCGGCTATAGGCCATACCTGAATAAACGCTGAGTCGAGTTGTGACTCGGGTGCCTGGTAGTCGGCTAATGAAAAGACGGAGAAACGTTCTTCTCCGCGAATTTTGGTCCGGTCACCTCCAGGAACAGCCGATAGGTCGTAGTTGAATTCATGGGTACCATTGTTTTCAAGGGAGCCTTGGGTCAACAGGGTTGCTGAACTGCGGTCGACATTGCTACCAGTCCCGCCAGGTCCATAAGACTGAACGTGACGAATTAGCTTTACCGATGTTGCTGCAGCTTCGGCGGTAGGGTCATCGCTCATTCCTGAAGCCATGATACTGACAGAAAAGGGACGGTCTGCTCTGGTTCTTGGAATGACTGTGTAGGGATCTTCAGAGGTTATGGTGACTTCAGCTACAGGAATGTAAGAATTCACGTAAGTGGTGTCGATTAGGTAATCAGCGAGGGGATCTGATTTAATCGCCCAAAGCTCAAAGCGAGCTCCGTGGGGATTGATGGCAAGAGGTGATTGCTGAGAGCCCTCTTGAGGAACTGAAACATCCCAATCAAGGTCGTTGGAAGCATCTCCATCCCCATCCATTTGGATCTGGTGAACAAAGAAGGTATAATCGTCCGTGACTGCCGGTGTGACGAGGCCAAGGACCGCGATGATGGGAAGGTAAAGCCGGGTAACAATATTCATTTGAGTAGTGGAGTTGGTGTTTCACTTTTGTCGGAGGACGCAGCTTCTTCAGAAGGATCGACGTAGGGTCGAACTGCGATGGGGCCGTTTTTAAAGGTGGCGACAATAACCGTTGTGCTCTCTTTGATCGCCTCAAGTTTTGCTTCACTCAGCGGTTTGAACCCGAAAGCCTCATCCCGAGTCACCTCGAGTGGGCGGATCCAACCGCGGTTTGCGGCATAAAAGTCCTGCCAACTTTTTACCTCGACCTTGCCGTTGACCCCGAAACGTTTTTCAAGGTGCTCGGGGACATGCAGGACGGCTCGCTTGGGAACAAGCGTGAGTTCTCCGCGAAAGCAAAGAATGGCTGAGGAGTCGAGAAGGCTTCTTTTGTGCTGTGCGGAGGCGGGATCCTTCTCGATTTCACCTATGGCCGGTCCGGAATCCTTGATAGGGTCGGACTGCTGGGCCATACGAAGCTTGCTGCTCAGTTGGTCGTGACTGGCAGCATCCCTCATTTCCCCGTCATATCGAGGGGCGGCATTTGACGAGAGAACGACAAACAACACCATCGATGAGACGAAAAAGCAGGGAGCATTCATGAATTACAAGATCGAGAGGATTCGGGACTTAGAACGTTCTACCTTCTACGACGTCCGCGCTTTCTTCTCTTCTTGCGATTTTGGGCATTGCTGTTGTTATCTTCAGATGAGGCTTCTGATTCCGAAGAGTCTGCTTCGCTCGAGCTTTCGTCAGCCACTTGATCATAGAAGGTGACTAATAGCGCCATGTCCTGGAGATCGAACCCGGAGTGGTTGGGATTGGTGTGAGTGAGTTCCATTAGGTAGAGGACATCACGTGGACCGATCTTAATCTTGCCGTCCTCGGAAAGATACGGACGGATAAAAGATTCGATCGTGGGTGCATATTGCATTGGAGTCGTTGTTGGTGGGGTATCACCATTTCGTAGAGCAACGACATTGCCGTTACTGTTTGTTGTGCTGTACCACGGCCCCCAAGAATAGTTGTAGTAGTAGCGGGAGCCAAAATTGACTTCTTCACCCTCCTCCACCGTTTTCGTGTAGACGATCTCGTTGGGATTTACGTCATTGTTGGTTCCATAGAAGATAGGACTATAACCTCCGCCGTCGACGTTGATTTGGCATTCCGTGGGGACAAACGTGAAGCCTGAGTAGGAGTTGGCGGTGACACCGGCTCCGAGGATTCTAACATCCATGATAACATCGCGCTTGGGAACTATTGTACCGGGGCCTTCGATATCGACGATGTCTTCGACTGCTTCAGGGATAGTGACGCTCCAAGTCAGCGTTGGATGAGTTCCTGTTTGAACGATGGTTGGGAAGGCGCTTAAAGACCCGACAGGAATCGGGGGGGATTGTTCCTGAGCACTTAGAGGGCTCGTCGAAACCAATAAGGCCAGTCCGGTGGCGGCTAGTGAGTGGATGAATTTCATGGTTCTCTGTTATAGTTAGGGTTTTGATCGATAGTGGTGACAGGTTGTGGGGAAATGCTAGGATG
>PBSY01000056.1 GCA_002726915.1 Verrucomicrobiales bacterium | reverse complement strand
CGCAGATCTTCTTCAATGTCTCCGGTTGGCGAGATATGTTCGATCGTGATCTTGTCTGGAAGATAGCTCAGTCCGCTATGTTGTTCGATAGCGCGACTGACGATCAGCGGAATTCGTTCAGCATCCAGTTCCCGATTTATTTGAATAGAATGCACCGCATTGTAGGGAAGTGTCTCGTCCCAAGCCTGCATCGCACGGGCAAATAAATTTAATTTTGAAATATTGTTAGGCATGGTTAATGCAGGCGGAGAGCGTAGCATCAGACGCTAGCGCGAGTCGCTATCGTTAAAGACAACCCTCCAATTCGCCAGCGAAAATTAAAATCTTTTACTGATTAGAGCTTACTTTATTTACAAATTCTATCCTGTGCCTCGACCCGACTCGGTGAATATCGGGCGCTGACGTGATATTGGGTAAACAACCGGCTCCCCCTGTTTGACCAGGATGTCATGCGGTGGGTTCGCGGCTTCGAGGTAGGCAACAGATATCAGCGATAAGGCGGCTAGTTTCACTTGGCTCAGGCGCCTAACATTCATGCGCCTGTTCGTGCGACACGAGCGGAATTCGCGTGTCTTTGCCCGTGGGTTGCTGCCCAACTGGCCGGCGGTGGATGATGTGCCTCACCCCCGCTCAACGATTTGTGACGCTAGGACTTCGTCCGACTCTTGCGCCAAGCTACTGGCCGCGTAGTTGACTTCGAGATTGATCTCACTGCTGCCTGCCTACGGTATCGGTGGGTCCCGCGAACCCGGGGCCGCCGCCGGACACGTAGCCGTTGCTCGCTCCAGATGCGGTGGGGCTGACCCAAAATGCATAGAGATCGCCGTTCTTCAGATGAAAGCGGAACCGCACCGGTTGGCCGGATACTTTGGAGAGGTCGTCTTGCCACCGGACCGCTGCATGGGTTTGGTCACCGACAACTGGCTCGCAGTTCTCCTTGGTGAAAGGCGCAATCACTTTGCCCTCTTCGTCGAGGACCTCGGCCCTCAACTCCCCTTCAGAACTGTCGAGGTTCACAAAGAGATGGCTCCCCTTGAAGGTGAGCGGACGGGTGGTCAGGGTGCCGCCTCTCTTCCCGGCGTCCATCGAGGCAAAGCCATCGCGGCGGAGGATCGCCAGACCTGTGGCGGCGTCCTTGTCCCAGCCTTCGGTTTTCTTCGTCTCGGTGTCGTACATTCCCAAACCCGGCTTGGAACGGCCGGAGAAGTAGAAATAGAGTTTGTCGCCCACGACGAGACAGCCCGTGGCTACCGACTGCACATTTCCGTAGCGCCAGTTTTTCTTGTCCCAGGTAGAGGAGATGAAGTGGCGCCGGTCGGGGCGGTCCCAGTGAAATCCATCGCGACTGAAACCGAGCAGGATGTCGTTGCGCTTCTGAAGACTCTGCTTCCCGCATTCGTCGTTGCTGGGGCCCGTCCAGATGGTGAAGGCACCGATCATGAGACTCTCGTAGGGTGCTGCGTCGAGGTTGTAGAGCTCGGGTTTGCGTCCGAGTTCCTCGACTGGATTCCTTGGATCGATCATCTCGCCGGCGATCCAGTTGACGCCCTTCTTCGGGTCCCTGAGCACGCCTTCGTCCATGAGCTTCTTCGGGTCGGCGTGCTCGCTGTAGCGGCGTGCACGACCACCCCAGGAAATCCTTTCGCTGAGCACCCAGACCTTGCGGAACGGATTGTAGAAGACGGTACTCCGGTCGCCGTGGATCCGCTCCTTGGTCAATGCATCGGTCCAGTGGATGCCGTCAGGGCTGGTGCGATAAACCATCGCCCAGCGGTCGGTATGACCGCTCTCCGTGCCGAAATACTTGAACCGCTCGGATGGATTCTTGGCGTCGTGGTCGAGCCACACCGAGGTGGTGTCGACGCTCCGCGTGGCCTTCGGTTCGATCGGGCGGATCACGACATTAGTCCCGTTCTTAATGTCGAATGCCGGCTTGTCCCAGGCGATGCCGTCTTTGCTCGTGGCCAGACAACTCCAGTGCAGGTAGCCGCCGGTATACCACATCTTGAACAGCTGGTCCGAGGAATCATACCAGGCGCCGCCACTGAATGGAGCAGCAAACCATCCTCCGCTGCCGAACTCCCATGGTTTGTCGGGTCGGATGACCGGGTTGGCGGGATGATATTCCGCCGTGTGGAAGGTTCGCTGGAGGGTCGTCGATTCGATCAGGAAGTCATCAACCAGGAGTTGTCGACCGACGTCGATGGGAATGACCGCCGGGGGTTTCTCCAGATACGGGACCAGCATCTGGCTCTGCTTCGGATGCCGGTCGTAGGCGGGTGGCCACTGGTCCGGGAGCACGATACCGTTGTAGAGCTTCTCCCCGGCGTGGGCACCGCCCCAAAATCCAATCGGGGCGACAAAAAAGATGGCGAGTTTTTGGAGAGCGTTCATTTGAGTCTGGTCGGTTCGGGAAAGAGAACCTCCATTAAAGCGGTTCGTCGAGCCTTCGGCAATCCGCTTCATGCGGGGGGGTGGATGCCTCCGGTTAAAACCGATAGCCCTTGCGCTTCTCGTAGTCCCGCAGTTCGTCCTTCTGCTGTTGAGCGGTTGCTTGGTAGCTTTCGACGAAATCTTCGAGAGCCTCGGGCTGATCACGCTGGTCGAAGGCGCTGAGAGCGGGGTCGCTGGTCTTGGCCATCCATGAGCGGAGCCTCGAGCGGAGCGCTTCAATCTGTTTTTGGGAATCTTCACTCGCGATCCGATTGGTCAGGCAGCTTGAATCTTGGCTGAGATCGAAGAACTCTTCGACGGAGCGCAGTTCCAGATGTTGGATCCGCGCGGCTATGGCTGGATCCTTCTCTGCCTGGTTTTTCATCGCGGAGGAGGCAGAACCCGACAGGCGGGCAAAGCGGCGTTTGCCGTTCGACCACGGATTGAACACGTAGGCAGCCTCGCGCGTGATGACCGATCGCATCGGCAACGCATCGCTGCCGTGAATGTGATGGAACTGTGCGAAGATGGCGTCGCGACGGCTCTGGTTTTCGCCCCGGAGCAGAGGCAGAAATGAGCGTCCATCCGTGGTCGGCGAATCGAGGCCGACGGCGTCGAGGAGGGTTGGCATGAGGTCGATCATCGACACCATGTGTCTCTCATCGAGGGCGCCTGGTTCCACGGTGCCCGGCCAGCGGATGACCATGGGTGAACGCACACTTTCAGGATAGCAGTTGAACTTGGCCCCCGCGAACGGCATGCCGTGATCGGAGAGAAACAGGACGATCGTCTCATCGACAAGCTCGGCCTCTTCAAGCTCTTCAAGCACCGCGCCAACCATGTCGTCCAATCGCCGGACAGAAGTGCAATAGCTGGCAAATTCCTCGCGAACTCCCGGGAGATCTGGGAGCAGTCCCGGCAGTTTCACTTCCTCGGCGCGGAAGGTCCGCGACGAATCGGCACGTTCCTGCGGCGCTTGCTTCGCCTCGCCCTTTCCGAAAGGACGATGCGGATCGTGTGAGCTGGCCATCAGGAAGAACGGCTGGTGGGCGGTTTTCGCCATTGAGAAGAACTGCCTGGAAAAGGAGCGGTAGATGGCGGGGTCGCGGCCCCATTGGTTTTCGTCTCCAGCGCCCGGCCAGCGGTAGGCCGCCGACCAGCGAAAGAGCTCTTCCTGGCTCAGGGGTTTGCCCACGGTGCCGCACAGATAGCCAGCCTCCTGTAATATGGAGGGAAGAGTGGGCGTGCCCGGGTGAATCCGCTGAAACCCCTCGGCGCCGTTGTTGTGTGGATACAAACCGGTGAGCATCACGCTGCGCGACGGGGTGCAGATGGAAATATTCGCGTAGGCATGAAAAAAACGTATCCCTTCCGACGCGAGCTTGTCGATGTTCGGCGTGATCTCATCGGCCGCCCCGCCAAAGCAACCGGGTGAATCCCAATTCATGTCATCCGCGACAATTAGCAGAATGTTAGGACGCTTCACCGGGGCTGAGAGCTGTCCGCAGACCTCCTCTCCAAGGACGGAAAAAAGAAACAGGTAACCAGCCAGCAAAGCGCCTCGTTTTTTCAATGAGCTAGGGGCGTTTTTGCTGGTCTTCATGCCATTCGGTCCAAGCCTGGGCCATTCGTTGAACACGTTCCGTATGCTTCTTGGTTAGGTCGTTCTATCTACCGTCTGGCCGCCGATTCCCAGACCGGCGGGTAGTCATAGGATAGTCCAGATCGAATCTACTGGAAGGGCGGTCCATAAATTTGTCGAGCACTGGGTTGTAGGTGTGGATGCTGATCTTGTTTGTTTCCGGTTTGAATGTCATGTAGCGCAGCCAGGATTCGCCGCCGTTGTTCATCCCCTGGTAGTCGCACAGAATCTGGTGAACCTGGTTGCCGTGGTCTCCAGCGTCGGTGCGAACGGCCTCTCCGGTGTGGTGACCGCAGAGAACCATGAAGATGTTCTTATGCTTGCGGACGAACTTCTGCCAGGCCTGTTCACCGCTGTTGCCTTTGGCCCTCACTCCACCCGAGGTGTTTCTTGATCTTTTCGGGTTCAGGTAGGCGTGCGTCAGGACAATGACACGGTGGTCAGGGTGCTCAAAGACCACTTGGTTGGCCCAATTCAGCACTTCGTCGCGCGGTTTGCATTCGACGGAAACAATAAGAAATTTCATTCCTGATACCTCGAATTGATACCAAGAATTGTCATGGCGATCCGGATCAAAGGTGCCGCCAAATTCGCGTCGCTTCGCGTATTTCTCACGAGGAAAGTAGGTGTTGAAATGCGTGGTCCGGTTGACGCCTATATTGCCGCCATATTTGTTATCCGCCTCCTCAAAACCCATGTCATGGTTTCCTAGGCACATGATATAGGGCACTTTCCCGTCCAGTGCTGACAAGGCCTCCTTTGCGATGGCCCATTCCTCCGGGGCGTCCGCCTGCACGAGATCTCCTTCATGGACGAGAAAAGCAATATTGAGTCGCTCCTTATTGTCGCGGACCCATTCCGTTTGGGCAAAGAAGTAGCGTCGTAAGTCTCCATTGCCCCACTTGGCCGATAGCTTGAGTCGGGTGTCGCAGTAGAACTGGGTGTCAGGTAAAACCGCGATGGTGAAAGATTCTGTTGTCTGAGCAACCGGTTCATCGTCCGCCACCGAGAGTCGGACAGCGATCAGAAATGCTGCCGCGCAGTATAGCGGGAGTGGAATCGGAAATGATTTGACCCAGCGTTGTTGATTCATTCTCTTATTCTTGTTCGAGTTGATAAATTTCACTAGCAGCCATTAGAAAAATGCCCGCGCCGTATCGTGTTGTATCGGTCTCCTCGACCTTGCCAGGGCCGCCGCCCGGAGGCTGGCTCCATCCGATCTGACCCTCTTCGTTGACCACCGAGGCGAGCGCCGCCCAGCCCTTGGTGGCGAGGGGCAGGAAACGTTCCATGTCCAGAATTCCGTTATTGACTCCCCAGGCGATGCCATAAGTGAAAAATCCGGTTCCGGTGCTCTCCCGCATCTCGAATTGCTTTGGATCATCCAGATTGGTTCGCCAGAACCCATCGGCCTGCTGACGCGTCGCCAGTGATTCCGCCATTTGAACATACAAGGCCTTGTAACGCGCATAACTCGCATGGTCTTGAGGCAGATAGTTCAGGATGCGCGTCACTCCGCCAAAGGCCCAGCCATTGCCGCGCGACCACAGTAATTTCTTCCCATTCTTCGTCTTCCGGGAGATGGAAGGTGGGCCCCGAAAGAAAAGTCCCGCATCCTCGTCAAAGATTTCTCCGTGCACGTCCCAAAAGAAATTATCCATCCAGTCCACATACTTGTCATCGCCCGTCATCTGATACAGCATTGCGAGCGCCGGAGGGCCCGTAAACAGGCCATCCACAAACCGGTGTCCCGTGTTTTCCAGATACCAGCCAGTCGGATTGGAAAGCGGATTGGTAACGTCCGGATTTTCCAGGAATGCAAGTGTAGGCTGAATGATGGAGGCATCCTGTTGCGCCTGATAACATCCAAACCAGATCTGGCTGTAAATCAGCGAATAGGCCCCACTGTCAAATGGCCCGTCGCTTTTGTCTTTCACATGCCAGGCAACCTCCTGCCCCCATTCCATGCAATCATCCAGATAGGCACGATCCGACGTGCTTTCATACATGGCCATCAGCCCCGCATAATAGGTCCCTCGAACCCAGTGCTGATTCTTAAACTGAGAGCCCAGCGCTCTTTGATGCGCATGCACCCGATCCGCCAACGCCTTTACCTCGCCCGCCTCATCACCTGAAGCGACTGCCAAACAAGAGGCAATCACCACAAGGATCAGCCTAAACCCATTCATTCGCTTCATCTTGTTCGGCTTCATCTTCAAGAACCTCCTGGTCTCTAAACTATTGCAAACAAAGGTCCGGCCAAGTGGAAAGCGGGTGCTCTTTCGGCCGAAGAGAGAATCCGTGACCGCCTTTCTCAAAAAAGTGGACACGAATGGATGCGCCGGCTTCTTTCAAAGCTTCTCCATAGATTTCACCACTAGCATATTAGCCGTCGGGGGCAGTCTCGTCATGGTCCCGATTCCTGTATGGAAACCGCTGGTGGGGAAGTTGGTTCAGAATTAGCATCCCCCTATGATCCGCACGAAAAAGGAATATCTGGTGGCCGTTTGCGCGGTTAGCCTCTTGCTTCCACCGCTCGCTTCCGCCGAGCCTTTTCTCGTTGAAAACGGGGAAGCCCGTGCTGAAATTATCATCTCAGATACGCCGACTCGTGCGCAACGGCTCGCGGCGCGAGAGCTACAGACTTACCTCAAGAAGCTCTCGGGTGCGGAAGCGCGCATCGGCTCGGAGCCTTCCGATGACTTTCCAGTCAAACTTTACGTGGGGGCAAGTTCGTTCACCGGTGAACTGGGAATTTCGGCTGACGAGCTTCGCTACGGCGCTTATCGCATTGTCTCGGGTGAGGACTGGATGGTGTTCATCGGGGACGATACGGATTTTGTGCCCATCGAGCCGTGGCCCCGGAGTAACACTGAGGTCACTAACGGCAAAATGCAAAAGGCATGGGATACGATCACGGGCGAAAACTGGGGCTACCCGCATCGACAGCTTTACAAACATTATTCGGGGCCGAATAAGCTTTTCGGAACGCCCGAGGAACAGAAGACAGATCGAGATGGTAATATCAACATCTGGACCTTTGATGAACGCGGGTCATTCAATGCCGTTTGTGGCTACCTTCGGAAACTCGGGGTGCGTTGGTACATGCCGGGAGAGCTTGGCGAGATCCTGCCCACGAGACTGGATTCCATTGCCCTGCCGGAGATCGACGAAACGGTGCATCCGGATTTCGCGATGCGAAATTTTCAGATCCGGCCCGGTGGGGACGCAAGTGGTCAGGAGGCAATGATGTGGGGAAATCGTCTCGGCATGCGTCGACCCTATGGCCGCCAGGCGGCCCATGGTCTCCGGGATATGACTGATAACGAGCACACGATGAAACATCATCCTGATTGGTTTGCACTCTACGGAGGGCAACGTCACAACCAGCCCTACATCAAGAATAATCAGCTCTGTTATTCCAATGAAGAGCTCTTCGCCGAGGCGGTGCGCTTTGCCCAGGTTCAGTTTGATCACTTCGACATGGATGTTGTGTCGATCATGCCGCCGGACGGTTACACCGCGATCTGCCAGTGCGAGCTTTGCGAGGGAAAAGAGTCGCCGGAACTGGGCCCGCGCGGCCATCTCTCCAATTACGTCTGGGACTTTGTGAACCGGGTCGCCAAAGAGATCGCGATAAGCCATCCCGGCAAGAAGATCTCAAACTGCGCCTACGGAGTTTACACCGAACCACCAAGCAACATTGACAAGCTGGAACCCAATGTGCAGGTCATCGTCGTCGGCGGGCGCCGCCCCAAGGATCCCGATCCGGAAAATATCCGTCGCATTCGGGAAGCCTGGACGAAGAAGACCGATAGCCCGATCGAGATCTTTGAGAACTATCCTTTCACCGCTCGAAATTTTTATCTTCCCGTTTTCAATCCCACCCTGTTGGGCGAAGGCATCAATGCAACGAAAGGGATTTCACGGGGAGAAGATGTCTGGTTGTCGCTGGACTTCGGCGAAATGGGGGGCGGATTGAATCATTTCATGGTGTATTTCACCGCGAGAATGTATTGGGGCGGCAAGGATCAGGACATTAACGAGCTTCTGAATGAGTATCTCGAACTCTTCTACGGTCCCGCCGCGGAACCGATGGGACAGTTCTTTGCCTACTGCGAAGAACACTGGATGGCGATGGACAAGGATGCTGAAAAAGCCGGTCGCGCGCTGGAGCTCTTTGAGCTGGCGAAAGGAAAGGCGGATCAGGAATCAATCTACGCTCGCAGACTCGCGATGGTGGGAAATTTCCTCGAGCGCTTGCGATTGAGGCTCTCGGTGCTTTCTCAGAAGCGCGGCCCTGTGCCGAGCGTGCGGAAAGTCGGTGGCGATCCAGTGACTCCCATTGTCGTGGACGGCAAACTCGATGACCTTCCCTGGCAAAAGATCGCCACGTCTTCCACCGGCAAGTTCAGAGAAAACCAGACCGGTGAAGCACCGGAGTTCCCGACAACCTTCATGGTGCAGTGGCGCAAAGGTATCCTCTACTTCGCAATTCGATGTGAAGAGAAGCCGGGGGAGCCACTCCGAATTGCCACGCAGAAGAATGAAGATCCCGCGCTCTGGTATGGGGACACCATCGAGATCCTTTTGGAGACTGATCGCAACAGTTACTACCAGATCGCGGTGAATCCGGCCGGGGCGATCATCGATATGGATCGGAGCGCGAACAAGGCCGGCCGTCAGCGCTGGTCATCTCAGGCGGAGGTCGCGACTCATGTGGCGGATGATCATTGGATCGTCGAGATCGGTATCCCGGTGACGAGGGATGAAAACGATCCCTATCATCAGGTCATCGGCAATCAGCCCTCGATCGATTTGCCTTGGCATATCAATCTTTGCCGTCAGCGCGTCAGAGATGACGGGACCGAGCATTCCGCCTTTGCTCCGACCGGGACGAAGGGTTTCCACGTGCCTATGAAGTTCGGCCATTTTCATAAAGGCAGCTCGCATCGATTCCAAGCGGATCCATCTGTGACGGACTACTTGATCGATAGTGCCAAGGCGAAGAAACTTGTCCAAGCGAAGAAACGCGAAGAGGCGCTCTCCATCTATCGGGCTCTCGCTGACGATGAGAACTCCACACCGCGGCAGGAGTCGCTGGCGCTGGAGCAGGCATCGAGAATCGCGCGCGGGCTCAAGGATAGTGATTTGGAGAAAGAGCTACGGGAGCGGCTTGAGGCGATTCGGTGAGAGGAAAGTAGCAGGTGCTTCTCTCCTGCTATATCATTCGCGTTTTACATGCTAATAATCAAAGTTAGCTGAAACCCCAAAAGCGGTAGCATCCCATCTAACCCACCGCATCGACAGCTAAGGCAGAACCCCCTTGAATAAGCAAATTTCTATCAATCAATCGTTCGGAGTTTGGTAAGGGAGGGAAAGCGCGGCCAGAGTGAAGCGAACTGGTGGCGTTATCCGCCGTTGCCACCACTACTTTGTATGGCTGCCCCGTTAGATTTTTTGGTCGTGTGGTCAGGCAGCGCCTTCCAAAGACCCACCGCAATCAGGCCGACACCTACAAAGCCGAAGGTAATAGAAATCGCAAAGGCGGTAGTCTGTGTGTAGTCATCAATTTCGGCGCAACCGATGAATGCAGAGACCAGGCCGAAGGTTAAGGGATAACCAAAGCAGACCAATGAAATGAACGAGCGCCGAGATGCGAAGATAATTCCTGCTACGATCGCCACCGGCACGATGACCATGATCTGCGGCCCAATCATAAGATAAGCGCCAAGCGTGAGGATGGTCGTGAGCAATACGACGGCTATACTTTTGATTATGGCATTGCGGTCCATTGTGTTGCTTTAGTTTTATGATCCATGGTGCGTTCTTCCCATGACGCTTAAGTATGGCGAATAACTTAATTCTTTAAAATCGATAGTTCTTATCGAAACATCGATCCAATCAATAACGGAATTCCTTTCAGTCGGCAGACCTCTACTCTGCCGACCCCGCCACTTTCAAATAGGCAGCGAGCTCTGGAACGACCGTCTTGAGTTCTTCGAGGATCAAACCGGCGATCGCTTCCGCTCCCTTTTTATTGAAGTGGGTCTTGTCGCCTTCTTTAAAATTGTAAGTCATGCTCTCCTCGCGGCCGATCTGGTTGTGGTGCGCAATGCTGATTCGGTGCAGGTCGATGAAGGGCAGATTCAATTCCTCTGTCACCGCTTCGGCGGCCTCGGCGTAGTCGGTCAGGGTGGCTCGGTAGTTGTATTTCTCATTTTTGACCAGGTTGGACACAATCTTTCCGTTGGCGTCGAAGCTGCGACGGGTGACCGAACTCACGATCACCGCCTGGCCGCCAGCCTTCTGGATGCGTTCCACGTAGGACTTCAGGTGATCATGGTAAACCGTGGTGTCATACCGCTTCTGATCGTTGTGGCCGAATTGAATCAGGACGTAGTCGGGTTGGTGTTGGACGAGTTCATCCAGTTTCTTTGACAAGGCTTGAAGGGTGGCGCCACTCTTCGCGTAGTTAAGAATCGTGGCGCGGCTGTCGAACCGCTCCGCAAAGGCCGGGCCCCAACCGGATTGTTCGGCGACGGTAGAATCGCCGATGAGACCGATGGTGACGGTTTTTTCTTGAGCCTGACAGACAGACAGGACTAGTAGAAATATGAGGGCGAAAAGAAATCTCATTGGTGGGGACGAGTTTATTCGGGCAGTGTGAACTTCGCTACCACGGCACGGTGATCAGAGGGGTATGGAGAAACAACAAGGTCGGCGTTCTCTTTGTTCTCACCGACGATCTTTGCTTCCTTCAGGCTAACGCCTTTACCCCGAAAATACACAAAGTCGATGCGGTCGGGATGGGTCGTGGGGTCATCAAAGGGATAGGCGGGAGACCAGGTGAGGCCCGGCTCTTCCATCTCGTCGGGATAGAGTGTGCGCCACGCATCGGCGAAGCCGGCCTGTGCCAGTGCCTGCGAAGCAGGATAGGCGACTTTAATGGGGTGTCGCCCTGCTTGAGCGGCTGCCTCCGTCCAGTCTAAATGCGACGGTTCGTTAAAGTCCCCGACGACGAACACTGGAGCCTCTTTATCTGAAATAGAATCTATTTGCTCAAACAATGCCTCGATAAGGTCGCCGCGGGTTTTTTGTGCCCATTCGATGGCTTCCGCCTCAGTCTTGATGAATACGATGTCATTCGTGTGCTTATGCCATGGGGGTCGGATATTAAGCAGTTGGTAAGGTTGATATGGATGAGAGGGAAGGTGTAGATTAAAGACGTAGGCGGCTTGCCCCGTGGGCAGCTTTACCTTAACCCCATCCGGAAACTCCTCGGTGATCTCGTATCGGGTCATGATGCATCGATGGCGCTTCCCTACTGAGAAATTCCACCCCAGCAGCGCCGCTAACTCCGCCGCCGTATCACCGGTAGGAGAGCGCGTCTCTTGAATGCCTACAATGCCTGCCTTAGCCTTCTGAATGACCTTAGCGGTTTGTGACAGAGGTTGCTTTTGGCAGATGATGCCGCCTCGGTGGATATTGTAGGACATGACCGTAATGCCAGTCTTTGCGGGTTCCTCTGCGTGGGCAAGGCTTGGGCAGAAGGATGCAATCACCCAGAGGATCACGAGGGTATACAGAGGGGGCTTCATTACTGGTCGAAAGCGTATGGACGCTATTCAAGAATACGGAAGGACAGGTTATCTATTGGACAAAATATCTGTGACGCGATGCCGTGATCTCAGCGCCCCAACAATGGGTGTAGATTTGATTGGCACGGTTCGGATCCTAAAACACATCCCGAAATATCGATTTTTACTCATTAATATAAAGGGAAACGAATCCGATTTCGGAAGCCAAATTTCAACATATAAGGGACTGAGATCGGGCATGAATATGCTTCACACTATTTTCAGAATGCTTTTTGTGCTTTTGGCAGGCAGCTCTTTTTCTTTCGCTGAGCCTAAGCCGGAAATCATCGCGCAGGCTTCTGATGGTCTGAATAATCCATTTGGGATTACCTTTGATTCAAAACAAAACACCTATATCGTTGAATACCTCGGTGGTCGCATTTTTCGCATCGGGAAGGATGGCGAACTGAAGTATTTCTCAGGAAAGCCGGAAGAGGGGTTTGCCGGTGATGGCGGTCCTGCAAGAGACGCGGTCTTTAACGGCATGCACAACGCTGTCTGCACCGTCGACGATCAACTGTATATTTCCGATACCCGAGGTAACCGTATCCGAAAAATAGATCTCAGATCGGGAATAATCACGACTTTTGCCGGCACGGGGAAAGCTGGATTTAGTGGCGATGGAGGCCCCTCTAGTTCAGCCCAACTGAGCGACCCTATCTCAATCTCGCTAAGCAAAAATGCGGATCTGCTGCTCATTTCAGATATCAAAAACCGCCGCATCCGAGCGATCAATTTGGGTAGCCGAAAAATCTATACCATCGCGGGAACGGGAAAAAAAGCCGTTCCAAAAGATGGTATTCTCGCGACGAAAGCTCCGCTGTTTGATCCGCGTGGATGTGACATGGATTCCAAAGGGAATCTTTACATCCTTGAACGTGGCGGGCATGCCCTCCGTGTCGTAGATGGGGATGGCAAAATTAAAACAGTCGCCGGAACCGGGAAACCCCACTCAGCCGATGGCCCTGGATTGAAAGCGGGCCTGAGGGGGCCCAAGCATTTGTGTATCGACGATCAGGATCGGGTTATCATAGCGGATGCTGAAAATCACCTAATCCGCCTTTACGATCCTAAAGATGGTTCTGTCAGCACTATTCTGGGTCGCCAAACAAAGCTGAACCGGCCCCACGGTGTCACAGTCCACGACGGGTGGCTTTACATCGCTGATAGTTGGAATGACCGAGTGCTACGCGTCCGTTGGTGATTTCTCGAAAGGGAACTCCGGCAGACTTGCACCTCAACACCCCCGTTAAAACGAATTAATATGCCATACGACGACCAATTAATTGTAGATCACATCAAACAAACTCATGCGACAGAGCTCTTGAGCGAACGAGAGAAGCATCTGATCGGCTTAGCCGTGACGATGACTCGCGGTTGTCAGGTCTGCACGCGCAACCGCATTGAAAAGGCTCGTGGCGCCGGGTTAACGGACGACGAGCTCAACGCGCTGGTAGCCGTCACGTCTGCTGTCAACAGTGGCGTCACGGCAGCAACCGCCCGGGTGGCCTGTGGTATGATTGAGGAGGAAAACACGGCCGAGTGCGGTGATGTTTGTTCGGCTAACCCCCAATAACGGAAGTAGCAGTTGCAGAGGATTGATCGCCTGCGAATAATTCAGCAACTCCGCTCTTTATTTGATAATCTTAGAACGATGATTCGATCTTCGATAACACTTATCCCGGTCATTGCGATGCTTGTCCATGCTTCGGCACTTGCTGACGAATTGCCGGAAGTGCTGAACCGGGTCATCGAGAATCACTGCGCCGACTGTCACGATGATCTGGATCCCAAGGGCGGCTTGGATTTGTTTTCCCTTGAGTGGGACCTTGATGATGCCCACCTCACCGAGCGGTGGGTGAAGGTTCACGACGTTATCGCCGACGGGGAAATGCCGCCGCCAAAGAAGAGTCGCCTCGACGATGGGGAGCGGGCTGAGGCCGTGGCGGTGCTTTCGGATCGCCTGATCAAGTCACAAGAGGCTGCTTACGTGAGGCAGGGGCGGTCCGTTTCGCGGCGGGTGAACCGCTTTGAATACCAGAATGTGCTGCGCGATGTGTTGCATGATCCTGCCCTCAAGTTGGCAGATGACTTGCCTCTGGACGGTGAGGTTCACGGCTTCGCGAAAGTGGGGACCGCACTTGATGTCTCCCATGTCCAGATCGATGCCTATTTGAATGCTGCCGAGTCGGCGCTGCGTCGTGCCCTTGAGTTTTCCGCAAAAAAACCCGAGCCCGAGACGAATCGTTACTACGCTCGCGAGGAAGGCCGAATGTGGGCTGGTAGGGGGAATCTGGGCTGGGCGCGATGTTCCCTCGCGCTGGAGGGTCTTGAGGTGAATGACGAGTATTCCTTCAATAAACGAGGCTTTGACCCGGGGCCAAAAGTCCCGACAGAGGGGGCTGCGGGAATTACGGTTGATGACACGGCGGCGGAACTGATCGGGCCCTGGCGTGAGTCCACGCGTCGCTCCAATCGCATCGGGAAGCACTACCTCGCCGACGACAACCAGAACGCGGGCGACCACGCGATTACTTGGAAAGCGGAGTTGCCGAAACCGGGGACTTACGAGGTGCGAGTCAGCTTTGGCGGAGGGCAAGGTTTGGCGAAGGAAGCGCCCTACGTAATTCGTCACGCCGAGGGTGAAACTCGACTAACCATCGACCAAAGTGTCACGCCCACGATCGATGGCCTTTGGTTTCCGTTGGGACGTTTTGCGTTTGAAGCCCGTGGAGAAAAGGAGTCCAGGCCGGTTATGGCCGAAGTCTCACTAAGCAACGAGAGTGCCAAGGGATGGGTCATCGCAGATGCCGTCCAGTTTGTGGCGGTCGATGACCTGAAAAAGGGAACCCGGGAAGCTCAGTATTCGAAGGAGGAAGCCTCTACCGCCATCTTTCGTGGCGCCTACACGCCGTTTTATTACGGCTTTCAAAGCTTCAAAGCACCGACTCGGGGTGACTACAAGGTGCGACTGAAGGCGCGGTCCGTGCTTCGGAAGACGGATTATGTCGATTGGGAAGGGGACAAGGAGCCGCGCCACTATCCGGACTTGGTGCTCGATGCGACGCGGCGCTATCCGACTCCGGTGAACGATCGCATCTTCCCCGGCAAGCGCAGCGAGCCGGTCAAAGTCTACTCTTCCACCCTCGATGAGCCGAATAACCAGAGCATGCTGCCGATCGGGAAGTTCGAAGCGCCGCCCGAGGCGCCCGAGGTGTTTGAGATGGACGCCTTCCTCGAGGAGGGAGCGATGGTGAAGCTCGATTGCATGCGTCTACCCAGCCCGATGGTTCCGGCGATGCCGCATACGATCCAGAAATTTGATCCGGACGGTTATCCTGGGGTCGCCTTTCATTGGCTGGAGGTAGAAGGGCCGTTTATCGAGGAGTGGCCACCGGTCTCTTACCGGGCGCTTTTTGGCGATCTCCCCCTGAAGCAGTCGGGAAGCCATGTTGTGGCCGTCCCGAAACAACCCTTGAAGGAAGTGGAAGGGCTTTTGTCAGGATTCATGGAGCGAGTCTATCGGCGTCCTGTGGAGAAAGCGGAGTTCGATCGATTCCACGGTTACGCGAAGCAGCTGATCGAGGAAGGCGAACCCTTCACGGAGGCGATGATAGCGACGTATTCGGCGGTGCTGGCGTCGCCCGAGTTTCTTTTTCACTGTGGTCAACCGGGCGAGCTGGATGACTTCGCCCTGGCTGAGCGGCTTTCTTTCTTCCTTGGCGAATCGATTCCGGATAAATCACTCACTACTCTTGCGAAACAAGGCAAACTTCGTGATCCTGAGACGCTGCGTGCCGAGGTCGACCGCCTGCTCGAGAAACCCGAATCGAAGCGATTCGTGAAGGAGTTCCTCGATGCCTGGCTTAAGCTCGATGAGATCAACGACACCGATCCGGACCGTGGTCTTTATCCCGAGTATGCCGGTGACTGGTGGCTCGTGAATTCGATGGTCGAGGAGTCGCGTCTCTACTTTGCTGACCTCATTGCCAGCGACCGTCCGGCCCGGAATGTCATCGACGCTGATTATACCTTTGTCGACGAACGCCTGTCCCGGCACTACGACATTCCCGGTGTGGAGGGCCCCACCTTTCAACGCGTCAATCTTCCTGAAAGAAGCCCCTATGGGGGTATTCTCACCCAGGCTTCGGTGTTGAAAGTGACGGCGAACGGAACCGTCACTTCACCGGTTTTGCGTGGTGTCTATGTGTTGGAGAAACTGCTTGGCGATCATCCGTCGCCGCCCCCGCCGTCGGTTCCTGCGGTGGAGCCGGATATCCGCGGTGCCGCGACGATTCGTGAACTTCTGGTTAAGCACCGGGAGGATGCGGCCTGCGCGAGCTGTCACAAGAAGATTGATCCTCCGGGTTTTGCGCTGGAGAGCTTCGATGTGATGGGGCGCTGGCGGGACAATTACCGTTCATTGGGCGAGGGGTCCGAGCGCATCGAAGGCGTGGGACGAAGCGGAAATGAGTTTGTTCACTTTATTGGGAGTGACGTCGATGCCTCCGGGGTGACCCCCCAGGGTGATCCCTTCGCCGACGTCCTTGAATTTAAAAAGCTCCTCATCGAGGATGAGGAAACTATTGCCCGTAATGTCACCGAGCAGCTTCTGGTGTATGCTACGGGAGCACCCGTGGGCTTCGCTGACCGCGATGAGGTAGCGGCCATTCTCGAAAAGAGTCGCGCGTCGGAATTCGGCGTTCGCACAATCATTCACGAAATTGTTCAGAGTCCTTTGTTCCTGAAGAAATGAAAACCTCCCGTCGAACTTTTCTGCGAGCTGCTGGTGTCAGCATGAGCCTGCCTGTGCTCGAATCTTTCGGATCTGCTGAGGCAATGCCGGCTCCCAAGCGCATGATCGCGATCAACCAGGATCTCGGGTTCATTCCCAAGCTCTTCTTTCCCAAAACAGAGGGGCGCGATTACGAACTGTCGCCTTACCTCGAAAAGATCGCGGAGCACCGGGATCAGTTCACCGTGTTCAGTGGGCTCTCTCACCCCGGTGTAGACGGGGGACACCGGGCCGATAAGACTTTCCTGACCGCCGCACCGCATCCGGGAAGGGCGAGCTTTCGCAACACAATTTCCCTCGACCAGGTCATGGCCAATGAGATCGGAAATGAGACCCGCTTCCGATCGCTGTCTCTCGGGATTAACGATACGAGGAGCCTGTCCTACACTCAGGCGGGGGTGGAGATCCCCACCATCAAGAGCGCAGCGGAACTCTACAAAAAGATGTTTCTCCAGGGCGATCAGAAGGCCATTGAACAGCAACTAATACGGCTGCAGCGCAAGGGGAGTATTCTCGATGTGGTGATGGGGCAGAGTTCTGATCTGAGCAAACGGGTCAGCACTTCCGACCGCGAGCGGATTGATCAGTATCAGACTGCTGTCCGTAGTCTCGAGAAACGCCTCGAAGAGGCCCAGGCCTGGGAAACCCGTCCCAAGCCGAAGGTCGATAACGCGATGCCAGATTACCCGGAGGACAAGAAGGAGTTTTTCGAAATGGTGCGCATGATGAATGACATGTCCCGTCTCGCCTTTCAGACGGATTCGACTCGCGTCATCACTTTGTTTCTTGGCAGCGTGCGAACTCCGGGCGTGAATTTTGGGGACGGTCGCTCAGTGGGCGGCTACCACAATCTTTCCCATCACGGCAAAGATGAAGAGAAGCTGAAACAGCTCGAAGAGATTGAGATCGGGCAGATGGAATTGTTCGGCAATCTGCTTCGCGATCTCCAGGAAGTCGAAGAGGTCAATGGCAGCTTGTTAGACAACACCATGGTGCTTTACGGCTGCCACATGGGGGATGCCAATATCCACAACAACGCCAACCTTCCGATCCTTCTCGCCGGGGGCGGGTTTGATCATGGTCAACACCTCGCTTTCAATTCGACTCACAACCAGCCGCTCTGCAATGTGTTCGTCAGCATGCTCCAGAAGATGGGCCTCGAGGCTGACCGTTTTGGAAGCAGCAAAGGCACTCTGACTGGATTTGGCTGACTATCGCAATAATGGGGTTTGTTAACCTAATCCCCGATATCAAGTCTCGAGGTTGCGGTCGAAACAACCTAGAGCACAAGGCTGGCAGCTAATACCGTTGATTGGTGTACGGATTTCTTCACGTTAATCCGGTCGGCAGAATTCCAAATTTGGTCCATATTAACCGAGATGGTGTCCCTCCGACAGTGCCTTCTGGTATGGTGCCTGCCGATTTTGGCAGTCAGCGCTCAGGAGGCTCTCGATTTTAACAAGGACATTCGTCCCATCCTTTCCGACAAGTGTTTCTTCTGCCACGGACCGGATTCTCATGAGCGTAAAGCTGACTTGCGACTCGACACAGAAGCCGGTGCGCGCGCCGATCTGGGGGGTTACTCAGCCATCGTTCCCGGAAACGCCGTAGAAAGTGAATTCTATCAACGCCTCATCAGCGGGGATCCTAACGATCTCATGCCGCCGGAAGAATCCCACAAACACCTCGAGCTCGAGGAAATTGCCCTTCTAAAGCGTTGGATAGATGAGGGTGCTGTTTACGAGGAGCCCTGGGCATACGCTGCGCCCAAAAAGAATCCCGTTCCCAAAGTCAATGACGCCAATTGGCCGGCCAACTGGGTCGATCACTTTGTTCTAAGTAAGCTGGAGCGGAAAAAGCTCGCCCCGGCGCCCGAAGCTGATCCGGTGACGCTGATTCGCCGGCTCCACTTTGATCTCACAGGACTCCCGCCCACGCCGGAGCGCACCCAGCACTTTCTAAAAGCTAAAGACTACGGAACGGCCTGGACCGATCTAGTCGACGAGCTACTCGCTTCGCCCCAGTTTGGTGAGCGTCTCGCCATCTACTGGCTCGACCTCGTCCGATACGCCGACACAGTCGGTTATCACGGCGATCAGGATCACAATATTTCCCCTTATCGCGACTATGTCATTCGCGCTTTTAATCAGAACTTATCTTTCGACACCTTCACCCGAGAACAGCTCGCGGGGGACCTTATTGAGAATAGCGGTAAATGGCAGAAAGTCGCCTCCGGCTATAACCGACTGCTTCAGACCTCTCACGAGGGCGGTATCCAGGAAAAGGAATACAACACCATCTATGCCGCCGATCGTGTTCGCAATCTTTCGGCCGTCTGGATGGGAGCCACCGTTGGGTGCGCCCAATGCCACGATCACAAGTACGATCCCTACACCATCAAAGACCACTACACTCTCGCCGCCTTCTTCGCGGATGTGCATGACGTGGGATACAACGGCAACGCCCTACCTACCAATCGGCCGCCCGAGATGCTATTCCACTCGGACGCCAACGAAGAAAAGCTCAGAGAAATTAAAGAGGAACTCGAATCTCTCCTATCACCTCAGCAGATCAGCCAGCTTCGGGAGTTTGAGAAGAGAAAGCTTCAGCTCGAAGCTGAGGCTCGCATCGGTAAGGATCAGAAACGGAAAAACGAACTCCTCTCTCAAGCAAAACTAATCGCCAGTAAGATTAATGAGGTGATTCCTGCTCAAAAGAAAACGGAGTGGGATCGTCTCGAATCCGAGCGCCGGACAGTTGAAGCTCGTGGCCGTCTCACCATGATCACTGAGGCCAAGCCGCCCCGCGAAATGCGCGTCCTATCGCGAGGCGACTGGCAGGATGAAAGCGGCGAACTTGTCACTCCGGCCATTCCGGAATTTATGGGAACGATCCCTCACGCAGGCGAAATCCCCACTCGCCTCGATCTCGCCAATTGGCTGGTCGATCCTGAAAACGGCTTAGGTGGACTCACCGCCCGAATATTTGCCAACCGATTCTGGTATCTCTTCTTTGGCACCGGTATCTCGAGATCACTCGAGGACTTCGGCGGACAAGGCGAACCGCCTGCCAACGGCCGCTTGCTCGACAATCTGTCAGTCGCTTTCTACGAAAATGACTGGGACATCAAAGCCTTCGTTCGCCTGCTCGTCACGAGTCGGGCCTACCGTCAATCCTCCGTGACCTCGGCAGAATTGGCAGAACTGGATCCCTATAATCAGCTCACTGCCCGTCAGTCTCGTTATCGTCTCCCGGCCGAGATAGTTCGCGATAACGCGCTCGCCGTGAGCGGTCTGCTCGTCCTCAATGTTCCGGATATTGAGGCAGCTAGACTTGGGGGTGACAGCGTTAAACCCTATCAGCCGATCGACTACTATAAGCACCTCAACTTCCCAACGCGAAAATACACCCAGCACAATGACTCCCGACAGTGGCGTCGCGGCCTTTATGTTCACTGGCAGCGCCTTTTTCTTCATCCCATGATGAAAGCAATGGATGCGCCCACCCGCGAGGAATGTACCGCCGAGCGCCCTCGATCAAACACACCCAACGCAGCCCTTGTCCTGCTCAACGACCCCACCTTTATCGAGGCCGCCCGCGCTTTCGCCGCCCGAGTTCTCAATGAAAGTGATGACTCTTTTGAGGAACGACTGACACATGCCTACCAACTATGCCTTTCCCGTTCCCCGGAAGAGGACGAAGTTCAACTGCTTCGTAATCTCTTCACCCAGACCCAGGGCGAATACGAATCAAATGCTGTCGCTGCGAAAGAGCTGCTTTCACTTGGCAAGTCGCCCCCACCCGAAGGCGTTGACCCAGTAAAACTAGCCTCGTGGACTGCTGTGACCCGTGCTCTCCTTAACCTCAGCGAAACCGTCACCCGAAACTGATATGATGCCCTGGCAAACCTATCATAACGCCATGCAACGTCGCGCTTTTCTCGGTCGCGCCGGACTCGGCGTCGGTTCCGCAGCCCTGTCCAGCTTGCTGGGTCGCGACCTCATGGGAGCCGAGAAAGCTTTGGATTCCGCCAGCTCACCATTTCCGCACTTCGCGCCAAAAGCCAAGCGAGTCATCTTTCTCTGCATGGCCGGCGGCCCCTCTCACTTAGAGACTTTCGACTATAAGCCGCAGCTCAACGCACTCGACGGAAAGGCAATGCCCGAGTCGTTCACCAAAGGGCAGCCCATCGCTCAGCTTCAAGGAAAAGAACTCAAAGTCCTCGGCCACCAAGGTGAGTTCAAGCGCTACGGCCAGAGTGGGCAGTACATCAGCGACTACTTGCCCTACACTGCCAGACTCGCTGACGACATTGCTGTGGTCCGCTCCATGGTCACGGAACAGATCAATCACGATCCGGCTCACACTTTCATGAACACAGGCACTGCCATCAGTGGTCGTCCCTCCATGGGAGCCTGGACCACCTACGGCCTCGGTGCTGCGACTGAAGATCTCCCTGGCTTCGTTGTTCTCTCCAGCGTCGGTGGGCGTAATCCGCAACCTATCGCTTCTCGCCAATGGTCCGCAGGCTTTTTGCCTAGCAAGTATCAGGGAGTCGAATTCAACTCCACTGGTGACCCCGTTCACTACGTAAAAAACCCAAAAGGTGTTTCCGACATCCAGCAGGCTTCACTCGTCAATACTATCAGTCAGTTGGATCAGAAGCGGAACCAACTCGTTCACAATCCGGAGATCGACACTCGTATCGCTGCCTATGAGATGGCCTACCGCATGCAGACCTCCGTCCCGGGCCTTGTCGACATCAGCGACGAGCCCCAGCATGTGCTCGATCTCTACGGCGCTACCCCGGGGGACGGTAGCTTTGCTTCCAACTGCCTGCTCGCTCGGCGCCTCGCAGAACGTGGAACCCGCTTCATCCACCTTTATCACCGCGGTTGGGATCACCACGGCGACCTCGCCAAATACATGGACATTTGTTGTGGCCACACCGACCGAGCTACTTGGGCGCTCATTACCGACCTCAAGCAACGCGGACTACTCAACGACACGCTCGTCATTTGGGGTGGTGAATTTGGGCGCACTCCCATGTTCCAGGGCAAAGGTGGCCCCGGTCGCGATCATCACATCAAAGGCTTCTCCATGTGGATGGCCGGCGGTGGCATCAAGCCTGGCATCAGCTACGGCAATACCGATGAACTCGGCTACAACGCCGTCGAAGACGTTGTCCACGTGCGCGATCTGCACGCCACCATGCTGCATCAGTTAGGATTGGATCACAATCGTTTCAGCTACCAGTTTCAGGGACTGGATATGAAACTGACAGGAGTGGAAAAAGCTCGAGTTGTGAAGGAATTGATTGGCTAGCCATTGTCCGAAACGAGTTCGACGCCCACTCCGACACTTCCAAAACCGGATAGGATATGCGCCTTTGGTGCCACTTTGGACATCCGATTGCCGTTAAATTCAACAGTTGTTGTGTCGTTTAAAACCAAGCTAATTGAAGAAGTTCATGCGTCACATTCACTCGCTCGCCATCCTGCTCCTCGCCGTTTTTTGGTTAGGAGGCGGTGGCGCATGCCTGAGAGCAGATAATTTGCAACGCCCCAGTATTCTATTTCTGAATATCGATGACTGGAACGATTGGAACACTGTGCTTGATGGGCACCCGCAGGCCATCACCCCCAATATCCAGCGCCTCGCTGAACGCGGCGTTACCTTCACCAACGCAATCTGCTCTTCACCAACCTGTTTTCCCTCACGCAGTGCCGTGTTCACCGGTATTCACCCGGCCCGCTCTGGCAATATTGTGAACGATAACGGCATTCGTCCGTGGCGCTTCTATGCGGGCGATGCTGTTACCCTGCCGAAGCATCTTTCCGCTCAAGGTTGGACCAGCATCGGAATCGCCAAGAACTTCCACAAGGGGGACAAGACCGAGTTTGATACCTACATTCCCAGGGCCGGCCGGCCGAAGCAAGTTCCCGGAATGGGTCTCAATCTGAACCCCTCGGGGCACTGGGGCGTTTCCGCTGATCCGGTCACGGAAATGGCCGATTACGTCGCGGTCAGCCATGGTATCGAAACGCTCGACTCCATCAACGATTCGCTCTTTCTCTCCCTCGGAATCTATCGCCCTCACGTCCCCTGGGTCGTGCCGCAGGAATACTTCGATCGTTACCCGCTTGAGGCCATTCAACTACCGGAGTTCCAGCCAAACGATCTCGACGATCTACCGCAACGCTTTCGACCTCTTGCCCACCTGGAAGCTAAGTTCGGCCCCGGCTACCATGACGGCCTTGTGAAGAAGGGTCACGACAAGCAGTTCATCAGGGCCTACCTCGCCTGCGTGACCTTTGCCGACGAGCAGATCGGCCGCCTGCTTGATGCCTGGGATGCCAGCCCCCACGGCGATG
>PBSY01000055.1 GCA_002726915.1 Verrucomicrobiales bacterium | reverse complement strand
TATCCCGGAGTCGTTCCAATGACTCCATTCGAGCACATCCTTGACGACCAGGAACTCGCCGCAGTGCTCACCTATGTGCGCAACTCCTGGGGTAATAGGGCTAGCGTCATCACTCCACAGGATGTTGCCAAGGTTCGCAAAGAGATCAAAGGTGTGACCGGGATGTATCTGCCCGCCAGCCTGCTCGAAGAGCATCCGCACGAAGGGTAAGCAATACATAAGCTCCCGCTTTCTCAATAAAAAGGAGTCGTAGCCACGTATATTCCCAGTGCCCTCCTTGCGAAGCCTGTAGCGTCGGGGAATTGACTCACAAACATGGCTAACAAGCGGCTAAACACCGATACCTGACCCCGAAGCTTATCCATGATGTCGCTCAAGCTACTCCCCCTTCTGCTTCTCTCCACCCTCGTAAATGCTGGAGACTTCCATCCTGCAACGACTCTCGGCATTGTCCGGAATCCTGAACTGATTGAACTCTCCGGCGTGGTGACCGGCGGCATTAATCCCGATGTCCTCTGGGTGCACAATGACCAAAATAACCTGCCAAGGCTCTACGCTCTCAATCTGAAGGGCGAAACCGTGGCGACCTATATTCTCGATGCCTTCAACGAAGAAGGCACCATGGCAGGAGACTGGGAAGATATTGCCAGACTCCCTCACCCAAAAGGTCACCACGACCTCTACATCGCTGACTTCGGCAACAATGCCATGGTAAAGAAAGAGCACCGACTGCTCATTATCGAGGAGCCCGGAATTAACTCAGCCAAATCGTCGGAAGTTGGGGCGATCGAATTTAGGGCAATCTATTTTCAGTATCCCAGAGACTATGTCTGCAACAGCGAATGCCTACTCGTTCATCCTGTTTCAGGCGAAGTCTTTATTGTATCTAAAAGCGTCAAGGAAGGGGGCAAGCAGCGTCCCAACAGTGCAGTTTGGTCCCTCCCTGATCTGACGAAGGAGGATTCCATCTACACCGCAACATTGGTGGCAGAATCCATCCCTGCCATCACAGACCGAGTCACCGGAGGTGACATCTCTCCGGACGGAAAACACCTCATTATTCGAACAAACACACCAAAGGCTTATCTGTGGGAGTGGAAAGACGGAGAATCACTCAAGGAAGCGCTCAAAAGTTCCCCCAAAGAAATCCCTCTGGCCGACGAGAAGGGTGGCGAAGCTATTTGTTTTTCGGAGGGCGGATCGAAACTCTTTAGCGTCTACGATGGCAAGAAGAAAAATCGCCCCCTGCATATCTACCACAAGAAATAATGAGGCATCAGCCCATAGATTAGTCGTCCGCGCAACCCATTCACCACAATCACATAAAGATCGAAAGTCGCGGCACCTCTATCGGTATCGAAGGCACTGGAAGTAAATTCTCCTCCATCCTCCGCACGGTCGGAAAGCTGACTCACAAAAACACCTAACAAACCGTTAAATAATGATGCCTGACTCGCCCCTAAGCTGGTAATTCTACTTTTTGCTTCCATGAAATTCTATCTCGCCACCACCCTTTTTATTCACTCCCTGCTTTCCTTTACACTTAGCGTCAACGCCGCGGAACCTCTCTTCGACATGGAAGCGATACGCGACGTTTCTACGCTAGAGGTCGAAGTGATCGAAGACTGGCACTTAGTAAAGGGCCGGACACCCTCTAGACAAAAACTCATAACGATCAAGGTCGGTGAAATCTGGCCAGGGCAAGACTACCGCATGCCGGTTCGCTTCGTCGTGCCTGTCGAGGGTAAGGCAAACGGCTTTCACCTCACCGGGGGAAACCAACCTCAGCGCCTAAAGCAGGACACCCATGTCAGCAACGTCGATGCTATACTTCTCGAACGGGGAATCGGACAAGTCCAAACCATCATTCAGGTGCTACAGGCGTCTGGCCTTGGTGAACTCGGTAAGGAATCTGAAGAACGCTTTGCGAGGTCACTCAATCCCCGCGACAAGATCCAATACTGGGCCTGGCCCGCCACCATGATGCGCGCGATCACCGCAGCCCATGACGAGACGGACCACTTCAACCCAGGTAAGGTAGCTATGTCCGGCGGTTCAAAAAACGGAGCCACTCCTTCTCTCGCCATCCTCCATGATGAGCGGATGACCGGAGTCTTCGCTACCGTCTCTCCGATCTGGGATTCGCCACTGCGACTCTGTGATCGCGCGGCCTGGGATTCACTGATAGCCGATTACGGACCCATGACTCACTCCTTTCTCGGCGGTCACTACGGTCCCGTCTTCAATCGACAGGCTCTCAAGGCCGGGCGAAGTTGGGAAGACCTGCAACGCTTCACCGCTGCAGTTTCTGACGGTGTCTTTATCTCTCGAAATCTTGAGGCTCTACTGTCCCGAAAGGTCGACCTTTTTTTTGAACCCGGATCCCATGACTTCGTGGCCTTCGACCTCGCTTGGGGTGGCGCCCACTATCCTGACATTCCTCTCTACATTGGGGCAAATACAGGGCACGGCATCAAGGACCGACACCCTGGCATTGAACGTGACGCCAATAATCGAACCGCCTTTCTACTGAACCACTTCTTCGACGAGGTTACCCCGATGCTTCCCGTCCCTAACATTGCCACTGAACTTAGCAACGGCAGTCTTTCTGTTCACACCTCTTTTCCCAACGAAGAGAGCGCCGAGTCCGCCCGCTTGTTTTGGATAGTGAACCGCCCATCCGACGGTAGCCCTGGCTACATCAAGGAACTGATCCCCCACGAAAACTGGAGCGAAATGGAATCCAGGGACGGAGCCTGGCAGGCAAGCATCCCTCTTCCTCATGATGCCACACACATCGACGTTTTTGCGAACCATGAAAAAACGATTTCCTATCGAGGAACCCATCTTTCGACATGGATCTCAACTCCTTACACGAGGGTCATACTGAAGTGACCCTTCCTCCTAGTTCAGCATTGGTTTCCTCAGTCCTTACACCGTTTCGCTTCTCCACGGCAACGCTTGGAGCAAAACTTCACTTTCTCCCAACAACGCTCCCACTTCTTTCGCCAGGTAAAAGGACGCTGACAGTGTTGGCACACTTTAGTGGGAAGATCTGACTTACGCCTCATGCCAGATCCTTCAGTATTGGATGTTTCTTCTGAAACTTTTTCCAGAATCCGAAGAATCCTGCTGTCGCCAGCGGAACCCAAACCTGATCAGTTGGCTTGCGAATGAGATGAAGTTTGATTCCTTCGCCTGCCAAGCATGCTTCAACTTTAGTCAACCCGTCCCGAACCGGACCAACCCACGGTTGATAGGCGACCACGGTTTTTAACCCATGGGTTCCTGCCCAGTCGGCGAGGGCCGAAGCCGTATCGTCTGTCGTCATCATTTCAGCCATCGGACCGATTCGCTCCGCGGTGGCCTCTGACGCTGACGCGATCCATTCCCTGCGCATCGAAGCATAGCCATTCTGATCATGCAGGTCTGAAGAGGTCATCACAACCACTCTGACAGACCCCTCAAGGATCTTCAGATCTGGGTTAAGGTCATCCTCATGCAGCCATAGCCCCGAAGACGCAGCATCGAGCGGTTGATCTCCATATTCAATCTCGGCAACTGGGATTGGCGGCGGCGCGCCTTCATTGGTCGGAGGGAACGCCGCCTCAGGATGACTCAATCGTTCCAGTCCGCCGAGATGCGCATTTAGAATTTCAGGGGCAATATTCTGTTTCAGGTTCGATGCCCGGGCGAGGTAGTTCTTTCCTGCCGTGTGAAGACCAGCTACCCATCGCCAGGAGAGAGTATTCGAGGCAGGATCGCCGTCAAGAAGGTGCTGTTGGAAGAAGTCAGCCCCAAGTTGCCAAGGTAGCTTGAATTCGTGAACCCATATCGCCGCGAACCACATCCTAGCATGGTTGTGAAGGTAGCCCGTCGTAACCAATTCATTGGCAAAGTAATCGAAGATCTCAATCCCCGACTGCCCGCTTAACACTTTCTCCGCCGCTCTCCGCGCTCCGGAACCTATCTCGGCAAGATCCTCCCGATAAGCAGACCAGACTTGCGGCCGCATCTCCAACCAACTCTTCCAATAAGATCGCCAGTAGACTTCCTGGACAAACTTCTCCACGGCACTGAAAGAGTAGTTCTCTAGGGCAACGGAAGTGACTTCGTCCTCAGAAATAAGGCGGTGCCGAATCGCCGCCGATAGCCGGGACACATTGGCGTGTCCAGACACGACGCGATTCCGATCCTCCGCATAATCGACCATGCGGGGAACAAATTCATTCAGTTGTTTAAGAGCCTCGTCACGAGTCATCGCGGGATGTTACGCCCTCCGGCAACTCGCGGTTGGGCCTTCGCACCACCAACCTCAAGCTGCATTCTGAATGAATCAGCTAGGTCGACGTGAAGTTAACGAATTACCTCAATCGTATCCACTTCGACCGGCGTGCCCCTGGCACCACTGAGACCCACTTCCAGCGACTCAATCGTTCCATCCCAGGCTGCATTGCTATTCAGCGGAATCAACAACTCGGCGTATTCATCCGCTGAAGGAACGGTTATTACATCACCCAGTGACTTGCCGTTAGCAAACGCCTCCACCTTAATATCACCTTCCGCACGGATCCTGATCAACAAATTGCGGTCAGCACTATCAGCAGTGATACTTAAACCTTCACGCATCAGCTTGCTCTTTTTTCCAACGGAGAATCCCAGAGTGCCCAGAAAACCGGCGATATTGTCAGCGATACCTTTACCGGCCCAACCTTCTGTTTGCCAGCCTCCACAATCGAACTCATAAGCGAGGCGGCCATCCTTTGGATCACGCCCATTGATTTCTTCCCACTTGTCAGAAAGTCCATCACCATCGTTGTCGGGGCGATTAATTTCATATTCGGGATTCACCCCCCGGCCGCCCTGCCAATCATCTCCGTTGTGGCGCAGTGCCTCAGGAGTCTCTTCCTTTTCACCAGCATCACCCGCGGCAAGCCAGTTGCCGAGTAACTGACGGTGGAGTTGCACCTCCTTCTGATACTTGGGATCATCGACCAAATTGTGGACCTGCGCCGGGTCATTGACGACATCATAGAACTCTTCCTCAGGGCGCTCCCCGAAGTAGATCCGAGTGAGATCCTCGGAGAGTTCACCGGATGCATAAAGCTCCTTGAGATTCTTGAGATATTCCTGGCTATCCCGGTACTGCGGCTGCAGCAGAACCCGATCAAGTTTATAGTTTCGCGTGTAGCGAAACTGGTCGGTCCGTATGGTGCGAACCCGATCAATCGTATGATCGAGACGATCTTTAGCAGCAGCGACCCACTTGCGAGGCTCGAAGTCATCTGCAAATAGATCCTGACCTTCGTACCAATCTGGAATCTCAATGCCGGCCCAAGCGAGTGTGGTGGCTGACAAATCAAGCATATTAACCAAGTCGTTGCGCTGTCCTTGCTTCGGCACCCAGCTTTCTGGCCCCATCACGACAAAGGGTACGTGTAAACCGCCTTCAGTCGGCATCTGCTTATGGCGTACGAGGTGGTTAGCGCCGTGGTCAGAAAAGTAAACGATGATCGTGTTTTCAGCCAAACTCGAGTCTTTAAGGCCAGCCAGAATTTCGCCGATAAAATCGTCGTCGGTTCGTATGGAATCGCAGTGTTCCGCCACGACTTCGCGATAGAGTTGATTCTGCGGATAGTCTGCCGGCACCGTTACCGAAGCGGGGTCGGTTTTACGATCCTCAGGGAATTTTAATGTATTGTTTTTCCCACCTTTAGTCTGAATCTGAAGAAAGAACGGCTGGTGCTGCTCCAGCACGTCCCAGCTGTCCGCCTTACCTTTCATCTTAAGATTGGAGTAGGTCGCCTTCTCATCCCACACAAAGTTGTAGTCCGTCTTGCCATGATTGTAGGTCGCATAACCATTCTGCATCATGATCTGGGGAAGTAGCTTCACTCCCTCAGGCAGGTGAAGCTGGGCATCCGGAGCGCGGGAAGAACGATGCTCATGCGCTCCGAATCGAATCTGGTTGCTACCCCCCATCATGGCAGAACGGCAGGCGGAACAAACCGGCGCGGGAACGTAGGCGCGATTGAACTGAACTCCTGCAATGGCGATGGAATCTATATTCGGGGTCGCTGTTTGGTTCGCCTCGTAACCATAACATCCCATCCAGGGGGAAGTATCTTCGGCAAAGATCCAGACGATATTTGGTCGGTCTTTCGCATTCGCCGCAAGAGGTGCGCTGATCCAACAAAAGATGGCAATTGAGACAATAAAAGGCTTTTTCATGAATGTCCTCAGGAACCCTGATTTCTCCCGCAGAATCAACCGCGCATAATGACCGAATTGCGCCGTAATTCTGTCAGTTAGAAAATTTTAAGGTTGGCCCCACCGGCAGACGATGGCGCCAGTAGTCCGGCGAAGCTTCAAACCAGGTCGGAATCGGCACTTCCCTACCTTCCTCGAGAAACACACTGCGCACTATCTCAACCAAGGGATGCGTCACGGGCGAGAGTCCGTCGTAACTGGCAGGATCGTGAATATGATCACCGTCCCGGTTTGCAGTGGTCATCGTGAGCCGGTAAATCTTGCCCGGCTGCAGTTTTATTGCACCCTCGAGAGAAACATAACGAAACTCGCCGAGCAACTCGCCCGGCGCCTCCGGCGTAATGACCACCTCTGCGATTACCTGGCCCTCTTGGGCCAACCTAACTGCATGGCTGGCAGCCAGTCCGCGCCCATTGGCTCCGACGAAGCTGGGACGCTCGGTGACCCAGTCAGTCGGTGCTTCATCCGCTTCTCGGATCGGCGAGTCGTTAGCATGATCATCCCACATCCCGAGTTGAGTGACACCAAGAGATTCCCGAACTTGAAATTCAAATCCAACTTCACCGTTTAGGTCGTTGCGAAGATTGTGCCAGCCATCATCCTGAAGCAGCACTCTATTTCCAGCAGCACCCAAATAGCGGGCGTGCCCTACATTGCGCAGTCTTAGCGCCTCCTCGGCTAACTCCCTGACCCGGGCCTCGTTCTCTGGATTGCGAAAGTCTTCGGATTCAGTCACATCAAAATCAAGTCGATGATACTTCTCGACGGTGACAGCCCCCGCCGCGCCCTTGCCAATGGCCGGTTCACCCAGCCCGCCATTGATAATGATCTTGTGAGCTCCCTCTCGCAATGACATTGCATCATTGCTGTAAGGCTTGCCAAGATGGCAAAACTTGAGTCGTGGCCGGAGATCGTCTCCTTCCGCTTCACCAGTCCAGTGATCCCAGACATTGTAACTGTCACGAGCATCGTTTTCTGTCAGAGGATGATCCAGTATATGGGCAAAGGTGGCAAAGAGATCGGTCAGGGCGAAGTGGGTGCGGTTGATCTCCCCCCCCTCAAAGCGACCCTTCCAGTAGAGCAGAAACGGAATTCGCAGACCACCTTCGGTGATGCTCGCCTTTTTGCCCAGCAAGCCGCCGGATTGATAGTTAACCGCCACCTTCTCGCCTTCGTTGGGACCGTTGTCGCTTGTAAAGATAACAATGGTGTTGTCGATCAACTTGTGGCCCGGATTACGCGGGTCGTCGAGACTCTCCAATAATTTCACGACTCTCCCAAAAGCCAGATCGTTCTCGAGCACCATATCGCCGCGCTCCCCCGCAGGACTGCCATCGCTCAACCGAGCAGCTCCCTTAACCGGTTGTCCCTGAAAAGTTTCCGGAATGTAATAGTGTCCTTCTTCTCCGAGGTTCTGATGGTTGGCGTTGGGAACATAGTAGAGAAAAAACGGCGCCTTGCTCGAGGCCTTGCGCTCCAAGATCACCTCTACCTCACTCAAGTAAGTTTCGCCGATGTGGGTCAGGTCCCAGGAAGGATCAGCGAGCACTTTTCCAGCATGCCTGTTCCATCCACCCATGACCATCTGCTTGCGATCGGTCAACTCCCAGCGGTCATCTCGAATCAGAATTCGTGGCTCGGTATCGAGCGCATCCTCGATGTTTCCGGGAACGCCAAGGAATTCATCAAAACCCTGGTGAGTGGGGCCATCGAGAAGCGGTTTGGTGAAGTCGACATCCTGATGATAATAATCCCGTGCCGGCTGCCCTTTCCCGTTGTCGAACGCCATCCCCACGTGATACTTCCCAACGCATGCGGTTTCGTAGCCGTTTGCCTGCAGCATCTCCGGCAGGGTGACCAACTCCGGTTGAATCATGGGCAGGTTAGGCCCATGTGGCAGCCAGCCCTGGCGTTTAAGGTAGGGACGGTGGCCAAACCGCCCCGTCATCAGGGAATAGCGGGAGGTCGAACACATCGATCCCCCGGCATGGGCATCCATGAAGATCATCGAGCGCTTTGCGAAGGCTTCCAAATTTGGTGTCACCTGGGTCAGTTTGATAGGCGCGCTTCTCTCGGAGAGAGACTTACCAAGGTAAGCGCTCGTATCGCCAATACCCATATCATCCGCCATCATGAGGACGATGTTAGGCAGCGGATCAGCTGCAGCGACAATACTAGAACAGCAGAATAAACCTAGCAATGAACGGATCATAAATACTCCCATACGCCCGGGCAAAAACATAACTTCCAACCCATTAATAATGCCCCGCGCCGTCATCGACTTCTGTGGAGACAATGCCGGAATGGGCGATCCATTTGCCACGATACCAATAACATCTTCCTAGATAATCGCCGGCCGTGGGAATGCATTTCATACAAACTAAGTTACCTCGCCCATAAAAATGGCCTAATTTCTGATTTTTTCGCGAAGATCTTTTCCAAATGATTTGATGACCTCCATCAACTCATTGCGAATGCAAGTGCCCTTCAGCGAGACCACACAATTAGAGCGACGCACGCCAGTTTAAGAGAACTTTTTTCATCTCTCTAACTCGTTCTGGATGAGCTGCCGTAAGATCCTTCGATTCGCCAGGATCTTTTGCCAAATTAAACAATTGAGTGCCACTACCGTCATCATTGGTCAGTAACTTCCAGTCTCCGTCCCGAATCGCATTGGTGGGGCTCTCAAAATCAGGATTGCCGGGCCGAAGGATGCCGGGATTTCCGCCGTATTCCCAGAAAACGGGAGATGATCTTTCCTGCCACTCACCTGTTAGCGCGTCGCTCATATCCTCACCGTCGAAGTTCCATCCCAAAGGTGGAGTTGTGCCGGACATAGCCATCAGTGACGGAAACAAATCCACAGCGGCTACCACCGATAAATCATCAGTCTGGCCTCCTTCAATCTGAGCAGGCCAGCGAATGATAAACGGCATGCGAATCCCACCCTCGTAAAGGCACCACTTCCGACCGTAATAAGGACCTGTGTAGCCGGGCGGCTCAAAGCCCTCTTTGTAGTATCTCGGCCAATCCGTGGGACCGTTATCACTCGTGAAGATCACGATCGTATTCTCCGTGAGATCATGCTCATCAAGTGCGTCCAGTAAGCGCCCAATCTGGATATCCATATTGTCCAGCACGGCAAGAAACGCCTGAAGATACTTATCCTTCTGGTAAGCTTCGTATTTCTTCAGGTTTTCTTCGGTGGCGACATGTGCGTCGTGCACATCGTTGGGAAACAAATGCAAATAAAAAGGCTTTTCCTTATTTCGACCAATGAAGTCGATGGCACAATCCACGTAAATCCCGGTTGTTTCATGCTTTTCAATCAAGCGAATATCTCCGTTTCCCAGCTTGGCGCTAGCGCCGTTCAATCCCTTAGTATCCCAGAGCACACGATCTCCCAGTCCCTCAAAAGAGACCAGTGACTCCTCGAATCCATATTCCTGAGGCAAGGGAGCGATCACATCGCGACCACCACCCATATGCCACTTTCCGAAATGAGCTGTTGCATAACCGTTTGCCTCGAAAGCCTTTGCCATGGTCTCAACATCAGGGTCGAGAAAGTCGACCATGTTGCGCTCTTTATTCTGCTTCTTGGCGGCAAAGTGCCCCCAAACCTGGTGACGCCCCGGAGCCTGGCCGGTATTCAAGGCCACTCGTGATGGCGAGCAGATCGGCGAGTTAGTGTAGTAGTTAGTGAGCTTGAGCCCTTCATCCGCAAGTCGGTCAATGTTCGGTGTCTTGATCGCCGGATTGCCGAAACAGGACGGATCGGCATAGCCCATATCATCAATGTAGAGAATAACGACATTAGGACGCTCGCTAGCAGACGAAACTGTTGCAGAGCCCAGGGCGAGACCTAAGACTACGAATGTCAAAAAGGATTTTCCAGGATTCATACGAACGAAAGTCTACTAATCACTCATTCCTTGTTCTAGGTTCTTTTGCCAACGAATTTGGAGAGATGCGTCACACCCCGTCACTCCCCACGTATGGGGGCTGCGTCTTCTGCTTTTCCGGCAGATAGGGACGAGCGTTCCGCCAGTCGGCATAAGCCTTATGCAAACTCTCCACTTTTTCAGGCATTTGCTTAGCGAGGTCATTCAACTCAGTGGGGTCGTTGGCCATATTAAATAGTTTCCAGTCCTTATCTTCTTTCACCAGCTTCCAATCGCCCTGACGAATGGCCCGCTTGTTCTCGGTCCAACCAGTGATGAGTATCTCATGTTCGGGACGCTTCTTGCCCTCAAAGAGAGGCACCAAGCTCAAGCCATCAAGTTCTGGAGTTGACTTGCTATCTTGAGTCTTTGGATATTCCGCTTCAGCAATCTCGAGAAAAGTCGGCATGAAGTCTACCAGATGCGCAATCTCATGACAGATCTGATTCGGTTTGATCATGGCCGGCCAGTGAGCCAGTAGGTGGGTACGGGCCCCGCCCTCGTGACCGGCTTGCTTGAAACGACGAAACGGCGTCCCGCTGACCATACCCCAGACCGCGTGGGGGCTGCGCCACGATTTCGGATCAGTCGGGTGAAGCCAGTTCTTGGTTTTCCCGGGAATACCGCAACCACCGTTGTCAGAGAGGAAAAGGATCAGTGTATTGTCGAGTTCCCCTTGCGCTTCGATCTCGTCAACGATGCGACCGATGTTGCGATCGAGGCAGTGCACCATCGCGGCGAACCCGACCGCTTCCTCGATACGTCTTTTTTTGTCCTCTTCGCTGACTTCCTCCCAAGGTTGGTATACGTCCCCCCTCACGCCGACCAAAGGAGGCATGACCACACTCTCTGCAATGAGGCCCATCTCCTTTTGCTTTTTAAAACGATTCTCTCGAATCACGTCCCAACCAACGTCGTAAAGCTTCTCAAACTTCTCATAGTCTTCCGGTAAAGCCTGAAGAGGATAGTGAGCCGACTCGTATGGCAGATAGAGAAAAAAGGGATTCCCCTCGTCCTTAATTTCCTTGAGAAAACCGAGGGCTGCATCGGTGTATGCGTTGGTTTTATAATAAGGCTTAGACGTTCCCGCTTCGATTTCCTTCTGGGTGAGTAACTTATTATTTAGGTAAATCTCAACCGGCTCGTAGGAGAAAAAATTTCCACAGCCCCCGTAGTGGCAGAACGACTTGTCGAAACTGTTCATCGCCGTGAGTCGCTCCAGCGGCACCCAAGAATCAAAGTGCTCCTTTCCGGAGTAGAGCGTGGTGTAGCCCGCATCGCGGAGTAGGCCTCCCATGGACTGGCACTCCGGCCCACCAAGTAATGTTCCCGTCAACATCGACGATCGGGTCGGATTACACTTCGCCATGTTGTAGCCCTGCGAGAAGCGCATCCCATTGGCCGCAAGCTTATCAAGATTCGGCGTTTCGATTTCTGCTCCGAAACAACCGATATCAGCGAAGCCGATATCATCACCTATAATGAGGACGATATTAGGACGTTCGCCTGCCGAACTCAGGTCTGCAAGCGACACCACGAAGACAAAGATAAGCAATAAGGACTTTGGCGTCATGCGACACTCTTACTACCTGCAAAACAGAGTAGCCACCGCGTTCTTAGCAAAAACGCAACACTCTCAATAATCCGCACCGCTATCACTAGCGTCGACCGAGGCTTTCCAGTAAGTCCACGCCTCTACCATACTCTGGAGACGTTCAGGATTCTTCGCGGACAAGTCCGTAGTTTCTTCCGGATCAGAAGACAGGTCATAGAGTTCCCAATCTCCTCCACCCCCTTTTCGGTAGGCCTTCATCATTCCGTCGTGCCAAGCAGCCTGCCCCTTTATATAAAAGCCCAGCGGCATCGGGCGTTTCTTCATTTCACCATGAATCAGAGGCATTAAGCTGACGCCATCAAGGGGACGGTCATCTGGCATCTCGGCACCGACAATCTCAAGGATGGTAGGAAAATAATCCACCGTACAAGTCGCCATGCCACTGATAGAACCTGGCTCGATCTTCGCTGGCCACTCGATGAGGCTCGGCACTCGCACACCACCTTCATAGAGGCTGCGCTTGCGGCCACGAAACTGGCCTTGCAGTCCGGGATCACCATCCTTTCCTTCCGGTCCATTGTCGGAACAAAAGGTGATCACTGTATTCTCCGCAATCCCCTGCTCGCGCAACTGAGTTCGCAGATTTCCCACAGCCCGGTCGAGTGCGGTGACGCAACCGTTGTAATTCTTCTGAAAGTCAGAGTTCTTACCGTCTTCGTAGGAATTCGCATCCTCTTCACTCGCCACTACGGGAAGGTGCGGCGCGTGAAACCAGACAATGGCAAGAAAGGGATTCTCCTGATTTTCACTGATAAACTCGAGCGCGCGATCCATGATAAGCTTGGAGTCATCGCCCAACAACTCATCCGACTTCGGATCCACCATCTCGTCTTGGCCGGTCCAGTAGTGAGTTCCGTAAGACTCCTTCTGGTCCTTCGCGGGAATAAAATTCCATCCCTGACGCGAAGCGTTGGTGAAGGACTTAGCGTCTCCCCCGACCGGTTTCCACATCGCATCGTAAGTCGGTGTCTTCGCTTCAGTCGCAAATGTCGTATCGACTTCATGACTCCAAGGCGGCGAAAAGTTTCCCTTGCCGCCTGGTCCACCGCGGTTCCCCTCTTTCACAGTCGTTGTCAGGGTTCCCATATGCCACTTCCCAAAGTGGCCTGTTGCATAACCCTTGGACTTGAGTGCTTCGTAAAGAGTGTATTCCTCATCGCGCAGGTGACCTTGGTTCGCTGTGTAAATTCCGGTTCTATCATGATGCCGACCGGTCACCACTGACGCCCTCGTCGGTGAACACACTGGCGCCTGAGCGTAGAAGCGGGTCAGCTTCAAGCCATTCGCCGCCATTTCGTCGAGGTAAGGCGTGCGAATATGGGTGCCACCATTAAACCCCACATCCCCCCAACCGAGGTCGTCGCACATAATGATGACGAAATTGGGTTTATCGGTATCCGCCCGAGCCGATGAAAAAACAACTCCAGCAGAAAGCGCAAAAAAAAGGAAAACAAGACGAGATAATTTCATACTTAGTTTCTGGTATAGACTAGAGTTCAGGGGTTTCCCAATCCGGGATACCCTTCTCTGCCAATTGTTTCTCATAGCGGGCTCCCTGAGGATGCTTTTCAGCAAAAGGGGCGTCTTCATTAACCATCAGGGGCACTGTTTCCTTCCACCACTGATCATAAACCTTTCGAAGCTCGGCGACGACTTCGGGATACTGATCCGCTACGTTGGTCGACTCATAGGGATCGTTCGAGATTTCGTAGAGCTCAACGTGATTAACAAGGCGCCAACGAGTGTTCCGCACTGCGTAGTTTTTGTGTTGGGAAAGATTAGGATCCTCTTCTTTCTCCCAGCGACCCTGATGAAAAAACAAGTGACGGTCTGCCCAATCGGCTTCCGTATCTTCCAAAAGTGGTAGCATCGTACGTCCGTCAATCTGCTGGATGCCATCAGGGATCTCAGCGCCGGCCAGGTCACAGAAAGTTTCGTAAATATCAATATGGGCGGTCAGAGCCTTGATATCAGCGCCCTCATCCAACACTCCTTTCCAACGCCAGAACGAAGGGACATGAGAGCCACCCTCATGGACTGATCCCTTACCGCTCTTAAATCCAGCCGTATGTAAAAAAACTTTCTCACCGTCCTTCTTAGCACCCTTTCCAGCCTGACCATTGTCCGTCGTGAAAATCACAAGGGTGTTCTCCCACGCATCCCACTCATCAAGTTTCTCCATGAGAAGTCCAAAATTGTCGTCGATATTTTCGATCATACCATAACGACCGGCCGTGTTTTCATCCCAGCCATCATCAAGGAAGCGTTTCTTGTAGTTTTCTGGTGCAATCATAGGCCCATGAGGTGCATTGGGGGTTATGAACGCAAAATAAGGGGTGCCCGACTCATGGTTCTCCTTGATGAATCCTAGAGCAGCTTCGAAGAAAACGTCCGTGCAGAAACCCTTCGTCTTCACGATGGTGTCGTTCTCAAGAATGACGTTATCAAAATACCTACCTTCCTTGTTCTGATTAGGCGGGAAGTCAGCACAGCTACCGGGAAACTTTTGTCCAATACCACCTGCACCATGAATGAACACGTCGCTGAAACCACGATTGTAGGGCTGATACTTATCTTCATCCCCAAGATGCCACTTACCAAAAATGCCGGTGCGATAGCCAGATCCTGCCAACACTTCCGCGAACGTAGTTGTCGAGAGCGCCATCCGTTCGCGTTCTTTGATTGTGTGTGTTACCCCGTTGCGAAATTCGTGGCGACCACTCAGCAAAGCTGCTCGTGTCGGCGCACAGGTCGGACTGACATGAAACTCGGTAAAGCGCGTCGACATCTCGTAAAATCTGTCAAGATTTGGAGTGCGCAGCACATCGTTTCCAAGGACACTTAGGTCACCCATACCCTGGTCGTCAGGCATAACAAAAATTATATTAGGGCGGCTCCCTTTGAGTTCGTTGGCAAAGAGAGGCGCCGCCGCCACCGAAATCAGTAAAATTAAAAGGCTTCGTTTCATGGATTATGATGAGAATTGTAATTCAAAGAAGTAATCGAACATAACAACCCCGAAAAAACATTGTCATCAGACGGAATTGCGCTTCACCCTTACCTTCTGGCGACATTCGAAAGAATTAGTTCAAGTTCGAGACGCGCGGCAGCAGATGCCTTGGTGTCTTTATTCTTAAAAATTGGGTTCTTCTCCTTTGGGTCAGTAACCATGTTGAACAACTGACCGCTGGAAATCAATTTCCAACCCCTCGTGCGCACACCTTGCTTACGACGCCCTTCGCCATAGATCCATTCCCGCGACTCGTGCTCTTCTCCCCGCAGAAGAGGAGCGAAACTTTTCCCATCCATTGTGAAAGCAGGCGCTTCGCCACCGGCCACCTCAACGAATGTGGGAAGTAGATCGGCGAGATCTATAAGGGCTTCACTGCTCGACCCTGGCTCAATATGACCCGGCCACGAGACCAACGCCGGAACCCTCATCCCCCAATCCGTGTATCTTCCCTTCTCACCGACGAGATCTATTCCACTGATGCGGGAAATTACCGGTTCCTTGAAAAGTTTTCGCCCCTGATGATGAGTAAAGTTGAACGGGGTGGTGCCATTGTCAGTCGTGAACATCACGAGGGTCTGATCGGTCAATCCGAGTTTTTCAATCGCCTCTCGAACTTGTCCCACCCTCAAATCCATGTCTGCAACCATTTCCGCATAAGTCATGTATCGATCTTTTGGTCCGTGGGGCGGATGGGGATCCAAGTCATTAGACACAGCGTGACAAAGCGCCATTGGGTAATAGACAAAAAATGGCTCCTCCCGGTGGCGCTCCATGAAGCTCTCGAGAAACTTCACATAGAGCTCTGGCCCATACTGTCCTTTGGTCTCGGGATCCGGGCGCTGTCCATTCTTGTAAAGGTAGGGATCGTGGAATCGCGGCCCCTCATGCCAACCAAAGAAAATTGATTCGTCAAAGCCAAGGCGCTGAGGGTGATCGAGGTCCTCCTTGAACATGGCGAGATGCCACTTACCAGCCGCTGCGGTAGCATATCCGGCACGCTTCAATTCATTCGCGAGTGTGTCGCGTTCCGATGCTTTATCAGTTGGGTAGTAGCCCCATTTAGGGTTGCCCATATTCACCGGGTAACGACCGCTCATCAGGGTGACTCGCGAAGGATGACACACCGGGGATGAATAGAAATGCTCCAACTTCATTCCGTCCGCCCTCAACTGATCGAGGTTGGGCGTCTCATACGATTCACCCCCGTAACAGCCCAACACTTCACGTCCCACATCGTCAGCAAAGATGAGAATAAGGTTCGGCGGTCGATCCTCCGTAGTTTCAGCAATGAGAAGAGACGGCCAGGCAAAGAGAATGAGCAGCAGACAGAGAATGGGCTTCATGAGTTGATGAAGTAAAGCTGGCGATTTTGGCGTAACTCCACAATAACGCAATTCCCTGCGAAAATCAGTCACTGCCGCCCCGGGTCGGTTCCCTTCTGTGTCGAAAATGTTGAACGCACTCAACCAAACTCGGGTTGTTTTTTTCAGAGTATCGTTTTATAGTTCCAAAATTATGAAATTAAATAACGCCGTCACCGTGTTGGGGTCTCTTGCCCAGCCCGCCCGACTCAAGATTTTTCGCTTGCTCGTCAAACAAGGCGAAGACGGACTTTGTGCCGGCGATATTTCAAAGAAACTCGGCATACCCAAACCCACCCTGTCCTTTCATCTCAAGGAACTCGTCAACGCGGGCCTGATTGACTCAGAAAAGGAGGGCCGATCCATCACCTACCGCCTTCAGCCGAAGCGCATGAATCAGTTGATGAGCTTCCTCATGGAGGACTGCTGCCAGGGCAAACCGGAACTCTGTCTCACCAAAACCTACGACGAGAGCGACTGTGCCGCCGGCTAACCGTTTCAGAACAAATTTTTGAAACCCATGAGCATAAAAATTGGAATCAACGGCTTCGGCCGTATCGGGCGCCTCGGTTTGCGGGCAGCCTGGGACTCGGAAGACATCGACATTGTCCACGTCAACGAGCTCAAAGGCGGAGCTGAACTCGCCGGCCATCTCGCCGAATTCGATACCGTTCACGGACGCTGGGACAAGCAAATCGAATCGGGTGAAGACTACTTTTCCATCAATGGTGAGAAAGTGAGCTTCACCGCTCACGCAAATCCTGCCGACATCCCGTGGTCGGATTATGGCGTCGATATCGTCGTAGAAAGTTCCGGAGCATTCCGCACCCCTGAATCGATCCAACCTCACTTCGACAACGGCGCAAAAAAAGTGGTCGTCGCAGCTCCCGTGAAAGAGGAAGCCCTCAATATCGTGATGGGCTGTAACGATGACCTCTACGATCCGGCCGAGCACGACCTCATCACCGCCGCTTCCTGTACCACCAACTGCATTGCCCCGGTCGTTAAGGTGATTCACGAGCAACTCGGAATTGTCCACGGGGCGATCACCACCATCCACGACGTGACTAACACCCAGGTCGTCGTCGACGCCCCTCACAAAGATCCGCGACGGGCCCGGTCAGCACTCAACTCCCTCATTCCCACTTCAACCGGATCAGCCACGGCCATCACCATGATTTATCCGGACCTAAAAGGTAAGCTGAACGGAGTTGCTGTCCGCGTTCCTCTTCTCAACGCCTCTTTGACTGACTGCGTCTTCGAGGTAAGCCGGGAAACGACGCCCGAAGAGGTGAACCAACTTCTCAAGGAAGCCTCCGAAGGTTCCCTCTCCGGCATTCTCGGCTACGAAGACCGTCCGCTGGTTTCAGCAGATTACACCAACGATCCGCGCTCCGGCATTGTCGACGGTCCGTCCACTATGGTCGTCGACGGCACTCAATTGAAGCTACTTGTCTGGTATGACAATGAGTGGGGCTATGCCAACCGCATGATGGAGCTCGTCCAGAAAGTCGCCAAAACGCTTTAGACGATCCAATTCTGCCTTTTGCTCTTTGGCTTGTGCCTCTCCTAAAATGAACGTTCGCGAATACGGTCTCGTCACTGCCGCCTACTGGGGATTTACGATCACCGACGGTGCCATTCGCATGTTGGTGCTACTGCACTTTCACGAGCTTGGGTATTCGCCGGTTCAGCTGGCCTTTCTCTTCCTGCTCTATGAGTTCTGCGGCATACTCACCAATCTCTTCGGAGGCTGGATTGGTTCACGCGTCGGACTCAAAGCCACTCTCTTCGCCGGTCTCAGCATACAGGTAGTCTCGCTGGTGATGCTGTCCTTTCTCAATCCGGCATGGGCGGTCGCCCTCTCGGTCGGCTACGTCATGGCCTCGCAAGCGCTCTCGGGAGTTGCCAAGGACCTCACCAAGATGAGTTCGAAGAGCGCCGTCAAACTGCTGGTTCCGGCCGGAGACGACGCTTCGAAATCGGAGCGCCTGCTCTTCAAACTGGTGGCCATTCTGACAGGTTCAAAGAACGCACTGAAGGGGGTTGGGTTCTTCCTGGGCGCTGTTCTCCTCTCATGGCTCGGCTTTTCCACCGCTCTCTGGGCGATGGCAGGCGGCCTGCTCGTCATCCTCCTGGTCTGCCTAATTTACCTCAAGGGCGACATCGGCAAATCGAAGGAAAAGGTGAAGATGTCCAAGCTGTTCTCCAAGAACCGCGAGATCAACTACCTCTCCGCCGCCCGCTTCTTTCTCTTCGGTTCGCGGGATGTTTGGTTCGTGGTAGGTCTTCCCATCTTCCTGACTGAAATACTCGAATGGAGTTTCTGGGAAACCGGTGGCTTCATGGCCCTATGGGTGATCGGCTACGGTATCGTCCAGGCGTCCGCTCCCGCCATGGTCAGCAAGAGAACACATGGTGTCGTGGAAACGGGAGCTCGCGCTGCGCTTGTCTGGGGCATCGCTCTGGTCGTCATCTCCGCCGCGATCGCTGCCGCAGTGCAGTTTGATTTTTACCCCAAAATCGCCGTGCTCGGAGGACTGGCAATCTTCGGCCTCATCTTTGCCGTGAACTCCGCGGTTCACTCCTATCTCATCCTCGCCTACTCCGACTCGGACAAGGTGGCCTTGAATGTTGGTTTCTACTACATGGCCAACGCCGCCGGGCGACTTATCGGGACGCTCTTGTCCGGGGTGATGTATTTGAAGGCCGGCCTCGAGGGCTGCCTCTGGACCAGTGCCGCCTTTGTACTCGCAGCCGTTTTGATTACTTTGGCGTTGCCGAGAAAGGCTCTCCTGGCTGAGGGGAATGCAGGCGTAGCTTAAGCTCACTTCACCATTCGCACGCTGCGCAAGCAGGTAACTTTTTGCATAAATTGTTCATTGTGCGCGAGATGAGTTTCTTCTTAGCTTAGACTCCCCCAATCGAGTCTGGATGAAATACGCGATCTGTAACGAAATGTTTGGAGATGCTCCGCTGGCCGAAGCGGCGAAGCTCAGTGCTGAAATTGGATATACCGGTTTCGAAATTGCACCCTTTACCCTTGCTGATGACATTTCGACGATCAGCGCGACTGAAGCCAGCGGACTTGGCGACCAGGTGCGCGACGCCGGTCTGGAAGTCGTTGGGCTTCACTGGCTGCTTGCCAAAACGGAAGGCTATCACCTCACCGCTCCCGATGCCTCGATTCAACAGGCCACGATCGACTACGCGCGTTGCCTGGCCGACCTCTGCCACGCTCTCGGCGGCAAGATCATGGTGTGGGGCAGTCCTCAACAACGCAGCCTGGAAGACGGTTGGGATTACGATGAGGCCTTCGCCCGCGCCATTGAAGTCCTCCGCCCCGCCGCCGAACACTGCGACGAGCTCGGAGTGACCATCGCTATGGAGCCCCTCGGTCGCACCGAAACCAACTTTCTCAACACTGCCGAGGAGACCATCCGCCTCTGCCAGGCCGTCGATCATCCGGCCTGCCGCCTTCACCTCGACGTGAAAGCGATGAGCGATGAACCCAGCCTTATCGGTGACGTCATTCGCCAGTCCAAAGAGTGGACCGCCCACTTCCACGCCAATGATCCCAACCTCTACGGGCCTGGCATGGGCGACGTCGAATACGGCCCCATCGTCGAAGCGGTTCGCGAAACCGGATACGACGGCTGGGTTTCCGTCGAGGTCTTCAAATACGATCCCAGCCCCGAGCACATCGCCCGGACGAGCCGGAAAAACCTTCACCAGTTTTTCGGGGAATAACCACTGACACCCAAACCACGCATGAAACTCACAGGATTCGCAGACGAAGCCTCACGCGATCTGGAAAAGCAGATCAAAGCCACACAAGAACTCGGTTGGTCCGCCATCTCCGCCCGGATGATCGGCGACTACAATATTCACGAACTGCCACAGGAGGAATTTGATCGGGTCGCCGACCGCCTCGACGAAGCCGGCATTCATATCCCCGAGTTCGGATCGCTCATTGCCAACTGGGGCAAAACGATCGAGAGCGATTTTGATATCACGCTTGCCGAAGTGGAGCGCGCTATCCCCCGCATGCTCCGTCTCAAGACGCCTTACGTGCGCGTCATGTCCTACGCTCAGCAACCCTGGGGCGAAGATCAGCAGGAGGAAGAACGCTTCCATCGCCTTCGCGAAATCGTGAAACGTTTCGATGATGCCGGTCTCACCGCCATCCATGAGAACTGCATGAACTGGGGAGGCTTTTCCGCGGACCACACCCTGCGCCTCATTGAAGAAGTGCCCGGCCTCAAGCTCGTCTTCGACACCGGCAACCCTGTTTTCCAGCGCGACCGTTCCAAGGCCAACGACGAAGGGACCTTCCCCTGGCAGGATCCGTTCGAGTTCTGGGAGAAAGTTCGCGATCACGTCGTGCACATCCACGTGAAGGACTGCCAGAATCCCACCGCCGACGGTGTCGAGCCTGTTTACAATATGCCCGGCGAAGGCCTCGCTCGCGTCAAGGACATCCTGACTGATGCCTATGATCGTGGTTATGACGGCTGGGTCGCCATCGAGCCTCACGTCGCCACCGTCTTCCACATTAAGGAAGGCGAAGAAGTCGACTGGGACCAGTGCTACACCAGTTATGTCGATTACGGCCAACAGCTCGAAGTTCTGATAGCTAATTGAGTCCCTCCAATAGGCGGAACTTGTGTATCCACCTCACCCCTCCCTCATGCGCAATCTTCTCTGCCTGCTCTCACTGTTCGTGACGACATCGGTGATAGCACAGCCGCTCAACATTGTCTGGATCGTGATCGAGGACGCGTCTCCTCACATCGGTTGCTACGGAGAAACGGCCATCGAAACCCCAACCCTTGACCAAATGGCGGCTGACGGGATCCGGTTTGAAAGCGCATTTGTCACCGCACCTGTTTGTTCCTCGAGTCGCTCCGCCATGGTCAGTGGGATGTACCAAATGACGTTAGGTGCTCACAACCATCGCAGCCAGACCTCCTCTGGAAAAGGCAGCACCAGCGAAGCCTATCAAGACAGCTACAGACTTCCCGTCAAACTGGTCCCCGAACTGTTTCGCGGCGCCGGCTACTATGTGACCAATCACGGCAAGACGGATTACAACTTCATTCCAAAGAGCGAGGTCTATCATGGCAAAGACTGGACCAAGGCGGAGCCCGATCAG
>PBSY01000054.1 GCA_002726915.1 Verrucomicrobiales bacterium | reverse complement strand
GCTTCCTCCGAAGGGGCTTCCTCCGAAGGGGCTTCCTCTGCATCAGGCTCATTCTCTGTTGCGACATTTTCATCAACGGGTAGTAGGCCATCTTTCTCAGCCGTAGTTTTGGCCTCTTCAGCTGCCGGTGCTTCTTCAAGGACTGTATTTTCAACCCCCGTCGCAACCTCTACCGCAACCTCAGCATCTTCCTCACTACGAGACTCGCCTTGATCATTGGAGACTTCTTCGTCAAACGTCTCTGGTTCCCCTGATTTTACTCGATAGTGCTTTGTGCGACTGAATTGTTCCTTCCACTTCTCAATCACTTCCTCCCCGCTTTCCATTGTGATGCGGGATTTGAACCGTTCGATCGGCATGTGGGAGAAACGTTCTGCGTGAAGCCGAGCCACGCTGGCTTGGTATTCATGATGATTCGGAGGCCCGAGGACCTTCCCGCTCATGCCACATACCGCTACCACGCTAAAATTCCCCGCGGGTGCCTCCATCTCAACGATATCAACTTCATAAAATGACTCAATCGCCTTGCTATTGAGCAGGTGACTCACCGCCTCATCCCTAGAGACCCATAGTGATCCATCTGTCTCGCAAGAATAAAGATACGGTCCTCCCTCCTCGCTTCGAAAGCGAACCTGGTAACGATCGCGCTCCCTCAAAATCACCTTGGCGAGATCAGCCAATGGATAAGCGCGCAACGACTGCCGAATCAACTTAGTCAGTCCGACCACGGCAGCCTTAGTTGGCTCGATGGAAGCATTTACCCCTTTGAACGGAGTCTCTTCGGGAGGACGGCTGCGTTGATTACCTCCTCGACGATCTCCCCTTCCTCGCGAACCGCCACCGTATTGGTCACTTCCACGGCCACCGCCATTTCGGTCGCCCCTTCCTCCACGCGGACTTCCTCCGCGGTCATCACGGTTTCCATAGCCGCCCCCGACTCTGCGGTCGCGACCGCTACCCTGATCTTCATGACGACGTCGATCACCGCGGCCCTTTCCTCCACGATTACTGCGATCCTCCTGGGGGACCTTACGGCGTTCCCGCGGAGCCGATTTACTCTCTTGAGCCCAATCGGGCATCAAGTCCTTCGCGGAAAACTCCAGCGGCTTATCATCGTCAGTCATGTCAGGCTTGCCCTCGGTGGTTGAAATTGTCGTGGTTGTGAATTTTCCGCAACTATCAATGAGTCACGGGCAGTTGGCAATTTCGTCGCCAAAGAAACGCATTCAAGCCGCTTCAGCTATATATCTCTTTCAACGCTTTTCTTGTCACTTCGGCCGTCTTGGCCATATCATCCGCAGCGTGAGCCAGTGAAATAAATCCGGCTTCGTATTGGGATGGAGCAAAGTAGACCCCCTTCTCGAGCGCTGACCAGAAGAATTTACGGAAGGCATCGAAGTCAGCATTCTTCACATCGTCGACGTTCTCGATCTTACCTTCGGTAAAAAAAAGACAGAACATGGAACCGACTCGATTGAATGTCAGGTCTCGACCAATCTCATTGAGCGCTTCGCGAACACCATCTTCAAACTGCTGTCCGATCTCCTCAAGGCGTTGCCATCCATTGAGGCGATCCAGTTCTTTGAGCTGTGTTATCCCCGCTGTCATGGCCAGTGGATTTCCTGACAACGTGCCAGCTTGATAAACCGGACCGTCGGGCGCGAGGTGATCCATGATTTCAGCTTTGCCACCAAAGGCACCGACAGGAAGCCCACCACCAATCACTTTACCCATAGCAGTAAGGTCGGGAGTGATACCCACTAATTCCTGAACGCCTCCCTTCGCGACGCGAAAACCTGTCATCACCTCATCGAAGATCAGGATTGTTCCATACTTCTCTGTGATCTCGCGGAGAAACTCAAGGTAGCCCTCATTTGGGAAAATTAGACCAGCATTAGCAGGGTATGGCTCCAAGATGATCGCGGCGATATTTTCGCCCTCTTTTTCGAAGATCTCTTCGACTGCTTCGGGACGGTTGTAGGGAAGCGCGATTGTAAGGCTAGCGAAGTCATCGGGAACTCCGGCACTGTCCGGTGTGCCAAGCGTGAGCGCTCCGCTGCCGGCTGCCACAAGTAAGGAATCGACGTGGCCGTGATAACACCCCTCAAACTTAATAATCTTGTCGCGCCCCGTATAACCGCGAGCCAGACGTATCGCAGTCATGGTCGCCTCAGTTCCACTGTTCACCATGCGAACCTTCTCGACTGAGGGAACGAAGTCCCGGATCATGTGGGCGATTTCAACTTCGTGCCGATTCGGAATCCCGAAGCTCACTCCTTCTTTGGCAGCATGGCTCACTGCATCGATCACAGCAGAAGGGGCATGCCCAAGAATGGCAGGCCCCCAAGTCCCTACGTAATCGATCATTTCATTCCCGTCGACATCCCAGATCCGGCAGCCACGAGCACGCTGAACAAAAAACGGATCTCCATCAACACTGCGAAACGCGCGCACCGGAGAATTTACACCGCCCGGAATCACTTCGCGCGCCGCTGCAAAGAGCTTGGAGGAGAGGTCTCGTTTTGCCATAGAGTCGCCAATCAATCTCGGTTGCCGCCTTGCGTCAACCGGTGTTCATGATACCTACGAAATCATTTAAAGTTCCAGATTCCCCATTTTTGGATTTACGGGGACAACACTCTCAGCTTCACTGATCATTTGCGTTGACTTTAAACACTTGTCTCCCTCTCGGTATGAACGTCCATCATCTCGAGCTTTTCTACTACGTTGCCAAATTTGAAGGCATCTCCGAAGCCGTCCGAAAGATGCCTTACGGCATCCAGCAGCCAGCCGTGAGCGGCCAAATCCTCCAGCTTGAAAAGCTCCTTAAAGTCAAACTTTTCCATCGCCGCCCTTTTGCCCTGACTCAGGCAGGCGAGGAGCTCTACGATTTCATCGCCCCGTTTTTCTCCCGGCTCGATCAAATGACGGAACAGATACGAGGGGAAGAAAATCATCATCTGCGCCTTGCCGCGTCTGCAGCTGCCCTGACCCATCACTTTCCAGAACTCTTGCAAAAACTCCGCGCCGAAGTTCCGACGCTACGCTTCACGCTGCGAGAACTCACAAATGTCGAAGTCGAGGATGCCCTACGGAAGCAGGAAGCAGACATCGCCATCGCAATCCTTAATCGCAGATTCTCTCCCGGGATCAAGTCGATCAAACTGCTCGATATCCCTCTGGTGATCACTGTTCCCGAAGACTCCCCCATAACGACATTCAGGGACATCGTTTCCATGGCATCGGGAGGAGAAATTCTGCAGCCATTGATCTCTCTCCCAAAAACTGAACCTGTCGCACAACTCATCCAGCGTGGACTAACCGCGAAAAACCTGCGTTGGGAACCATCCATGGAAATCACTGAGCTCAACCTGATCCAACGTTACGTAGCAAAAGGGTTCGGATTTGGAGTCGCTGTCAATATTCCCGGTGTGCCAAGCGATAAGGGAGTCCGGCAAATCAAGCTGCCTACCACTTTTCCTCCTCTCTCGATTGGAATACTTCATACGGGCAACCCGAAACGGATCGCTCAGCGCCTTATTGATCTCGCCCTTGATCAAGCTTCTCTTTTACAAAAGAAAAAAGGGAAGGAATTATAATCCATGCCCGAAGCGCTTATTTTTGACTTCGACGGTCTTATTCTGGACACCGAGGTCCCCGTATATGAGGCCTGGCGGAGAGATTTCCTCGCTTACGGGCATGATCTCGACCTTCGGACCTATTCCCAGTGTGTCGGCAGCACTTTCGGCCAATTCAATCCCAAGCATCACCTCGAGTTTCTCGTCGGCAACGTGATCGACTGGAGCCATCTCGACGAGAACCGTGAACGAGACGCTCTCGAAAGCACTCATCAACTTGACCCGTTACCGGGAATCATCCCCCTACTCACCGAAGCCAACGAAGCTGAAATACCATGCATCATTGCCTCAAGTTCCCCCCGCAGTTGGGTCGAAAGCCACCTCAACCGCCTCGGCCTTATGCATCACTTTGCTGGCACTCGATGTCTAGACGATGTGAGGAATGCAAAGCCAGCACCTGATCTCTTTCTCGCAGCAGCCGAATTCCTCGCAGTGAATCCTTCCAGATCGATCGTTTTGGAAGATTCGTTTAACGGGCTCACCGCTTCCATCGCTGCCGGTATCCCCTGTGTCATTGTTCCTAACAAAATCACAGCTCACTATGAGTTTAACGGAGCAGCAAGCGTTCTTCCTTCACTGGAAGGGATCGGGATCGATTACTTTCGCGAGTTAGTCCGGAATTCAACTCCGCACAGTTAATTGATAATTCCTTGAGTAAGCCGAATGAGTCCCTCAACTGAGAAATGATTTTAAACTTCGTGGGCAAACTCATGAAGCAACACTACAAAATCGTAAGGTTGCCTTTCGATCCAATTCGATGAAATCGTCGGCTAGTAAGAATACTTAAAATCCCTGCCCGGCTCCGTCTCAAAGTTGTATTCCTCATGCTTCTCGGTCTGAATCTTGACTACCTCTTCCTCGAACCCGGCAAAACTGAGATCCTCGCGAAACATGATGATCTTAGCCTAGCTCTCAAAATCGGCCGAAATGAAAAATCCAAATTCGTTCTTCGGGTCAATTGAAGAGCTAGAACGAAAGGCGCCTCACTGAGAAGATGAAAACAAGCCCGGCTGATTTTTGACCCGTTTGGAGGAGCCAAAGTGAACAATTGAGGCAATGGGAAAAGCGCTTCAACCGCTCTAGTTACGCCACTCCAACGCGCCCTTTTTGAGGGCGTAAAGATAGGCGACGAAGAGAATCAATACAAAACTGAGCATTGACCAGAAAAAGACCATGACACCGGCTTCGATCTGCTCTCTAAAAACAACTGCCCAAGGGTAAAGAAACACGACCTCGATGTCGAACAACACGAAAAGCATCGCAACGAGGTAGAATTTTACACTGAAACGGGCTTGGCCGTCACCCACAGGATTCATGCCGCATTCGTAGGCGGAGTCCTTTACCCTGTTGCGAAGCGCGCGCTTACCAAGAAGTGCGCTGGCAACTAACGTTGCCACAGCAAACGCAGTAGCGATCACGATCTGCACAACAACAGGAATAAAATCAGGTAACATGATTAGAAACTTCGGACGGCCGACTCGAGATGCAATGTAGTGAAAATGGCCTACCCGTCCAGACGATTTCTGCACGAGAATGTCTCAAAAAAAAGACCGACTCTTTTCAGAATCGGCCTTTCCTCAATCTGTTTGAGAACGAGTCTGGACAATAACTTACCCGTTAGCAGCCGCGTGGGCGCTGGAGGCTTCGTGAATGTTGTCCAAACCACGGTATTCCTTGCCGTTCTTTTCGACAAGACCGCGAGTTACGAGATTCTGTAACTTCTCGTAAGCCCGGAGGCGAAGCATTTCTTCGCCACCACTAACAGCGTTCCGAGCTTTCAAATTTTCATAAACTACCTCAAAAAGGTCGTTGAATCCAAAGGTCTGCTTGTTGGACAGTACCGTTACCAATTCGTCGGTAACATGATCGGGCACCCGTCGTGAGAATCGTGTTCTACGTGTGGTTGACATAACGGGTAACTTATCACAACAGCTTATAATTGCCTACCGATTTCTACTGTGTTTTCGCAAAATCTGAATATTCTTATAATTGAGGATCAGCTCCGGCATCAAAACCAAAATCCATAAGTGCTTGAATAACAAGGGATTTTAAACTTGCTGAGCCGACTGTTTGAGGCGCAGCAAGGGTGCAACAATGGATATATCCCGCCATCTCAGAAAATGGCCTCTTTTCGACGCCAGCCTCTTCCAGCCACACGTCGAAAGCCACCATCGCCTCGATCCAATCGCCCAGCGAATAATCCGTATGATCGACGTTTTCAAAGAGTCGGTCAAAGTCAACTAGCTCAGCTCCCCCCAAAAAAATGGCGAATTTTTCAAAAATTTCCGGATTTACGACCGATTCCCGGATCAATTCGAGTGATTCAGAATGAGCCTCGGACATGACCCAACCTGCCCCGCTCTACCAATTTCGCAACCGTATCACTTCAATACCTCAATGATGACCCTCACAACTTCTTCGGCGAGAATTTTCGAGCCTTCCGGTGAGTAATGAACGTTAGCCGGGAGCTGGATTTCAGCCGCACGCTCGAGAGCAAAGGTGTAGAGATCGTGGGTAACGACTTCGGTTTTTCTAAAAAGCCGTTCGGCCTCTGCATTGTACCTCGCCGAATCTCCGACAACTCTTCCTTTGGCACCCTTCGGAACTGGGGTCGTATTACGCCAGATTAACTTCGCCCCGGTCGCTGCGAGGATTTCGTGAATCTTGGAAAGGTTTGCGAAGTAGTCATTCGGAGGCACTTGTCGATGACTGTCCGCAAGGCCTGGCTCAGCCAAGTTTTCTCCATTCGGCCCCATATATTTCAGATCATGGAGACCCCAGTTGAAGTGGATCACATCCCATTTTTTGCCTTCACCACCGGTGTTCAGCCACTCTTCGATTCCGGTCAGTCCCTTGGTTGTCGGGCCGCAATTGGTCAAAGGTCGGTGAACGTTAGCCTTTCCTTTTAAAAGGTCCCTCACGGCCACGGTATATCCGATTGAGATGGAATCTCCGATCAGCAGAACACGAGGAAGTCCCCCAACGTCCTCAACCGGCAGGAGAGCTGGATTTACTTGCCTCTTTGGCGCTGCCTTCTTCTCTTCATCCCCTGCGATCAGCGAAGTCATCAGGCCGGTTGCTAGCATTAACACTACAAGTTGCGTAATCAGTTTTCTCATGTGAATAGATAACGGAGTGGTCTTAGTAAAATCAAAGCGGCCTGTGAAGCCGAACGCACTGCCTGATCACGTATCTCATCATGATAAACACTTTGAACCCTGATGACGGCCCAGGCAAAGACCTCATCGACACTCGACTGCTCGCCGTCATCGTTATCGATGAATTTGAAGCCGCCATCCCCTTGGCTGAGTCCCTACTGGCCGGCGGGGTCAATGCCATGGAACTGACACTTCGCACCCCCGTGGCAATCAAAGCGGCCAGGCGAATCAAAGAAGCCGTTCCCGAAATGATGGTCGGTATTGGCACCGTTCTTTCCACCGACCAAGCCGATGAAGTCCTCGCCGCAAATGCTAACTTCGCAGTCTCCCCTGGAGTCAATCCCACAGTCATCCGCCATGCTGCAGCTTCCGGCCTACCTTTCGGTCCCGGGGTGATGACTCCTACAGATATTGACGTGGCTCTTCAAGAAGACTGTCGCCTGCTCAAATTTTTTCCGGCAGAGTCTTCTGGCGGCCTTGACCACCTTAAGAATATCTCTGCCCCCTATCGTCACCTCGGCCTGAAGTTCGTTCCTCTTGGCGGAATCAACCTAGGCAATCTCTCGACTTACCTCGACAATGAACTAATCGGAGCTGTAGGAGGCAGCTGGATCGCCCCGCGCGATCTCGTCCGCGATCGCAACTGGAAGCAAATCGAATCCAACGCCCGCGAGGCCCGCGCTATCGCTGGATGACTGTTTTCGGCCTCATACTTTCGAAGTTTTGTGGATAAAATCACACCTCGCGCTAAGACTCGCCCCCGAGGAATCGTATTGTTTATAAAGCAGAATGCTGCCAAGTTCTCTGCTGTGGATAACTTTTTCAAGCCCATGACCCGACAACTTCTTATTCCCGTTCTACTGTCTCTGGTGACCTCGTTCCTGACAACGACATCAACTCACGCGCAATCAGTAAACGTTTCAGCACGTCAGGGTATCAGTGCTATCTCAGCCCGATATGGTCCCGCTTCCGTTCAATGGCTGGCTGAAATTCGTGGTCGCTCTGGAATTCCGCAGCCCAACAGCTGGGAAATTCTCGCCTACAATGACCGCTCCACGGGCCTGCTTCATCGCTTCTGGGCAGGAGGTGGACGCGTGGGTGACGCCGGTGCCGACAATACTCGCTATCCCGTCAACATCCCCGTCGGATATTTCGGCGCCGCTCAGGTCGTTGTCGACAGTGTGGCCGCTTTCACCATAGCCGAAGGAGAAGCCCGCAAAGCTCGCATAGCATTCGATAGTTGCGATTACCTGCTGCGCGTTCGCGAGTATTCCGCTGAGCCGATCTGGCGCCTTGAGCTTCTTGACCCAACCCAACGCCTCGTCGGCAAGATTTACCTCTCAGCCAGTAATGGCGAAGTCTTGAGGACCGTCTGGATGTATTATAACGGGAATGCCCCCCCAAAAATCGCAGACTCCTTAGCCCCTTCTCTGCCGCCAGCAACGACTTCCTCGACTCAGGTTCCAAACGACTCAAACCCGATTGGGGAACCCGGTCTTTCAAATAACGCCGACTTAAATGCACCCACCGTTCCCTCCGCCACCATCGCGCCACCGGCTGGATTCGCACCGATACCTAGCCGAGGTATAGCTGATAATTCGATCCCCTCACCTTCCTTTCCTCCTGCGAATGGACGCAATAATTTTCCTCCGGTCACAGCTACCCCCGCAGCACCCGCACCTCTTCCAAACAGGTCAGAGCGCCGCTATAACGACACCGGTATTCCAGAGCCACCGGCCATAGCAAACGGTAGCGGCAGCATGCCTGACTTGAGAGATTCAAACGGCAGCGAAAGCGAAGAACCCAAACCCCCGGTTGAAGTGCCAAACAGCAGTGGTTCCACCGATCGTATTCCTCCTCCTCCGATCCCCAACTCGTGATTCGGTTAATGCTCAATAGCACCTTCTGAGCGGGTGAGTGCCTCCACACTCCAAACGATCGGATAGACACGCTCGTAGTACCAGAGGCGAGCAAAGTAAAAACCAATGGGCGCCGCATCGAAGGTTGTTCCTGATTGAGTTGCATCAATCAGCCACTGCCGACCACGCCTGACAGCATCGACTGCTTCAGGGCGCCACGCTAGAGCCCCGACCGCCAATGCCGTCTCTTCGATTGTCGACGGCGATCTGTTCTGCGACGCCCCCCATCCCCCGTCATCATTCTGTTGGTCCATCAACCAGAACGCTCCCTCGTCAGCCTCAGGATATTCCCCGAGCTCATCAAGCGCTCTCAAAACCATTGCCGTACCGTAGGTCGGATTTTCCTCATCATTGTGGCGATGCTGGTTACCAAACCAAAGCGGAACCCACGAACCGTCAGGGCGCTGCTCACGGAAAAGGTAGCGCAACCCCTTCTTACGAACTCGATCTATTTCATCGATCAAGGAGCCGCTCATTTCGTCACGCCAAACTGCCATCGCCCTCAAGGTGTGGGCGGTGAGATCAGGGGATGAGCGGTCAAAGGGTAGCGCTCCCCAGCCTTTGCAGAATGTTGGGATGCCACCGTCGCGGTTCTGTAATCCCACCAGCCATTCAATTCCCTCGGCCGCTGCCACTCGAAGGCGATCGGAATTGTCCTTCTCTTCCAATAATTTTAAGGCGAGCAATGCTCCTGGTGTATCGTCTGCGTCAGGAACTCCGCCACTCAGATCTGTCCAGGCCCAACCACCGGGGGGCGTATCGGTAAAAGGGTGTACTTCTTTGTATTGCTGGGCCAACAACCAGCTTTCCAAGGCTTCACGTTGATCCAACAGAGTCAGGTCAGGGACCCAGCTCTCTTGCTTCGCCTCAGCCTTTCCCAGCAGGGCCTTGACAGAAAGCGTCGTCGCCCACGTTGCTAGATTAGTGTCAATCGGCCAACTGCCATCCGGCCGCACCGTATCGAGAAGAAACTCAGCGGCCTTTTTAACGACCGGATGATCTTTTTCCCCCGCTGCGACCAGCGCCATCGTAACAAAACTCGTCAACGGTGCTGCCTCGAGAAATCCACCCGAGGCCGGCTGAATCGACGCAAGAAGCTTTGAGACTTTTGGCCAGACCCTAGACTTACGCCGATGGCCGAGTGGACCCTGACGAAACCGCGCATACCCAATCGCGATGAGGGCGGGCAAGGCATAACTCACGACCGGTAGTCGCATCAACCCGAACCAACTACGAGGGAACATTGCCAGCTGAAAAGGAAGCTGCATTACATACTTCCATCCCCCGTTTCCCAATGTGCCGCAGATTGCACAAAGCATGAGAATGGGAACTGAAAAGGTTCGATCCTTACCATAGCGAGCCTTCACCGTTTCAGCAATCAGAGAAGGTTGGAGAGAGCCGACATAATCGCGAATCCAGTTGGATGCCAGCCTCGCGGCAACTCCGCAACCTTCACCACCGAACCTGGTCAGCGCAGACCAGCATAACAGTGTCGTCGATATGTTAGAAAAACTCTTAACCGTATCCCCCCAGCCACCGTCTTCGTTCTGAGAATCCACAAGCCATTTCACCGCAGCTTCGACTTCGCCCGTGTAGCGTTCCGGATCGACACTTCCAAGCGCTACGAGAGCAGTGGCTGTCGAAAGAGCCGATGTCGACAATTCCCCTTCCCAGTGCCCGTCATTGGTGCGCTCCGCAAGTAGCGACGCCCTTGCTTGATTTAAGCTCTCGCTAACCTCGACCATCTTATCTTTCAAAGAGCTAGGTGCCCAAGAGCGAGCAGCCCGTAATACGTGTATTCAATATCAAGATCATCATCATCCCAGCTACCATGGAATCCTCCGGCAGCTGTCCAGAGACTGTCAATGTAATCGAGAGTAGCTTCCTTCTTCTCTTCAAACGATACCTGCAAGCCGTCTAGGGCATGGAGAGCGACAGCGGTAGATAGTAGGTCCGGCATGGGCGCCATCGGAAATGGGAGAAATCCGCCCCCGGGATGGAATGATTCAAGAATCCACTTTGAGGTCTCCGGTGGAATGGTCAGCTTCAAATTTCGGGAGATCGTAATTGCGGCAGCAGTTGATGGAATGTTAGGAACTGGCAAGGTGACATCATTCGCCCATGCTCCCCCCTCAACCTTTAGCGATTCGAGACAAGCGGCGACGCCCTCTTCGTTCGAAACGGTCCTGCCGTGATCAGCATTAGCTCCACAAGCCAGAAAGCAGGCATATGCCGAGCCCGTCTCCATACCCTCTGCCTGATTATAGCCACCATCCTCAGTCCGATATTTCTCAATTGCTTCAAAAACCGGCTCGAGATCACCAACGGCGCGAAAATTCGACAGAGCAGAAGCGCAGCGGGCAAGGCAACAGAGATGCACAAAGTCCAAATCCGCCACTTCGCTCAGCTTCCTTTTCAGAAAAGCAACCAAGGTGTCCTCGGGCAGGTCTACCTGAAGAGCGGTTAGCGTATCGAGAGCGAAACTCGTGTAATATAGATCCGCATCACCGTCCCGGTCACAGAAGCCTCCATCAACATGCTCTTGGCTCATGATGAAATCATGAATCAGAAGCGAGGCTTCCTCACCAAGAAGCGACGGTGCCAATCTCGCCACTTGTAGCATTTCCAACCTCAACGACATGTCCTAGTATGGTGCATTAGGCAGTATCCATTATCGCACCGAATGAGTAAGTTGTGTAGACTCGGAATTACCATTATACGAAGCTACTTGTTGATGGCAATTGCGACATAAATCCGGCAGGCCCTACAAGTCCAGAATTAGAACACCGCATATATGACCAATTCATTTGATTTTGTCGTCATCGGAGGAGGCAGTGGAGGCTATGCCGCCGCAAGGACTGCTTAAGATCGCGGTATTAAAGCCACCGTGATTAGGCCGGAGGCAACTAGATTTATCGACGAAATCGTTGTGACGAGGCATTTTCGCGCAACAACTTCAGAATTTATCAAAATTCCGCACTATCACCCGACCCTTAGCGAAATTTGGACGTATCCGGCAGAAGACCTTTTAATTTCCGGCTGATTGCCGTATAATTTAGTGTGATATCGGGGCGACCCGATTATTTTAATTTCTGTAAATTCCAACTTTCCAGAATCGTGCTCAATCAGATCACCAATCAAAAAAAAGCAGCCGTAATTTACAGGGTAGAGAATACTCAAGGCAACCGTGGGATTCAAGCCACTCCATACCAGACCACTCCGGCCGACAATGGCGTAGCTCATGATGAAAATTACGAGGACGTCAGTCCAAATCTCGCGAGTAAAGATTTCTGAGAATCGTAACCGAATGAGATCATAAGGGACCTCAATACCTGCCCCACCATGATAGTGCGCCGAGTTTTTTGTTCGAAAGCTCCGTAAAGCCAGAAAGGTGAACCTGCCCCCCCCCTGAATCCCACCTTGCCATGAGTGCAATCTCTACCTCGACCGACATTCGTGAAGACATCCTGCGCCTCAAGCAAATGAGAAACGCAGTCATTCTTGCGCACAACTATCAGATTCCCGAAATTCAAGACATCGCTGACTACGTTGGCGACTCTCTCGGCCTCGCCTTTCGTGCCCAAGAAACCGACGCAGACGTCATCGTGTTCTGCGGAGTTCACTTCATGGCAGAAACCGCAAAAATCGTTAACCCGGAAAAGACAGTTGTTCTTCCAGATGCTGAAGCCGGTTGCTCTCTGGAAGAATCGTGCGCCGCGGCAGATCTCAAAGCCTTTCTTGAAGAGAATCAGGAAAAAAACTATTACGTGATCACCTATATCAACTCTTCCGCTGCTGTAAAGGCACTCTCCGACGTGATTTGCACGAGTGGAAATGCCGTAAAGATTGTCGAGGCCGCACCCAAGGACAGGCCTATCCTCTTTGCTCCTGATCAGAATCTTGGAGCCTGGGTTTCTCAGGAGACGGGCCGCGAAATGGATTTCTGGGACGGCAACTGCTACCTCCACGTCGAATTTACTCGCGAGAGTATTCAACGAATCAAAGATGATTACCCAGATGCCGCGGTTGTGGCTCACCCGGAGTGCACCACCGCCGTTCGCCTGCTCGCTGATGAAGTTTGCTCGACCGAGAAAATGGTCGACTTTTGCCGAAGCTCCGAGTCCCAAAATATTATCGTTGTGACCGAAGCCGGCATGCTTCACCGCATTCAGAAAGAAATACCAGAGAAAAACCTCATTGCAGGCCCGACTGCTAACTGCGCGTGCGCTGAGTGTCGATTCATGAAAATGAACACACTGGAGAAACTTTACAACTGCCTCAGCGAATTAAGCCCGGCAGTAGAGTTGGAAGAAGAATTCCGTGAGGCCGCGAAGGCACCCATCATGCGCATGCTGGAGCTCAGTAAGTAGCCGAAACCACGAAAGCCACTAGCATTCAAAACCTCACCTTCACTAAAATGGGCAACTACCAGTGGGATTCCACTTTTACCAAACTCTTCACCCGATGCCTCGAACTATATAAAGGCGGAGACAGAGACTTCAATAACTACTACTCCGATAGCGATCTGGCCTTCCTGAAATCCATCGGCTACAAACCTCGTGAGATGTTCGACTTTGTTGAAGACTATGGTGACAGTGGTGAGCCTACCGTAGAAACCGCCGTCATGATCGCGAGCGTGCGCCGCGACTACCTTGAGCATGTCATGGCAGGCAAACTCAGCGAACACGAGATTCACCCTAACGAGCTCCCGTCCAAAAGCGAGGAACTTGAAGGTTTTATTTGGCTCCCCCGCATTATCACGAAAGCGCGCGGAAAACTTCGAGGCGAACTGAATCCCAATATCATGTTCTGCTGTGGTGGCGATCGAAATTTCCTCCACACTCACGATATTGCACCCGCAGACTTCCTTCGTGTCGTGTGGTCAGCTGGAGACGATGACCATAAAATCATCGAATTTGTAAGGCAGTATTCCAAGGTATGACCTATCGGTTCCGAGCGGGTGTTTTAGCAAGGGTAGCAGTCGCGCTGTGCTTTTGGAACACGCAAGCTACTTCTGCTGATAGCCTTGCAGATTTGGAAGCGTATCGGGCTGGTTGCCGATCGCTCAGCGACGGTCATTACGAGACCGCATCGGAGCAATTCTTGGAAACCTGGGATCTCCTCCAACAAAGCGGGGGCGGTGACCTAGAACGAGACTTCGTCGCTTCCCGGCTCCTAGAGTCTCTTGTTCGGAACAGCAAAGTGTCGCAGGCAACGAAGTGGCTGGAAAAAAATCCCATCATTGCCCCATCTAGCAACACTCTGCGGTGGGCCGGGATTGCCTTCTATGAAGAGGAACGTTTTACCGAAGCAGCAGAGACCTTCGGCACTTTGATTAACTCGGGAAAAACCGAAGATCGAAACGTCACTCTCCGCTATCTCCGAAGCCTTGCCCTAAGCGGCTCCGCCGCGGAAGCTTTTGCTGCTGCCTCCTCTATTTTAGTTCCCACATCCCACGAGGAAAGCGCAGAATTGGCTCGCATTGCAGTTCTTGCCGGACATCCAAATAAAGCTCTCAAAATCCTGGGAGATGCCACCACACTCCAAACGTTAAGCTTCAGGGAAGAGCTGACGGCTACGCGAATCAAAATAGCGGCTCTTGTTAGGCTGAATCGAAACACGGAGGCAGCCGAGATCGCCTGTGAACTCATCGACTATGCAAAGGATACTCCAAAAAGCTTGGTCGGATTCCTCTTACTGGAATCAACAGGAGTGGATCCTGATGATACTGCAACCCGGACACGAATTGACGGCTGGATCAACGACTCAAGCCACCCCGCTACAATAACCGCCGGTTTTTTTGAACAAATCCTGTTTAAGGTCGGCGCCGATCTCACTCGGGCACTAAAGATTACCGCCTCCACTCCTGATCATCCGCTCCAACACGAGGCACGCCTTCGGCTCTCACTCGCAGGAGAGTTGTTCGACGAAACGCTACCTCCCTCAGGAGAAATAGAGCTTCTTGCTGAACCTGTTAGAAGTCATTTTATCGCTGCCTCATCTGCCTTCCGAAACAAAGAATTCCGAACGGCATCCCGGCTTTTCCTGACCAAGGCACAATCGCTCAAAGGAATTGACCGAAGCGGGTCTGCATTTAACGCTGCCCTTTCATCGCTGCAGGCTGGCGACCTTGAGGGTTTTAAAGCCGCCCGCCAAAAACTTGCCGATCACAATCCGCGATCCCCGTTCATTGCCGACTTGAGCTATATCGGCGGCCTTTATCTGGCGACTGAGGGAGATCCAGAAGCCTTCGTCAGTCTGCAGGAATTTATCCGCGATTACCCTAAGCATCGATCCAATGTTGACGCGCGCCTCGCACTGGCAGAAATCCACCTGAACCAAGTTCCCTCTCGGCCGCAAGCCGCACGAGAAATTTTCGAAGAACTCAAGTCTGAGCCTCTCACGCTCACTCAGAATGAGCGACTCGACTACACCGTCATCTGGTTGGAACTCATCGACAACAATCCTGCAAGCATCACCCAACAGGCCGAGACCTTCCTCTCCAATTGGCCAAATTCTTCCTATTTTCCCGAAGTCGCCATGTTGCTGGGATCCCAGCACCTCAAAGACAGCAATTTTGGAGAAGCGCGCGAAAAGCTTAACCTCATCGTTGAAAGGTTTCCCGAATCTCCCTACGCGGACGCCGCCCAGTTCTTTGCCGCCAAATCCAGTCATGGCGAAAACACTGCGTTAGAACGATGGCAGGTAATCGCTGAAAGCAATAGCCCGTTTGCGCAACAGGCGCGACACGAGTTGAGCTTGGCTCTTCTTGCTAAAGACCGTTACGAGGAAGCCCGCTTCGAAATGCAGGTATTACTCGAAGACACGGCCGAGAAATCAAAACTACGCTACGCAGTTCTCGCTGACCTCGGCTATTCCTATTATCTCGAATCTCTTAGCACTGAAGACAAAGCCCCACCACTCATGAAAGCTTCCGAGATTTTTGCTCGACTTTCTAACATCAAGGACCTCCCCGTGGCTTACCGTTACAACGCTGCCGTTCGTCGGGCAAAATGCCTTGAGGCTCTGGGACGGCCAAATGTTGCGTTGGAAATCTATCGCTCGATGATTTCTGAAGAGTCCATCGATGACATTCTCGGCAGCGAAGTATCACTTGAAGAAAACGAGTGGATTTTTCGTGCTGGATTCTCCGCCATCAAGATCCTAAAGCAGAATAATGATTGGGCTGGAGCGATCAAAATTGCTGATACCCTTTCCCTTATTGAAGGTCCACGTGCCATTGATGCTGCTAACCTCGCCGAACAATTGCGGCTTAAGCACTGGGTTTGGGAATAATCGCTGATCAGGAAGCAGCGAACTCGTGGGCCACACGAATCAATTCAGACGGTTCGTCGATGCAGTAAGCAGGCCCTTCCGTCTCCATCGCCTCGCGCTCGTTAGCACCCCAACAAACAGCGACACCGCTAACCTTGCTTTTTCGAGCGGCTTCCATGTCGCGGGTTTCGTCACCGACATACATGACGCAACTAGGGTCAGCCTTCTCCTTTTTTATGACGTTGAGAATTCGCTGAGACTTTCCAAAGAGACTAACCCCCGCTTCAATAAAGGAAAAACAGCTCAGAAGGTCACAACGGTTAAGAAACGTCCTGACATTGTCAGCGGAATTGGAACTGAGGATTCCCATCTGAAAACCGGCTTCATGAAGCTCGACCAACGCTTCTTTGATCCCGGAAAATAATTCCACATCCTCCATGCGCTCGTGAAGAATCTTACGAATGTGGGCCCCCAGTTTCACCGCCATCAGACGCGAAATACCGAGATGGTCCAAAAGCGCTCTGGTATTGAGTTTTCTCAACTCGCGAACCTCATCAGCGGTGACCGTATTGAGGTTATAACTCTCGGCGAGCTCATTAAAGATTTCAATGCCGGTCTCGAGCGTATTCGCCAGAGTACCATCGAAATCAAAGATTAATAAAGGCTTAGTAGGAGCAAGCATTCTCCGCACACTTTCCCGTCCTGCCGAAGAATGGCAAGCCTCAATGCTCTGCGCGGGCACTCTAAACAGCCGTAACGGACGCAATCCTGCCAACCCGTCACCTTGATCGGACCGGTAAAAAGCGCAGTTTACGGCCGTCCCACTAGTTAGAAATATGAAATCGACCAGAAACTTGTTTTTCACGCTTTCTGCCACCGTTTCTGCCACCGTTTCTGCACTGCCAGCGCCTGCGAGCGCTCAGGACAAAGCAGTATTCCCCGAAGCCGACGCTGAGGCAGTGCCTTCAGAACTCTTTGTCGTGCCCGAAGGCCTCGAGGTCACCCTGTGGGCCGGCTCTCCTGATCTTTACAATCCAACGAACATGGACATCGACAAGGATGGCCGGATCTGGGTGGCAGAGGGCGTCCGCTACCGCCGTCACTTTGACCGTCAACCAGAGGGTGACCGCATCGTCGTTCTCGAAGATACTGACGGCGATGGAAAAGCGGATTCCAGTCACACTTTCGTGCAGGAGCCACTTCTTATTGCTCCACTCGGAGTTTCCGTCATCGACAACGAGATCGTAGTGGCCCAGCCGCCCCACCTCTTGGTTTACACAGACGTCGATCGTGACCTGAATTTCGATCCCGATGTCGATAAACGCGAAATTCTCCTAACCGGATTCCAGGGACAGAACCACGATCACTCCCTTCACTCAACCACCGTTGGTCCTGACGGAAAATGGTATTTCAACTTCGGCAACTGCGGCGCCAAATTCACCGACAAATCGGATCAAACTTTCACTATCTTCGGCGCTTATCGGCCCAAGGTGATAGGCCCCTTCGAGTTTCCGCACAATGCAGAAGAACTTGCCGGTCAGACCAGCGACGACGGCCATGTCTACGTCGGCGGAGCAACCGTCCGCATGAATCCCGACGGCACCAACGCCGAGATCGTCGGTCACAACTACCGCAATTCCTACGAGCAGGCCGTCACTTCTTTCGGCGACCTATTCCAGAACGATAACGACGACCCACCCGCCTGCCGCGTCAGCTGGATCATGGAATACGCTAACTTCGGTTTTTCCTCCAACGATGGCCAGCGCAGTTGGAAAGCTGATAAGCGCCCCGGCCAAACCACTCAGGTGGCCGAGTGGCGTCAGGATGATCCGGGAATGGCCCCGGCAGGTGACGTCTATGGAGGCGGCTCACCCACCGGCGTGGTTTACTATGAAAACGGCGCCCTTGGAGAAGACTGGATCGGAACCTTTCTCGCTTGCGAGTCAGGTAGAAACGTCATTTTCAGCTACCAACCGGAACTTGAAGGAGCCGGATTCAAACTGGATCGCTCCGACTTCATGACGAGCAATACGTCCGGCGAATTTGCCGGATCCGATTTCATCGGAGGCTCCTCCACCGCCAATCGGGAAGTCCACACGCTCTTCCGCCCGTCAGACGTTGCGATCGGACCGGATGGCGCGCTCTACGTCACTGACTGGTATGACCCCCGCGTTGGAGGTCACCAAGATCTGGACGAAACCTGCTCGGGTGCCATCTATCGCATTGCTCCCAAAGGCTTCAAATCCGTCGTTCCCGAGATTGATACAGAATCCATTGAAGGACTCATCACTGCGCTCAAGTCCCCCGCTCCCAACGTAAGGGCGATCGGCTTTGAGGGGCTCAAGGCAAAAGGGCGCCCCGCGATGGCACCTGTCGCCGCCCTGCTCGATGATCCCAATCCCTACATCCAGGCCCGCGCCATCTACCTGCTCTACCAAATGGGTATCAGCGGTCCACGCATGGCTGGCTACCCTGCAGACCAGCCAACAACTCAGCGCAAAGTCGCCGCTTACCGTGCCATGCGCCGTGCGGATCTCGACTACTCTGCCAGCGCCCTGCGCCTCGCCACCGACGAAGACCCGGCCGTACGACGCGAAGTGGCCCTCTCCATGCGCAATGAATCGATTGAAACATCCAAGGAAATCCTGGTTGCGATCGCTTCAGGCTACGACGGCCAGGATCGCAGCTACCTCGAAGCCTTCGGCACTGGAGCCGCCGGCAAAGAGGAAGAGATCTACCGGGCGGTTAAAGCCACCATCGGCAGCGAAGACTTTCGCACTTGGACCGAGGCCTTCTCAGGGATTGCCTGGCGCCTCCATCCCGCCAGCGCTATCGATGACCTATTGGCTCGTGCCAAGCTTGACGGACTCCCCATGAAGCAGCGCAGACAGGCCATGGACGCCATTGCCTTTATCCCTACTAGCTCAGCCTCAAAGGCGATGCTAACACTGGCCCAGCTCGACACGCCGCTTAAAGCGGATGCTACCTGGTGGGCCATGAACCGCGCCAACAATGAGTGGAAAGACTTTGATCTCCGCACAGAACTGAAAAAGCGTGGCATCTACGATCCTGACAAAGTCGTCATTCAGGAAGTCGCCACACCGGAACCCGACCCGGCCATGGAGACCCTGAAAATCGAAGACGCGCTCGCTCTCAAAGGCGATGCAGAACGCGGAAGGACGACTGTAGCGCGCTGTGTCATGTGTCACGAAGTCGGCGGCATGGGGGTGCAATTTGGCCCGGCACTTGACGGATGGGGCAAGACACAGACCACAGAGGTCATCGCCCGGTCTATTATTGAGCCCAGCGCCGACATTGCCCACGGTTTTGACGGCATGGAAATCAAACTGAAGGACGGCAAAGTGCTCAATGGCCTCGTGATTCAGGACGGAGACCCGACTATCATCGTCAGCATGGGTGGCATCACTCAAATGATTCCCAAAGATCAGATCAAAGGGAAATGGAAGATGAAGCGCTCGCTCATGCTGAGCGGCTTTCAGCTCGGTATGACTCCTCAAGATGTGGCTGATCTGATTGCCTACATGAAAGCGAATTGAAGCGAAAAAATCACCTGATTTCCAATGAAAGACAGTCAGATCGACCAGATTGATCGACAGCCCCGGCCGATTTTTGAAAAACCGCTTAGCTAAAAGCTATAAAAACCGCTCAATTTGAACTGGTTTTTGGCTCAAAATCGGGCTTTTTTGCCAATTTTCGGGTCTTTTTTAGGATCTTTTCAAAAAGGTAAAAAAAAGTCGATTTTCATGGCTTAAAAGGTGTTCAAGACCTTGATATTTTGGGGGTTCTGGCGTATTAAGAGATCTTGGAAAATCGCAGTTTTCAGGAGGATTTTTAAGATCGTTCTGTAGGCTATTTTTCGGTCCTTTCACCCCTCAGACTTTTTTATGTCAGACGCTGCTGAAGCCAACGAGCCCCCGAAGCCCTCCGGAGATTACGATGCCGGACAAATTGATAAGCTGGAGGGCCTCGAGGCCGTCCGAAAGCGTCCGGGAATGTATATTGGAGACCCCGCCACCGAAAGGGGTCTTCACCACACTGTTTTCGAGGTGCTGGACAACTCAATCGATGAGCACCTCGCTGGCTTCTGCGACATCGTAACCATCACCATCCACGCCGATGGTTCAGTTTCGGTGGAAGACGATGGACGGGGTATCCCGGTAGACACGCACCCGAAGTTCGGCATCCCTGCCGTCGAGTTGGTGCTCACTAATTTGCACGCGGGAGGCAAATTCGGCCAGGGTGCTTACAAATTTTCCGGCGGACTCCACGGGGTCGGTGCTAAGTGTGTGAACGCCTTATCTGACTGGTTCACTGCTGACGTTTATCGAGATGGTAAAATTCACCGCATCGCGTTTGAGAGAGGCGCCACCACTAAACCTTTGGAAGTGGTGGGCGAACTGAAGGACAAGTCGAAGACAGGCACGAAGATTTCCTTCTTCCCTGATACGACTATTTTCACTGCAGGAATCGATTTCAATTTCGATTACCTCACCACCAGACTGAGAGAACTAGCCTTCCTCAATCCCGGCATTCGCATCAACCTGATCGATGAACGCGCCGAGTCAGCCAAGAAAAAGGAGTTCATCTACGACCGAGGCATTGTCGAATTCGTTGACCAACTTTCAGAAAACAAAGAACGCGTCCATGAGAGCCCCATTGAATTGAGCGGTAAGCGCATTGTCGAAATTGATGACAACGGCAAGACCGTTGAAGATGACTGCTATGCCGACATCGTTTTACAATACACGACGGACTACCACGAGAATGTTCTCTGTTACGCCAACTCTATTCCCAACGGTGACGGCGGCGCGCACCTCTCCGGCTTTCGTTCTGCCCTCACCCGCGTAGTCAACACCTACGCTAAAGCTAACAAACTCCTAAAGGACAAGGATCCAGCTATCACCGGTGATGACTGCCGTGAAGGCATTATCGCGATCATTTCCGTGAAGCACCCCAACCCACGTTTCAGCTCTCAGACAAAGGAAAAGTTGGTCAACAATGAGGTAGAGGGGGTGATCAGTTCCATCGTTTACGAAGGTATTTCAGAATTCTTCGAAGAGAACCCTGCTCTTGCCAAACGGATGGTCGAAAAAATTGCAAATGCGGCTCGCGCGCGTGAGGCGGCCCGCAAAGCTCGCGAAACCGTGAGAAAGTCAGCCATGTCAGGTGGTGGCCTCCCCGGTAAACTGGCAGACTGCAGCTCCCGCGATCCCTCCGAATCTGAACTTTACATTGTTGAGGGAGACTCTGCAGGTGGTTCTGCCAAGCAGGGTCGCGACCGTCGCACTCAGGCCATCCTTCCGATACGAGGAAAGCTGATAAACGTGGAAAAAGCCCGTCTCGACAAGGTGCTGCAAAATAAAGAGATCCAGACCATGATCACCGCCATTGGTGCCGGGATCGGTGACGGTGATCAAGAGGGTGCCTTTAACATTGAAAAGGTGCGCTACCACAAAATCATCATCATGACAGATGCCGACGTGGACGGCTCTCACATTCGAACTCTCCTCCTGACCTTCTTCTGTCGCCAGATGCTCGAGCTCGTGAAAAAAGGCTACGTTTACATTGCTCAGCCACCACTCTACAAGATCACCCGACGAAAGAAGGAACAGTATGTTCAAGACGACAACGAACTGAGCCAGATCTTAATTCAACTTGGCGCCGATGACGTCATCCTTCGCAGCCTCGCCGACAAAGACGCGAAGGAAGTCGAATCCGGCGACCTGATGGAAATCCTTCAAGGCCTTGAGAAATTGAATCGCTACAGCGACATCATCACTCGCAACGCCGGCGACTTTGTGGAATACCTCAACCACAGCGAAGGCACGGAATTGCCGGAGTACCTTGTTCAAGTTCGTGAAGGCAACGAGGTCTTCGTTAGATACTTTCTCGATGAAGCCGCCCTGCGCGACTTCGCCACGGAGAACCAGGATCTGGATCTCTTCGAGCGGGAAGAATCCGAGGAGGAAACTTCCGACGAGGAAGGGGCTGAGCAGCCGGCCGCCAAAGCTGACGGTCCCACCCGACGCGCCCGGCTCATTGAGATCCATGAGGCTCGCTCCATCTCCAAGCTTATTTCAAGGCTTGAGGAGAAAGGCGTCAGCATGGCGAAGTTTTCCGACGAGGACAAACCGCTCTTCGAGATTGCCGAAGGCGACGGCGAGAACGCCCGCACCCACCCGATCTTCAGTATCCCTCAAATTCTGGACACGGTGATCGAGATCGGACGACGCGGCATGCAAATCCAACGATTCAAGGGATTGGGGGAAATGAACGCCAAAGAGCTGTTCACCACCACCATGGATCCGACCTGCCGCAAGCTGCTTCGCGTCAAACTGGACGAAGACAATCAGGTCGAAGCTGACCGGATTTTCACCATCCTCATGGGAGACGTCGTCGAACCTCGCCGCAGATTCATCGAAGACAACGCACTAAGCGTTCGAAACCTAGACATCTAAAGCCAATTCCGAGCATCTGCCCGGCAACTCTTCTTTCTTTTCACTTTCCCACTTTTAACGGCCGCAAAGCGACCAATCAGACATGGCAGACGAACCCGACACTCCGCCCCCATCGCACAGCGACATCCAACCCATCAGCGTTGCTGATGAAATGTCGAGTTCCTTTCTCGACTACTCGATGTCCGTCATCATTTCCCGAGCCCTGCCCGATGCTCGCGACGGCCTCAAGCCCTCACAGCGACGCATTCTGCTCGCGATGAATGACCTTGGCCTCGCCCCCGGTAAGAACTACCGAAAGTGCGCCAAAATCTGCGGTGACACCTCCGGTAACTACCACCCTCACGGGGAAGCCACGATTTATCCAACGCTGGTCAACATGGCTCAGCCCTGGACCATGCGTGATATACTCGTCGACGGTCAGGGTAACTTTGGTTCGGTCGAAGGCGACCCTCCGGCTGCGATGCGATACACTGAGGCCCGCCTCACCCACCTCGGTCACGTCATCATGTCTGATATGGAGAAGGCCACGGTCGACTTCGTTACCAACTACGATGAGACCCGCCAGGAGCCAGTCGTTTTCCCGGCTGCGTTCCCTAATCTGCTCGTCAACGGCGGCACTGGTATTGCAGTGGGCATGGCGACTAATATTCCGCCACACAACCTCGGCGAAGTGATCGACGGCACCTGTGCCACGATCGACAACCCACAGATCACGGTTGAACAGCTGCTCGAATACATCAAGGGCCCAGACTTCCCCACTGGCTGTACTATTCTCGGAAACCGCGGCATCTATGACTACGCCACGACCGGACGAGGCAGCATCAAAGTGCGAGGCCGTGCTACCATCGAAGAAGATGCGAAAGGGCGTGAGCAAATCATCATCACTGAAATCCCCTACGTCGTGAACCGCGCCAAACTCGTTGAGCGCATCGCGGAACTGGCGAATGCCAAGATTCTTCCGGAGATTAGCGCCGTCCGAGATGAGTCGGACGAAAACACCCGCGTGGTTGTCGATCTCAAGCGTGATTCCCGCTCTCAGGTCGTTCTCAACAACCTTTACAAGCACACCGCGCTGCAATCGTCTTTCTCTGCCAACATGCTGGCGATCGACAACCGCCGGCCGCGCTTGCTCAACATCAAGGACGCCATTGTTTGCTACATCGAGCATCGCCGTGAAGTGATTCTGCGTCGTACCCGCTACCTTCTCAACAAGGCTGAGGAGCACGCCGAAAAACTGGAGGCCTACCTTCTGGCTCTCGGCAATCTGGATGACTTCATCAAGATGGTCCGCGACTCTAAAACTCGTGACGAAGCTCGCGACAAGATTAAGGCCTACAACATCACCAAAGATGCCGCCGAAGCCCTTGGTATCCTGATTCGTGATCAGCCAAGCCTGAACATCAAGACCGGCCAATATGTGTTCACAGACAAGCAAGTGGATCACATTCTCGAACTACGACTCTACCAACTGGTCGGCCTCGAGCGCGAGAAGGTGAAGAACGAGTACGATGAGCTGCTCGAAAAGATCAAAGACCTGCTCGACATCCTCGCTCGCGAGGAGCGCGTGCTCCAGATCATCAAGGACGAGCTCCTCGAAGTGAAGGAGAAGTGGGCGACCCCACGCAGAACGGATTTCGGCATCGACGACGGCGACATCAATGTGGTCGACCTCATCGCCAACGACTCAAACCTCATCACCATTTCCCACCGCGGCTATATCAAGCGGACGCTCGCCAGCGAATACCGCACTCAGGCGCGCGGAGGCAAAGGACTCAAGGGCATGGAAACACGTGAAGCGGCCGCTAAAGAAGACGAGGACGACTTTGTCGAGCATCTCTTCGCTGCCACTGCTCACGATTACCTGATGTTCTTCACCGACACGGGTCGAGTCTACGTCGAGCGAGTCTTCCAGATTCCGGAAGGCAGCCGCATCGCCAAAGGACGTTCGATCAAGAACCTACTGAACTTGCAATCGGAAGAAAAGATCGCTTCTGTCCTTCGCATTGAAGCCGTCGGCAACGAAGACAAGAATGCGACATTTGTTGACGACCGCTATGTGTTGTTTGCGACCCGATCAGGTAAAGTGAAAAAGACACGCCTCTCCGATTTCCGCAATTATCGGAAAGACGGTATCATTGCTATCAGAATCGAGGAAGGAAACTCTCTTATCGACGTAAAGCTCACTGACGGTAGCGACGAAATTTCGCTCGTCACAAGTAACGGCTATGCCGTCCGTACGAGCGAAGAGAACATCCGCCCGATGGGTCGCCCTTCAGCCGGTGTCGCAGGCATTCGCCCTGGCGAAGGCGATTATCTCATCGCACTCGCTGTCGTCGACAGTTCCGAACAGCTACTGGTCGTCAGTGAGAAGGGTCTTGGTAAACGGACTCCGTTTGAGGATTACCCTACCAAGGGTCGCGGCGGCAAAGGCGTCATCACCATGAAGGTCACCGAAAAGACTGGTCGTGTCGTCAAGGCACTCCGCGTTTCTGAAGAAGATGACATCATGCTGATGACCAACACGGGACAATCTGTTCGAATCAAGGCCGCTGATGCGAGACTGACGGGACGAAATGCCCAGGGGGTAATCCTAATGAAAACCAAGGACGGGGAGGCGATTCAGGATATTGTGAGGGTCGTAAGTGATGACGAGGAGGATGAGGAGAACGATTCTGACACCGATTCTGACACCGATTCTGAATCGGATGCTACTCCCTCCGGCGAAGCATAGAAGCGAATATTTTGATGGATAAGGGTGCCGAAGATTTCCTCTATGAATTGCTGAACACGCCAAGCCCAACCGGGTTCGAGGTCAAGGGCCAGCGTGTTTGGGCTAATCGTTGTCGCGAATTTGCCGACTCCGTTGATAGCGACAGCTATGGCAATGCCTGGGCAACGATCAAGGGTTCAAAAACTACGCCCACGGTGATGATCGAAGCGCACGCTGATGAAATTGGCTTCATGGTCAAATACATCAGCGATGACGGCTACCTAAGAGTCGACCGAATCGGTGGGTCCGACTGGGCCACGGCACGGGGACGCCGCCTGACTCTCTACGGGGAAAAGGGCGAGGTGTTAGGTATCATTGGAAATACAGCCATTCACATACGGGATCGCAAAGACGGCGAGAAAGCTCCGGAAGTCCACGAGCTCTATGTCGATATCGGCGCCAAAAGCGCTGATGAAGTCGAAGAAATGGGGGTCCGGGTCGGTCACCCCGCTGTCTACGCCGACAGCGCCGTCCCCTTCGGAAAGAACGGAATTGTCGGCCGGGCCCTCGACAATCGCATCGGTGGTTTTATCATTTCTGAAGTCATACGACAACTCGCAGAGGTAAAGCCGACCGCTACCTGCTTTGCCTTAAATGCCGTCCAGGAAGAGATAGGTGGCTATGGTGCCGCAATGGCGTCCTACACTCTCAAGCCTGATATTTGCCTCGTCCTTGACGTCACCCATGCCACTGACAGTCCTGACATCAAGCACACTCAGCATGGCAAAGTTACTCTCGGTGGTGGCCCTTCCGTAACACACGGCACTGCCAATCACCCTTTGATGGTGGAGCGTATTATGGAGTTGGCAAAAGCAAATAAGATTCCGCTGCAACATGAGGCTTCGTCTCGTTTTACCGGCACTGATACCGACTCAATCTACCATCAGCGTGGTGGCATCCCAAGTGCACTGATTTCTCTCCCGCTTCGCTACATGCACTCCATCGTAGAGATGGCTGACTTTGACGATGTGGCGCATGTCATCGATTTGATGACAGCGTTTGTTCGCTCTATCAAGGCGGACGAATCGTTCAAGGTCGAAATCTAATTCATCTCATTTCTGGAGCGAAAGCGTAATTCTTTCATACCTTCCCTGAAATTAGAAATTCGGCAGGCTATAACCACCGGATTTCCAAGACTAAATCTCGCATCAGAAGCGCTTGTTCCTATCTGAGGCGCAGCGCGAAGGACGGGGGAGGAAGCCTAGTCTAGAAAAAGAAAGCGTAACCCTTCCGCTACAACCTCATGCCAACTTTGCTAACTGCTCTGCTATCACCTCAGGATAAGCCACGTGCTCAGCCGTGTGAATCCGTTGCTGAAGTTGCTCAGGTGAATCTCCAGAATGAATCGGAACTTCCTCCTGTCTCAAGATTGCTCCACTATCAACGCCGCCATCGACGAGGTGGATGGTATATCCGGAGGCGCGGTCTCCAGCATCGATCGCTCTCTCAATCGCACGGAGCCCTGAATATTTCGGCAGCAACGAAGGATGGATGTTAAGAATGCGACCGCCAAAAGCACCTAACAAGGGTTCTCGAAAAATCCTCATAAATCCGGCTAGAACGATCAGATCAATCGAAGCCGCCTGAAGCCGATCTTGGATTTCTTTCAGTGAGGCATCGGTCAGATGACCAACTCTCGTTGTCCCCGGATCAATAAAGATTCTAGGAACACCATAGCGATCGGCTTCCGAAAGTATTCCAGCATTCGGAACATCGGACATCACCAGCGCGACTTCCCCCCCCAGCTTTCCCTCGCTAGCAGCTTCCATGATTGCCGCAGCATTGGACCCTTTTCCCGACCCAAAAATAGCCACTTTCTTGGTGGAGTCTTCCCGTTTCGAGAGGCATTTTAAAGTTTCGCTGGTCGATTTTCCGGCCACCAGAGAGAGAATCTTAATTTCAATGCCTAAGCGGTCTAGCACTACCTTTTCTTCGTCGATCAGCGAGTCTGCCGTGTAATCGCCTCCCTTAGAGTAAACATGTGGTCGGATTGCCTCAATGACCCTTGAAGCGCGGCGTTCTTCGAAAACGACCACCCCATCTACAAATTCCAGAGCGCAAAGCATCTCGGCTCGATCTTCAACACTGTTGACCGGACGACCCGGGCCCTTGAGCTCTCTAACCGATTTGTCCCCGTTTATCGCGACGAAAAGCAAATCCCCCAGGGCAGCCGCTTCCCGAAGGTAACGCAAGTGGCCCACGTGAAGCACGTCAAAAGCCCCGTTCGTCAATACGAGTTTCTTTTCTTCTGCTTCAAGTCTATCGCGAAGAGACGCGACTTCATTGAGCGATGATACGAATCTTTCAGGCATTTTTAGAAGCTATCGCAAAAATTCTTTCCCGTCGTAAAAATTCTACCTCAGATTCCCCCGTCTACACTGTAATTTCCGCTTTTCAGCACGCCCTTTTCCACGGACACTACCGCCATGCATGATACGCGAATCGACCAATTGGCCCGTCAGTTAGTCCGCTATTCCACCGCCACGAAGCGCGGCGAGAATGTGCTTATCGAGTTGTTCGATGTTCCCGAAGAAATGGGTATCGCACTAATTCGCGAGGTCCGGGCTGTCCGAGCTACCCCTTTCATCAATATTCATAACGCCAAGATCAGCCGAGAAATGGCACGTGGGGCCACTGAAGATCAGTATGGCTCGATCGCTAGAACAGCGATGCACCAGATGAAATCGATGGATTGCTACATCGCGATCCGCGGCAGCAACAACGTCAATGAACTGTCTGACGTCGCCGCGAAAAAGATGCAGATACTGTCTTCCAAGATGCGGCCGGTCCTCAATGAACGCGTCAACAAGACAAAATGGTGCGTTCTCCGCTGGCCCAATCCTTCCATGGCCCAAAGTGCCGGCATGTCGACAGAGGCATTTGAAGATTTCTACTTTGAGGTTTGTCTACTCGAATATTCCAAGCTCAAGCGTGGAATGAATGCTCTCGCCAGACTGATGACCGATACTAGCGACGTTCACATTATGGGACCTGGGACGGACCTTCGGTTCAGCATCGCCGGACTTCCCGGGATCGCCTGTGGAGGCACTCACAATATTCCCGATGGGGAGTGTTTTACAGCTCCAGTGAGAAACTCGGTTGAAGGAGTCATCAGTTACAATGCCCCTTCGATTTATCAGGGCATCGCATTCGACAACGTCAAACTTGAGTTTAAGAACGGAAAAATTGTTAAAGCAACTGCCAACAACACAAAAGCGATCAACAAGATTTTCGATACTGATCCCGGTGCCCGCTACATCGGTGAGTTTGCCATCGGGTTCAATCCCAAGATCAAGGAGCCGATGCGCGACATTCTTTTTGATGAAAAGATCGCCGGCAGCTTCCACTTCACTCCAGGCCAAGCCTATGAAGTGGCTGACAACGGAAACCGCAGTTCCGTCCACTGGGACCTCGTCAATATTCAGCGCCAGGACTACGGCGGAGGTGAAATCTATTTTGATGGTAAACTGATCCGCAAGAATGGTCAGTTCATTCCAAAGTCTCTGCAATCACTGAACTACTGATCCGGCAGTGATGCTGAAACCACTCATAGCTCTTATGGTTGGCGGCGCCCTCGGTGCTGTCTCGCGCTGGGGATTACACTTACTAATCGATTCGAAGTGGGCACCTCACCATCCATTCCCGTGGGGTATTCTCCTCGTCAATGTCATCGGTTGCTTCCTCTTTGGATGGCTGTTTGCCCTGTTTGAGGGCAGGGCCTGGTTCTCCGACACCGTTCAACTGGCCATCTTTACGGGATTTCTCGGCAGCTTTACAACATTCGCCACCTTTGGCTGGAACACGCTGGAACTGCTTCGAACAGGCCAAGTCGCGCTGGCGATCGGTAATGTCGGGGCCAACGTGATCCTTGGTATGGCCGCTGTCTGGTTAGGATTCATTTTAGCCCGCTAGATCTCTTGCCGGAAGGACGGCCTCGGATTGATCACCAGGAAAGTCACCAGAGAAACGGTAAATAGTGGCAAGTAGTCCGAAATGGCCTCGCCCAGAAACCCCAATAATAATATCCCAAATTGCGGTTACTTCAGCCAAAACGAGTGAAAACGTAAATGCTCTCTGCGCGAACGTCACTGGCATTCCCTTTTTATTCGAACGCTCACCTGTGAAGTGTTTCACCGCTAGGCTGGCGATCGCGGCAATCAAGCCAACCACATCGAACAGATTTTTTAAAACAGCAGTAACCTTGTCTCCGGTTGGTATCCCGCTGAATTAAAGAATGAAAAAATAAGCGCCCTCACCCGTTATCAGAGCGAACCACAAGGACCATCTGACCACTTCATGGAATTGAGTATTTCCATTTTCGAAGCGAGGTGCGAATCAATCACCTCGCTCTGCGGAAAATGTAAAAATTGTCAGCTGTCACCGCCACGAACTCCCAACCACCGTCCTTCTCGACTTCCATAATCGTTCTCGAGAGCATGTTGAACTTGGCGATTTTGTTCACCATTTCTTTCGGAAAGTTGATCTCACCATCTTCGGCAATTTCCAACCCCTCCTCCTCCGCGATCGCACGAAATCCGAGGGAGTCCATCTTCTGAGAGCTAAGTGTCTGATACTCATAGCTTCCACCGACGCTCGAACCAAAGATCCCGAAGTTCGAGAGCAAGTTGAGTAGTCCCAGCAGGACGATCACTGAAAGCAAAGCGAGAACTGTATTTTTCATTAGGAGAGTTAAACGTATGGAGCGGTTTTAGGATGGAAACCTCAACACAAATTCAACGATGTGTAAAGAGTCATCCCTCATCGGTCACTGGTAAAGAGAGAGTCAATTGCCTCGATAGAGGCTGCTGTATCCACGAAATTGGGCAACAAGATATCCGGGCTACCTGATCCGAGTATTTTTTCGCTGGCACCACCCGTCGCCACAGCAATCACACGAGCGTTAAAAGCACGAGCGCAGGCGATATCTTTCAGAGTGTCTCCAAGAATAACCACACTGCTGGGATCGAAGCGTCTTCCAGCTACTACCTCCGCCCGGTCAATTGCAATGGGTCCAAGGCCATTCCGAGTTTCATGATCTGTCCCGAACGCCCCAAAGCCGAAGTGATGGTCAATATCGAAATGCTTCAATTTCAAGCGCGCTCCCGCCTCCACGTTCCCCGTCAAGATTCCAAGGAGGCAATCTTCACGCGCCCTAAGTCGCCCGAGTAATTCGGGCACCCCGGGTAGTATCCTCCCTTTGCCACGACTGCGAAACTCTCTCATGTAACAATCGAGCGCTTGAAGATACTCATCAAAAAACAGGTCGCGATGATCACCATGATCTTCAATCTCAAAGTGATCTAAGAGAAATGCCACGACACTGCTGTCGGTAGCCCCACCAAGATCAAGAGTCGGAAAAGATCTCTCCCGACAAAAGGGAAACGCCTTAAAGAAGCCTGCCTCCAAAGCAACCAACCCAGCCCCCTCGGTGTCGACCAAGGTGCCATCGATATCGAAAAGTAACAGCTTGTTAGCT
>PBSY01000053.1 GCA_002726915.1 Verrucomicrobiales bacterium | reverse complement strand
GGCTGCGTTCATTTTGCCCTCGGGGACCGGTTGATCCCGCAAGTAGAGAAACCGTGGCGATACCAAAGCGGCTGAAGCCATCATTTTCATCGCATCCGTGTAGGTCTCACCTGATTGGATACGTTGTAAGGCACTTTCAGCGTAGCGATTCAATGTAGATTCATCTACCGGCTCACGAAACGCCCGAGTAAGAAACGAACGTAGTCGATTACTGATGACGATTGAGAGATTCTCACTAGTGGCGGGAGGAGTGAAAAATGAATGCCACACCCCGCAAGTATCTTCGTTGAAGTCGTCGCTTTCGACAATCGAGCGGCTGAGCTTCAAGAATGATTCCATGAGCAGCGGTGAAATAGATAAGTGGTCGGCTTGGTTGTCGTAGCCATGTTCTGCTCGGAGGTCTTGAGGGAAAGGGCCGACCCCGGCTAGTCGCGGTTCGATCATCTGGGACTTCCCCAGTGGTCGGCTACCTGCCTTTAGGGATGATGGCATGATCCCTGTCTGCGGTTTAAAGTAGTCGCCGTACTCCCGCAACATACGTTCCGGAAGCGTAAAGACTTCCACGTTGAGCTCGAACAAGTCCTGGACCGCGTTATTGTATTGAAAGCGGTTCATGCGTCGAATCGGGGTTTTCGGAAATGAGGTGCGAGCGGCAATCGCCTCTTTCATCAGTGCTTGCAGCTCAGCGATTATCTCCTGTCTCGACTCCGCTGAAAGAGGAGGTTCTTCCTCTGGCGGCATTTCTTCGAATTCGAGGACGTCGATGAGATCCTGAATGCGGTGGGGGGTACTCAGTAAATCGTCTGAATTCGAAATCTCCAATAAGTTTAGATCCCCTTTTATTTTGTCATCTTTGCCGTGGCATTTGATGCAATTTTCTGCGAGGGCTGGAAGGAGCGTTTCGTTGAAGCCTTCTGCGGCATTAACAAAGGGAGTCATCTTTGCTCCGATTACGAAGAATACGAGTAATCTAGGGACGTTACATATGATGCCTGCAGGGTTTGCTACTTGTTTGATTGGAATTAGCATGCGATTCAAAGTACGAGTAACGAAGTGCCCGATCTGCTTTGGCTTGATTCTGGGGTGGGTGGGGCTAAAGTGACCCTCACACAAAAGGGCTGTATTGGATGCTTTCAAATCAAAAAGGTGGATGGCCTGGAGTCGCATCATCACCTCAGTTCCTAATTGGGCTAAACTTTGGATAAGCCGCGATCACAATTGCTTGCTCTTGAGTGAGAAGTTCATAGTTTAAAGAAAGGCTTAACCCCTTACGGCTACCCTCTTAATCTATGCAATCCTATCCTTTATTCTTATCCCGTGCCATGTGCGAACGATTATCAGTAATTAATTCGAGTTTCGTTACGATTGTTCTCACCTGCCTCGTCTCATTTTCATTCGCCGCTCCTACCAAACCTAATGTTGTGCTTTTAGTCTCGGACGACCAAGGCTGGGGGGACGTGGGATACCACGGGGGTGAGATGTCGACTCCCAATCTCGACCAGCTCGCCAAGGACGGAATGGAACTGAACCGATTTTATGCTTACCCGATTTGCTCACCCACTCGTACCTCACTCCTGACGGGTCACATTTCGATGCGTCACGATATATTTTCGCCGATACCAGCCAACTTGACGATACCTCACGACGAGCAGCTTATGAATCAGGCTTTCAAGGAAGCGGGCTACACGACTATGACGGCGGGCAAGTGGCATTTAGGCATGACCCATGTCCGCGATCTTCCGATTAATCGTGGTTTCGACCATACCTACGGATCACTGAGAGCAGGGCCGGACTTCTGGACGCACGGGCGAGGTGAGCAAAAAGATTGGGCCCGTAATGGGAAAACCGTCTTTGAAAATGGGTATGTGACCGATTTGTTTGGCAACGAAATCAGTCGCCTGATCCGCGATCGCGATCCCTCCAAACCCTTCTTTTCCTATGTCGCGTTCACTGCACCCCACACCCCCCTGCAAGCACCTCAAGAGTACGTCGACAAGTATGCCCACATCGAAAATGGGGAGCGCCGCATTTATTGTGCGATGGTGGAAATCTTAGACGTAGCGATCGGCAACATTCTCAAGGCGATCGATGACGAAGGAATACGAGACAACACGATAGTGATTTTCTTTTCGGACAACGGTCCGACTACAGTCGGGGATAGCAGTGGTTTCCGAGGACAAAAAGGTCTGGTATACGAAGGTGGCACTCGCATGCCCGCTATCATCCGTTGGCCGGGTAAAATTCCTGCGGGCGTCCGCAGCGAGCAGCCCATGGTGGTTTACGACTTGTTTCCGACTTTCGTTGAGGCTCTGGACCTCAAGACAAATCTGAATACGCCTTTTGACGGTGAGAGCTTATGGGACGTCCTTAAAACGGGTGGAAAGCGTGAGCGTAAAACCGATATGGTTATAGGCAATGGAACGTCCTATTCAGTGCATTCGGGCGACTACAAGCTGGTACACTCGAACATAAATAGAAACACGCCTAATTCGCCTCCGGAACTTGTCGAACTGTTTAAGATTTACGATGACCCGAAAGAAACGACTAATGTCGCTGATACCCATCAGGATGTAGTCGAAAAAATAATGGCCAACAACGTTGTATTTGCAGACATGGTACGCAATGCTCCTTTTCGTGAAGGGCGTCGAGGACGAGCAGCTCGAATTGCGAGAGGTGATGGCGGCCCGGGTGGGCGGCCTGGAGTTGGCACTGCGGGTGGACAAGGTGAAGGACGCGTTGCCTCCGGTGGTCGACTGGGAGGCCCCGCCGCTGGCGGACGAACTGCAGGTGGCAGGCCTGGAGGCGGTGCGGGTGCTCCTGCTGGACCTCCGATTGCTCGCGATACCGATGGGAACATTATCCATCTGCACGAGTCGCTTCCCAGGGGTTAGGGTGATAAGCGATTAATAGGCCCAGCGTTTGTGCTGCACCGCGGTAGCTCTGGTGTTTTTGTAAATTAATGAAAACTGCGTTAGTTGCGAGATTTCGACTTTGGAATTAGGGCTTTGGTAAATAGTAAGCTCAATAAAGTTGCAATACCTAGAAATCCCAGTTAGAAATTGAAAACCGAATGCGTTTCAAGCGCTCTTGTTGGACCGTTTTTCGATGCTCAGAATGGAACGCGATTATGTGGAACTTGCCGGCCATGATGTGCTTTATGAGCCTTCGTTGGGCGGTCTCGGGCGATATCTCCCAGTGTCGATTACGTCCCCACGAAATAGCGACATCAACCTAATCAGGGTTCTCGCTAGATAGGCCTTGTTTTGGATCGTCAAGGGCTACTGATATCAGTCTTATGTCTTTATCAGTGGCTTCAAGTCGCACCGCAATTTCTTGGCCTATAAAATTGTCATAGGCCTCCGCTTGGCGTGGCTGTCGTTCGTCCCAGACGAGTACGTTCACCGCTTCGCGATTAGCGAGGTCAGTCAAAGCTATTAGTGCGAGGGTTGTTGTGGGGAGGTCCCTTTCATGAAGCGAGATGGTTGAAGTTTGAGGTATTGATTCGGTGGGTGAGGTAGACCATAAGAACCATGATCGTTCGTGGTAATTTCTCAAGACCAAAGCTATTTTAGCGAAGGTATCCGACACAAAGGAAAATCGATACACGCGAATGGATGTAATTTGGGTATCCTTTTGACATAGGCTTCTTCTGGGGATTAATTGTTTCGGATATGCGGATACTTACTACGATACTGCTTTTCACATTGTCGCATACAAACCAGTGGGGCGCCCCCATCGAGCGAATCGCCTTTGGCTCATGTGCAAAACAGAATAGGCCCCAGCCGATTTGGAATACCGTTCAAGCCTTTCAGCCAGAGCTGTGGATCTGGACGGGTGATTGCTATTATGGGGATAGCGTGGATTCAGAAGTCCTTGCGGCCAAGGCTTCTAAGCAGAAGCTAGTCCCAGGATACGTGGGTTTAAGAGACTCGTGTGCAGTGATTGGAGTTTGGGACGATCACGACTACGGAATTAATAATGGAGGAGTGGAGTACCCAGCCAAAGAAATCAGCCAAAAGGCGTTTTTGGATTTTATTGACGAGCCGGCGAGCAGTGACCGGCGATCTCAACAAGGCATATATTGGGACTATGAATACGGTGAGGATGATCAGGAGATTCAAGTGATTTTACTCGATGTCCGTTATTTTCGGGATTCGCCCAAGGCTTCCGATCCAGATGTGCTCGGAGAGGCACAATGGACCTGGCTAGAGAAATGCCTAGATCGGAGCGAAGCCTCAGTTCATTTCATCGTTTCGGGATTTCAAGTGCTGCATGAGGATCACAAGTACGAGAAGTGGGCAAATTTTCCGGCATCGAGAAATAGACTTCTCAATCTTGCGACCGAAAAAGCAAAAGGCCGAGTGGTGTTCCTCAGCGGAGACCGTCACATCGGCGAGTTCGCTCGTATGGAATACGGTCCTTCCCGTAAAGAGCTAGTCGAAGTCACTTCAAGTAGTTTAACGCATTCTTGGAACACTTTTCCGGGAGAGCCAAACCGGCACCGTATTGGGAAGGTGTATTCTGAGAATAACTTCGGATCGATCGAGCTGGATTGGGAAAAAAGAGAGCTTTTCCTAGGCTTACGAGGGCTAAAAGGGGAAATGGATCGTTCGATGCATTTGCCCTTCGATTGAGGAGGAAGGGGAATTGGCAGTAAAGTGGTGTCGCCCGAAACTCGCGGACTCATGTCAATATAGAACCTAGCGAACCCAGGTTTTCCGAATCCGTTATTCGGCGGGTTCGGTATAGTGGCGGGTCAGTGTATCAAGAATTTCACTACTAACGACTTCGGGGTCGATTTTGCCGAGTTTACGATAGAGAACGTGACCTTCCTGATCAATGAGGATGGAATAGGGAACCGGTCCAGGCCATTCGGGATCGAGGGCGTCCGCCAGTTCGTCCATATTCGTGCCGGTGTAGAGGTAGTTGTTGGTCGAGCGACCTTCGGCCTCGACTGACTTGCGAAGCTTGTCACTCATGATGGCACGATGCTTGCCCAAAAAGGCCTTGGCTTTTCCCATTTGGCTAAGCTGATCCAGGCTGATGGTAATGAGTTCGAATTCGCGTCGGCTGAATTTCCGAGCAATAGCGGTTAAGTCCGGAAACTCCTCTACACAAGGAACGCACCAAGTCGCCCATATATTGACCAGGCGTACGTTCTCGGTTCCGTTTTTACGCAATGCGTCAATGCCTGCGGCGTCGATTTTCTCTATGGTTGCTTCAATTGACTGCCATTTCTGCTCCTCTTCCACTACATGCTGGTTTCGCTCTTTCCATTTGGTAGAGCAACCATGGGGGCGGGTCGTTTCAACGGGTACGGGATTTCCCGCAAGCAGCGCTTCGACTGCGTTGCGAGCATCGGGGTGCTTCACGGTTGTGGGATCGGGATAGCGGGAATCGTCGAAGCGTCCATTGTAGCGTAATTTTCGTTCCTTGTCGAAAATAAGAACATGTGGAGTGGCGAGACAACCATAGGCCCGGGCGGTGACTTGTGCGTCACCGTCGAAGAGGAAAGGGAACGTCCATCCGTAATCCTCAGCGTATCTTTTGGAGTCTGCGAAGGTCTCATCGTAGTCCGTGTGACCAAACTCATCGGGCCGCAATCCGGAGGAGTGGTTAGGGTTGATGGCGACGAAGGCGAAACTCGCGTCCTGAAAGTCTTCAACGAATTCCAGTACTCTCCCCATGGCTCCGTGCGAGGTCGGGCAGTGGGTCCCCGTGAAGTAGACCACAAGAATGTCCGTTCCGGCAAAGTCGGAAAGCGAGTATTGTTTCCCGTCAATTCCTGGTAGATTGAAGTTAGGGGCGGAATCTCCAATGTGTAGCGTCGTGAACCCGTCGGGTAGACCTTTGGCATCCACAGCGAAGGCGCTTGTGCTAGCGATCGAAATGAGGAGTAAAGTAGGGGCGAGGATTTTGATGAGTCTCATTGGGATGGATTGGGAAGGTTCATCGAGTTGGTGGGCGGACCAAGATTTTTTAGCGCTGAGAAGTAAATCGGGGCTCTACCTTCACATCCATAACTCTTCGATGACGCCTGTGCTGTCGCCATGGGACTCTGCCCCGATGCCAGTGCCTTTAAGGAGGCTTAGCCATAGATTACACAGGGGCGTTTTTGCATTTTCCATTACCAGGTGGCGACCATGTTTTACACCTGCAGCGCCACCGGTAATTATTGTGGGGCAATTTTTCAGGTAGTGGATGGATTCAATGTTGCTTCCGTAGCTGAGTGATATGTTGTCAAACAAGCTGCTTCCATCGGCTTCCTTAGTCCCCTTCAACTTGTCTATCAGATATGCGAGGAGCTGGGTCTGTTTTTCATCCCGCATCTCGGAAACGCTTAGCCGCGAGCCGTTCGTATAGTGGCTCATATTGTGCCCGGTGATGGTCGCTCCGAGGCTTCGAATGAAGGTATCCACAGGTTGGCGATAAGTCATGACGCGGGTCGCGTCGACTTGCATTGCGGCCACCATGATATCGTACATCAATTTAACTTCTTCATAGCCCTCAATCTCTCCCTGCGGCTCATTGATTGGGTCAGCAGGACGGATTTTAGGAACGTCAAGCCACTGCTCTTCCTTCGCCAGTCGCGTCTCGATTTCACGAATCGACTGGAAATACTCATCGAGTTTATCTGTGTCGTTCTTGCTCAGGTTTCCATTCATGCTTCGGGCGTTGTCCAGAACAGTGTCGAGCACACTGCGTTTCTGCTTCAGCATGGTTTGCCTTTCTTCTAGAGGTGTGTTGTCATCGGAGAACAGTTTGTGGTAGGCGGCGACGGGCGTGTTTAATCCGGCGATAGGTTTGCCTTGCCGGTTCCATGACATGGATAATCCGGGACCGTGGCCAGAGTCCTCCGCCCGATCGCAACCCAGCTGAATAGAAGTGAAGCGGGTTTCTTTTCCGAGTGTTTCTGCAGCTACCTGGTCAACGGATACGCTGTTGTAGAAGCTCTGTCCGGGCTCCGCATAACGATTAGCGCCAGTCAGATAGAAAGTGCTGCCCCAGTGGGCTTCGCT
>PBSY01000052.1 GCA_002726915.1 Verrucomicrobiales bacterium | reverse complement strand
CCTATTACCCCAGGAGTTGCGCACATAGGTGAGCACTGCGGCGAGTTCCTGGTCGTCAAGGATGTGCTCGAATGGAGTCATTGGAACGACTCCGGGATATTCAATGTCGCTGACCTCGATCGGTCCAAAGAGACCCTTCATTGACAGCTTAATGAGGCGCTCAGGACTGCCAGTTGACCACTGAGTGCCACGAAGCGGCGGGAAACCAGCGGCAGGAAGGCCGTTACCATTGGCTTGGTGGCAGGTTCCACAGTGAGCTTCGCGTCCATAGATCTCGGCTCCCTTGGCGTAGAGCTGGGAAGCCTTTTTGTCATTCTTAAGGTGCTTCGGTGCCGCGACGCGAAGGCTGCCTTCGGACAGGAGGATCTCACCGCTCAAAGCAGCCTTGGCGGTCTTTAAGGTAGCTTCGGAGATCTTGTCGATGCCCTTGGCTTCTGCTGCTGCCAGGATGGCGAGGCCTCCTTCGTTGTCACCGCGAGAACCAGCTGTCACCGCTTCCATTCGAACGCGACCATGATCGTCGCCGGCGGCAGCGAGCAGAAGGTCGCGCTGGTTGGGCAGTTGAGGCTGATAGCGCAGCACGCGAACGGCCGCAGAGCGGATCTTATGATCATCAGAATTGAGCAACTCCTCAAGCAGGGCAGAATCGACATTGTCGGATCCCCAGATGACCCACAGGGCTTCAAGCTTGTGGCGATCATCGCTCTGCTTGGCAGCCCAGGCCACGGCAGCAGGAACTACCTCAGTAGTATCGCGTCTGCGCAGTTCACGGCGGGTGCGATAACGAGTGCGATACTCATGGAGCTTCAGGTTATCTAGCAGCTCAGCGACAGAGGCTCCGTCGATCTCGGCGGGTTCGACTAAGGGGCGACCGGGATAGGTCACGCGGTAGATGCGCCCGTGCTCGTGATCGCGGAGCGGGTCACGGGCGCTGTGCTGCATGTGACCGATGAGAGCGTTCTGCCAGTCGACGACGTAGAGCGAGCCATCGGGAGCGAACTCGAGATCTACAGGGCGGAAGTTGAGGTCTTCGGAAACAAAGAGATCGTGGCGGAACTCGGTCGTGTAACCGGTACCGTCCTCAATCACTCTGTGCTGCTTGGCGCCGAGGAAGCCGATGTTGTTATTGATCAGCACATCGCCCTGCACGTCATCGGGAAAGTGACGACTGGAAACAAATTCCACCCCGGAGGTGGGGCGGACGCTGTTGGAGGTGATGAGGTCAGGTGCCTCCATGTTGACGCCGTAAACAGGCTTCACGGATCCAGGCAGCATCCATGATAACTTGGTGCCGGAGGTATGAAGGAAGAAGTCCTGCCCATAGTCATCAAACGCGATACCCCACGGGTTTGGGATCTTAAACTGGGCGTGACGGGTCAGTTTTTTGCGCTGCGGACTGTAGCGGAAGAAGCCGCCATTGGTGGCACGGTGTGTGCCGTAGGCACTCTCGACGTTGGTATGAAGGAAGATACCCTCACCCATCATGATGGCACCGGAAGGACCGGCGCAGAACGCTGAGATAGCGTGGTGAGTATCATGATCGTCGAAACCGCTCAGAAGCACTTCCTTGGTGTCGTATTTGTCGTCACCATTAATGTCCTTGAGTAGGACGAGGCTGCTACTCTGGGAAACGTAAACGCCATCGTGGTTGATCTCGAAACCAATCGGGATATGCAGATCGCCGGCGAAGACTGTCTCTTTGTCGGCTTTGTTGTCACCGTTAGTATCTTCGTAGATGAGCAACTTGTCCTCGGGCATTGGATCACCGATGCGGTAGTGAGGGTAGCTGGCCATGGTTGCGACCCAGAGGCGACCCTTGTTGTCAAAGGCGAGAGAAACCGGGTTGGCAAGATTTGGAAAGTCTTCCTCGGAAGCAAAGAGCTCGATCTTGTAGCCTTCTGGAACCTTAATCTTGGTCTCAGCAACTTTACCGGGAGCGTAGTCAATCACGCCATTCTTTTCGCTGGGCCTATAATTGGTTTCGACCAATGGTAATGTTAGGGTTTGAGCGTCCGCGGCGACCATGTCAAAGTTCTCGCCCTTGAGTGTTGCCCAGATGGACTGATCGCGGATGATGGTCATCTCGCGAGTCTTCTCGAGTTCGTAGGGGTAGTTGTCAGGGCCAAAAGGGTTATAACGACGACCGTAGACGTGAACACCGTTGGCGATCTTGAAGTCATTCATCCAGGCCCAGTTCTTTTCCGTCACGGCAGCGTGAATCCCGGATCGGCTGTTCTCATCGACTTCGCCAGGCCCAAAGAGACTATTAACAAGTGCGGGAGCCAGTTTGCGGTAACCGAGATCATTCAGGAGCGCTCCGTCGCGGGTGTATTCTTCGCCGCCCTCGTAGATATCTTCGGAGAGAGTAAACGCATCAACGAAGAGAACTTGGTTGGCCGCGGCCACTTCAGCAGAAGCATTCGTGTAGAGCTTGAGGTTCTTGTTTTCGGATTCGCCGCTGGGCACATTGTATTTGACGCTCAAGTCTTGGTAAGCGGTGGGTGAAACGAGAGCCACTTGGGGAGTGCTTTTCCCGTTGTATTTCTGGGCGAGGGTGTGTTTGAGGAAGGCATCGAGTTCCCGCTTGTAGCGTTCAAGATCTTCGGAGCCTCCAAAGGAAGAGTTGAAACCAAAGAAGGCGATGACGGTGTCAGCGCCGAGGCGGGTGATCCACTGGTCGGGCGTCTCGAAGTGACCCTGAGGCTTGGAATCGGTTTGCAGCTCCTTAGGGAGAAGGTCCTTGGCTCCGGGGAAGGCATACTGGTCTTCATAGCCGCGTCCGGGGTGCGGGCGGAAGGCAGGCGTGTTGCCTTCATCGCCCATGTTGCGGATTGTGAGGTCTTTGGCGGGGAAGCGCATGAAGAGCTCGGTCTCGAAGTGGCCAAAGTGTATCATGCGGCTGGCCATGCCGGCACCGATGAGAACGATGGTGTCACCTTCGTCGACGGTTAGCTTTCCTTTGGCTTCCGGAGTTGGCTTAGGAACAGCATATTTGTCTTTCGCTTTCCCTTTTGCATTATCATTACTTTGGCTTTTGGCCTTTGGCTTTTTGGGTGCGCGAACACCGAAGGCAGCTTCCTTAAACTTGGGATTTCCGGGTATGAAATTCTTTGGCTTGAGGTTGAGGCGGAACGCCGCAAAGCTGAAAGCCGAGGGCAGGTAACCTTCGGGCAGAGTTACGTCGGCCGTCTCCGGTACCTCAAGATCTAGACCCCAATAGACCGCGTTGATGACGAGGCGACGAAGATTTTCATCGAGTAGGCCGACTGAGGCTCCCATTGTCGTAGTGAAAATTTTATTGGTGTTGCCGGCATCGTTCTTGAATTCACGGATCCAGGTGAGTGGCTGCATCGGATTATTTTTGGCGTCGACTTCGGCGGAATCGGGTTCGAGTGTTTCAGTAACGGCACCACGCTGAAGAATAGTCGATGGCTCAAGAGGATTGGCCCCGTAAACGTCTTCGGTCACGAAGCAAATGCCGACACCGTTCAGAACGGGGTGATCTGCATTGGCTTCCTCCACATGAGAGCGGCTGCCCTCGACTTTGTGTTTTCCATGGTGGCTGACCCAGGTCTCGCCGAGAACCTGACGACCAAATCCTTTGTGCCAGCCGCTCTCTTCACTGGCGTTGAAGGAGTATCTCGCCCACTTGCTGTCCTTGGGGAAGTTGAAGGCGTGAGTTGAGGTGCGCAGGGCGACGACCGGTATACCACGATTAAAAGCAGCTTCGAATTTTTCCATGGCTTCGTCCTGCCAGTGGCGGAAACGAAGGCTCATGACAATGGCGTCGGCGGAATCCAGTGCCTCGGGGTGGGAGAGATGCTCGCCAGCATCAGGGTTGACGTTGCCGTTTTCATCGAGTGAGAAAAGTACGGTGGTCTTGAATCCTTGGCGGGCGAGGATCTGGGCTAGCATCGGCATCGCTTCCTCGGAGCGATATTCTTCATCACCTGCGAGAAGAACAACGTGCTTGCCTTCGCCAGGGCCGTTGGTTCCTTCAAACACGAGATGATCAGGATTGCTGGCGCTGTTGGCGACTTCCTGGGCAGCTGCGGTCGAGGCCGCGAAGCTCAAGGCCGTGAAAGCCGCTAGAATCACTGAATAACGGAGTTTTCGTTGGTCTGCTTTCATGAGGGGGTATTCGCTAAAAAGGGGCTACTATGTCGCGGTAGAATAACTTGGTTCAACAATCTGCTGCGCGCAATTCCTGCAAACGTCGGTAATACGCTCAAAAAAACACGTTAGATTCACCGCAGAGCAGCAATCAATGCCGGCGAGATCGTTATTTTTTAGGAGTTGGAGGCTGATACTGGAATGGCGTATTGCCCTCGTTCTCTTGGTTTTCTCCGGGGGTAGAGCGCCCGCGAGCAATGTAGTCCGACATGAGCCGGGTGAGTTCTTCAACGATCTCCGGCTTTTCATTAAAGAGATTGACCGTTTCTCCTCGATCTTCGACTAGGTTGTAGAGTTGGTGATGTGGCAGGCCTTCCACATTGGCGCGACCGGGGCGGGGATCACTCCAACCGCCGGACCCGGGGCAGAAGGCGAGCTTCCAGTCGCCTTTGCGAATGGCAAAGGAGCCGTTGATGGAGTGGTGGACGACGGCTTCACGAAGGGCCTTTTTATCAGCGCCAGTCAGGGCCGGCAGAATACTGATACTATCTTCGCCGGTGTTATCAGGGTAATCACTACCGACGATTTCAGCGCAGGTGGCAAGCAGGTCGGTGGAGCAGATAATTTGGTTGCTGCGGCTGCCGGCTTTCACCTTAGCAGGCCATTGAGCGATGAAGGCGACACGATGACCTCCCTCGTAGATGTCAGCTTTGTGCCCGCGAAAATCGAGGTGTGTCCTATGACCGTGCTCCGCCATCAGCGGGATTTCGCCTCGGGGCGAACAACCGTTGTCGGCAGTGAAGATGACGAGCGTGTTTTTCTTGAGCCCGACATCAGCGATCGCTTTCGTGATGCGGCCGACGATGTGGTCGACCTCCATGCAGAAATCGGCGTAGGCATTGATACCGCTTTTGCCCTTCCACTGTTCGTTGGGAGCAATAGGTGTGTGGGGTGCCGGAAGGGGCATATAGAGAAAGTGAGGTTCTCCTTCTTTCCACTTCGAGATCACCTCGACAGCTTCGTCGGTAAGATCCGGGAGCACATCCTCCGGTAGGAGACCTTCTTCTTTTAATCCAGCGCGACCGAATTCGCTTTTGGGAGCAAGAGCGGTAGGGACAGCGGTGAGTTCGTTGTCCTGGATGTAAACATACGGCGGCATGTCGAGTGAAGCGCTGTGGCCAAAGAAGGTATCGAATCCAACAGAGAGGGGGCCATTTTTGATCGGCTTAGTGAAGTCAATCTGGTCTTCGAGTGGGTCTCCGTTTTTGTCACGCTCGTCTGAGGCGTCGGGCTTGATTGCCCAGTCCATGCCAAGGTGCCACTTGCCAATACAGTGAGTGGTGTAGCCGTTTTTCTTGAGTAGTTTTGGCACGGTAAGGCGTTCTGTGGAAATAAGGTGGGAGCTATAACCCCAGAGAACGCCACTCTTGAGGCGGGTGCGCCAGTTGTACCGACCAGTCAGGATGCCGTAACGGGTCGGCGTGCAGACTGATGAGCTGGTGTGAGCATCAGTGAAGTGCATGCCGCCTTTGACCATCGCATCGAGATGAGGTGTTGCTATCTTTCCTTCCGGATTGAGGGCCTGGACATCGCCGTAGCCCATATCGTCGGCGAGGATGAACACAATGTTCGGTTTTTCGTCGGCGACAACCGTTGTCAACCACGCGAGGAGACCATAGGCCAGTATCAGGAGCGTTTTCATGGACGGGAACTAAAACAAGTCTACGCCTGATTTCCAAATCAAAAAGACTCAGTGTCACAGGGGGAGAAATTAATCCTTTTTTGATTTGAATCGCGGAATCCCACGCTTCAGCGCAAAAAATACCCCTCCGTCAGGAATGTTTCTCAGAGTGAGCTGTTCTCGTTGATTGATTGTTCTTACTTTTTCCGGACTTGGAGGCTTTGGATTCTGCATCAGCATAGGTGAGGTAGCCGGAGTTGTAGTAGCCGGAATAATAATTGCCTTTTCCGAGCATTGTCTTCATCGGCATCGCATTAGCCACAATCCCAGCCACTTCTATTCCGTTGCCATCGAATTGTTTAATGGCTCTCGCCAGCGCCTGCTTGGGTGTCTTCCACATCCTGTAGACGAGACAGAGGAGGTCAGCTTGATGGGCAATGGTTAGCGTATCGCTGATAGCGAGAACCGGAGGGCTGTCGATAATAATTCGGTGAAAGGAAGTCTCAAGTGAGGCAAGGAGACCTCCAATCAGTTTTTCTTCAGGGAACGGGTCGCTAGCCGTAACGTTGCCGGCGGTCATTACAAAATAACCGTCTTCGGTTTTTTGAATGACCTCTTTCAATGGGTGGCTACCTTGAAGGTATTCGTAGATCCCAGCACGGTTTTCAGGTAATCCAAGATACTCAGCGATCTTTGGGCGTTTTAAATCGAGATCAATCAGTAAAACGCGTTCGCTGGGGCGTGCTTCTGCAAGATATTTTGTAAGATTTACCGAAACGGTGGACTTACCCTCTTCGGGTAGGGAACTGGACACCAGTATGGTTTTTGCTTCGGAGTGTGAGATGCTCAGATTAGCTTGCAATTTACGATGTGCCTCAGCTTGAAGGACTCTTGAGTGACGTTTCTCTTCACTCGTCGCTTTCTCCCTGATCTCAGGGATGACCGTGTAGACTGGACGTCCCGAAAATAATTCGACGTCTTCGATCCGGCGAAGTGAGTTGTCGAGCTTACCATGAACGGTAGCAAATAAAAAACCGACGACTAAACCTCCAAGACCGAATCGAAGCAGGGCATCCGGCAGGCGCAGTTTGATAGGAAGGTAGTTGGTTACTGCTGGTTGAATGATTGAAAATTCTCCTTTGAGGAAATCTAACTGGACATCGCCCATTTTGGCTTTCGCGATCAGAGAATCATGCAAAGTCGAGTCTGATTGAAAGTCCCGTGCGATCATATTTTGCCGGGCCTCTGTGTTCGATAGTTGAAAATTGATGAGTTCTTCGTCGGAGAGAGTGCTAGTGATACTCTGGAGGCTTCCCCAATAGGTAGACTCAATGGGTAAGGACTTGGTGATCTGATTAATCTCTTTTCGAAAGACCTCGTGAAGCAAGGAAAGATGTTCTTTTTCCTGGACAAGGGGCGGCCATTTTTCGAGGTATTCTTTTCGAAACTCGACCAAACGGGATTCAGAGGCGCGAATTTCATCGCGAATTTCGAGGGCGCGACTGTAGATCGCGAGGGACTGTTCAGACAGGGCCATCTCCCGTTGGAGCTCACTAATCTGTTCATTGAGAAGGGCGATGTTCGCATTTGAAGCACCCGCTTGATTAGCGCTGTTGGTCCGTCCGAGCTCTTCGAGAAGGCCAGCTACCACCGATTTTGCGTTGTCGGCATTTGGCAAGGTAGTAGTGATGGTAAGAATTGATGTGCCATATTGCTCTCGCACTGAGGTTTTTGAGAGCAATTCACGAGCGAGTAGGTTTCTCGCGGCTTCATACTCCTGATTTGTTGAACGGCTTGGCTCAGGAAGTAAAGCCGCGAGATCCGAACTGGCGGTTACCGCATGGTATAGACTCTGAAGACTGAGCTTGGCCTTAAGTTTGGCGACTAGATCGTTCGTAGTGGCCCTTAAGACTGAATCTTCGATCTCAACTTCTGCTGCGGGCGCGAGGTGGCTTTCGGGCTGAATAACGGCGCTCGCTTCGTAGGAAATAGGACTGGTGCGATGCTGGTGCAGAGCAAGAATAACGCCAGCGATCAAGCAAGGCAGGATGATCCACATTCTTTCGAGATAGAAATAGAAGTGGTCAGAAAAGCTTTTAACCGACAAAAATTCCGATGTGGCGTCATTACCGCGAGCGGTTTTTGAAGACATTGTGGTGGTTTGTGGTGGTTTGTGGTG
>PBSY01000051.1 GCA_002726915.1 Verrucomicrobiales bacterium | reverse complement strand
GAAGTGTATTTTCTCATTTCTGAGGTTCGACTTTACCGGAAAAAGCTAAAAAAATGGGCCGAGCCGAGGCGGGCAGGAAATCCATTTTACTTCCTTCCGGCGCGAAGTGAGATCAGAAGGGAACCTCTAGGGACGGCCCTGATAACTTCTGCTTGGAATTATCCCCTCCAATTGGCTTTCGCTCCTGCCATCTCAGCGATTGGAGCGGGCAATACCGTCCTGCTAAAACCTTCCGAAATGGCGCCGGAAACAGCGCGAATCATGGGGCAAATAGTCTCGTCCTCTTTCGATCCAGGGCACTTCACCGTGGTCCAAGGCGGCCCTGACCTCGGCCAAGCGCTGCTTGAGCAGGAATTCGACACCTGGTTTTACACAGGGAGCGAGCGGGTCGGGCGATTTTATGCCGAAGCAGCCGCAAAGCATCTGGCCCCAATCACACTGGAGCTGGGAGGTAAATGCCCCTGCATCGTGGACTCAAAGGTGGACCTGAAAACTGCTGTGAATCGCATTATTTCCGGCAAATTTTTTAATGCCGGACAGACTTGCATAGCTCCTGACTACGTTCTGATCGCCGAAGAATTGCATGACGATTTCCTCGAACAGGCCAAAATCGTCCTCACTCGGCTCTACCCAGATCCACAAAGCCCTGATCTCGCCCGGATCGTCAATGACGCCCACTTTGAGCGCATCAGCTCACTCATCCCTGAGAATGCCTTCCGCCTCGGAGACGATAACCGCACTGCTCGTTATCTGTCTCCCACCCTCGTTCCAAACGCTGATCCCGAAAGTGCCTGCATGAGCGAAGAAATTTTCGGTCCAGTGCTTCCCCTCGTCCCCTATAGGAACACGGAGGAACTGTTTAGCTTTCTAAAAGGAAAACCCTCTCCGTTGGCACTCTACGCTTTTTCAAAAAATTCTGATTTCCTTGAACAAGCGGCTTCAGAAATCCCGTCCGGGTCTGTCTGTTTTAACGATGTAATTAAACAGGCGACCAATCTAAACCTTCCTTTCGGGGGCGTTCACGAAAGCGGGATGGGACGATACCGCGGTAAGCATGGCTTTGAGACATTTTCATTTGAAAGAGCAGTTACCAAGCGCGGTTTCACCAAAGACTACTTCGCCGTTGAACCGCCCTATGACGGCAAATTAGAGCGCATGCGCAAACTCCTCAAATAAAGCGTCTACTTTCTTTGAAGGATGGGGAGTGACGCCGGGTAAAGGTGGCATTATTCCAAGACGATCGCAGCCACTACCCTCAGGAGTAATGTCGTTGGCTTGATCGCCTCTTTTTTATTTAATCTCGCTTGGCAGCCCCATGGCCAACAAAACCCCAGCATAACTTTAACCAGTGGATGGCCTTGAGCAGAAGCAACAAGAAAAGCCCCGAGAGAATCTCAGCGGCTATTTTTTTGATGACGATAATGGGATTATTACCAGCGACGACATCAGGCTCTACTGCCGCGCGAGGGCCATTCGGACGTGACCTCTTTTTACCAAAACCATAATGAGCAGAGGGATCAACCAATGCGGCGTTCTCACCAGAGTTTCGACCAACCAAGGATCAAAGCCAGAAAAGTCAGCACTTCTATCAAAATTTGAAGCCACGCGCGCCAGAGCCGTCACACCACCCCAGAAAATCATATAGATTAGAGAGGGGATCCGCGTCGCCAGGAAGAACACACCCACTGCTGCACCAATATCTAACCATCCTGCCACCAGTAGGAGATTGATCGTCTCTTTGTCACTCAACCCCAGCAATCCCTGAGTCATCATCTTAAAATTCAAGGGCACGGTATAAAATCCGATCGCGTAGAGCGCATGTCCGAGAAAGGTCATCGCCGAAAGTATCAACGCGACCCGAATCCATCTTCTGGAGAATTCTGGTCGGAGGCACGCCATAAGAAACAATATCGGCGTGCCTATTTGCAAAACGTGCTCGATCGCCATTCCAAGCTCGTATCCGCTGCTAACCCACCGGGCGAAACCATCAACAAAAACAATCAAGGTCGCTGGGATCATCAACCAGACCAGTCTGGTGAAACGCGAAAAGCGAACCATCCATGGGGTAACCCCGAGAACAATCAGCAGAATGCCGGTGATGGTAAGACCCGAAGTGATAAATGCATCGGATTGATTGGCAAATTCACTCCAACGACTTCCCCCCCCCGTTTCGACCGAGGATGACCACCACTCCTCTTTCCAAACCAAACCACGGATAGGGCTGTCCCAACGCCACGTTAGATAACCCCGAGCAATGAGATAAGCGCTCGTACAAACCTGAAGTGCTATCCACCACCAACCTCTCGCTGGTAATGGCTCTTTAAGACTTTTCTTTGCTTGAATGATCGTCCTAATCAGCTGAAATCTTCAATTCATCCCCAAGTTTCGAAGTCCAAAGACTGAGACCCTCTGGACTCGCGTAAGAGGATGTCTCTTCGACAGCTTTAAGGCCGCTACTTTTGTCCACATCAACGGTCCTGATAGTCATCCCCTCCGACGTAACCTTGATCCAATCGATCGCGTTAAACGACGCTGCGTCGACCGTCCAGGATTTCTTGTCATTTGCGTCACGAAGAGGAGCGCCCCAGCAACCTTCCCCAATAAAGACCGTCGCATTAGGATCATTTGGAGCATGAGCGAAGCCCTCATCTCCCTGCGGGTCGGGCTTAATAGGTTGAGTCCACTTCACCACATGTGAATCTGATTCAATCCCAAGATCCAGGCCGTTTTCGTAGAAGGTTCTTGCCCAGAGAAACGGGTTTTTTCCTTCTGATTTTTTAGATACGTGGGGTCGCATAGGTTTGTGGTAACCGGCGACCAAGTGCGTTACTGATTCACGACTGGCCTTAAGGTCTTTCGCGAGCCATTCCCCCTGCGCCCCGTCAGCGGGAATCTCAGAATTTAGCGCGTAGTAACGAAATAAACTACCCCCGATACTGAACGCATAATAGGCGTCCTTAGGGGTATCAAAGTAATGGTAGATCGTAAGGGGACGCCTCTCGTGATTTCCACGGTGAGCCACGATCGGAATGATGTTTCCATCATCGTCTATCATTTTTTGCCAGTCTTCCAGCCAAGCGCGCCAGTCTTTTGCATTATCGCTCGAGATCATATCCCCAGTAAAAGCAACAAAGAGTGGCCTTAGCTGGCGGCAAATTAAGTTTGCCCCAATTCGGGCGGCACGATTATTCCGGGAATCTCCTCCCGATATAAACGTGATCGGCTGCGGCGTATCAGGAGCTGTTCGGAATTTCAAACGGGGGCTCACTCCTTTCCCATCTTCGATGCAAAAGAAGTAATCGGTATCCGGTTTTAATTCTTCGAGTCGGGCGAAACACTGTATTATTCCGTCATACTCAGTTGCCCGGTGAGTTGCTTGTTTGAGCTCATAAAGGTGATGTCGACGACCTTGATCAGTGGTGCCGAAATAAACAGTTCCAGGAGCACCTTCAAACTGCGTCCAAGCAATCGTTGCCTCCGCGGTTGGATCACCGTTCCAGCAAACCCGAAAGTGCCCGGTGGATGAGTTATTTTCTAAAATGTCCTCCGCTGCTCCGGATCCTAGCGAACTGGCTGAGAACGCGAGAAGCAGTATCCAGTGATTGATGTTTAATGGACTCATGTCAGAAAATGCACCCAACTGTCCGGCTCTCAAAGAACGGGATCATGTCTTTTTGTTTTGCTTGTCTACTAAGGAATATTCTTGGATACCGATGAGTTTGAAGTCAAATATTAGTCTTCAACCCCTCAAATCTTATGAGTCGCCTTTTTTTTACTGTGTTTCTTACTCTGGTGCTCAACGCTTTTAGCGTCGCTGATGAGAGGCCCAATATTCTTTTCATATCCGTTGATGATCTCGCCGCTTCGTTGAGTTGCTACGGCGATCTGGTCGCCAAGACACCGCAAATTGACAGGCTCGCTTCCACTGGAGTGCGCTTTGACCGAGCCTACAACCAACTGCCTCTCTGCAATCCAACACGCGCCAGCGTGATGACAGGCTTGAGACCTGACAGAATCAAGGTCTACGATCTCGACCGCCACTTTCGGGATGAAGTGCCTGATGCAGTCACCCTCTCGCAACAATTCATGAAAGCTGGCTATTTTGCCGCCAGAGTTGGAAAGATCTACCACTACAATGTTCCGGCAAGCATCGGCACAGACGGATTCGATGACCCGCCCTCATGGCAGCACACAGTCAATCCAAAGGGCCGCGACAAGGAGGAGGAGGATCTAATCTTCAATGCTGAACCTCACAGAAAAATCAGCGCAGCATTGAGCTGGCTCGCCGCAGACGGAACAGATGAAGAGCAGACCGATGGCATGATTACCACCGAGGCCATCAAAATAATGGAAGAGAAGAGAGAAGAACCTTTCTTTTTAGGCGTGGGCTTCTTCCGTCCTCACACTCCCTATGTCGCCCCAAAAAAGTATTTTGAAATGTATCCCGTGGAAGAGATGCGACTTCCCTATGCCCCTGAAGGCGACCGCGATGATATCCCCACGGCTGCCTTTGCTCACAACTGCCCCATACCCAACTATAATTTGAAACGCAATGTCCTGCTCGGTGCCCTACAGTCCTACTATGCCTGTGTCTCCTTCATCGACGCACAGGTCGGACGCCTGCTGGATGCTCTCGACAATCTTGGACTCGCCGAAAAAACGATCGTCGTCTTCTGGAGTGATCACGGCTACCACCTCGGGGAGCATCACGGGATCTGGCAAAAGCGAACACTTTTCGAACAAGGGGCTCGCTCCCCTCTTATTATACGTGATCCCAAAGCTTCCGGAAATGGCCAAGCCAGTTCTCAAATTGTTGAATTTGTCGATATCTATCCAACTCTGACCGAGGCGGCAGGAATTGACACACCCGGCGATCTCGACGGCAAGAGTTTAATGCCTTTGTTAGAAAATCCAGCCACCGAGTGGAATGGCTATGCTATTACCCAGATCCTTCGCCCCGCTGATGACCGTCTTAAAGCTCCAGTCATGGGCTGCAGTATCCGAAACGACCGCTGGCGATACACGGAATGGGCGGAAGGCCAGTCTGGAGTCGAGCTCTACGACCACTGGGCTGATCCAATGGAGTTCAATAATCTCGCAGTCAATCCGACCGCCCAGAACCAGGCTGTGATTGAGAGTTTGCGGCCAAAACTGCGAGCGAAAGCGAGCGGCAAAGTGCCATCCAGCTCGTTCAATCCGCTGCGGTTGTAGCAGGAAGACGTCGCACACTTGTCGATAAAGGAGGCGCTGAGCGAATCACGAGGGAGGGGCGAATACTGTCCCGCTCATCGCAATCGATCGTTGAACTGTAGTCGCCACCAACAGAAAATGTTTCACTAAGTTCGGGGCGTGCTGGTTTTGGGCCTCGAGGTAGGCCAACCGCACTGGCAGGGGCCAGCTCCTTCTTCCTGGCCGCCGCAGCGATACGAGAATTTGACGATGACTTCGTGAACTTGGACTCGTCGAGGTAAACCTCTTTCGACGGTTTCCAGTCGTCATCGATCTTGATCGCCATAGGAAGCATAATACGCTCGTCGAGCGTGTCGATAGGTAGGGAGTTATCCATGCCATACTCATCCGACCAACCGCCCGGTGAAACGTGAATAGTGTCAGCTTGTTGGTTAAAAAAATCAGTATACACCATGCCCTCACCGGACCACGCTTTGCCTTCCGCTCTGGCGCTCATTCGGGCAAGGGCCTCGCGAATGTCTTCGTCCAACTTCTTCGCCTCTTCTGAAAGCTCGCCCAAAGACGATTGAGTGTCAGTCAGGGAAGCCCCATCGACTCCCAGCAAAAGATCAGCCATTTCAGCTTCCTCGACAAAGAGCGCTTCCCTGATCACCTCTTCCCATTCGGGAACGTCAGTTGTAGCGGTTTCACCGAGCAAATTTAGTTTGTGGGGAAACTCCTGCCGGGAAACAAAAATAACCCAACGAACCATCCGACTGTCTCCATTAGAAGCTCTCACCGCGGAAGTCAGAAGATCCCCCCGGCAACCGGGATTCTCTTGCAGTGCACTAATGTAAAAGGGAAGCAAGTTGTGAGGCTGCGCTCTAACCCTGTCTTCGAAGATCCTTACCGCTGAGCTACAATCCGTGTCACTTGACAGGACATCGCTCTGATAACCGAAAAGGCTTAAACTGCACGAGGCAAACAACACAAACGCGAGCTTCATATCAAACAGGCTGAGATGGAGCGGGTAGAGGGAATCGAACCCTCATAACTAGCTTGGAAGGCTAGGGCTTTACCATTAAGCTATACCCGCTTGTGCCCACGATCCGCGATTTTTCCCAAACCCTCAATTAATTTTTATAATTTCAAAAAATTAATCTAATTTGAAGAGCTCACTGAACGCCGCCCTGAGGTGGCCAAAGGCCACAGAGGGATGGGAAGTTAACGACAAGTTCAAGAATGCCAACTTCATTTTTTAACAATTCTCCAGCCTCCCTGCTCACCCAGTGAATCTCACGCCTTTACCGCTCGACTCTTTCGTTCGACGCAGTCCCCTGCTCCTTCCTGCCATTGCTGCTGGATGCGGAGTTGTCAGCGGAGATCAGGGAGCTTGGTTCATTCCTATCACAATATCTCTTTGCGTGGCGGGATTCGCCTTTTGGGTTCGAAAGCAGTCTCAGCCAAGTTGGAGTATATGGCTTCTCACTGCTGCATTTTTCCTAACCTTCGCCGGACTTCAGGAAAGAGTGGTCCATCACATCGAGAGCTTCCCTCTGAAAGAGTCTCTCGCCTCGGGTGACTCAATCGAACTTTCAGGATCGGGCTGGGTTCGTGATATCCGTACTACTTCCTCACGCTCCGCCCGCGCGGTGATTGAATTAAAAAAACTTACCATCGCAGGTCATACCCTCTCTATTGATCAATCGCTTCCCGTATGGATCCAAATAGCTCCTGATGGGCTCAAATATGGCAGTGAGCTCAATTTTACCGGTTTACTCAAGCCGCTTGAAGGAGCTTCTGCTCCGGGTGGCTTTAACCCCGCAAACTTTTACTATCGCCAGTTCAACAGTCCGGCCCAACTAGAAATTCAAAGCGGTGACACCTGTGAAATCAGCGGTGATTTTGAGGGTTCCCACCTCGTCGCAGCCGCAAAAAGCCTTCGCCAGAATCTAGAAGCAAGGCTCCTCCGAGAGCTCTCTCCTGGAGAAAAGCCTTATGCTCGCCTTATCGCCGCGATGACGCTGGGAGCCCGCGAAAACTCCCCGGAAGAACTCGAAGATTGGTATCGCCGGAGCGGGACAATGCACTTGTTCGCCGTGTCAGGTCTCCATGTCGGGATTATTGCCGGGACAATGCTTTTCTTCGTTTTACTGCTTCAAATACCCAAACGATGGGCCGTTCTGGTGATTATTCCTCTGCTACTCTTTTATGCGGTTCTGACAGGTTTGCGTCCCTCCGCCATTCGAGCTGCTATCATGCTGTCCATTGTTCTCGCTAGTTTTGCCGTTAAAGAACAACCGCGTTTGCTGAACAGCCTATCGCTCGCTGCTCTTCTGCTGCTGGCCATCAATCCTCAACAACTTTTTCTCCCGGGATTCCAACTTTCTTTTGCTGTTTTGTTTTCAATTATCGCACTCAGTGACATCACCCGGAGATTTCTGGCTCGACCTTGGTTATCAGATCCACTGATTCCCAGGACCTTACTGAGCCCCACCCGACGGCTTAAAGATCGCTTTGTCGACACCACTACCGCTGCTTTTGCTGTTTCGCTGGTTGCTTGGCTCGGCTCGGTTCTCCCGCTTTCATGGCATTTCCAAAGCGTCGCTCCGGTTGGCATTGTGGCGAATGTGATTATGGTGCCGATTGCGAGTCTCCTCGTCGTGCTTGCTGTTGTTGCCTTCGGTTGCTTCGGACTTCATCTTCCTTGGATCGGCGATTGGCTTGGCCAGTTAAGTATAGGGCTAGCCTCCATCCTTACTGCCTTAGCCCAATTCTTCGCAACACTCCCGGGTGCTCACCTCCACATCGGTAACTCCAAACCCAACGCAGAGTCAGAAATTCTAACCCTAGATATTACTGGTCAGCGCGGGGATATGGCCTGCCTCCTAACTGACCAACAGCTTAAAAGTCACTGGATGATAGATTGTGGTAGCTTACGAACCTACCGCTACCAGATGCTTCCGCTCCTTCGCCACCGCGGAGTCAACCGACTCGAAGGTCTCCTCCTCAGTCATGGAGATCAAGGACACCTGGGGGCCGCGCCCCTTGTCCTGAATCAATTAGGTCCATCACTGCTTTTCGAAGCGGACTCACCAAACCGCGCAGCCATTTATCCCGAGATCGTCGCGCTCAGCGAATCTCTCGAAATTAAAAAGTTTGCCTTGTCCTCCGGTGAACGTCTCAGTCTCTCGCCGGAAATTAAGTGTCAGGTCCTTGCTCCAAATCCAGGCTCACCTGATCGTTTCGCTGATGATCGCTGCCTCGTGCTCCGGCTTACAGTTAGGGGCTGGAATATCCTTTTCAGCTTTGATGCCGGATTCGAAACTGAGAAACAACTGCTTGAATCAGGCGCACTACTTGAATCCGACATCTGGATTCGGGGGCAACATCGTGACTTGCCATCAGGTCTGGAAGCGTTCGTCTCAGCCGTAAATCCCAAAATCGTCGTTTCGACGCACTCGAGATTTCCTCCCTCGGAACGAATTTCCGAAGGTCTGAGGGAACAGATTCAGTCACTCGGCGGCCAACTCCTAACGCTCGACCATGCCGGAGTTGTCACTGTGCGGATGAGTCCAGAATTTCTAAAAATCAGCTCGTTTAAGAGCCCTGAAACCACCTACATGCTGGAAAAGCAATGATTTCCGAACAGGGTTTTGAAAAACTTCATCTTTAAAACAGCCTCTACCTTTTCGTCCAAAACCTCAGAGAACGCTTGTAGCCAGCTTTTTGATTGATCGATCAAAGAAAGTGGAAGCACCAAAAATATTAGGTGTGTTCTCGAAATGATGGTAAATTAGGCATCCCAATCGGTTAATGCTTTAGTTTATCTAGGATTCAACTCAGTGAGACTTCCTCGGCTCATGCGCCTGCTTCACATTAATTTTCCCCTCCTTGCACTTGGCTCCGCTGTCATTTTGCCGTTGGCAAGCTGCACAACGACTTCCGATCACGCCCCCTTATTCTCCCACAACAACGGCGCAAACCGCTCAACCCAAGTAGCCGCGGGAGAGACGCTCGATTCGCCCTACCCAGAAAAGCAATTGGAGGTCATCGCAGGGGCACCACAGGAGATTATCGAGATGGTGGCTCAAGATCGTCAAGCACAGCACCGCGAACCAGCCCATTCGAAAACTAAACCACCCATTGTTCTTTCCTCAGTTCCTACCACTCCGGTGGATCACATGCCTACCAATCAGATCATGATGGTACGCACAACGGCCTACTCTCACCTCCAAGCAGACAGCCTTCCTTATGGCAAGAAAAGCGCCGCTGGAACCGACCTCAAGTACGGCTCAGAAATCCGTAGCGCCGCTGCTGACTGGTCCAAATATCCCATGGGGACCATGTTCAAAATTGAAGGGCTGCCCTACACTTATGTGATCGATGACTACGGCAGCGCACTCTGCGGCACCGAGACCATCGACATCTACAAACCCAATCTTTCGAAGATCAGTCACTGGGGTGTTCGCAACGTTCCTATCCGGGTCCTCAAGTGGGGATCTTTCGAAGAAAGCGCCCGCATTCTCGACAGCCGCAAACATGTTAAACACGCCCATCACGTGCGCAAGATGCTCAGCGAAATCGAGAAGAGAGGCCACTCCGGTTATCGCAGTAGAACCAGTGGTGGTAGCGCCTGATTTTCTTTGCCAGATCATCCCTCCGCTCTACCTTTCCTATGACCAAAGCGGAACGCGCAGCACATGTCGCCACCCGGCTTGAGGAGCTCTATCCGGAGACCCCTATCCCTCTTGATCATACCGACGTCTATACCCTGCTCATTGCCGTCCTTCTCTCAGCTCAGTGCACCGACGAACGAGTCAATAAGATCACTCCCGCGTTATTCGCCATCGCAAACACACCCCAGACCATGGCGAAAGTTTCAGTTGGAACGATCCGGGACATCATCAAGCCGTGTGGTCTTTCACCTCGAAAATCTGTCGCTATTTCTGAGCTCTCTAAAATTCTGGTTGAGAAATACAACGGCAACGTCCCGAAGGATATGGAAGCTCTTGAATCTCTGCCGGGGGTTGGGCATAAGACCGCCTCTGTCGTCATGAGCCAGGCCTTTGGAGTTCCAACTTTCCCCGTCGACACTCATATTCATCGTCTCGCCCAACGCTGGAAACTGACCAATGGTAAAAACGTAGTGTTAACCGAGAAAGATTTGAAGCGAGCCTTTCCAAAGGAGAGCTGGAACAAACTGCATCTCCAGATCATCTTCTACGGCCGCGAATACTGCACCGCACGGGGATGCGACGGCACCACGTGCCCGCTTTGCCGAGAGCTATTTCCTGATCGAAAGCGAGCCGTCAAAACAAGAAAGTGATCCCAATAGTAATCACTTCATCGCTATCCCATGCTGCCAAATCCCGTTGCAAGAGTGTCCACCAAAGCTACAGTGGCCGCCGAAGTATAAGTGAACCTCAACGCTTCCAAATTCTACATGAGCGAAAACATCAACAAGATTGTGGTAGCCTACTCCGGTGGCCTTGACACTTCCGTCTTAGTTACCTGGCTGAAAGAAACTTACGGGGCTGAGATCATCGCCTATTGCGCCGACGTCGGCCAACAGGAAGAGCTCGACGGCCTCGAAGAAAAAGCGCTTAAGACGGGCGCGTCCACCTGCATCATTGACGACCTCAAGGAGACTTTCGCAGCTGACTTCATCTACCCAATGATCCAAGCGGGCGCGATCTATGAAGGTCAGTATCTTCTCGGAACTTCGATCGCCCGCCCATGCATCTCCGAAGGAATGGTTCGCGTCGCCCGGGAATATGGAGCCGACGCGATTGCTCACGGAGCGACCGGAAAGGGCAACGACCAGGTCCGCTTTGAACTCTCCACCGCTTCTCTGGCGCCAGACATCGAAATGATCGCTCCTTGGCGCCAGCAACGCTTTCGCGATCAGTTTCCGGGCCGTGCTGAGATGATTGAGTATGCGGCCGCGAACGACATCCCGGTGCAGGCTTCTGCCAAGAAATCCTACTCCATGGACCGGAACCTACTTCACATCAGCTTTGAAAGCGGTGTCCTTGAAGATGTGTGGTATGACGCTTCTGGCGAAGCGGACCGCGACATGTATGTCCTTTCCGTGTCTCCTGAAGAAGCGCCCGACCAGCCTGAATACCTTCAACTACTTTTCAAAAAAGGTGAGTGCGTCGGTCTTGCGCTGGATAGCATCGACCAAATCCTCACCGAACTCGGCGATGTAAGCAAAGAGGGTAGCGAGGGTGAATTTACCTTGTTAAATCCATACGCAGTTATGCGCGTTCTCAACCACCTTGGTGGTAAACATGGCATCGGTCGAATCGACATGGTTGAAAACCGTTTTGTCGGCATGAAGAGCCGTGGAATCTATGAGACTCCAGGGGGTACCATTCTGCTCGATGCTCATCGCCAAATGGAGAGTTTGACGATGGACCGCGAAGTGATGCACATCCGAGACAGTCTTATTCCGAAGTATGCACAACTCGTTTATAATGGTTTCTGGTTCGCACCCGAGCGGGATGCCATCCAGGCACTTGTGACTGAATCTCAGAAGTCTGTATCCGGTGAAGTCCGTCTTAAACTTTACAAAGGTAATATCATCACTGCCGGACGTCGTTCCGCTCTCAGCCTTTACAATGAGGATGTGGCTACGATGGAGGGTGGTGCCGAGCATGCCTATAATCAGGACGATGCGACCGGCTTTATCCGGCTCAATGCTCTCCGCCTCAAGAGCGAAGCTTCTCGCCGGCTTTCCGAGGACGGCTGAAACTGATCCAGCTAAAAATTCTAAGCAAAACCCGCAGCACCGCTTGATCGGCCTGCGGGTTTTTCGTTGATGGGACTCAGTTCATAAGTTGGGCTCACCAATGGCGAACCTTACCTCAATGGAAAAAGTAATCACTGCTAGGTTCGGAAAGATCATCGCTTGGGAATTTGGCCCACTTTGCCTGAGGTGATGAGCGGGTTTGTTAAAAATTCTTCCATTTCATCGTCACCGTCTTGTCGGACGCCAACCATGTCGCCATTTGCAATTGCACGCTCGCTTTATGATAGTGCTTTCGCACGCATACCTGTATCCTCTACACCATCTGTTATGGAAATCTCTCTCATCTTTATTATCGGCATACTTGTCTTAGCCGTCATCGTTGTTGCAGGCATCTACAACAGCCTCGTCACCAAGCGCAATATGGTAAAAAATGCGTTCAGCAGCATTGACGTCTACCTCCGCAAGCGGCACGACCTCATCCCTAACCTCGTTGAGACGGTCAAAGCCTACGCCTCCCACGAACAAGAAACTTTTACTGCCGTCATCGAAGCAAGAAACCAAGCCGCAAGCGGGCAACTCTCTGAATCACAGCGACTTCAAACAGAAACCCAGATTGGCTCAGGGGTTCAACGTCTCTTTGCTCTCTCGGAAAATTATCCTGATCTCCGATCCAATGAGAACTTCCTCAACCTCCAACGCAACCTTACGGAAATTGAGGAGCAGATCTCGGCCGCGAGACGGGCTTACAACGCTGCCGTTCTTGAAATCAATAACGCGGTAGAAACATTCCCCTCTAATTTATTAGCCGCGGCTTTCGGGTTTAAGCAGCAAGACTTCTTTGAGGCTGCTCCAAGCGCAAGGGACTCGGTTGAAATCAAGTTGTAGCGCTCGGAACGAAACAAAACTTCCTGAGGTGAAAAGTTCGGCTATGTGCAGCCAGACTCTTAACATGAAAGCCAAATTTACCCTGTGTCTTCTTAGCCTTCTCGCTTTTTCCGGTTTTCTATCCGGTAAGGAGAAGCCCAATATGGTCGTTGTCCTCGTGGACGACCATGCGTTCGAAGCGATCTCAGCCTACGACGACTTTCTCAAGGACCACGCCTTGACCCCAGCCATCGACCGGCTCGCTGATGAAGGGATGATCTTCCATAATTTCATCTGCAATAATTCTATCTGCTCGCCAAGTCGGGCCTCAATCCTGACAGGACAATATAGTCACAAAAACGGCGTTCTCGGACTCAATGGCGCCATCAATGATGACTCCCCTCAATATCCCGAACAACTAAAAGAAGCCGGCTACCAGACCTGGCTAGTAGGTAAATGGCATCTCAAAAGTAGTCCCAAGGGCTACGAAAAGCATATGACCGTGAAAGGCCAGGGAAGGTATTTCAACCCAAGCTTCACCGGCACTGAAGGAGAATGGAAACGAGAAGGATATTCCACCGACGTCTATACGGACATCGCGATGGAATGGCTCAAAGAGCGAGATAATGACAAACCGTTCTTACTTTCACTTCAATTTAAGGCACCTCATCACGAGTATGGTCACGCCAATCGTTATGACGAATTGCTTGCTGAGGTCGACATTCCCGAACCTTCCACTCTCTATGAAAACGTTCGTGAAAGTGATTCTCATCTGAAGCAGAATTTTCTCCAGTCTACAAAGTTCCACATGCTTCACTCCAAAGGGAAGAGCGGCAAAGGCCCAGCTGAAAGCACCTATTACACTCGTCACCTCAATGAAGGGCCGCCTAACCAGATGTGGAAACACGATGCGACCAGCGACAAAGATAAAATTCGTGTCGCCTATCAGCATATGATCCACAAGTACATCCGCTGTCTTACCGGTAATGATGATAACCTAAAGCGAGTCCTCGACTACCTCGACGATGAGGGGCTGACAGAGAACACGATCGTCATTTACACCTCAGACCAAGGGTACTGGCTTGGCCAACATGGCTTCTATGACAAGCGTCTCGCCCTTGAAACTTCCATCCGCATGCCCTTTCTCATTCGATATCCGAAAATGATCAAACCAGGCAGCACGAATCACGATCTCTGTATCAACGTAGACATCGCCCCGACTCTTCTTGACCTTGCCGAGGCTGAAACCCCTGAGTCGATGCAGGGTCGGAGCATGGTTTCCCTGCTCAAAGGTGAAACGATAGATGATTGGCGAACCTCACAATTCTACGCCTACTGGAGCACACCAAAACATCACGGAATTCGAACCCAGCGTTACACCTATATCCATCTCGAGGGGCACCCGCCGGAACTCTTCGATCGCCAGACTGATCCAGACCAGCGACACAATATTGCGAGCGACCCTGAAAAAGCTGCCGTCCTCACCAAACTCGAAGCCGAACTCCAGCAGCAAATTACTGAAGTGGGTATCACCCCTGAAGAACTGCCTGTCGGAGGAACGATCGACGGAGGGCGTCAGCCAACCCTAAAGTGAAAGATAATCTCAGTTTTCGAGAGACTTAAAAAACTTTGTCCCTCGTTTCATTAACACTTGTAGTCCCTATTCTATGAAGCCAGTTTTTTTTACATCCTTCATTCTCGGCGTCGCCAGCGCTTTCCTGATACCTATTTCGGCCGAGGCTGAAAAGTCCAGGCCCAATATTCTAATCCTCTATGCCGACGATCTTGGTTTTGGTGATCTGACCTCCTACCATGCTGAATCCAAGATCCCAACCCCTCACCTCGATCAACTCGCTGCCGAGGGAATCCGCTTTACCGATGGGCACTCCTCCTCTGGTATTTGTCCTCCGAGCCGCTACGCACTCCTGACAGGACGCCATCACTGGCGAAAGTTTTACGGCATTGTGAATGCTTTTGGGGCATCCGCTTTTGAAGCTGAGCGCCTTACCCTACCGGAAATATTGAAAGAAAAGGGCTACCACACTGCCGCGATTGGTAAATGGCACCTCGGCTGGAACTGGGATGCCGTGGTGAAACCCGGATCTGTAAAGGTGAACGACGGGAAAAAGAAAACCTGGGGGCCTGAGGCCATTGACTGGTCAAAATCTATCCCAGACGGCCCCCTCGCGCACGGGTTTGATCACTATTTCGGAGACACAGTGATCAACTTTCCTCCTTACTGCTGGATCGAAGATGACAAAGTTGTCGAAGCACCCGACATTCTCATGGACACCGCGCTGTTCAAGACAATTAAAGAAGGTGGCTGGGAATTTCGTTCGGGCCCTATGATCAGCGGGTGGGATCCTTACACTAACATTCCTGTCACGACAGAGCGCGGGGTTAAATATATTCACGATCAGGCCAAAACGGACGATCCTTTCTTCCTCTATTTCGCTTACCCATCTCCCCACGCACCGATCATCCCTAACGACGAATTCGACGGGAAATCACAGGCTGGTCCCTACGGGGATTTCGTCGTGGAAACTGACGACTCCTGCGGAAGACTCCTCCAAGCTCTCAGTGACTCGGGCCAAGCCAAGAATACTATTGTAATATTCTCAGCCGACAACGGCCCGGAAAAGTATGCCTACGCTCGCGATAGTAAATTCGACCATTGGTCGGCCCATCCTTTCCGCGGACTGAAGCGTGATGTTTATGAAGGAGGCCACCACGTTCCCTTTATTGTGAAGTGGCCAGGTGTTGCCAAGACTGGGGTTGTTTCCGACGCCCTCGTGTCACAGATTGATATCATGGCCACCATCGCTGACCTCATTGGTTACGAGCTTCCTGATGATCAGGCTGAGGACTCTCACAATCTGGCACCCCTTTTGCGAGGAGAGGTCGATGCAGTTCGCACAACACACATTCACAACACCTTTGAAGGGCAATATGGCATCCGTCACGGTGACTGGGTTCTGATCGATGCTAAGGATGGCTATCGCAGCGGGCGCTTTAAAGACTGGGAAGAGAAACACGGCTACCCTGAAGATAATAATCAGCCAGCCGAGCTGTTCAATCTTGTTGAGGACATCGGTCAGCGAAATAATCTCGCTGCCGAACACCCGGAGCGGGTGACAGAAATGCAGAACTTACTTAAGCAGATTCGTGAACAGGGATATTCCGCTCCTCGCCTCGCCAAGTAAATTAAATCAGGGACAAACACCCAGGAAAGATCCGACCTCATGCACCCTAGATTTAGGGGGACGAGCATAAATAGACGCTATTTCAGATTTGGAACACCATAGTGAATCCTGACTACCAGGTCTCCTTATTCGTCCATACCGCATTACGCCGTTGCTGTGTGAAAACCGGAGTGGCACGATGCTGAGCGTATGAAATCTCTCAGGTTGACGGGCCTTATCATTACTGTTCTCTCGATCGTATCCGGCGCCCTTGCTGGAAAGCGCCCTAATGTCGTGCTCATCATGGCTGACGACATGGGCTACGAATGTGTCCATTCCAACGGGGGAGAGGAATACGATACGCCTCGCCTTGATGAACTCGCTGCGACTGGGATTCGATTTGAGCACTGCCACTCCCAGCCTATCTGCACTCCCAGCCGCGTCCAGATCATGACCGGTATATACAACAACCGAAACTACGTTCGATTCGGCTTGCTTGATCCCGAAGCTAATACCTTTGGTCATCTCTTCCAAAAAGCTGGCTACAAGACCGCCATCGCAGGCAAATGGCAGCTCGAGGGTGGCTTTACCGGGCCCAACAATTTTGGCTTCGACGAATACTGCCTCTGGCAGTTGACGCGGCGTCCTCCACGTTTTCCCAACCCAGGTTTCGAAATTAATGGTGAAGAGATCAATTACACGAAGGGCGAATACGGACCCGACATCGCCTCTGATTATCTCTGTGACTTTATGGAACGGAATAAAGACGAAGAGTTCTTTGTCTACTACCCAATGATACCGCCCCACTATCCCTTCCAACCTACCCCTGATTCCGATGAATGGGATTCTACTGAGAGCCGAGAGTATCCCAAGAAGGAATGGCGCGACGAATGGTTCGCCGATATGGTCCCCTACACCGATAAAGTCGTAGGTCGTATCGTAGACAAACTAGAGAAACTTGGCCTACGCGAGAACACGCTGGTCATCTTCACGGGTGATAACGGCACTTATGCCGGAATGGAAACTGACTACAAGGGCGGTATCTATGTCGGTGGTAAAGGAAAAACTAAAGACAACGGAACCCATGTACCGCTAATCGTAAACTGGCCTGGACAAACTCCCAAAGGCGAAGTCAGCCAAAGCCTAGTTGATTTCTCTGATATGCTGCCCACCATCGCCGAAGTCGCTGGAATCGAGGTTCCGAAAGAATGGAGTGTCGACGGCATCAGCTTTGCCTCCGAGATCAAAGGTGGAGAATCTTCAACTCGTGAATGGATCTATTGTTGGTATTCTCCACGTGGGATTCGTAACATGGCAAAAGAGCTCGTTCGCGACCAGAAATTCAAAGTCTACAGTGACGGCAAGATCTTCAATGTGACCAGCGATTTTAAAGAAAAAAATCCCCTCAAGAGTTCCGATCTCAAAGGCTCCGACAAAGAGGTTGTCAACATGTTGAGCAGGGTCTTAAAAGAACATCTAGCCATCAGCCATGAGGCTGACCCTATCCAGACCGCAAAGAGAGAGAACTTTGCGCGCCCCCCCAGGAAAGCAGGGCAGAAAGCTAACTCCGCAGATACTCCCTGATTACTCACTTAAGGGATCACCATAAGCATCGACGAGAGGTGGCTCACCACTATTTATGATTTCCTCGATAACCGAGCCGAGCTTCTCGTCAGCTGCGCGGGCTTCATCGCTGAAATCGCCAGTGGTCTCCACCTCAATTGGGATCAGTGGATCAATTGTCATGAGACGACCGTCTCGGTAACGCTTGAAGCGTTTATCGAGGGCAAAGACTGAGCGGTCGAATTTTTCTTTGTCCCAACCCGGACGAGGGTCATACCAGCAAAAAATCGCTTCGCGAGGGTTGGGGTGCTCCCTTCCGAACAGCTGATGGGCAAAGCTTTGCCCATCAGCTTCCCACCAGTCTTCAACCTTGAGGCGAGCAAGGTCCGCCAGCGTGGGAACAAAATCTGAAGCATCCACTAGGTCCTCGCAGACGGCTGGCTCAATCGTCCCCGGCCAACTTGCAATGAGAGGAACGCGAACGCCTGATTGGATCGGATAGGCTTTTCCTCCCTGAATCTCGACACCATTCATCGTCGAAGTGATGCGGCGATCGGTTCCATTATCGCTGTAGAAAACGACGAGTGTATCCTCCCGAAGCCCCTGCTCCTCCAGTTTGTCGACAAGCTGTCCTACAAGTTTGTCCATGTAGGTCATCATGTCAGGGAAAAAGGCGGTGTCCTCTTCGTAACGACGGGACGCGTCTTTCCAGGCCTCGGAGTCCGGCGTGGGATTGAAGGGCCAATGCGGCAGGGCCATGGGATAGTAAACAAACATCGGCTCGTCTCCATCCTTGTTGCGCTCCATGAAATCCGCGATCTTATCGACCCAGATGTCTTCTCCATATTCCCCCTCAAAGGTTTCAATAGTGCCATTGTTATCCATCTTTGGATCCGGATAACGCGATCCCTTGTCCTCCGTATCCCAGGAGTGGAAAAGTGAGTATTCATCAAAACCTGCGTCCGCTACCTTCATCCCGGTGCCACGGCGCCGTTCTGCGTTGGGCCAGTCCGGCGGATCGTAGCTCTGCAGCTGCCACTTCCCGGCAATGAAGGTCTTGTATCCCGCCGCCTGCATCCGATGGCCAAACGTCTTTTCCTTCGGATCGAGAATGCCGAAGTAGGTCCAGTTGCGATGATTGTATTTGCCAGTCATGATCTGCACCCGGGTCGGTGTGCAAAGCGGTTGGGAGTAGGCGTGAGTAAACTTCAACCCAGTGGCCGCCAGTTCGTCAATGCGCGGGGTCTCGTAGTCTTCGCCACCGTAGCAGTTGAAAGCTTCCACCCCGACATCATCGGCTAGAATAAGAACGATGTTTGGACGTTTCCCGTTGGTTGGTTCGGTCTTCGCATCAGTCCAGTTTTCATTTGCTGCTGCCTCTATCACGCGAAAGGCTCGCAACTCATGGCGCGAGGTTCCAGTTGTCAGAGAGATCTTTGACTTGGGCGTCGCAAAGGCTCTCAATTCACCGGAGACAGTCACGGCGTCGCCGTGCTCATTAATAACCGTGGTCAGAGCCCGGCCATCAATCATCTCGAGCCTAAGCGTGTACCATTTGCCCGCTTCGTAGCCGGCTGGCTTATTCCCTATTGTGATTCGGTTGTCGCGCCACTGAAGCCACTTCTTCTCCGGCTTTGGAAAGACTTCATCCTTGTAGATATGCTCTAGGGTCAGACCGGTCGGCACAAAATCGTTGTCCCAATTGGCCCAAGCCGAACAGATATGACCCTTCTCGATGGCTTCCCGATTATCTACCGCAACCCGAACGGACTGCTTGCCTACGTTATCGCGATCTAAAAATCGGAACTCCAGTTCAACAATGAGATCCCCTAACTCAGTTGGTGGCGTGAAAGTGATGACTGGAGTGTGGCCGTCCTCCTCATTAATGGTTCCTTCAATCCCATCATCCGTTTTGACCCAGTCACCAAATGTGGTTCGCGCTACCCAACTACTATCTTTCAGTAGGGTGTTCTTCCCCTTAGGGTAGGGGCCTTCAGCAAAGTCCTCCTCGAAAATCACCTTCCCCGGAATAGCGAGCTGTCCCCAACCCGGCTCAAAAAAAAGTAAGGGTACTGCCAACAGCAGTAAGAAAAAATTTAAAGGACTTTTCATGCGGCTCCATTGATAGTCGTTTGACCTCAAATCGCCAAGCGGACACTTCACTTCTTTACTCCTGCCATCGCGCTGTCGAAAAAACTGCAGGAGTATCAGTTTTATCGTCCGTGCGCAACCACCGCCGCCGCCACGCAAGAATTTTAATTATTCTGAGTTTTCCCAAACAATTTTACTCAGTGGCCTCACAAATTCGTGGCTGAAATTTAACTCCTATAGCAAATCTTCCTCACGAGGGTAGTCTTCAATCCTGCTTGCCGATTTGACTGCTCAAATATTAAAATCCGACACCTTAGCCGATCATGAACCACTCACTTAAAATTGGTCTTTTGTTGTTACCGTTGTCTGCCGCGGCTGAAATCAATTGGAAGAAACACATCATTCAAAAACCAATCCTTAGTATGATTAATTCCGCCGTCGCTCACGATTGGGATGGTGACGGTTACATGGATATACTCTCATCCCTTCAGGGAGAGGTCTTTCTTTATCGAGGCCCAGACTGGAAGCGATATTCTGTCCATACTTTCAGTGACGGTCAGTCACGAAATAAAATGCGTCCCGCATGCATCCACAGTTGCCTCATGGATGTTGATGGTGACGGAGACCCTGACTTCATCGGTTCCAATAATACGGTCTTCTGGCTCGAATGCCCCAACGATCCATTCTCAGGCGAACCGTGGAAATTTCGCCTTGTCGATGATGTCATCCTCGGAACCCATTGCCTCATCACCGGTGATGTCAATCAGGACGGCAAAGTCGACCTCATCGCCAACTCGGGTCGCGACGAGCGCGGCACCATTTTGCCTCATTCGCTCACTTGGATCGAAGTTCCCGAGAATCCAAGCTCCGCTACAGAATGGATTCGCCATGTCTTTGCCGACCGAGACGCTCCAGGTGGTTCACATTACACCGGATTCGGGGACGTGAATGGCGATGGTCGCCCCGACATCAGTTGTGCGGCAAAAGGAGGGGAAAAGAGCCCGAACGGCGAGTGGTTTGCCTGGTGGGAACAACCCGAGAATCCCACCAAGGTTTGGAAAAAACATCTTCTTGCCGATAATCAAGTAGGCGCCACTAATATCATGCCCGCTGATCTCAATGGAGATGGAAACATCGATTACTTCGCCACTCGAGGTCATGGCAACGGAGTTCTCTGGTTCGAAGGCCCCCATTTCGACTTGATAGAAATCGATTCCGATCTCGATAGTCCCCACTCTCTCGACCTCGCAGATTTAGACAACGACGGAGACATCGATGCTGTAGCCTGCGGCAAAGAAACCGACGGTGTGGCCGCCTGGTATGAAAACGATGGAACAGGCAACTTCACCAAACATATCGTCGGCAAAGACCAGGGCTCCTACGACACTCGATTCATTGACGTGGATTTCGATGGAGACCTCGATATTCTCGTTGCGGGTCACACCAGCAACAACATTGTCTGGTTTGAGAATGTCATCGAGTGACAAAGCTCACTTACTTAGGTAGACCCAAGCGTGTTGGCTCATCTCCCGGGTCTCACCCCCCTGTGTTTCACGAAACCACAACGAAACCGGGCGACGATTAAAATTTCGCTCAGAGATTCCTGACAAAACCGCGTAGCTGTTGTGGATTAGGAATGCTGGCTCCTCTCTAACCCAGCCCTGATTCGAATAAACAAAAATTCCAGTTGCATCAGTGATGCCACCATCGGTTGTCTCAATGAGCGTGCCGGTTCGCTCCGCACGCATCCCTAAAATCCAAAGCTTCCCTCCTCGGTTGCGAATTTTTGTTCCTTTGCTTAGACACGTAATCTGTCGGGCCCAAGCACTCTGGCCCGGAGAAAGAAGCTCAAAATGACCACAAAAGTCATCGAGGAAAATATCCCCAGAACCCTGTCCGAGAACTCTAGCGCCCGCCACCGAACTCACCACAAGGGTTCGGGCGGACTCGTTTTGGATCACAAACTCAGGTTCGCCGCCCCTCAGCCCTTTCCAATTTTCGAGGCGCTCGATGACTACTGTTGAGGCATCTGCAAGGCCATCGGGATGCTGGCCGTCCACGAGTTGCCAGACAGCTCCGCTTTCTGTATGACAACTACCTTCCAGACCAATAATGCGTCGCACAGGCCCTCTAATCTTTAGGTTCCCTTCAAAACGAAACCTCGAACCGCCCGGTAAATAAATAGTCTCAGCACCGGAGTCAATTGCCCCCTGAAGGGCGCCAGTGGAATCTGACTCTCCGGTCGGATCCGCTCCAAACTCTAGGATATTGATCCAACTCGAAACCGGATCCCCCCAATGAACCAAAGGCGTCTCTTTCACCGGCAGATGCTTCACGAAGCCTGCTGCTGCAAAAGTTGGGTCATCAAGATGGCGAAACTGGCTCACCACATTTCGATGCGAAGTGTCTTCGATAAGATGCGCTGCCCCGATCCTGTCATCTTGGGCCCGGTTACGGTCAGAATGGTCAATTGCCTTTTGATATCCGGCTACCTCTACGTTGCGAAAATACATCTGACGCTGGTTCGCAATTCCCGGAAGCGAACTATCGGGTTCCAACCCAATAATCTGAGAGTCCATTAGAGTCATGGAACCCCATGAGTCCTTTTCGTTATAAACCGCAGGGACCCAGTTATGACTCACCAATCCCCGCAGAAATACCATTTGGTGATAGTTCCACCAACCCAGGCGCCTTTGATCGCGCAGTATAACGTTTTCGAATGTGATCGAATTCAACGGCCACTTGGTGGAAATACCATACTCAAAACCCTTAACCGCGATATTCTCGACCAGCAGAGAGCCTATCTCATCGGTATAGCCCAAATCTAACCCAGTGATGCCTGAGTCCTCTTCAGCCTCGATCACTACATTCCTAATACATCCTTGATTGCTGGCATTGAACTGCAAACCAACAGCAGCCGGGTTCTCTGAACCTACCATGATTTTCAGATCGCGAACAGCGTTGCGAACGTGGTTGGCGGGCATCACTCCAGTCCAGATCACAGGCCGGGGGTCACTGCCGGAAAAGGCTGCCGAACCGTCTGGTACGCAGATCGTGGAATGAAGAATTCCCGCCCCTTGAAGAATCGTCCGTTTCTGGGATTCACTCTCATCCTCCCCTACTGGCCATCTTAGTGTATCACTGACCTGATAATCACCCGAAGGAAGATAAATGATCCGATTTCCGTTAGGATGAGCGTCCAACGCAGACTGAATAGCCTCGGTATCATCCACCCCATCGTCTGGAAAGGCACCGAAGTTTCTCACGTCGACCACTCCTCCATCTTCTGGAAAAACCACAGGGATCGACAGATCCTGCCCCTCGACGAGGAGCGGATAACACATCGCCAGCCCGGCGACAATCTGGTTTAGCTGGCTCACTTTCCTTAACTTCCTACTCAGCTTAGTTTTAGGCAACCTTGATGAACCCCTGATACACGCTGGGGGATGGCTTGAAGGGGCCAGCCTTCTGTGCCTCGCTGACACGGCCAATTCGTGATACCTTGTCTCCATTGAATTGGAAAACTACAGCTACGGTTCTTGCCGCCTTTTTCCTGACAACTGCTAATACAGCTGAGTTGCCAGTATCAGTAGAACGGCTCCGAACTGTCGATCAGGTACGCCTCCTGACCTACGCGGAAGCACGCATGGCTCCCCCGGTTCTGCTTCGTGTGACCGTTATTTCTCATCTCGATGGTGGTTTTGATGGTCAGGATGTCACGGGGGGACTCTTCTTTGAGATACCTAAGAGTGAACTGCCGCCGCTTGGTGAATTTGTCGAAGTCTACGGTAACGTCACCGGGGGATTTTATGGCCCTTATATCGTTGTCGATAAGATCCACCGGCGAGGCCAGCGCAGTCTACCGCGACCACTGATCTTTCGGCCTGATTTTGTTCAGACTGGTATCGGCGATAATCGCCTGATTTCTATCGAGGGCTTAATGGTTGATGTGGAATTCGATCAATCTAATCAAAGCGGAAAAGGTTTGATCGTGAACGGGCAAACGGATCTCACCATCCGATTCAGAAATGAAGAAAGTAAATTCAACGCTAACGAGATACAACGAATGATTGGGTCGTGGGTTCGCCTTCAAGGCAGCGGTGCGCCCCTTTTTAACGACGCTCGACAACGAATCGGTTCTGATATCGTTTGTTCTAGCCAGAATTTGATTGAAGTGGTCAACGAGGGCCTCACTACCCAGTATGTTCCACTTGGCGATATTGGACGATGGGATTCGAGGCGTGCGACGCCCGGCCTTGTCCGCACTATTGGTATGGTCACCCTTGTCGAAGGTGCCAACCAAATCGTCATTCAATCCGGGAACAAAGGGGCAAGGATAAAGACACTGCGCCCACATGAAGCTGCAGTTGGAGACATACTTGAATTTAAGGGCCTCCCCGATACTGATGGTTATTTTGTTGGATTACGGTATGCCAGCAGCACATTATCAAGCACAGAAGTTTCGGTTGATGGTCCACTGAACGTCGAAGATCCCCTCTCACGTGAGAACGCTTTCCAGTTAGTATCTCTGTCGGGCCAACTGATCGGTCGAGAGGGCCGCATCCTTAACTTAGAATCCAGGAACAACCTCATCCCAGTCACCCTTCCTGAAAAATTTCCTGTCGAAAGTTTGCCTGCTGAGGGCAGTACTATTAATATCGCCGGAGTTAAAATTGTTGACGCCGATGAACGCGGTGAACTCAGGTCAATCACTATCATGATGAGAGGCCGTGAGGATCTTGCAATACTCGCCACTCCCTCGTGGTGGACGCCTAAACGTTACTGGACGGTGATGCTCTTTCTGGCAGTGATCACTCTTCTTATCTTGATTTGGACCCTCGCTCTCAACCGCCGAGTTTCCTCGCAGACTACCCTGATCGAAAGCCAAATTCAGTCTAATGCCGCGCTTGAAGAACGGAACCGTATCGCACGGGAGTTACATGATACACTTTCGCAGGGTTTCTCCGGAGTCGGCTATCAACTCGCCTCAATTGACAATCATATCGAGACTGATCCCGACAAAGCACGGTCGAAACTCGCTGCCGCACGAGGAATGGTAGAACACAGTCTCGCCGAAGCCCGCGACTCTCTCACTGGGCTCCGCGTACCCTTGGCAGCGGAGTCACTCAAGTTTCCTGGTTCTATGCTCGAAATCATGTTGGACCGCTGCCGGGAAGCATCGATCGAACTTGAGATCACTCCAATCACGGAATCGATGCCCTTTCATCTTGATACAGAAACCGCGTATGCCTGCCATCGTATTCTTCTTGAGGCACTGACTAACACCATTCGACATAGCCGCGCCTCTAAGTTCGCTGTTATCTTTCGAAAAGTGGAAAAAATATGGGAATTCACCGTGCGCGATGACGGTGATGGTTTTGATGCACAAACTCCTGCTGGTATTGGACACTATGGATTACAGGGGATGAAAGAGCGGGCGCGACAAATTGACGCCAAGCTCAATATCGACTCCTCCAATAACGGGACATCCGTTACCCTGATTTTACCCAAGGCATGAGCGACTCTAGCAAACCCCTCTCCATCCTACTCGCTGACGATCACTTGATTGTTCGTCGTGGTCTCGTCAGCTTGATTGACGATGAGCCCGATCTCAAAGTTGTTGCCGAAGCGACAAATGGAGAAGAGGCCATCAACCTCACCGGAAAATACAAGCCTGACGTTCTTGTTCTCGATCTTCGCCTTGGCGATATTAGTGGCATTGAGGTCGCTTGTGCTCTCAAAGGTCACAAGATCCTCATGCTCTCCAGCTACGTGAAAGAGGAGGATGTTCGACGGGCGTTTGAGGCTGGAGTTCTCGGCTACTTGTCCAAGGATAAAAATAGTGATGAACTCCTAAAAGCCATTCGCGAAGTCGCTGCTGGTAATGATTACCTTCCCCCAGAAGTTTCGTTGCTCCTCGCGAAAAGTGAATGGAGTGCCCATCTGACTCCGCGCGAGCTGGAAATACTTAAGAAAATTGCCGAAGGCCGCGCTAATAAAGAAATTGGGGAGCTGCTTAAACTGTCAGAAAATACCGTTAAAAACCACGTGAAGTCCATCCTTTCAAAACTCAATGCGAAGGACAGAACACATGCTGTTACTGAAGCATTGAAACGAGGATTATTTCAACTCGGACGCTCCTAACAGAACTCTATATCTTGTAGTTTTAGTTAACCATCTCAACGTCCAGTCACTATATGATTTTATATTCTCGCCGACGCTTTACCCAAACCGCCTCAGCAGCGGTTTTTTCATCCCTTGCTCTGGCCCGGGAAACGCCCGCCGCTGATGCAAAAATGCCAGTTTGTGTCTTCAACAAGCCACTTCAGCATCTCAACTACGAAGAGCAGGCCAACCTTGTCGCTGAAATGGGCTTCGTTGGAATCGAAGGAACGGTGCGCACTAACGGACACGTCACTCCTGAAAGAGTAAAAAAAGACCTCCCTGACCAGATTAAAGCACTGAGGAAAAATGGGGTCGAAATGACCTTGATGACGACAGACATCAACAACACTGACGATGAAGTTCACCGTAGGGTTCTTGAAACGGCCGCTAGTCTCGGGGTGACTCAGTTTCGCATGGGTTCCATTAAATTTACCTTCGATCGACCCATTCAAGAGCAACTCGATGAAATTAAGGTGACCTTTGAGAAACTAGTCGATTTCTGCCAACCGCTTGGTATTCAACCACTTTATCAGAACCACGCTGGCGTTGGACGTTTCGGTGCCGCTCTTTGGGATGTCTACGAAGTCATTAAAGGCTACGATCCGAATGATGTCGGGATCGCCTTCGATATCCGCCACGCTGTCGTCGAGGGTGGCCAATCATGGCCGACTGAATTTCATCTCCTCCGCCCCTGGTTCGGTTTTGTCTACTGCAAGGACTTTGAATGGGAAGATGGCAATCAAAAGCCCAGTAATGTTCCACTGACCACTGGTCAAGTCGACTACCCCTTATTCTTCAAAACGCTGGAAAAAAGTGACTATACCGGGCCTATCTCCTTACACATGGAATACATCAACCGCAAGGATCCCATGTTGCTGGACGAATCGATCGCGGCAATTAAGGCCGACAAAAAAAACCTCGACGCTTTGATCAGGGGTTGAGGACACTTCGCCTATAAAACGAAGAGGGAAGTATCCGATTGGCCCTTGCCCGCAAAAAAGAAACCTGCCCGGTCGAGGCCTAAAAATACTGCCTTCCACAGGCACTGATTTAAATGATTAGCGGTTGAGCTCCGCAAAAATAAGACGGCCAGCACTTGTCTGAACTGCCCCAGCTACCACCACAGGCTGAGTTGTGCCAATATGCCGCTGGCCTTGATTGACTACGATCATGGTGCCATCCGGTAGATATCCTACAGCCTGATGATCGTCTTTACCCTCTTTGACTAATTCCAACTCCAGTTCATCTCCTGGAGACACAACTGGGCGGAGGGCAAGGGCCAACTCATTGAGATTCAGAACCACGATCCCTTTCAGGCGGGCGACTTTGCCCAAGTTCGAGTCATTGGTAAGAATTCTTGCGCCCAAAATATCAGCCAGTTCGACCATTTTTCCATCAGTGGAGAGCCCTGGTCGAAGTTCCTCATCGTTGATTCCAACCTCCATACCTTCGATGGATTTCATTTGATTGAGGCTATCCAACCCCCGCTTTCCCCTGGCGCACTTCAATTCATCATCTGAATCTGCAAGTTTTTGTAGCTCTTCCAGCACAAAACGAGGGACTACCAGTGAGCCGCCCATAAATCCAGCCGCCGAAATCCCGGTCACCCGACCATCAATGATCACGTTGGTATCAAGCAGAGTTGGAAGGTCCTGCAGAGAATCCTGACGAAAACGAACATACGGAATCAATAAAGAGAATTCTTCACGCTTGCTGCGCAACGCCAGCATGACTCCAAGAAAGCCGAAGCCCAAGAATGTAGCCAAATTGAAGATATTAGCCGCCAGGGGGAACTGCTCCACCCAGCCTGACTCAAAGAATTCTATACTGGTCACCAGCCAGGCACAGAGCGAGCCAATGAGCAAGCCAAAGGTGCCGTGAGAAAACGAGCGGATCGTAACGTGGCGCAACATCACGTCGAGCACGATCATAAAGGAGGCAAAGCCGAGGCCAAAAATAGCGCCAAACCATCCCGAATACCAATGATTCTCTGGGCTTTCGCCTAATGCGACAGAAATACCAATGAAGCTCGCGAGGAGCAGGAAAAACATCCTGACGACATTTAGTACGGAGCCAGTATTCATTTCAAACAAGCGGGATCAGAAATTTAATATACTACGACCTCCCCGATATGTGAAACAGGATCTGCATCAGGCTTTTACTCTTTCTTGCCAAAGGCTGCTACCCACTTCCCCCGACGTTGAAACTCTGATAGTGGCAAACCTGAGGATTCAGCACGATCGGTAACCGAACGAGTCTGAGATGTGAGAAATCCAGAAACGATGATCTGCCCACCTTCTAGTAGATTCCGGGGGAGAAGCGGAAACAGTTGAATTAATAAGTCGCTGAAGAGATTGGCAGCTACCGCCTCAAACCGGCCAAATTCGCAACGATCCATTAAGGCAATCGCGTCGCCCTCGACAAACTTGATTTGGCCAGCCACTCCGTGCCGCTCTGCATTGCGGCGGGCATATTTGATTGCGAGTGGATCATTCTCAACAGCGATCGCCTCTTTTGCGCCTAAAAGAACAGCCGCTACCGCCAAAATCGCGCTGCCACAACCGAGATCGAGAAGGCGCCATTCACTACCCTCGCGCTCTTGGGCTACATCAGCGAGAAAGCGCAAGCATCCAGCTGTGGTCGGATGGCTGCCGGTCCCAAAAGCCAACTGGGGCGGAAAACTCAACACCAACCGATCTGGAAACTCGCCCCTAACGCTCTCCCAGACAGCCTCATTCTCTACCTCAGTGATAACCATTACATCACGTATTTTGAGTCGAGTTCGCACCTCAACCCCTGCAGACGGTTGCCAGTCTTCTGGCCTTACTTTAGTGACCCCGCCACCAAATAACGCCCGCAGCTCGTCAGCATTCACACGATTCGTCGAATAACTAGAGATCTGCCAGTTCTTGCGATTCACCTGCTTTTCAACCGAATAAACCACTTCGGCCATAATGAGGCGAGCCTCCCACTCCTCAAGACGCTCCTCTCGGACAAATTTTGACCATCGAAATAACGTTTCCACACCCACTAATCCCGCTTCCAATGCAGAGAATCAAGATGGATTGTCAGAGATAAAAAGGGCCTGCGATAATTCACAGGCCCTTCGTGGGTAAAATAGTGGAGCGGGTGAGGCGATTCGAACGCCCGACATCAACCTTGGCAAGGTTGCGCTCTACCCCTGAGCTACACCCGCATCCCGCTGACAATCGTCGGCGGACCGGTAACTTCGATAAAAACGTCACTTTTTCAACAAAAAATTTATAAATTGCGCTGGAAGCCCTTCGCTGAGGGGCGTATCCATGGCGCCCAACGGTATGTAACGGGAAACGACACGATGAAGACCTTCGGAAACAAACTCGACGAAATCATCGCTGACAAGCGAATAGAAGTAAAAGCCCTGCTTCCCCGACTCGATGAACTGAAGGAATCTGCACAAGAACGTGAAAATTTTCGCTCTCTCTTCACTGCTCTGGGTGGCGGTCTCCGCGACCAGGACCTCGGCGAAGGTTACGGTACGAATGAACTCGCTGTGATTGCTGAAATAAAAAAAGCCTCGCCTTCCGCTGGAATTATTTCCCAAGACTTTGACCATCTCGCCATCGCTAAAGCCTATGAAGAAGCTGGAGCTAGTGCACTGTCTATTTTGACCGATGAGAAATATTTCAAAGGTCATCTCTCCTACTTGTCTGAAATTCGCAATGAAGTTGAGCTGCCGCTTTTGCGCAAAGACTTCATCATCCACGAATCACAGATTTACGAAGCTGTGACCGCAGGAGCCGATGCAATTCTCCTGATTGTTGGGGCTTTAGAACAGGAAGAACTGGTTCACTTGCTTGATGTTGCAGATCAGTGCCAACTCGATGTGCTAACAGAAGTTCATAATCTTGAGGAGATGGAGAGAGCGCTTGAGACGAACGCAAACATCATTGGAGTAAACAATCGTAACCTCCAAACTTTTAAAGTTGATCTCACCACAACAGAAAAACTTAGCGAAGAAGTCACCGGTGAATGCATCCTCGTTAGTGAAAGTGGTATTTATACCGGTGAGGACACAGCTCAGATTCGTATGTGGGGTGCTGATGCAATTCTTGTGGGTGAAGCCCTCATGAGATCGGAAGACAAGACCGCAATGATCTCGGAATTGAGGGGTAGTTAGAGTTGGCAGGAGCCTCCAAGCCCTCTAACCTTTGAGGAGCCTATGAAGATCTCAATCGTCACTCCATTCTATAATGAAGAGGACAGTCTCGAAGAATACTTCGAAGCCGTAGAAGCTGTTCTTACCGAATATGACTATGAGATCGTTTGTGTAGAGGATGGGAGTAACGATAACACCCTCATCGGCCTCATAAAACGACAGCAGGAATCTTCACGAATTCGCATTGTTGAACTCTCTAGAAACTTCGGGAAAGAAGCCGCTCTTACAGCGGGCCTGGCGGAATGTCATGGTGATGGAGTTATTATCATCGACGCTGACCTGCAGGATCCCCCATCGCTGATTCCTTCCATGATTGAAAAATGGAAAGGCGGAGCTGACGTTGTGCTGGCTCAGCGCAGGTCGCGCGATGCTGACTCATTCATGAAGCGCCTCTCAGCGGAGTGGTTCTACAAGATCTATAATAAGTTTGCTGATCAACCGATCCCAGAAAACGTAGGAGACTTCCGATTGATGGATCGAAAGGTCGTTGACATCGTGAATTCACTTGGAGAATCCAACCGCTTTATGAAAGGCATCCTGAGTTGGCCAGGCTTTACCGCCGAATTTATCGAATTTGAACGCCCTAATCGAATCGCGGGGGAAACGAAGTGGAACTATCGAAAGTTGTTTCAACTTTCGGCCGATGGCATTTTCGCCTTTAGCACCGTTCCTCTTCGTCTCGCTATGATAATTGGCCTGATATCCTCGGCTACCGCATTGGTGTATGCGGTCTACACTATTATTAAAACAATTTTATCCGGAATTGATGTGCCTGGCTACGCTTCACTCCTCGTTGTATCACTGACCCTATCTGGTATCATTCTTATCTGCCTCGGCTTCATCGGTGAATACCTCGGGCGAATCTACAACGAGGTTAAAGGTCGACCCATTTACGTAGTAAAAAAGCTACACAAACCAAGAGATAATAACTGAATCCTCCAACATCCCCTCGAGGCTACTCTAATTTTTATTACAAGTGGGGCAGAGTCGAAGATAAAAAACTTCCAGGACCCTCAGTAAGCACTCACCATCGCTCCATCAATAAGAATATTCTGACCGGTGAGGTAAGTATTCGCTTCGGAACAGAGAAACGTTACGACGCGTCCAAAGTCGGTTGGCAACCCGTAAGCGCCCAAGGGAATCGATGACTGAGAACGATCGCGTTGCTCATCCAGACTTATCCCTTCCTGATCCGCCCAAAGTTGGTCGAGATGAGCGACCCGATCGGTATCAATTCTTCCCGGACCAACGGTATTGATGAGAATTTTCTCAGAACCGAGCTCCCTCGCCAGTGACTTACCAAGGCCAACCAACCCTGATCGAAATACATTTGAAAGAATTAATCCATCGATGGCTTCCTTGGTTGACGCGGAAGTATTATTCACGATGCGCCCTCCCCCAGCTTCTCTCATCGGCTCCAAAGATGCCCTAATCGCCCGAACATAACTAAGGGTGGTCAATTCGAACGCCGACTGCCACGCTGCATCGTCAAAGTGATCAAAGCCACCCGCCGGCGGTCCTCCTGTGTTGTTAAAAAGTGCCCAGAGGCCACCACAGCGCGACACGGTCTTCTCAACTGCCTCCCCGATGTCTTTTATTGATGTTATATCACCAATAATAAAATGAGGGCGATTACCTGTTTCTTGAGCAATCGCGTCAGACGTTTGTTTCAGTTTCTGTTCGGAACGAGCAAACAACATCACTTTGGCCCCTTCCTTCGCCAATTCCAAAGCAACTCCCCGTCCGATACCTCCGCTCGACGCCATAACAAGAGCACCCTTTCCAGAAAGTCCTAAATCCATAAGACACCCTATGAGTCATTTCTTTTTGCTCAAGGAATTTGAAAGCATCCGTGTATAGGATAACGAGCAAACTCTCACGCATAATCAGCCCCCTTGTCGGGACGTTGATAGTCCCCACCTAATGGTAGGAGGAAGCTTTACTAATCAAACCGTGAATAGGTTGGGCAAGACCTAGTTACCAAGGTCCTCGATCATTCGGCCGAGTTCGTCAGCGCGCCCCTGCCATTGCTCTTGGCGATCGCGCATTTCGTGGACAACAGCATCGGGGGCCCGAGAGGTAAAATTCTCGTTAGAGAGCTTCGCATTTACCTTTTTAAGCTCGTCCTCCGCTTTTGAAAGTTCTTTGCCGAGACGTTCTTTCTCGGCAGCGACATCAATTAAACCTTCGAGCGGCAGGTATATCTTCCCAATTGCGGTGAGTGCCGTGGGCACACCTTTCTCGGCCTTAAACCCGGGTTCAACGATGATTTCGCCAGCTCCGGCTAACTGTTGGAACACATCAACCTCTTCGAGCCTTCCACCTTCTGGGTCGATAATAAACTTCACACTCTTGTTCGCCGAAAGGCCGTATTCAGCTTTGAGATTTCGGGCGCGGCCCACTGATTCGTAAACTGCTTTGACTCTTGCTTGAGCGGCAGCAATTTCTCCATCCTCAAGGGTGGTAAGTGTTGGTTCTTTTGCCAACTTGGTCTGCATTAGAAATTCAGCCTCTCCTTCACCAGCACAACCAAGCTTCTCCCAAAGTTCTTCTGAGATATGAGGCATAAAAGGATGTAACATTAGGAGGAACCTCTTCAGGACCAAGTCCATCGTTGCAACAGCCGAAGCCTTCAGACTCGGATCGGCACCCTCGGCGAACGCGCCCTTTGATGACTCTAAATACCAGTCACAATATTGACTCCAAAAGAAATCATAAAGGAGCTGAGCTAATTCATTAAATCGATAGTCTGAATAAGCGGCCGACATATCCCGCTCGAGCTGGTCTAGCTTGGCAAGGATATCGATCGAGTAAATTGACAGTGTTTTCGCATCGAACTGGCCGCTACCTTCCTGCATCTGGCGATAGCGAGCAGCATTCCAAAGCTTGTTGGCAAAGTTGCGTCCTTCCACGATCTGGTCTTCATCGAACTTCACGTCTGTCCCTGTGGGTGCAATTCGCATAAGACCAAAGCGAAGCGCGTCTGCGCCATACTCGGCCATGAGATCGAGCGGGTCCGGCGAATTGCCCAGTTGCTTGGACATCTTACGTCCGCGCTTGTCACGAATAATAGAAGTGAAGAAGACGTTTTTGAACGGGACCTTCCTTTCCCATCGATAGCCAGCCATGATCATTCGGGCCACCCAAAAGAAAAGAATGTCGGGGCCTGTTACCAAATCTGCGGTCGGGTAAAACTTCTTCAGCGTCGGACTTGTTTCTTCATCGCAATTGCGCATCGTTGCGAACGGCCAGAGCCAACTGGAGAACCAGGTATCGAGAACGTCGCCATCGCGAACCCAGTTTTCTTCGTCCGCAGGAGGCTCAATCCCGACATGAAGATCACTGCCAGCGCTTTCAGCGTCGAGGCTTTCCCGCGCCTGCAGATCTTCAGCTTTTTCTTTGCGATACCAAACGGGGATCTGGTGCCCCCACCAGAGTTGGCGACTGATACACCAATCTTGGATGCCTTCCATCCAGTGGGCGTATGTCTTTTTCCACCGCTCCGGTCGGAAACGAATTTCATCGCTTGCCACCGCTTCGGCCGCTTCTTCAACGCAGGGGTATTTGAGGAACCATTGCATGGAAATACGGGGCTCGATCGGTACGTCGGCACGCTCGGAGAAACCAACGTTATTCTCGTAGTCTTCCACCTTCACAAGTAGCCCCATCTCTTCGAGCTTTTCCGCTGTTTTCTCACGAGCTTCAAAGCGATCCATTCCTTTAAATTCAGGACCGGCCAGATCGTTGAGTGTTGCATCAGGATTGAAGATATCAATTATCTCAAGATTGTTCTTTGTTCCGATCTCAAAGTCAGCCTTGTCGTGGGCGGGAGTCACTTTGAGCACACCTGTTCCAAATTCAGGATCAATGTGCTCGTCGGCCACAACTGGAATTTCAGCTTCAGGAAACGGACGCAAAACCTTTTTGCCGACAAGGTCACCATAACGTTCATCTTTAGGGTTCACCGCCACACCAGAATCACCCATGAGCGTTTCCGGTCGGGTCGTTGCAATTTCAACCCAGCGATCTTTCTCGCCCACCACTTTGTAGCGCATGTAGAAAAGCTTCGACTTTTGAGGCTTCATAATAACCTCCTCGTCGCTCAGCGCGGTGAGTGATTTTGGACACCAGTTCACCATGCGCTTGCCACGATAGATCAGGCCCTCCTCGAATAGATCTACGAAAATCTTTGATATCCACTGGCTGTAATTCTCATCCATGGTGAAGCGCTCCCGCTCCCAGTCACAGGAACAACCAAGACGCTTCAGTTGTTGGATAATGATGCCGCCGTGTTCCTCTTTCCACTCCCACACCTTCTCGAGAAATGCATCGCGCCCAAGATCGCGGCGAGTCTTACCCTCATCTTTGCGAAGTTTCTGCTCCACCTTGGACTGGGTCGCAATGCCAGCGTGGTCTGTTCCGGGCAACCAAAGGACATCCTTACCCTCCATCCGGGCTCGACGGGCTAGAATGTCCTGAATCGTCGTGTTCAAAACATGGCCAAGGTGAAGGATACCGGTCACATTTGGGGGGGGAATGACGATGGAGTAGGCTTCGTTCGAGCTATTTTCGTCGCCGCAAAAGCAGCTGGACTCGACCCAGCGGTCGAACCACTGGGTTTCCACGTCGCCTGGTTGGTAACCTTTGGATATTTCTGTAGTCATAAGGACTCTCTATTGATGGGGCGAAACTATTCTTGATTGCGCCACTTTGTAAAACTTAAATCCCCATTTCGCTCATTGCGTTCAGAGCCGAAATCGCTTAAGTTTTCCGTTCTATTCGAAGGGCAGAACGCTCTGACGCCTCTCAGCATACACCCATGCGACCTTTCGCACGACAGTCCCATCCCGTGAGGATGCCGCGCGTTATCTATGCTTTCGCCCTGAGTTTTCTCACAGGCGTATTGCTGCTGACCACCTTTATAGGGTCGTCCCAGGCCAAAGACTGGGAAATTTATCGCCTTGGTGGTCGTGATTACGTTTCCGATGAAAACGTCGCAAAGTTCTACCGGTTTCATGGGTTTACGAAAGAGGAAAAAGATCGGCTCTTTAGCCATCCCGCTCTCGTTATGACTTGGACAATCGGTTCTCAGGCAATCTACGTTAACGAGACAAAGTTCAACCTCAGCTTTCCTGTGATCGAAAGTGGCGGAAGAGCCCTGCTGTCGACTGTCGACCTCGCAAAGCTAGTCGATCCCGTGCTACGTCCGAGCCAAATAAAGAAATTTATCAGTTTCAACACCATCGTAATCGACGCAGGACACGGGGGTCACGATTCAGGGGCCAAGGGTATTCAAGGACACGAAAAGGACTACGCTCTCGACACCGCCAACCGCCTTAAGAAAGCACTCGAGGCCAAGGGATTTAAGACGGTCATGACCCGAAGCAATGACACCTTCCTAACTTTGGGACAGCGTGTTGACATCGCCAATCGAACCCGCAACGCCATTTTTGTAAGTCTGCATTACAACGCTTCCGGCTCCAGAACAGCTCAAGGAATTGAGACTTATGCCCTCGCTCCGCAGGGGACTCGGTCTACCAACGGTGGCAACCCTTGGAATTCACTTTTAAGTGGAAACGAGCGGGACGCAGAGAATATTGCCCTAGCCACAGCGGTTCACGCTCATATTATCAATGAGCTTAGTCCGATCGATCGGGGCATTAAACGTGCTCGTTTCAACGTACTCCGCGGCATCAATAAACCTGCTATTTTGTTCGAAGGAGGATTCATCACCAACCCGACTGAAAGTAAGTTAGTCCACGATCCAGCTCATCGGCAGAAGATCGCGGATTCTATTTGCAACGCTGTGGTCAATTTCAAGAACGCGATAAGCAGCAAACGCTAGGCGTCTTCCCCCAGTGAGGTGATCAAACCCACGTTCCGACGCCACCACTCTGCAGAAACTGGTCTGAAACGTTGTAGGATTGTCCTGCCTCCAATGTCACTCTCCGACCATTGGCTTGACGAACTTCAATGTGAAGCGGCCGGTCCCCAGGAAATTTCCGCGCTTCTGATCGGATTGTTTCCACCGCTGCGACGGTATCACGTGCTGAGTCAAGGTGGATCACAATAGGCATAGCAAAGGGTGGTTGGCTATGATTCTCGGTGTATCCGTTTATTGCATTCTCACCGGTATTTTGGCCCTGAATCCCTTGCGCCTTCATTATGGCTTGCTGGCGAGCCATTGGATCTACGGAAACGGAAGCAACGTTACCATCTGGGTAAATTTCCTTAATATGGTCGGCCGTCAGTCGATTTTCTTCGCTTCGATTATCCTGCTCCACTTTAGCTTTCAGCTCAATCACCTTTCCTTTCTCGAGGAGGGGATTGCACTTTTGATAGGTCTCGTTCCAAACAATGACCTCAGTATGACCTGAGAAATCTTCAAGGCGCAGGATCGCAAATGGTTTCCCTTCGCGCTTTGTATATTTAACCGTCGCCTCAGCAATCAAACCAGCGAAGCGTTGGCCCTTTTTACCAGGCTTCATCTGGGGGAGTTCTTTGATTTTAGAATATTTCCCTTTTTCTATAACACTGCGAAATTCATCAAGAGGATGGCCTGTCACATAAAAACCGAGTAAATCCTTCTCGTGAGTAAGATACTCTCGCTGATTCCACTCAACTTTATCTTCGTTTATAACGTCTGGAGTTGGTGCCGCCGCCATCAGTTCGTTCATGTCAAACAGGGCGCCCTGACCTGATTGGCGATCTTTTTGCGCAGCACTTGATCCAGCGATCACCTGGCCCACGCGGGAAAACATCTGGTCACGGCGCTCCATAGTAAAATCAAAGGCGCCGGCCTTAATTAAGTTTTCAAGAATTTTGCGGTTCACCGACTTGTTGTCGAGGCGACTGGAAAATTCTTCGAGTGATTTATATTCACCATTCTCCTGCTGGTCAGAAATCACCGTCTCCATCGCGGCTTCTCCAACGTTTTTAATCGCAGATAGACCGAAGCGAATGGCGTCTTTTCCATTGGGTAATTTCTCGGGAGAGAATTTTAGGCTACTCCGATTTACATCCGGAGCCAAAATTTCGATACCCATGCGCTGACACTCGGCCACAAAGATCGAAATTTTGTCCATGTTGTTGATCTCATTACTGAGAACCCCACACATGAACTCAACAGGGTAATTCGCTTTGAGGTAGGCTGTGTGGTAACTGACTAAACCGTAGGCCGCAGAGTGCGATTTGTTGAAGCCGTAGCCAGCAAATTTTTCTAATAAATCAAAAATATCATTAGCCTGTTTCTCGGGGATATTATTTACCTTCGCACATCCTTCAACGAACTTTTTCCGCTGCTCAATCATAACGGAAAGTTTCTTTTTCCCCATAGCGCGGCGGAGCAGATCAGCCTCACCTAGTGAGTAACCCGCGAGTAAGTTGGCCGCTCGTTGAACCTGCTCCTGGTAGATAAGAATCCCGTAGGTCTCCTCACTCGCTTCCTCCAGTAGGGGGTGGAGATATTTTACCTTCTTTTTGCCCTTCTTGCGGTCAATAAAATCAGGAATTAGATCCATCGGACCAGGTCGATAGAGCGCGATCAAAGCGATGATATCTTCGATTCGACTTACATCGAACTGACGGCAAAGGTTCATCATGCCGCCAGATTCCAATTGGAAAACTGCGGTCGTTTCTCCGCGGTTTAGTAAATCAAAGGTTAGCTTGTTATCATAACCGTCGTTATCGATTTTAAAGTCGGGCGAATGCTCATGGATCAAATCCATGGCCTCTTGAATTACAGTCAGGGTTTTTAGGCCGAGGAAATCCATTTTTAACATTCCCAGGTCAGTTAATGGTGCCATGGCATACTGCGTTACCACCTCACCTTCTTTACCTCGAACCAATGGCACGTGCTCGGTCAACTCACTGTCTCCAATCACCACCCCCGCTGCATGAATACCAGTGCCGCGGGTGAGACCCTCTAGGAAAGTTGAGTATTTCCACAACTGGGCAATCGTCGGGTTGTTCTCCAACTCCTCCTTTAACTCTGGATTCTTTTTCCGGGCATCGGCCAAGGTAATATTAAGCTCATTGGGAATCATTTTGGCGATTCGATTACCCTCCGCATAACTAAACCCCATCACCCGACCCACATCTCTTACCACGCTTTTGGCTCCAAGGGTTTGGAACGTAATGATATGAGATACGGCGCGTTCTCCATACTTCTGCCGCACATAGTCGATGACCTTACCCCTTCTAGGTTGGCAGAAATCAATATCAATATCCGGAGGTGAAACCCGTTCTGGGTTGAGGAATCGCTCAAAAATAAGGCCGAATCGAATGGGGCAAATATCGGTGATCTCCAACACATAGGCCACGAGAGATCCGGCCGCTGAGCCACGGCCTGGCCCTACCGGCACGCCGTTGTCCTTAGCCCATTTTACAAAGTCCCACGTTATAAGGAAGTATGAGACAAAACCCATCTTATCCATGACCCCTATCTCGTAATCGAGACGTTTGCGGAGTTCTTCGTCAGTTTCAGCCCGATCGCCGTATCGCATACGTAGGCCTTCGAAACAGATCTTGCGAAAATAAGCTTCACGCGGGCTGCCATCGGGAGACTCAAACTGTGGATATTTGTCCGAACTGGTGGGGTCGAGATGAATGTCCACATTGCACATCTCAGCGATGTGTAACGTATTTGAAATTGCTTCAGGAATCTCCTTGAAAAGCTTTCGCATTTCATTGGTGCTCTTGAAGTAGACCTCAGGGGAATACTTCATCCGATTTTCGTCCATTTGGAGCGAGCCCGTACCAATACAGATCATAACATCATGTGCTTCGTGATCCTTCTGGTTGAGGAAGTGTACATCGTTCGCAGCAACGAGCCCTAATTCAAACTCCCTACCGAACTCCGCCATCTGTTTGGTGCAAAGCGACTGTTCAGTGAAACCATGGTCGTGAACTTCGAGGAAAAAATTATCGCGGCCAAAGATATCAATGAATTCCCCAATGCTTTCCCGCGCGCCGTCGAGATTGGCATTCTGGATCATTTGATTTACCTCTCCATTGATACATCCACTCATGCAGATGATACCTTCGGAGTAGGCCGCCAGTGTCTCCTTGTCGATTCGTGGCTTGTAATACATGCCCTCCAAGTGACCGATGCTAGTCAACTTCATGAGGTTCTCATAACCTTTCAGAGTCGAAGCGAGCAGGGTGAGATGGGAGTTGCGT
>PBSY01000050.1 GCA_002726915.1 Verrucomicrobiales bacterium | reverse complement strand
GTGGATTCGGCATCGGCTGCGTGAACCGCTTCGCCTTCCTGAGTGACGAGGTAGCGTTCGTGTTCCTCGTTGACCTCCTGTGTATTCTGGTGATTGGGAACGCCCTCGGCTTGCACTTCGAAATCTTCGGGCAGGGAAGGATCAATAGGTTCTTCTTCAAGGCTACTAATTTCTTCAATGCTGACCGAGTGAGCTTCGAGGGAAGCTACGAAATCTGGATCGGCGTAGGAAGCTTCGATTGCGACAGCCGCATCGTAGTGCTTCCGTGCCTGGTCGCCTTCCTTCATAGCAAGGAGGTGGGAGGCAAGAACACGATGTCCGTAACCACTGGCGGGATTGGCTTCGACAAATGATTTGATTAGAGCATCCCAGTTGCCTGCGTCTGTTTGACCGCCGGAAAGTTCCAGAGCCTCGTGGAGTTGAGCCTCGTTTTCAGGGGCAGTTTCTGCTGCGGCAATGGTGTCAGCGGCACCACCGGCATCTCCGTTTTTAGCCAACTTCTGGGCGAGTTCAATCCTTAGATCCCAGTTAGTAGGATTCTCACTGAGACCTTCCTGTAATAGTTTTTCCACGCTCTTCATGGTTATTTAAAAGCTAGCAACACGGTGTTGGTAAATTTTTGCGTTGAGGCGCAAAGCTTACGAAAAATTCAGGTCGCTTGGCTACAATAATTTAGTGTGGATGAAGGCGAAATCTATCCTATTGACCGTCTTCAGATAAGGGAATCTAGGAAGGGGCCTGCACTGTTTCAGGAAATTTAAGGGATTCCTTCGATTTGAGATGTTCCAAAGTAGTGAATACGGTGGATTGGTTATTGGAAGCGGGATTGCGCGGGGTTTGCAGTTGATCCGGCTGGGTAGATTGCTTAAGAAACTGCTATGTCGTTTCAGTTCACTGGATTTGCTGATGAAGCCGAGAAGTCCCTTTTTGATCAGGTATCTGTTCTCAAGGAAGTGGGGTGGGACGCCATTGAGCTTCGCTTAATTGATGGGAAAAACGTGTGCGATCTGACTGATGAAGAGTGGCGAAAAGCGTGGGAATACCTTCAATCTGAGAATATTTCCGTGATTGGGTTCGGTGGACAGATCGGCAACTGGGCGCGTTCTGTCGATACTGATTTTCAAATCGACGAAGATGAACTAACACGCGTCGCTCCGCGCATGCGAGAATGTGGCTGCACGTTCCTGCGAATTATGTCCTATCCCAATTCGACCGAGTCACCACTGACGCAGGCTGACTGGCGTCATGAGGCGGCGCGTCGGATTAGGGAGTTGGCTGAAATCGCTGAGGGTGAAGGAATCATTCTCGGGCATGAGAACTGCAGTGGCTACGGGGGGACCAAAGAAGGATTTCTTGAGTTGGTGGAAGAGGTGGGCCATTCCTCCTTTAAGTTGATATTCGATACGGGAAACAACACGCTTCATGAAAAATGTGGTGACGCGACCTGGGACTATTATGAAGCCTGTCGCCATGAAATTGTTCATGTCCACATTAAGGCTGCGATCGCTAGTGAAGGTGGAGAGTTTGCGACTTGCTTCGTTGATGAAGACCCGATTCAGTCGCGAATTCTTAGCGACCTTCAGGCTAGTGGCTACGACGGGTGGTTGTCGATCGAACCTCACCTCGCAGCAGCGATTCACGCAGGGCAGGATATCGACGATTCCGGGCACGCTCGGAAAGTGTGGGTTGAATATGCAGAGCGGCTGGAAAAACTCGTTTCCGCAACAGCTGCATCATGAAAGTTTCAGTGTTTTCTTCCAAATCCGAGATGGGCGCTGCCGCGGCCGATTTCGGTGCTGGCCGGTTGCGGGAAGTTCTGGACTCCGATGAATCGGCATCGATTATCGTGGCTACCGGCGCTTCTCAGTTCGAAATGTTGGAAAGCTTGCGTAAGAAAAATTTGTCCTGGCCGCGGATTAAGGGCTTTCACCTCGACGAATACATTGGGTTGCCAATTTCTCACGATGCTTCGTTTCGTAAATACCTCTGGCAGCGTTTTGTGAGCCAATTGGATTTACCACTTCAGGAATTTCATTTTCTAAACGGAGAAGAAGAGGCGCAACAAGAATGCCGTCGAGTGGGAGATTTGATCGCTGAAACAGTAATTGACGTGGCGTTTGTCGGCATTGGAGAAAATGGTCACCTTGCCTTCAATGATCCACCAGCGGATTTCGTAACGACAGATCCCTACCTTGTCGTAGATCTGGATGATGCCTGTCGCCGGCAGCAGTTGGGCGAGGGGTGGTTTCCCGATTTTGATTCCGTTCCGCGGCAGGCGATTTCGATGTCGGTTCAGCAGATCATGAAGAGTCGGACGATCGTCTGCACGGTTCCGGATGAACGAAAGGCGGAAGCGGTGAAAAGCGCTTTGCAGGGCGAGGTCAGTCCGGATGTTCCCGCCTCAATCTTACAGACACATTCTGACTGTCATTTGTTTCTCGATAACGGAGCTGCGTCCTTGTTGTGAACCCTTTTGATCTCCAGGTGAATGGCTACGCGGGTGTCGATTTCAGTGCGCTGGAATTGACCGGAGAGCAGTTGCATACCGCTTGCTCGGCGATCAGAAGAGATGGCGGCGACCGGATTCTGGCGACAGTGATCACGGACTCAGTCGAGGGCCTAGAGCGGAAGCTCACCAACCTTGCTTCTCTTCGTGACCGGGATGAACTGGCCGGAGAAGTGATCGCCGGTTTTCATATAGAAGGGCCGTTTCTGAGCCCGGTGCCGGGCTACATTGGAGCACATTCACCCTCTGCGACGCAGCGTGCCAATATCGAAGATGCTCAGCGTTTGCTTGATGCCGCAGGAGGTCTAGCCCGAATCATTACGCTGGCCCCGGAAGTCGATGCTGAAAGCAGGGTTACGCGCTACCTGACCGAACAGGGAGTAGTCGTGGCTGCGGGACACACCGATGCGAGCCTGGATGAATTGCGAATTGCGGTGGATCAGGGGTTAACCATGGTCACCCACCTTGGAAACGGTTGTCCGGTGAATCTTCCTCGTCATGACAACATCATTCAACGAGTTCTGAGCCTCAGGGATCAACTTTGGATTGGTTTCATTCCGGACGGGCATCATATCGATTTCTACGCTTTGAAGAACTACCTCGATCTGGTAGGGCTCGAGCGATCTTTCATGGTCACCGATACCATTTCAGCCGCTGGATTGGGGCCGGGGATTTACGAGTTGGCAGGCGAACCTGTGGAAGTGGATGAGGCCGGTGCTGCCCGTCGACCCGGGTCAGCCAACCTTTCAGGGTCAACCCTGACAATGCAGCAACTACATGAGAATTTGAGCCGCTATCTTGGATTGAGTGATTCTGAGATCGAACAGCTCGTTGAAATAAATCCGAGGAAGGCACTTGGAGATTGACTATGAAGAGACTCCTCAAATCAATCGGTCCGGCGATTATTGTCGCTGCCGTTGTTCTCGGGCCGGGATCAATTCTGACGAGTTCGAAGGTCGGAGCCACCTTTGGAATGATGGGGGTGCCGGTGGTGCTGGTAGCTGCCATTCTCATGATCGCGATGGTCGCTCTTTCGGCTCGGTTAGGCTTAGTCTATGAGAACAGCCTCTGCGATGAATTGGCTGATCGATTGGGACGTTCGGTGGCGGTGGCGATTGGGGCTATTCTGTTCACGCTAATCGCCTTGTTTCAGTCGTCGAACAACCTGGCGTTGATTGGTGGAGTCGAGGCCCTGTTAGGGAAGGGAGGGCTTTCGACGGCTGTCCAGTTGGGAGTCCTGTTGGTCTTCAATGGTTGTATTGTCGCCTGTCTCTATCTTCTGCGAAATTTGTATCGTTCTGTGGAAGGTTTGATGAAGATCCTGATTGGATTGATGAGCATCGCTTTTCTGATCAACCTCTTCGTATCGTTTTCCGCTCCGCGGGAATTCGTGCCGGTCGAAGCGACGGAGGCTCCCGATTTGTTACCACTGCTTGGAATGATCGGAACGACCTTTTCGGTCGCGGGCGCTTTCTACCAAGCCTATCTGGTGAAAGAAAAAGGGTGGGGGCTGGGAGATGCCCGCAAAGGACTGATTGATTCGACGGTCAGTATTTCTGTGCTGGGCCTGATGACAGTGGCGATTTTACTGACGGCGAATCGGGTGTTCTACGGTAATCCGGAACCCGTGGTTCTGGGATCAGTTGGAGATGTAGCATTGCAATTGGAGCCCTTGTTTGGCTCCAAGGCTCGAATCGTTTTCGCAGGGGGAATTCTTGCGGGCGCTTTGAGCTCGTTTCTGGTGAACGCTTTGATCGGAGGCACGGTAATGTCCGACTCTCTGGGCAGAGGCTCACGGCTCGATCAGCCCTGGCCGGTTCATTTGACGACCACCTGCCTTCTCGTGGGTATGGGCGTTGCGATGATGGCCTTGGCCCGAGAGGGCAGTGTCGTGTTATTAATTACCATTGCCCAGGCATTGACCGTGCTTGGCATCCCGGCCTTAGCCGCAGCATTGATCTACCTGGGAACACGGCCTGACTTAACAGGGGAACGAAAAGTTCCTCGATGGATGCTGGCGCTGGCATGCGTAGGATTCCTCGTTGCCTGTGGGCTGGCATGCCTGACTGCGGTGAAAGTGTATGAGAAGTTAGCGGGATAACTGGCGTGCCCTGATCAACCCATCAAGGTTGACGGCTTCTGAATCGAAGCTGGTAACCGAGAGGTTGAGCTTTTCTATCGCGGAGTCTAAATCCATGTATTCGATGGAGATCCGATAAAGGCCACATGCGACGCTGACGGGGTGTGTTAATAAACACACCGGCCAGTTCCTACTAAATGAAAATACCCGAAATCTGCGATCTGGGGACGAACCGCGTTCCATTCGCCGAGGCAGATCGCCATGTTACTGACGACGTAGAGATCATGGCCGTGAATTAAGGTCGTGGTGTCCTCATAGATGGACGCGGTCGGGGCGAGTATAGGGGGTGCGAGGGTGTTGGTCAGGCGTGTTTTGAAGAGGGGCGCTTTCAGGATGAGGCGGGCAGCAGAGAAAACGAAAAGGAGACATCGCGGCATCCATAGCCGCAGATTCTCCATTTTGAAGCGGCTAGTTCTTAATGCGGGCTTCGATCAATGCGCTCAGTGCTTTGACCTGGTCGGGATTGTCCTCCGCGACGTTCTGCGTCTCCCTGGCCGGAGATGTATGGTCATAGAGCTCCGCATAGCCGTCTTTGTGCAGGATAAGTCGGTGAGTGTCTGTGCGGACAGTCCGGTTGCTCTTAGAATAGGCGAAGGCGGGGTGACCTTCAGCTTCGGGAGAATCGACCAGCGGCTTCAAGGACTGTCCGTCTGCGAAATCGGGGGATGGTAGATTAGCCAGCTCACAAAGCGTCGGGAATACGTCGAGCGTTTCGACGATGGAGTTCGTCGCTGCGCCCGGCTTTTGAATTCCGGGGTAGGAAATAATGAGAGGGGAGCGCAGGGCTTCTTCAAAAAGGCAGTGCTTACCCCAAATAGAGTGTTCTCCGAGATGCCATCCATGATCACCCCAGAATACGATGATTGTGTTGTCCGCTTTGCCGCTGGCTTCGAGTTGCTTCATGAGTCGCCCAACCTGAGCGTCGGCATAGGTGACGCAGGCGGCGTAATGGCGGCGGACCTCTTCGGAGAATTCTGCGTCTTCGTTAGGGTTTCGATCCCAGCGATTATATTTCATAAATTCGCCGGACTTGTGCCAGGTTGTTTTCCAGTCCGGTTTTTCGGGATGGGGAACTGGAGGGAGTTTTTTTCCCTCGTAGGGTTCAAGGTATTGGGCAGGAGCTCCGAAGGGCAGGTGAGGGCGAAGAATTCCGACAGCAAGAAAGAAGGGTTTGTCATCTGCCGCGAGTTCTTTCATCTGCTCGAGGGCTTCGTCGGTTGAGATGCCGTCCGGGTAAATGTCATCATCTCCTTCCAGTGCCTGGAAGACATCCATGTCCTTGGCGTCCTTTCGGATTTCACCGTTGGCGAGCCCGTGCATCCAGCCTCGAGGGTGTTGCCAGTCGCCAGAGGGGAGTAGGTGGTGATCCCACGAGTTCGGCATCTCGGGAATCTTCTCATCATTCCAGTCGGGGCCGCCGCGTCCGCCGGGGTGGTGGGAGACTTTCCCCACCGAGACCGTAGTGTAGCCGTTTTGGCGAAACCAGTTCGGCATCGAAGGGGGGAAGGCGTTAGCCTTCTTCTCCACCTCGCCAGCACGTGAGAAAAGCGCGCCGTTGCTGCTGGACCCGTAAGTGCCGGTGAGAAGGGTATAGCGCGAGGCTCCGCAGGTAGGAGCGTTGACGTAGTGATTCTGGAAGATTCGACCTTTCGCCGCAAGGGCATCAATGTGAGGGGAGTGAATGTATTCCTTTCCAAAGCAATTCAGTTCGGGGCGCAAGTCATCGACGCAGATGAGTAGCACGTTGGGGTGATCATTGGCTAAGCCGCTGATGCTGTTCAGGAGTATGAGAAAGGAAAGCAGGGATTTCATGAATAACTTCAATGTAAAGTCATTCGGAATCCGAGAACAGTAAAGATTCGGAATTTAGGGGGCCGCTTGCACAAAAGTTGCTTTTAATCCTTGAGCTGTTTCAGATAGGAGGAGACTCAAGCAAAAAGCCCGACTGCTTCGCGCAATCGGGCTTCAAGAACTTATCTAACAGTGCTGGAAGCAATTACGCTTTCCACGGGAGCGGCCATTCGCCAGGAATAGCGGCGGGGTATTCCATGTTTTCGTCCGGCATGCGGGGGGGATTCGCATCAAAGGAGAGCTCCTCCGGCATAATATTGAAGTCAGATGCTATCGCTTCTTCGAAGTTAACCAGCTGACCGCTCCAGGTGGCGACGCGACCGAGGGCAGCCGTCAAAGAGCTCTTCGCGCCGAAGTAAGCGTCGTTCTGGGCCTTATCATTGAGAACGGCATCCCAGAGTTTCTCGTGCTCGGCATCCTTCGGATTCTTGGCTCCCGTGCGAGGCTTGCGATACTGCCACTTCACGTTGCCCTGAAGGTCGGTGATGGTACCCTTGCCGGGAATCATGATTCCTTCGGACCCGTGGATTTCTTCGTCGACGCGACGCCAGCAACCTGGGATTTGGCGGCACTGACTGTACATCGCCATGTTGTTTTCTTCCGGACCGTAGCGGTACTCGATGAAGTGCTGGTTGAAAATCTCGCCAATCTTGGCGGATTCGTTGGTGCGGGCGCCGTGTCCTTGAGCGGAAACAGGGTGCGTTCCCATAATGGGATCACCGCTGGCAAACCAGTTAATGACGTCAAGGTTGTGGACGTGCTGCTCGCAGATATGGTCACCAGATAACCAGTCGAACTGCTGCCAGTTACGCATCTGGAATTCCATCTCAGTATAGCCTGGCTCACGATTAGCGGTCCAGGGGCGGTTGCCGACCCAGTAGGCAGAGGCACCGATCATTTCGCCGATGGCTCCTTCTTGATATTTCTGGAAAGACTGGAGGTAGGAGTCTTGGCAGTGACGCTGGAGGCCGACGACGACTTTGAGCTTCTTCTGGTCGGCTTCTTTTGCTGCTTTGATTACTTTGTTGAAGCCGTGAGCGTCAACGCAGACGGGCTTTTCCATAAATACGTGTTTGCCTTGGGCGACGGCGTATTCGAAGTGCATCGGGCGAAAACCGGGAGGAGTGGCGATACAGACTAGGTCAACTTGATCAACCACGGCCTTATAGGCATCAAATCCAGCGTATTGTCGGCTTTTGGGAACGTCGATCTGGCCGGCCTTGCCCATTTTTTCGAGTTGCTTGGTGATCGCTGGCAGACCCGATCCACGGAAACCGGTACCGTCGATCTTGTCGGTGAAGGCTTCCGCCACTGCAGTGAGTCGGGCGCCGTCGTTGGCATTTAGGTTCTGGACAATGGCGCCGGAGTTCCGACCGCCCATGCCGATCATACCCACCTTAATTTCGTCGCTTCCAGCTACCTGAGCGGAAAGTTCGACGGGGAGGGCAGTTGCTGCAGCTGCGGCAGTAGAGCCTGCGAGGAATTTACGGCGCGAGGAGGCACCTTCTGTGGATTTCTTAGTTTGTTCGCTCATAGAGAAAATCGGGGATTTTAAATTGGATCAGATAATCTCGAGTGGTGGGAATAGTCGAGACTCTTTTTGACTCTTGATAGATGTGAGCTTGCCCAATCTTGATGCGATCAGGCAAGACTAATCCGCCCACAAAGATGCGAGTGGTGGGGCGGAACCGCAAAGAGTGATTTCCACATTGGGATGGCGGGAAAGCGCCTGAAATACTTCTGCAGATTTGGCACCCAAAGCGAATTCGTGCCGGGGAGTTCACTTCTCGAGTGACTTACTGGCTTTTTGACGATATCTCAGATCGCACTGGTGTTGGTTCCAATCGAACGTCAGTAATCCAACGACATTCGGCATTACAATCTCCAGAGATGTGCGTGAGGTCAACCAATACCAAGGCTGTTTTCTTTCGCTATTCAGGGGGCAAAAGAGGAAAAAGGATGACTGGGTTTCGCAAGAAAATCAGTGACGAAGGTACTTGATCACTGCTTCTGTTCTAGATTTGACGTGTAGCTTCCGATAAATCGACTTGAGGTGCTCTCTCACTGTTTCGTAGCTGATGCCCAATTGACCACTCACTTCTTTGGGAACTAATCCTTCAGCCAGTAGGTGAAGAACTTGGCTTTCTCTTGGTGTCAGGCCGTGAATTTTCTTTTCTATTACTTTGGCTGGTTCATTGAAAGACTTGACCACAAGCCTGGCAATATTTTTGCTCAATGGTGCACCTCCGTTTGCTGCCTCGATAATGCCGTCGGCTATGTCTGAAGAATGCGTCGTCTTCAAGAGATAGCCAGTTGCCCCCGCCTTCAGTGCGGAGAAAACCCTGTCTGGATCATCATGAACGGTGATCACCAAAAAAGCAGTATTGACAAGGTGTGGCGAAACTTCCGAGATCCACTCGATTCCTGATGCTCCGGGTAATTCAAGATCGACAAGCATCACGTCGGGGTTGTGGCTGAGGCATGGTTTCACTGCAGCCTCTGCTGACTCCCAGGCTCCAATGCAGTCAAAATGCTCAGGACGCCTGTTGATCAATTCGATCAAAAACATTCGAATGATGGGGTCATCCTCAATGAGGCCAACCTTCAGAACTCGACCATGGTCTGTTTCACTTTCCTGCATTATGACATGTAGATGCTATCTATGTCCTTACGCTTCAGATCAAAGGGGTTTTTCTCGCGCAGAGGTGATGGGAGGCGAGAACTCTTTTCGTGGGGGATAGTAGGCAGCCGCTTTTTCTCATGGGACTACCGTCCTAAAGTTAACTGTCAGTTAAAGGAGGGATTATTTTGCTTCGCTGCATGCGTGACTTGCCTGAAAAAATCGTAAACTAATCGAGTAGTTTGTCCAGTCTGTGAGCATCCCTGTCGTCGCTACATTTACGAGAGAAGGCGATCGAGTGAATGTTCCCCAGAACCCCAGAGTCGCGCAAGTTTTGGAACCGCTCGTGCTTTTGCTCCTAGAAACGATTTCGATAATGAAACTTGTGGTGATTAACCTCACCCAACAATTCGTGGTTATGCTGGGCAGTCGAGGTGGGGTAGTGCGACTCTGGGGCAGGGGGAGTTCCCGGGTCTGGCTACTTCATGTAAGTGGTGGCTAACCGGAAATATTAACATCTTTCTATGAGGTGGGACTTTTGCGAGAAACAATGACGGGCGGAAGCAATTCGATCAGCCTTTTATTAAAATCGTAAAATTAATAATTACCATAATTAAGCATTCGCGAGCCACCATTTTCTTTGGTGGTATCCCCCCCCATATGGGTTACCTTTGAGGATTTTAGGTCTAATGAGCTTGTTGCCCGAGAACAGCCCGAGCGCAGACGAGATAGAGGCTCAAAAGCTTGATGAATTGCGTCACAGTATTCAATTGGATATTTCTCAGGCTTTGAGTGAAAACTTTGAAGAAGCAGAGACCGTCAAAGAGATTCTCAGATCAATTGTGACGCGATTGGAGTGGTGCGTTGGTATTGCTTGGAAAGTTCACGACTCAAAAACTGCCAGACTGAGCGTTTCAAATTCCTACGGGCAAGCGGCTAAACCGGAAATTAAAGAGTTCGCAAGGCGTCTTGAGGGGATTGAGGTTGAGCGCTGTTTGGTCGGTGCCAACGGGATCTTTAAAGATCAAAGTTTCTGGGTGAGAGAGCCTAACAAACTCGGCAAACTGGAATGCATCAACAATGCCCAGCAGCTTGGGCTAAAGCCTACTATTGCGTTCCCCATCATTGTTAGTGGTGAGACCGATTATATTTTTGAGTTTCTTTCGCGGGAAAACGGGCTGGAAAACACGCTTCATGAAGCTCTAATCATTCTCGGCTCTGATGTCGGTAATAGCGTCGCGTCATTTTTCGCCAAAAAACAGATCGAAAATGACCTTCCCTTGGCAACAAAAAAAACGGAGGAGGCGAACCGCATGAGGACAGAATATTTTGCCACAATCGGCCATGAAATCCGGACGCCTCTTAGCGGAATTATTGGCATGGCCTCAATGCTTTTGGAAAATGAAACCGATGAGGCGAAGCTCAAAATGGCAGGCTCAATCTTATCTAGCAGCGAGGCGCTGGTTTCAATTATTGATGATATTCTCATTTTTTCAAAAGGCGAACTAAGCGGGTTCGATATCCAGCGCAAAGTTTTTTCGTTAGATGAAGCCGTTGATGAAGTCGTGGATCTGTTTTACCACACGGCCAGAAAAAAAGGGCTGTCGATGACTGTTGCTATTCGTTCTGACACGCCCGAAACAGTCTGCGGGGACTCAGGGAAATTTAGGCAGATCCTCGTGAATCTACTTGGAAATGCCGTTAAGTTTACTGATAGAGGAGAAGTCAATCTTGTGGTTTCCTGCAGAGAAGAAACTTTTGAGGTTGATCGAGGGCTCACAGTAGAAGTCGCGGATACCGGGATCGGAATCGACGATAACGAACAGCGGCATCTTTTTACTCCTTTCTACCAGATCGATAGAACAAGCAAGAGACGGCATGGAGGCGTGGGACTGGGTTTGGCGATTTCGAAGCGCGTCGCAGAATTAATGGGGGGAAAGATATCGGTCCAGAGTTTGCTGGGACAGGGATCAACATTTACATTTTCTATGCCCATCAGTAGCAGTGAGGTTCAAGAGCGGAGAAAGTTTTTTGAACAGTGTCAGGAATTACGTGTTCTAATTGTTGACGAAATTGACGCATCGCGTCGAGTGACGAAAATGGTTTTGGACGGATTTGATAAGGGACCTGTCGTGGTCGCGACCGAAGCGGAGGCTCTCCACAAACTCTCAGAGATCGAATCAGGGTGGGATGTCCTCGTGATATCGAGAACTCTTTTTGGAGATCTAATCGAGGAACGTTTAGCCGGCTTGGAGAAAGCCGGTCGTCGTCCACGCGTTATTGGTCTTGGAGTCTTATCTGAATCAGAATCGTTTCCGGGCCATTTCTCGCTAATAGATGCAGTTATTTTCAGGCCTCTAAAACGATCTCAATTGAGGAAAGCCTTTCTGGAAAATTCAGATAAGAGCTTCGCCATGGCGAGTATGGGAACTACTTCAGATAGTACTACTAGGCGACGGTTGAGCGCGCTCGTCGTTGAAGATGACGAGGTGAATGCTCAGGCAGCGATGATGTATCTCAAAAGGCTTAAGGTAACCTGCAATCGCGTTGATAACGGGCGGCTTGCTATCGATGCCTTCGAGACGGGTAAGTATGATATTGTCATCATGGATTGCCACATTCCGTTGATGAATGGCTATGAAGTTTCGAGGCATATAAGAAAGATCGAATCAAAAGATTCATGGTGTCGACCGTCGGTCCACATTATCGCAGTGACCGCTAACGTGGTATCTGGAGAACGGGGTCGTTGCCTTGCTGCAGGGATGAATGATTACCTAGCGAAGCCCATTCGAATGAATGAGTTAGATGAAATAGTCACTCTGTTGGCGGCCAATGATTCAGGCGATCAAAAAAAGGAGGCATCGTCAATTTCAAGTTCAGAAACCACCAACGAATCCATTGCTGAGCTGGTCGAAAAACTCGATGCGAAAGCCGCATCTCGTTTAATTGAAACCTGGCTTAGTCAAGTCCCGGGGCAAATAGAAGAAATAGAGCAACTTGGAAAAGCAGGTGACGAGCAAAGTCTACGATTAGTGGCCCACACTCTAAAGGGAAGTTCGACCCTCTTGGGACTGGAGACCTTTGCTGACCAGTGTAGCGAATTTGAAAGACTTTTCGAAGATGGAAACAGGGAAGGCCAGTTTTCTCTGCTGCCTCGCTTTCTCTCGAGTTACCAACTCGCCAAACTTCATTTACGTCGCGAGCTTCTGAAACTAAACGAAAATGAGGATCACCGTTGCTAGCGTGAGAGATTTTCCGGGGCAGTTTTTGATATTTGGGCGCCTGTTCTCGACTTTCGTTCATCCGATGTGATTGCTGAAATAAATGGCAGCGAATCTTTGATACACCGGTAATACGAAGCGTGAAAATGGGCTCATACTCAATGAGTTAGCCATGCAGAAGCTTTGGCAGCATCTAGATTTTTCGACCGTATTTATTTTGCGTGAGTCGATCACTACCGCCCCTTAACCCCCCATTTGAGGGGGTTGTTAATTCCGTTTGGAATAATCTAACATTCGAATCTTGGTTTCTGGTGCAGGGATTGTGGTGATTCTGTTAGCCAGAGGCTTAGTATTCGGTCAATTTTAAAATTGAACGGAAGGTTTTCTCTGTGGGGTCTGGCGTGGTGGCTATGGCCCCGCAGAGGATACCCTAACGAAAGGATCTCTCGGAGGCCGCCCACGGAGCTGAATTCTCTTTGGGTTCAGGATAAAACTCCAGAGGGCCTGATTAGTTTCGCCGATAGACTCGATTGAATTTTTTCTAGCCAAGACGTTGCTCACCTCAAGTGTCCTGGCTTCCAGGCCTTTGCCATCTCACCGGTCTTTGCAGATAAGTATATTTCTTGTGATAGCGGCCGCCACGATCGCACCTGCGTGGCCTCCTCATTCTCGCTGCGACCCGGATCCCTAGACGCTCAGTTTCCATCACCCCGCTCTGGATTATAGAAACAGAGCAGGATTGGTGAGTGGGTTCGAAATTTGTCTAGGTAAAACCAATTCGAATCATTGGAGGTATGATTGTCCAAGCCACTCTCCCTCGTGTGGGACGCTGAATTTAGCGTAGGGAGGCTGATCAATCTGCTGGCACGAACCAGATATTGCGAAACCGGCCGGGGTTGTTGTGATCTTGAAAACTGAGAGTGCCCTTCTGGGCGACATTGTGGAAAGGAATTTTGTCCTGAGTGAGGATTCCGTTGTGATAGACAGTGAGGTAGGCGGGTTTCTTGAGTTTGCCTCTGTCGTCCAGTTCTGCCCGAGTGAAGTAAATGTCGTATTTTTGCCATTTTCCGGGGCTCCGACTGGCATTGGCGAGGGGAGGCGCGTGCTTGTAGAGTGCAGAGGCCTGACCGTCAAAGTAGGTAGGGTTATTGTAGGAGTCCAGTATCTGAACTTCGGGGAATCCCTGGATGAAGACTCCGCTATTGCCACGCCCCTGACCGCGGCCTACCACTTTTTCCGGGGTGGCCCACTCAAGGTGAAGATGTCCGTTGGTTAGGAGTGGTTCTTTCAGGGCGATGCCACCCTGACGGGGGACGATTTGCATATATCCATTTTCAACAAGCCAGCGAACTTTGCCCTCGGGGTTCTCAACGCCTTTGCGCGGCGTGCCCTTCCAGAGACTGATATCATCGCCGTCGAAGAGGATAATGGCGCCTTCGGGGGCCTGAACCGAAGTTCCGTCGTATTGGGATTCAACTACTTTTGGTTCGAGATACGAAGTTGTCTTCAGGTCGAAATTCTTGAAGCGCATCTTCTGGTGGACGCCGCCATGGACCTGTAGGCCAATGGGCCCTTCTTTCGGCATGGTGATCGACATGTAGTCTGCAATCAGTAGGCCGTTGAGATGAGTGATGATGCGATGATTGATGACACGAATTTTGAGCGTATTCCATTTGCCGAGCCTGTGAGCTGTTTTGACTTTGTCTGACTGAATCGGGTATTTGCCCTGCAAATCCTTGGGGCAATATAGACAGCCCGACAGATCAATCTTGAGGGATCGCGACACACCGATCTGGACCTGGTGACCGGGGCTACGAATGAATACACCGGAGTCGTAGTCGGGGGAATCAGTCTGATAATCGAGGGTCAGTTCGTAGTCCTTAAAATTCTTTTCAGTCCAGAGAACCGAACCCTTTTTGTCCGGGTTTTCTCCGATGATCTGACCCTCAGAAACGAGCCAGTGGGAGGCAACGAGGACATCGTTGGATTTCCATCCATCGAGTGTTTTCCCATCGAAGATTGGGAGCGGTGCTTCGTCCTGCGAATGGGTAAAAACCGGAAATGTGAGGGTGAGAAGAATAACCAAGAGTTTCATGGCACTAGTGAGGGCACGGGGGTTAGTTTTCGAATGTCCATGACTGTTCGGTGGTGCCGTGGCGCTGGAGTTCGATCTTTTCGACCTGAATGGTGCCAGCTGGCTGCATGAAGTCGATGCGAAAAGAGGTCACAGTTGCGCCAGCAGTGAAGGGCAGAATGAGCGTGCTTTTCCTGCTCTTGGGGTAATTCCTAGAGCGAACGAGGCGGTTTTTGAAATAGACGGGAGTAACGTCTTCTTCGGCCCAGCGCAGATCGATACGACCTGGCGCGGTGGAGGTGAAGTGAACGGCCAGGGTGAGGTCGCCTGGTTCGGCGGTGGTCTTGAGTTCGAAGTTCACTTTAGTGTCGAGGGCTTCGACGATGAGTTGATTGTTCTCGAGGGAAAGCACGGCGTTTTTTCCAGCGATGAAGCCGAGTGTTTCTAGTTTGGCGCTGCTGGGTTGATAGGCTGGATTGTAGTTCGGAATGAGGGCGTTAGTATTGGTGAGGAAGTTATCGAGTGAGGCTGCCATCTGTTCGACGCGTTCGGGATGCGTGGAGGCGATATCGTTGGTTTCTCCGATGTCGTTGTTGAGATCATAGAGTTCGTGCCGGTGTTCGCCTTTAGGGCCGTCGTGGAAGAAGCGGAAGAGCTTCCAGTTTCCTCTGTAGATAGCAGCGCTGGGCGGAAGGGTGTCCGGCACGCCGGTGGAGTGCGGGAAGAAGGTGAAGATGGAGCGGTCGCCGATGGTGTCGCCTTTGAAGATGGGCAGGACGCTGTCGCCGTCGAAGGTCTGATCGGCGGAGGGCTTCAGGCTCAGCATATCAAGCAGGGTGGGGTAGAAGTCAGTGCTGGTGACGAATTCGTCGCTGGTTGATCCAGCTTCAATCTCTCCGGGCCAGACGGCAATGCCGGGCACGCGAACACCACCGTCCCAGTTAGCACCTTTGCCACCCCGAAGTGGAGCGTTGGAGGTGGGGTAGGTGCCATCGACTTCGTTATACATGTTGCCTCCATTGTCGGAGGAGAAAATAATGACGGTGTTTTTGGCGAGGTCGAGCCGATCAAGTGTATCAAGAACTTTGCCGATGTTATCGTCGAGCGACTTAACCATGGCTGCGTAGGTGGGGCTGCGCTGCGGATTGTCGGGATCGACTTTGGAGCGGAATTCTTCGACGTAGGATTCCTTGGCGTTAAATGGCCCGTGAACAGAGAACTGCCAGTAGTTGATAAAGAACGGTTTATTGGGGGCCTTTTGGTGCTCTTCCAGGTAGGCGGCAATTTCATCGCCCATGCGGTCTTCGATATGTTCGCTGGGATAGGCTTCCTTGATATGTTTGAACTTCCACGGAGCAACATAGCTGCCCGCCGGGCCTGGGCCGGGATGGTGAGGGATATCGAGATCAAATCCGTGTTCCAGAGGAGAATAGGGTTCGGATCCAAGGTGCCATTTACCGAAGTGGGCGGTGCGGTAGCCTTCGGACTTTAGGCGACGGGAGATTGTTTCGTATTTCGTATCGAGCCGGGTCACTGGTTGGAGGAAGGCCAACTTTTGGTCAGCTTTGCCAGTCTTTGCGGCAACTGCTTGCAAGACCACTTTGGGGGTATGGCCGCCAGGGGTAGTGAAACCGGTTCGGGCCGGATGCTGCCCGGTGATAACTGCTGAGCGTGTTGGGGAGCAGAGCGGGCTGCTGGTGTAGTGACGCGTCAATAACATGCCGCGCTCGGCAAGGCGCTCAAGCTGGGGCGTTTCGTAGAAATTGGTGTGGCCGTAGAGGGTGGTGTCGGCCCAGCCAAGATCATCGGCGAGAATGAAAAGAATGTTGGGGCGGTCGGATGCCAGTGAGGGTTCCGTTGGAGTCACTGCGATTCCAAAAGCGATGGCAAAGATGATAAACTTTGGGGGATTCATTCCAATCAGCGATTTGCTTTTTGGCGCCATACGGCTGGTTCGCGGATAAGTAAACGAGTTTTTTACCCGCCTTGTCCCCGGGGCTCGGGGGGATAAGATGGTGGAGGTGAGGGGAGTTGAACCCCTGTCCTAACAGCTGTCTAAACAGACGTCTACATGCATAGTCGATCTTTTAGTTTAGGGGAGGCGTCTTCGAACGACAGAATCCGTTCTCCCCGGTTGCCCTGTAACCTTTCATCTATCTGACCGGACACCCGTCAGGAGACTAAGCCGGCTAAATTTTCGGGATTTGGCTCAGCCGGCGTCGGCCATTTCCCGGGCAACTCAATTAGGCTGCCAGCGCAAGTTCAGGTTCGTTATTTGCATTTGTTTTTTGAACGGCTTTTTACGAGGCCAGCCGTTCAACCTCGACACGCAGTCTGCTCTTCAAACCATCAGTCGAAACCAGTACACCCCCAGTTTGTAGAACTCAGCAGCTTACCGCGAAGCCTCAAAAAGGCAAGTGATTCGAATCTAGAGGGAGTTGCATAGAATTGTCACTAACTGAGCTTGTTTCGGGGAAAACGCAAAAAGCTCACGATACCCCGAACGCCGTTGATCGGAGGTTTACATCCCCATTGATGCTGAATCGGCGGTGGATCAGCTGGCGGTGTTTGTTAACACGAGGGAATAGCTCTTGAAATGCTCGACGGCGTGGCCTCACCTCGAAGCAAGAACAGGTGATCGTGGCCGCGAAAGGCTGATCAGAAGAGGAGCCCTTCGGATGGTTCAATGGTCTCCTCAAATCTTTCCATTTGCAGGATGGGCAACAGTTCTCCGCCCTCTTCAACGTAGCGAAGGTTTCCGTAGAGTTTGTACCATCCCATTTCTATGTATTCGGGTGGGCCTTGACCGAAATCAATTGGGATTGAGAGAGGTCTGGCATCTGCAGCACAGCATTCGATAAATAGTCGGAAAGCTTTGAGTCGATGGCCATTCGGATTGTTCAGGGTTTCCTCCATCAGTTGGGCTGTGGTCTCAATCGGAATGCCCTCCATAACATCCATGAGTTCGATATCGCCGGCTGTGTAAAATATTTGGGGAACATCGAGCTGGAAGTCGCCTGCTTCATTTTGTGGGACCATCTGTTTCAGATCCTCGATGGTGAAGGTGGCCCAGCTATCATTTGTATCATCGTCGGAAGGGTCGGGCGGAGTATCTGCATCAGTTGGATTGGCAACACTACCAACGGCGTCGCTTGTGTAGGGGTTGGCGTTAGGGTCGACGGAAGAACCTACGGTTTCCTTCGAAGGCGACCGCTTGGAACGAGCTTCCGCGATGCGCATTTGCAACATTTGCCGTTCTATCTTTCCCCATTTAGCAAGATACTGCGGACTGAATTGATCCTTGGAGTAGCCCGTGGCGAATAGGAGCGGCACTAACAGGATAATTATTGAAAAGAAAACCGTTGAAGGGGAATCGTCGTGGTGGTGGTGGTGGCCGTGGTGATCGTGGCTGTGGTGGTCGTGGTCGTGGTCGTGGTCGTGGTCGTGGTCGTGGTCGTGGT
>PBSY01000049.1 GCA_002726915.1 Verrucomicrobiales bacterium | reverse complement strand
GTAAGTAATTCGGCGAAAGGCCAATCAAAATGGAGGTATCACAAAATTTAAAATCCCTGTAGATAAAAAATCTCGATGGCTGAAGACAGCGCTAAGAATGACAAAGCCTTTGGCTCTTTGCGACCCTAAGTTATTACTCTTTTTTGGTAACAAGTCATTCAAACAGTTCGCCCTGTGTCTATTGTGGATATTTTTTCTGCGCTAGACGTATAATTTTGAGATCCCAGGAGGCCAACATTCAGCGCATATAATTCGACAAAATGGCTCACGACGCCATTTTATCGCTAAATTACCGCATTCGGGGGCGGAAAATCAACGAGCTGATTCGTATACCCTTTCTGGAACGCGCCCATTCAGTCACGCTCCGTTTGCAGTTTAACAATCGTGCGCTATATCACCAGCCCGCATTATGGCTACCTCCATACCAGAGATTCCCAACGACGCCCCTTTCTCAGCCGAACAGCGTGAATGGCTCCAAACCTATCTGACCGAGCTTGCGAATCGCGTCACCAGTGGTGGGGCGCTCCCTTCAACATCGGAGACAGCCATGCCTCGGGCTCTTTTCTTGGTGGGCAGCCAAAGCGGAAATGCCCAAGCTCTTGCGGAGGGGTTTGTTGAGGTGATGAACGACGACGGATGGTCGGCAGAAGCCGTCGATATGGAGAAGCACGACACCCTTGACCTCACCAAAGAACCCCTCATCCTGGTGGTAACCAGCACCTGGGGCGAAGGTGATCCTCCGGACAATGCTGAAGACTTCTGGGCTAAATTCTCTTCCGATGAACAACCCCGACTGGAGGCTTCAAAATTTTCTGTCTTGGCTCTTGGGGACACCAACTACGTCGACTTTTGCGAGATGGGAAAACTTTTCGACGCCCGCCTCGAAGAACTCGGTGCAGAGCGTATCGCAGCGCGAATTGACTGCGACGTTGACTACGAAGACCCGGCTGAAGAGTGGTTCCGCGTCGTCATTTCTAATTTGGACGAGATAGGCAAAGATACCTTTACCGTAGCCACTGGCGCATCCGTCGAGGTGACCACAACGACTGCAGAAGTCATCCCCTTCGGCAAGAAAAACCCTTTCCCGGCCCCTCTTAAGTTTCGCCAAAAACTTAACCTTGAACCGTCTCCGCGAGACACGCGACACATTGAACTGGTTCTCGAAAACTCAAACCTTTCCTACGAAGTCGGTGATGCCGTTGCCACCTACCCCCGCAACGACGCTGCACTGGTTGAAGAAATCCTTGCCGCGTTGCCTTTCAATACATCTGTCTCTGTCGACGTCCACGACGGTAGAAAAATCCCTCTACGAGAGGCGCTCCTTGAATGTTACGACATCTGCACTGTAACGAAGGCAATTCTAAAAAAATGGGAGCCTTTCACTTTCCACCCCTACCTTCGCGCTGTAATCGAAGATAACGAGACGGTCGGGACGATCGTCGACGGCATCGAAATCATCGACCTGATCTACGAATTCCCCGCTGATTTTAAGAACGGTCAGGAGTTTATTGGTCTACTCCGCAAGTTGACACCGCGCCTCTACTCCATTGCGTCCAGTCCTAAAAAGCACCCTGGTGAAGTCCATCTAACCGTCGCCAAAGTGGCCTATGAGTCTAAGGGGCGCCACCGTAAGGGCGTGTGTTCTACCTTTCTTTGTGAAGGCATGAGCGATGACGAAACAGTTCGTGTCTTCATGCAGCCAGCCAAGCATTTCAAGCTGCCGAACGACCTGAGCAAGGACGTTATTATGGTTGGTCCGGGAACCGGGATCGCCCCTTTCCGGGCATTTCTGGAAGAGCGCCAAGTCACCAAAGCCAAGGGTCGCAATTGGCTATTTTTCGGTAATCCACACGAAGCGACAGACTACTTCTACAAAGAGGAGTTCGATGCCATGCAAAAAGATGGCGTCCTCACCAAAATTGATCTCGCATGGTCCCGAGATCAGGATCACAAGGTTTACGTGCAGGACAAAATCCGTGATAACGCCGAAGAACTCTGGAACTGGCTTGATGAAGGCGCCCACTTTTACGTCTGTGGTGACGCCACCTACATGGCTGGCGACGTGGAAAAAGAACTCCTCAATATGATCCAAAAGTTTGGAGGATATGATAGCGAGGGTGCCCAAGCTTACCTGAAGCAACTCAAGGACGATCACCGCTATCAGCGCGACGTCTATTGACCTCAAACTGGAACCAGCCCATCACTAGGGCTGATAAACAGTCGAGTCTCGCGCCCCTTGGAACGTTCCCAAGGAAAGGAGGACGATCTACGTATCATTCCACACGCAGAGCCCTGATCCGCTCACTCACCGGCGGGTGGCTGTAGTTCATGAACACGTAGAATGGATGCGGAGTAAGATTGCTCAAGTTGTCCTTGCTCAACTTCCGCAAGGCATCCGCCATAGCCGCCGGGTTGCCTGTCACTTCCGCGGCGTAAGCATCCGCCTCAAATTCGTGTTTCCGACTCATGACGCTTCCCCCAATTGAAAGAAGATCACTTATCGGGCTCATCAGAATTCCAAATAGAATCAAGCTAACATAGACTGAAGTTTCTTTGACTCCGAAGGCATCGAAAAGGGCACGATTTTCCATCATCACACCCAGCAGGAAAAACATTGCGCCGGTCGTTAAGACACCGGTGACAATGGACTTCACGATATGGCGACACCTGTAATGCCCAATCTCGTGAGCGAGCACGCCAACCAACTCTGGGACCGTGTGATTCTCAATTAAGGTATCAAAAAGAGCGATACGCTTTGTCTTCCCGAAGCCCGTGAAAAAGGCGTTAGACTTTGAGGAGCGTTTCGAACCGTCCATCACAAAGACTTCCTTCAGCGGAAATTCACATTTTTCAGCCATAGCGTGAATCTCTTTTTTTAGCTGGCCGTCCTCCAAAGGCTGAAACTTGTTGAACAGCGGCATGATCCATGTCGGCGCTACATAAGTCAGGGCGAGCGAGAAAACGGTAACCAACAACCATCCCCAGAGCCATGCCATTGGAACCGATTGAAAAATCCAGATTAAGGCGGTGAGGAGAGGCAATCCAATGAAGGCTCCAAGCAACAGCCCTTTCACCTGATCCAAAAACCACGTAGTAAGAGAGGTCCGGTTAAAACCGAATCTCTCTTCAATTACAAAAGTCGAGTAGAGATCGAAGGGGATTGAGATCAGTTGATTAGCAAAGATCAAAGCTCCCACAAAAATAAGCCCGGTGATAAGCGGTCCGTAACCAAAAGCTCTCACCTGAATATCCAACCAGCCAAAACCGCCCAGCCACCAGAAGACAAACAACAAGACCAGAGAGAATATGCCTTCCCCTATTCCAAAAGTTGCCCGGGATCTTGTATATTCCTGCGATTGCTCGTAGGCATCCTTATCGATAAACCCATCAAACGTCGTGGGAATCTCACTGCTCAATGCCTTCAAATTGAGCAATGTTGCAAAAAAGCCGAGCTTCCACATCAGAAAGAGCCCAAGCACAATTGCGATAAACCAAGCGTTATACTCCATTGTTTTCGATGTAGTCTAAGCCCTTGCCCAAGGCAACCGCTTTTCCCACGCCACTCGCCCCACTTCAACCCAGCGCTGCTTATTTCGAATTATTCGCTTTCTCTGCGAGTCGCCGAGCTTCCTCCGCCGCTTCCGATAGTTCCTGTTCCAGCTGATCGATTTGTTCCCGATGTTTTTTTCGAATCATGATCAGGTCATAGATCGCCAGAATGAGCACAAATCCTACAAGGAAGAAGCAGGCCATCCAATAAATCGCGAACCAGAATGGGCTTTTGCTGAGCACCCCCGTCAGCGGGCCTGCACCAAGGAAGACCATTATGAGAGTTAGCAAGGTCGAAACAAAAAGCAGGTTTCTCCGGTAGGAACGATGACGAACCAGTAGCCAGCCAGCTGCCAGACCGAGTGCGACGCGCTCACCGCCTCTCTGCCTTTTCTGACTTGAATTTTTATCCACCATTCTACCGAAGCATACGCGCGTCGGACCAATCAACTTACAACTTTTGCTCATCTAGCCGCTTAAGAAACTACCTTTTACCTTTCTCCTTTTGCCAAATGCTCTAAAATGACACGATGCCTCATCAGAGACTAAATGTCCTGAAAACCTACAAACTCTATATCGGGGGAAAGTTCCCCCGCACCGAGAGCGGAAGATACATGACTGCGACCAACGCCACTGACGGATCACACATCGCACATTATTGCCAGGCTTCGCGCAAGGATCTCAGAGATGCGGTGGTTGCGGCCAGATCGGCCTTCCCTGGATGGAGCAAAGCGACAGCCTATCTCCGGGGTCAAATTCTCTATCGCAGTGCTGAAATGATCGAGAGCCGCGCCGAAAGCTTCGTCGACGAACTTGTGTCAGTCACAGGCCAGACAAAAGCCGATGCCATTCGCGAAGTGGAAGCCTCAATCGATCGACTCGTTCACTTCGCCGGCTGGACCGACAAGTATTCTCAGATTTTCAGCTCAGTAAATCCCGTGGCCTCGTCACATTTTAATTTTTCAGCGCCAGAGCCTACCGGCGTCGTAGGAATTGTTTCACCCGACTCCCCTGAACTTCTCGGAATGGTTTCCCTCATCGCATCGACCATTCTCACCGGAAACACTGCCGTAGTAATCGTGTCCAAAACGGCATCACTCCCGGCTATATCGCTGGCAGAAGCGCTTGCAACGTCTGACCTGCCCAATGGAGTCGTCAACCTTCTCACTGGAGTCCGGGGCGAACTAGCTCCCTGGCTTGCTAGCCACATGGATATCAATGCGATCGTCGATGGCTCTGGAGATTTGGGCATTCTCAAAACTCTCAAGTCAGGCGCGGCAGACAATCTGAAGCGTGTCTCGGATCACTCATTTATCTCGCCGGAAGATTGGTTTGAGGGAGCCGCATGCGACCCCTACCGTATTCTCGACGTGACCGAAACAAAAACAGCCTGGCACCCGATTGGATCCTAACCTCTTCTTCGAGTGAAACAGGCCCTGCTCATCGTTCTTGATTCGGTCGGAATCGGGTATGCGCCCGACGCTGCATCATTTGGAGACCATGAGGCCAATACCGTCCGACACATTCGAGAAACGGTCGCTGAATTTCGCATCCCTCATCTTGATACGGCGGGACTGAGGGCCTCCGAATGCCTTTCCGCCGGCGAACCACTTCCAACAGATGATACCAGCTTTTCCTTCGGCGCCCTGACAGAAATTTCCGCTGGCAAAGATACTACTGCGGGCCATTGGGAGATCGCGGGATCTCCTGTTCTAGAGCCCTTTCAAACCTATGACCGATTCCCTAGACCACTGGTCTCAGAAATGGAGTCTCGTGCTGGAGTAAACTTCATTGGAAACTATGCCCAGTCAGGAACACTCATCCTAGAAGAACTTGGAGAACGGCACTGCCGAACCAAGAATCCAATACTCTACACCAGTGCCGATTCCGTTATCCAAATCGCAGCCCACGAAGACATCATCCCGCTCGAATCGCTCTACGAAATTTGCCATGCTTGTCGAAGGATCGCCGATCGGGAGCGCATTGGCAGAGTCATTGCGAGGCCCTTTATCGGGGAGCCCGGGAACTTTTCACGCACTCCAAATCGTCGTGACTTTTCTATGCTCCCTCCGGAAACCGTGCTCAATCGTCTTTCAGACAACGGGATTCAAACCACTGGAGTCGGCAAGATCAGCGAAATCTTTGCTGGAAGCGGTATCAGCCGCTCATATCCCACCAAAAACAACGCCGAGGGCTGCCGCATTATTGATAAGCTATTGGCCGAACCTTCTGCAAGCTCCCAGCTTATCTTTGCCAATCTTGTCGATTTTGACACCTTGTTTGGCCACCGACGTGATCCAAGCGGATACGCCGCAGCATTAAGAGTATTCGATGAATGGCTTGGGACACTTCTTCCAAAATTGGATGACGAGATACTAGTTATATTGACCGCCGACCATGGAAATGATCCGACCTGGCCGGGTAATGACCATACTCGCGAACGGGTTCCGCTGCTTGCTCACACTCCCCAGAAGAGTCGAAACCTCGGGATACGTGAGAGCTACGCTGACATCGCAGCCAGTTTATCAGTATGGTTTGATGTCGATCACAACGGACTTGCCGGAAAGAGTTTTATAGAATGAAGCGCAAGCTAAAGGCTCGAATCACACGAGCAACGACCTACCTAACTCCCCATCCATTCAGGAGGAAGAGTTTCTCAAATTGATTCAAACGACCATCTATTGAGTGGCTTTTTTAAGCCGAGAATTATTTCAGTATTCCAAAACTTTTCCTCGCCACACACCTAAACTTTTCGCAGAGTCACCCCGCGACAACCTTTTGAAACAACCGTTCAATGGCTGAAAATACAACAGATTCTCTGCTCACCAGTTCCTCTCTCTATCAGGAATTTCTAGCTGAACGCGATGAGATTTATCGTCACAAATGGCTCAAAAGCGAAGAAGCCGGGCTAGATGTAGGTTTCGAAACTGCACTGGTTGATTGGACTGTCAATCACCGCACCCGTTGGAAAAAGGAATACCACAAGACTCAGAAGGGAGCCTGACCTAATCCTTCGGCCATTGCACCTGATCGCAAAAACGGACGGGTGACGAAACTGTCTTTGTTGAATGTCAGAGCCGCACAGAAAAGACGGCGCACATTCAGAACGCTCACCGCAGGACGGGGTAGCCCATTCCTTCCACTTTAAGCCGCTTCGAAAGTCCGAAAGCTCCCCCTAACAATTCATGAGCCCTACCATATCCCGAGTCTGAGGAGGGAAAATTGTTAAGAAATTCGCTCGCCGCCACAAAATCACCTGTGCGTATCATGCTTTGAACATCAGCAACGACGATCTCGGATACCAGTTCCTGGGCAGAGGGAACCGACGTTTTCAGCTCACTTGCTACTTTAAAAGCACCCTTGTAGTCGCCGGACCGGTAGACACTGATGGCTAGCCCTTCGCCTGCTAATTGATTTCCTGGATCAGCACTGAGGGCAGCAAGAAACGAATCCTTCGCTTCGGCCCAATTGCGCCTGTCGAACTCTTTCCAAGCCCTAGAGAGCAAGTCTTCAACTTTTGTTCCCTGCTTTAAGGGGGCAATCGCTTTCACTCCCGGGCCAATCGTGACCACCTTCGCCTCAAGTGGGTGGTAGCTTCTTAACTGCTGCCCCGCATTCGTCGAGCAGATAAAAATGAGGGCGACGATAAATAGGACAACAATCGTAAAAAGTTTTCTCTTCATGGGTGGGTTTTCCTGAAATCTTTTAAAAATTATCCCCTTATTTTTATTAGGTCAATCAAATATTATAATTTTCTTAACTTTATTTCTCATTTATGCGAATCCGTCAAACCTGACCACAATCACAAACCGACATACCTTTGGCCTGCTGCGCTTTTCATTCACTGACGTGATGCCAAAGAACCTGTCTGAGTCACTACGGTTTAGAGTGAAGGGCGAATCGAGGCCGCAAAGTTCTTCGTCCTCACCCAAACGCTTGTCCTGACTCAGGTGTAAAAAGCGTCCCGAAATAGGACCCTTCCGTTTGCCTTCGAGATCTGGGGAATTAATCCCTAGGCATCAGCCTCGATAAGACGAGTAATCTCAAGCGCTACGTCCAACGCATCAGCGCCCTGCTGACCACTCACTTTAGGAGATTCCCCCTTCGCTGCACATTCAACAAAAGACATCAACTCGCACTTGAGCGGCTCATCTTTCTCCACCTCAACTTCCTCACGCCCTATCTCCAAACCATCCTTCCGATAAATCCACCCACTCTGATCCTGGTAATCGAGTGAGAGATAGGCATTGCTTTGGAATACACGAATCTTCCGCATGCGCTCCGGACTAATCCTACTGGCTGTGATGTTAGCGACACAACCGTCCTCAAAGCGAATCCGAGCATTGGCAATATCTTCACGGCGGGTCAGGACAGGGATACCGACCGCATCGACTGAGGCAACGGGTGAACTCACAAGGTGAAGAACAATCTCTAGATCGTGAATCATGAGATCCAGCACTACCCCTATATCGAGGCTTCGCTGAGGAAAGGGCGAGAGACGATGGCACTCAATAAATTTAGGACGATCCAGACGACTCTCAAGTTGGCTCATCACTGGATTGAATCGCTCGATGTGCCCTACCTGAAGCACGAGCCCCTTTTCGTTGGCCAGATCAATGATTGCTTTGGCGTCATCGACAGAATCTGAAATAGGCTTCTCCACGAGAACATGCTTGCCGGAATTTAACAGTTGGGTCGCAATGTCACGGTGGGTTACCGTTGGAGTCGAAACAGAGGCAGCGTCGACCTCAGCGACAAGATCATCAAGGGAGGTGAACGCCTTGGTTCCAAACTCTTCCGCAATCGCTGCCGCGTGTTCCATATTGGCATCGTAGATGCCCACAAGGTTAGAATCCTCCAGTTCCGCGTAGATACGCGCGTGATTCCTTCCGATGGCCCCGACTCCTATGACACCTGTTTTGACGCTCATGGTCTCTTGCTATGGCAGCATCTCAGCTTAACGGCAACCCCGATTCATCGAAATCTTTTTCGCTCTCTAACAACGTTCGCGCCGCAATGCTCACGCCATGGAGGTCACAGAGTTCAAAGATGTCATCTTTCCCAAGCAACAAGGTGCAACCCGCCTCCAGAATGATAGCGTTGACTCCAGCTTCGGCAGCAGTTCTGATGGTTGTCGGTCCAACTACCGGCACATCAAAACGAAAGTCCTGATTGGGCTTGGAGACTTTGACCATCATCGCTTCGCCTTTGCCGAGACTTCCCCCACGTTCAATAGCTTGATTGGTGCCTTCGAAAGCTTCAACCGCGAGGACAGTCCCCTTCTTCACGACCACCGTCTGACCGATGTCGAGTCGACTTGTCTCTTTAGCGATGCGAAATCCATAGGCTGCATCCTCTTCCTGACGATCTGAAAGCTTTGGGCCACAAACGTGGCCCGCTCGCGGTAAGAGCTCATCAAGGAAGGTAATAGCGGAAATTAGCTCGATCTCATCTTTGGCCAACTCCTCCCCAATTGCACCGAAGAGACTTTCCGCATTGCGCTCCTTAACGCGTCCAAGCAACTTGAGGGTCCTAAGGTCGGGGCGAAGATCGAATAGATTCTTGGGCGCTATCTGCCCTACCATAACCGCTTTCTCAACGTGGTGGGTTTTAAAAAAGCTGATCATTTTCCCAAGCTGCCCGACTCGAAACCATTCGACCTGATCAGCGATGCCGTTGATTTCAGGTTCCGTCTCATTTTCAAAAGCCGCCGCTACGATCGTCCCAACCCCGGCTTTTCGCGCTTCACGGGCGAAAGTCTCTGGGTAGATGCCATTCCCGGCGATCATCCCCACTGTTGTCAATGTCTCCACGTCGCTCATATTAAGTTCACTGCGGCAGCACTGGCACGATCGATCACTGCAATCACGATAGCCGCTGTCAAAATCACGGTCCCAATGACCCTCCAGCGAAAGGCCCCGGCCCGCTCTTGATGTTCATTATTTCCCAGTTTTGCCCCGAACACAACTACGAGGATAATGACCCACAAGCCGCGCGAAGCATACACAACGTTCACTCCTGTAGCGTCATCAAAAAAACCCAGAGCCATTCCAATAGCAATCGCCTGCAGCCCAATTAATATAGCTCCGCCAAAAGCCCATTTCGCAAGTTTTGGATCCAGATTCATCGATGGTCGCCCTTGTAATAACCACATCACAAAGGAGAGAGCAGCGACCGCTATTGATCCAATGGCAAGAAAAGTCATCGCACCAAAGTCCACGGCCCACCAGTTGACCAATACATCACAAAACCCAAAAACCGCGGCACTCGCTAACGTTACCCCTACAGTGAAAAGAAAATGTTGACCTTTTTTAAGCTCAGCCACGCTCATAACAAGGATTCCCACCGGTGTCATGAGCGCTGCCAGCCACAGAGCCGGACTAGGTGATACCCCTCTCAACAAAACAAGAGCAACCGCAACGAAGATCACTTTGGTTCCCATAATCGGCGTGACTAATGAGACATCACCTCTCTTGATTGCCAAAAAAGTTAGCCAGTTACCGATAAAGAAAAGGCTTCCCATCAACAATGGTCGCCAAACCTTAGACCAATCGATAGCATTGTTCTCAAAAAGCAAGAGAGGCAAGAAAAGCAAACCTACCGCCAAATTGGTCAGATGAAAAGATTGGTCCATGCTAACCCCCTCCTTCAGGGCCCGTTTCACGATAACCGACCCGAGGGAATAGATAACCGCAGCAGCAAGTGGCAACAATAGGTAGTATGGTATCATACGATCCTCAAAAATACTGCCTGTGGAAAGGATGACTCCAAAATCCTTCGACCCAACAGAATCGAAATTAGTGATCCCCCTCTATCAGGGAACTCGTTGCGATTGCTTTCCAGTCATCTTGTGACGGATCGGGCGCTTCTTCCGCCTGAGCCTGCGATACGTTGGCTTCAACAGTCTCTTGAACATCCTGCTCAAGCTGGTCCAAAAACTCTGCGGTCGCCCAATCATTCGACAAGATTTGTTCGCGGGCAACCGAAAGGCAATCGCGGCCATATCGCCCTGCTTTCACTGAATTCGGAACATAACTGGCATCGTCGTGTTCACCGTGCCCCGAAAGACGAAGTAACTTACCGACGACCAGCTGTGGACCATTACCGCTTCTCGCTTCGTCGATAGCTTTTCGAAACACGGTCAAACTCTCCGCCAAGTCTGTCCCATCTATCGCATAACCCTTAACCCCATAACCGGCTGCTCGGTCAACTAGGTGCTCACACGCATACTGACGATCAGTTGGTGTTGAATAAGCAAATTGGTTGTCGGCAACGGAGACAACTAGTGGCAAATTTTCCACAGCCGCTTGGTTTAAGCCCTCATGAAATGCCCCGGTTGATGTCGCACCATCACCAGCTGTCACCCCCCCCACAAAGCCGCTCTCTCCTCGAAATCGCTTTCCGATCAACATCCCGTTTACTACAGACACCGACGCCCCCAAATGACTGATCATGGCAGGCATTCCTTCCTTGGGACGCCCACGATGGATATTACCATCACGTCCATGCATCGGCCCTTTTACCGATCCAAGATAGGTCCTCGCGGAGTCGATCAATTCCTCGCCAAATGCGATACGCCCTCCCTGGTCCCTGATCAGCCCTGCAAAAACGTCACCTCTGGTGCGCTCAAGCTGCGATCCCAGTGAAACGCTAAAGGCTTCTTGGCCACGTCCCAGATAGACTCCGCCTACCACCTTTCCCGCACGAAAAAGAGCTCCAATTTTTTCTTCGAAGGTTCGCGCAAAAAACATCCATCGATAAGCATCAACGAAAGTAGTCGCACTGAACGGTATCTGCTGTTCGGGTTGAAAGTCTTGGCGAGACATATTCGGATAATACTTCCATTATTGCGAAGGCCATCGCAACGACTTTCTTGTCTCTTACTCAGCCAGTTTAGGAGCAAATGCCAGTAGATGAAACCACGGACGTTTCAGTCGTAGCAGCAGTTCTAACCATTTTTTGTTACTGAGTGAATCGATTCACGCATCGTTCGGGGCACCACACCTAATCGAAACTCGCTAAGATTGCCCTCTTTTTACGCGGCGCGTCGCCAAAAAAGTCTTCTAGGCTACGAATTTCAGAGCCGGCTTCGTATTGGACCGAGAGCACTCCGAAAAGCCCTGCGAGTAACGAGCGGTGCCGTCAATCTAACACCAGTAATCAAGATAAAGAGATCGAGCCCAAAGTAGCCGATTGTATCGAACTATATGGTGTTAAGGTGGCCACATAGCTTTCGGGAGGATCTCTGCTGATTTCAATAAAAAGATCTTCAGGCCTGCTGCACGGACGAAAGGTAGCTATTGGTTTGGTCAAGCGAACATTGTCTAGATGCTGCAACGGTAGATTGGGGCAACTAATCTCACACTCTCTGTATTTTCGCTGGCTCCCCAGCGAATCATCTGTAAGGAGTTAGGCAATGAAACTTGGAGTGATAGGTTGTGGAAAAATGGGCAGTGCTCTCGTCGAGGGAATCATCAAGGCAAATCTTTGCTCCGTCGATGACGTTACTGTCTTCGATGCCTATCCTAAAGCGGCCGAATCGCTTCGGATTTCACTTGGCGTTGCCGTAGCATCTTCAAATGCTGAGGTCGTTGATACTTCCGAGGTAACCCTGCTCTGTGTCAAGCCACAGGGCTTTGCCGAGATGCTGAAAGAAATTGGCGGAAGCGAGAACCGACTTCTGATTTCCATTGCCGCAGGCGTGAAGCTTTCAGCTATCGAAGCCGCCGTGAAGCATCGTCACCGTGTCGTTAGAGTTATGCCGAATACACCCTCGCTGATCGCTAAAGGCGCATCCGCTTTTGCACTTGGCTCATCGGCGACCGATTCAGACGCC
>PBSY01000048.1 GCA_002726915.1 Verrucomicrobiales bacterium | reverse complement strand
AGCGGGTGCGCGAATTTGCCCTGAATCCGGCATAAACCGCCGTCATCCGATAAGTTGTGCTTATTCTTGAATAACCGCCTTTAGTTTGAGGTCACATTCCGGAGATTGCTCGTCAATAACGACAAAGTGATGCACCTTACCATCATCAGAGACAACGCTGAAAAGCCCGGGCTCGACCCGCTAGTAAACGAGGACTTTGCCGAGTTGGTGACAATGCACCATCGCGATCTCCTCGTTTATGCCTACGCCCTGGTAAGGGATGATGCTACAGCCCGAGATATCGTCCAGGATTCCTTTGTTGCCGCCTACGAAAACGCCGGTGCCTTTGACATTACCAGAGATTTCGCCACCTGGATGCGTGGCATTGTAAGAAACAAGTGGCGTGAGTGGCTCCGAAAGAATCGACGCTACCAACTCTCGGACGACGAACTGGCTTCGATCGATGCTGAAGTAGCCGCTTGGCAAACTTCGCGCGCCACTATGGACAGTCCCATCTTTGAAGCTCTCGAAACCTGCCTTTCACGGTTACCTGAGAATCTGCGTGAAACGGTCAAAGCATATTATTTTGAAGGGAATAATGGGAACGAGACCGCAACTTGTTTCGGGGTTGCTCCAGCAGCCATACGCAAGCGCCTGCAACGGGCTCGCAATCTCCTGAAACAGTGTCTTGACCGCAACTTAGAACTCTCAACCATTTCACGAGGTATTCACGAATCCTAAACCTGCTATGGAAGATGATGCACAAGAACGTTTCGTCGATGCTGTTCTTCACGAACAGGCTAGACTTGGCACCAGAGGATGCGACGACCAACTTGTTGGAAATATTCTTTCACGAACCCTTCTTCAAAGATCAACAGTCGAAGTGCGGTCCCTGCCAGCTGCACGTTCGTTTGATCGTGAACCACGACTTTGGATAGTCTCAGGCATCGCTGCTGCTGTCACTATTGCGCTTGTTGCGCTTGGCTTGGGTTCCCTCCCCTATGGATCAGGGTCCCCCGATACAGAAATGCTGTTTTCTATTCGCCTTCTCCCGCCAGAACAAATCAGAGAACCAAATCGCGGAAAAAGCAATCCACCGATTGTCGCGACCAACCTACATGATCAAGCAGTTTCGACACATCCACCTTTCCCCTCAGCGACTTCAACCCCTGAAGCTCCTGAATCAATTCTCGAAATTACCACTTCCTTCGGCCCTTCATTTACTCCTTTCTCTAAACGTTCGTTCCGAAGGGATCTGTTTAGGATTAGCTCAAAAAAAGAAAACTTAAGCGGAACCCGCCACATTTATTCGGGTGATGTCAGGATAAGTAATACCGAGTTCTTCGTCGAAGCCAACATCGCTGAAGTTAGTACGCATCAATCGAGTTTATCTTCTACAATCCCCTATTTCGTTGCCTATGACGTGGTCCTTACACAGCACCGTCCTTGGCGTCAGGCCCGCGCTCACATGATGACTTTCGACCCCGGCGATAACGCATTTATCCTTACGGGAGTTCGTCAACTGAACACCTCAGAGGGCAAGCTTAGCCGATTCAATTCTGATGCGCGAGTTGTCATAAGACCCACGTCGCTCGCCATTGAAGCCTCCGATATCACCGAACACTCAGAAGAAGTGAAATATGCCAACCCGTTACCCGATTTACCAAAATAGCTGAGTCAGACGAGAAAACTTGCTGCTATGGTTCTATCGCAGCGGAGTTAGTAGGACTTCTTTACTGACTCTCAAATGAGAACCTATCCACTCCATCAAACAGCCTCCGAACGAGGCATTTTTTGCGTTACCGAACAGACAACATTACCTACTTTACTTGGATCAAAAACAAGAACCAATGTCTCAAAATACTCAGATTCGTATCGCAGCAGTTACCTTGTTTCTGGGGGTCACCCTAGGGGCTTTCGGAGCTCATGGCTTTCACGACTTACTCGTCGAAAACGGCCGGACCGATAATTGGCAGACCGCAACTTTATACCACCTCGTCCATGGCGTCGCGATGCTCACCATTGCCTTCTCATCCCAGCGCTCTCTCGGCTTCAACTTCATGCTAGCGGGAGTCCTTATTTTTTGTGGCAGCCTCTACCTTCTTGCTCTCACAAACATCACCAAACTCGGGGCAATCACGCCCCTCGGCGGCGTTTGTTTTCTAATCGCATGGGCTCGTTGGATCTTTCATCGCAAGCAATAACATTTATCCCTTACTTCACTACCTAAATGAAATTATTCTTTCTCATTTCCTGCCTCACTTCGGTCCTGACGCTACCCATCACCGCTGAGGAGTTGAAGATATTTGAACTACGCAGCTACGTTGCTCATGAAGGGAAAATGAAGGCCCTGCATCAGCGCTTTAACGATCATACACTCGCTCTGTTCGAGAAGCATGGCATGACCAACTTGGTTTACTGGGTGCCGCAGGATAATGAGGGCAACCTGCTTGTTTACCTACTCGGGTATCCCAATCAAGAGGCTAGGGCCGATTCTTGGAAGGCTTTCCGTAAAGATGAGAGCTGGAAAGCTGCCTACGAGGCGTCGACACAGCAGGGTAAGCTAGTCGAGAGCGTCGATAGTATCTTTCTAGAATTAACCGACTACTCCCCCTCCGTTTTGACACTCAAAGCGGATTCTTCTCGGCTCTACGAAATGCGTCGATACACAACCAACTCCGGGAAACTGACGAAACTGGATGCCAGATTTAGGGATCACACGATGGAACTCTTCAAAAAACACGGTATGACCAACCTTCCCTATTTCCACCTAGCTGAAGGTCAAGCCGGCCAAGACACGACCTTGCTGTATTTCCTCTCATTCGAAAACGAGGAATCTCGTGACGTCTCTTTCAAGGCATTCTCGAAAGATCCTGACTGGGCAGCTGCTAGGGATGCTTCCCAAGCTGAAGGCGGGCCTATCCTCATCAAAAAGGGAGTCGCATCAACCTTACTTAAAAAGACTCACTACTCACCTTCTTCTCACTAGAAACTGCCCCAAGGCATGTCGACTTGTGCCTCGTGATTTCTCTAAGGCCTCTACTTAGAATTTCTAATTTCGTTCGTAGTTTTCAACAATCACCTAATCATCAAAAGCTGCCAGAACGATGCAAAAGTCAGCTTGTCCACAGGTCGCAGTGCCCAGAGGATAATGGACACCGAGGCATGAAACTCCATTCACTGCCCAAAGTAAGGTCTAGGTCAAAGCCTGCCCTGAGACAATAGATCCACGTTCTTCGAATACTCAGGACTTTCCAAAAAAGAAATCCAAGTAAGTCGGGCTCCTCAGGGGTTCACGCTTCGATGCGTCGTCAGTGGACGAAGCAACTCGCGAAATTTGTCGTTTTGGACAATGAACACATCGGGAGATCCTTCCATCTTTCCATAATAGAAACGACCCCCCGGTGCCTCGGCAAACTTAAGTTGATATAGCCTCGTCTGCTTATCACCTCGAGCCGGATCCAGTTCCTCAGTTTCGATTGTGAAAACAGCGGTCGGATTCTGCAACGCCTCCAAGGCGTTACCAATCGACAGAGACCATGCAGAAGCCGTAAACGAGCCTAGTCGATCTCTAAATTTTCGCGCCGAAGCGATATCCAGCGTTGGTGTAACTTCCACTCCGCTCCGAAAAGCTTCCCAAGTATCAGTCCTGTATCGGTAATTAAGAGCTAGATTTTCTCCAGCGTATTCCCGCCTGATCGACCTGAGATGAAATGGATTAATGGTCAACACCGTCAAGGAACGCCACTTGAGAGGATGCGTTGCCACGGAGCCGAAGAAGCTGGGGTCGAGTTGGTAAATATGGTCCTCTCCGTCAAAGTTAGCATAAAGCCTCTGCTGCTCTCCCTCTATCCATCCGAGATTAAGTACTCGCTCTACTGTCTGAATCTGGCCGGGAGTCCCGTCTTCATTGGGTGGCCCAGGAAACTTCATAAAGAAAGCAATTCGCCTCGACGGCGGGGCCAGTCCATACTCTGCAATGTCTTCGGCAGAATCCGATGAAAACTCGAGAATAGCCGCCTCGTTAACAGCCGAAACGAGTTCGGCTACCTGCGTCTGATTCGCCGGAACCAACTTACCGTTTATGTTGACATCCCAACTAAGGGTCTCATCTGCCTTTTTCGATTTCAGCACCACATCAGGATCGATCCGGCTCTGGATGTAAATCGAATCAAGTGCCGCCATCGGGATCCGTGCCAGCGTTCGGTTTCTATAGTCATTGGGCTCCGAAGGGATCTGTTCTAAAATTCGACTTTGCAGCCCGAAAAGAAGAGGCCGGTCTGACACGCTTGCCTCCAGCAAAGCAGGAGCCCCTTCAATCGCCGGAGCTTCGATTTGTTTCAAAAAGACCGTCAACGGCTGCTCCACTCCATAGACCTGCATCTGGATCACCACCGAGTCTGGAGGCAATGGAGTCGGGATCTCTCTTTGAGTAATCGCTCCTTCAACCGAAGTGACCTTGAGTGCTGATAAATTTGCCAGTAGTTCATCCATCACGTCACGGCAAGCCCAGACCTGCAGGGGTTCCACAATGGCCCAGTCCTGTCTCGGAGCCGTGATTCGTCGATGGAGGGCAACCTCGCCGGTCGAGTTTCTAAGAATAATCTGGACGACCGCATTTGGTGAAGCACTGATGAGACGGGCATCACGAAGGACCTCAGTCGGACTCTCGATCCATTTCCTCGGGTTCCCGTCTACGACGTAGCTTTTGCCATCCTCCCCGCGCCGCGCGTAAACCGAATTTTCTCTTGGAGCCGGGAGGCCGACAGTGACTCGGTTCTCAAATCGCTTCGATGAGCCTTCTTCAACCGCTCCGGACACGATGACCTCAATAGCCTGATCACCCTCTATCCCCATATCTGAAGCACTCAGCGTCTCCCCTTTCTCTCCGATGGAATCAACCGTGTCCAGATGATTTAGTTGATCGAGCAATGCATTGACTGCAATCGCGTCAGCCCGGTCCATTTCCGGCTCAGTGAAGAACCAGTAGAGACCTGCTCTCTCTATAACCACTTGCTTGCCGGTATTCTTCAGAGTGATTCGATCCACTAACTCGCTATCAAATCGTGTCAATACACTGGCTTCAGCCGCGCTACTTAGGCCAGATCGAGATTCACGCTTCAATCCGGCAATAGCAACTGCCAGCATAATCGCCACCACTCCTAATACCGTTGTCGTCACAAGTCTCATTCGCTTTCGTTCTCGTTTCAGGCCCGCCTTCTCACCCAAACCACTCCACTTATAATCAGGGCCAATCCTGGCATCAGAAAAATCATCAGACTCTGCAACAAGCCTTGATCATCCGCGCTCACGCTGAGGGTGTAGGCGGTGGGGCGACGAGGAGTAATACCAATTAGTTCCTCACGATTCATGACCCAGTTCAGCGATGCCATTGTAAAATCTGCACCAACCTTCGAGGTATTTCCATCAGGAGAAATCAGGTCTGGGTTTCCGACCACAACAAGACGAGAGCTACCCTTTTTAAAATCGTAATCTCCCGCCACCCCCTTCTCCACCGAAGCCGCCGTGTAAACAAGCTCGGGCTGACCGTGATCAATATCGGGATTATAAGAAACCTCCTCCGTTTGGAAATCTGTTTCCCCCCAAAAGCCCTCGCGGGCTACCATGAGCGGGCGGGGACGAATATTTTCAGCGATCAGAAGGTCGTCCTCGAACAAGACATCAAGTGACTGCGTTTGCCCCATCAGCTGGGTTGTAAGCGCGGGTAAATCCCGAGTCGGACCGCTCCCAGGCATCAGGGCCACGGCCACGTCATAGGTTTTCTTGGCTGTCATTCCCGGAATACTCAGGACCGACAGCACCCGGTCCCCTCTCGGGCCTGCTCCATGCTCACGGAGAAACGCATTTAGATTCGAGGTCTTAGCCGAAGCGTTGAGATAAAAGACAAGGCCCCCTTTCTCACCTTCCCAATATCGACGGACCACTTCTAATTCGCGTTCGGTCAGATCGAGTGTGTTCCCCGGAAAGAAGAGTGCGTCGGCATCCTCCGGTATTCGCTGCCGCCCTTCCAGAATCAAACTCTCCAAGCGAGCATTCTGAGCATTCGCCAGCGGTTGAAGCTGCTGAGCGATTGGGACGAGCTCATCCGCACGGCGTCCACCTGTGACAAGATAAATTTTTCGCTGCTGTTGCTCGGTGACTTCAAGTAATGCTGCCGTAATGATTTCCTCGCCCTTGAACTCAACTATTCGACCAGTATTAGAGTCTCGATTGACGAGTTCTTCGGCACTAATCACCTTGATCCTTTTATTCTTTCCCACTACGAGAATCTGATCGCCCGCAAACTGGATTTGATATTGATCCTTAAGTTCAGCAATTCGAGCTCTACTTCGGGAAAGGTCAAGATACTCAGCTCTGACCTTCTCCTCTCCCAGGCGATCATACTCCGAGAGGAGCCCCTTTACATCCGCGTGCAGATCGGACGTCCCCAAAAATGCCATGATCAAGCTAACCTCTCCTCCGACGCTTCTCAGGAATCCCTTTGAAGCATCAGACAACGTGAATCGCTGATTTTGGCTGAGATCCCATGTTTGATGCTTGCGGTAGCTCAGGTAGTTGACCTGAAAGAATACGACGACCATCAGAAAAAGCTGAATTGCAACAAGAAGCGCTGCCTTGTAACGCTCAAGTTTGCGTCCCGAAGCAATGAATTTCCAACCCCCGCGTCTGGAACCCTCTTCGATCTCTTTTTCCTTCTTAACCATGAAATTAGTCAATCATACTCGCCACTTTCGTGATTCGAGGACGTGATAGGCAATAGCGAGCAGCAACGCGCTGAAGCTCACATAGTAAATAATAGGGCCGGAATCAATCAGTCCTCCACTGAGGGCATGCATGTGCTCAGTCGTCGAAAAATAGGTCATACCTCCAGTCCAAGCCGATCCTGGAACCACCCCGAAATTGTGAAGGAAGCCGAGAAAGTAATGCAACATCGCGAAGACGTAGGTTAGCATCGCAGCAATGAGCTGATTTGCTGTCAAGGCAGACGCAAGTGTTCCAAGCGCAACATTGAATATCCCGACGAGCACAATTCCAAGGCCAGCTCCCCAAAGTGCTCCCCCCTGAAATGCTGCTTTCTCGCCGGTAATAGCCTGGAAAAGGAAAAAAAACAAATACATCGGAGTGACGATCACAAGAAACCCCAACAAGGCGGCAAAGTATTTTCCGAATAATACCTCGGTGGTTCTTACCGGCGCGGTGAGGAGTCCTTCAATCGTCCCCATCTTTTTCTCCTCCGCAAACAACCGCATCGTAATCAGGGGAAAGAGGATAAAAAACCCCATCCAAAACCATCCTGAATCGAAGAAGTTATAGATGAGACTGCGAGAACTCACTCTCATCTGCATTGCGTTGACCATTGAAGCAAACAACCACCCGTTCAGAAACGTGAACAAAGCCATGACTGTCCATGCCAGTGGAGAAAAGAAGAACGCCCGAAGTTCTTTAAGAAAGATGATAAAGAATGTCCTCATCTTTGATACCTACTCACCATTCCTCTCCTCACCTTTCCCAATTCGCGGCTTATCCTCGACCAAATCAATGAAGGCATCCTCCAATGAGGCGGTCCGACTCGCCAACTCACGGATTTTCCAATTCTCTGACTGCATGAGTGCCGCCACATCTTCACGCACGTCGATGTTGGGATCAGTTGCGATTGAAAAACTTGTCCAATCCGATCGCTTGTCGAGATACTTGACCTCGTTAACTCCATCAAGAACAGCCAATCTCTTTTCCGCCTCAGAAGCGTCGCCCTTCATTTCTAAGAGAACCTCGCCGGGCTTGCGAAGGCGGTGTATCAAATTCTGCGGAGTGTCTGAAGCTTTGATTTTGCCACGGTCGATAATAATGACCCTTCCACAGGTCATTTCAACTTCGGACAGGATGTGAGTTGAGATCAAAATTGTATGGCGTTCTCCCAGCCGCTTTATCAACTCACGCGCCTGGCGGATCTGATTTGGGTCTAAACCATTGGTTGGCTCGTCCAAAATCAGCAAATCGGGCTTATTCACGAGTGCATCCGCAAGCCCCACACGTTGCTTGTAGCCTTTCGAGAGAGTTCCAATCATCTTGCGATCTACCTCATCGAGGCTGCAGATATCCATCGATTCGCTAACCGCTCGCTTTGCTTCGCGATGCCGCATTCCTTTCACCTTGGCCCTGAACGTGAGATACTCCGATACTCGCATGTCAGGATAGAGTGGTACATTTTCAGGCATGTAGCCGAGGTGACGTCGCACCTTTATGGAGTCTTCATAGATATCGTAACCTCCAATCTTCGCCGTGCCGTCGGAAGCTGAAAGGAAACAAGTAAGCATGCGAATGGTCGTGCTCTTTCCCGCCCCGTTCGGACCGAGAAACCCCACTACTTCACCCTTGCCCACCTCGAAGGAAATCGCGTCGACAGCGGTGCGTCCGGCATAACGTTTGGTGAGCTCCTTTACTTCTATCATCAGGCAGGAAAAACCTTTCGGCTGTTCTAAACTGGTTACATAGAAGCGGATAGAATGGGAACTGTCCAGATGAAGTCTCAACCAGTTTCTTAGCATCCATAACCATGCCCTCATCTCATTAAATTCCACTCCGTTTGGTGCCGTTAAAATCAGCATCGATGTTGCAATTAAGGCAAAAGGTAGCCCAGCAATCGATGAAGCTCGCGACCAAGAAAAAAAGCCCTAGAATAATCCAGCACCCATGGCCCCAGCATTTCGCTACGAGGTGATCACCTTCTCTCATCCAGCAGGTGTTGCTGACGCAAGATCGTGAGATTCTTTACCACTACGAAGGGCATGCCTCTTCAACACAGAAATTCACCTCTTAAACATGAAATACTTTTCCTCTCCGATTGAAACTCAAAATCGAGTCGTCTCCTCGAAGTTTTTATTCGATTCCGAATAGATTCTAATCAATGTTTCATCTTAAACCTCTCCACTTCATGAAGGCAGCCCTGTTACCTTACCTTTTCCTTCCGTTCCTCGCGCTGTTGGTCAGCGCGTGTCAGACCGGCGCGGAAAATCGAATCTCACAGAACCCTGCTTTATACAAAAAGCTCAGCGCCAAAGATCGGGGGCTTGTTGCAGCGGGCGATGTCCGTGAAGGAATGTCCAAGGATGCAGTTTACCTTGCTTTGGGCCGACCTGATATGGTCCGAGAACGCAGTAGCGCACGGAATATTTCTGAATCATGGGCCTACTTCGTTACCCATCCGGTGCCCACCAGTTCGCTCAGCCACGCAAATATCTATCGCCCGTTCTATGGCCGCTACCAGATTCACCCCCACTTCGGGTATTGTCGGGGAACTGGTTGGCATTATGAATCAGTCGACTATGTTCGTTTCGTGACTAAAACCATCACCTTTTCAGGCAATTACGTCGTCGCATTGGAGCATAACCGCTAAATATTAATGGAAGACCGCTTCGGACACCATATCACTTACCTGCGTGTCTCCATCACTGATCGGTGCAATGAACGCTGTCAGTATTGCATGCCTCTTGAAGAACAGGACTGGTTGGCTCGTGAAGATCTCTTGAGCTACGAGGAAATTCTCCGGGTCGTTCGAGTTGGTGCCAGCGTGGGAATCTCTAAAGTCCGCATCACGGGAGGAGAGCCGCTGACACGTCGTGATGCCATCTGGTTCTTCGAAGAACTGAACCGCATCGAAGGAATCAAAGATATTGGCATCTCCACGAACGGCACCCTTCTGGAGAAAATAACTCCGCAAGGGATAACGACCGCTCAAGCTTTGAAGAATGCAGGAGTACGAACCGTTAATATCTCACTCGACACCCTTGACCGTCGAGCCTATGCCAAAACTACAGGCCGAGATATACTCGATAAAGCTATCAACGGCATCGATACCGCCCGTGCTGCTGGCTTTGAAATGATAAAGCTCAACACCGTCTTAATGCGCCATCACAACGAGCACGAACTGAAAGATTTGATTAAGTTCGCGGGCGACCGCGAGTTGCTTCTTCGCTTCATTGAACTTATGCCTGTGAGCAGCACCCACGTCCTAACCGAGGAAAACTTTCTCCCGTCCGGCGAAGCCAAGAAACTGATCGAATTTCAACTTGGTAAACTTAAACCTAGGTCCGACTTTAAGACGAACGGCCCCTCGAGCTATTACCAGCTTCCTGATTCCGACCAACTGATTGGCTTTATTGGAGCAATGACCAACCTGAATTTCTGTGAGACCTGCAACAAGCTTCGCCTTACAAGCGAAGGCCAGCTGCGCCCTTGTCTTGGGAGTCACCTTGAATTTGATATGCGCGAAGTTCTCCGAAACCCGAATATGGACGATAATGACGTCGCTAAGTTTTTCCTCGAAGTTGTCGACCGAAAACCGCAACAGCATGAATTCCGAGACAACTATCAGCCAGGCCGAAAGATGGTTGCGATTGGCGGATAGAGAATATTGCTAAGGCTTGCGCTTTGCTTCCTCAATTACGCTAAACTCCGGCTCGCCGTCGAACACTAGATAGCGAAACTTTGATACGTATGGCTCGCCCGGCTTGATCTGAAAAGACTTCTCTACGATCGGACTGAAAACAAAATAAGGCTTATTGGGATGTAGACGCACCCATTGAGGATGCCGAAAGTTGCCCTTATCAGGAATGACCGCCACCCCCGCAATCTCGTTCTTTTGCACCGGGCCTGACATTGCCACCCATTCCGGTCGAGAGTGATTCCCCTCGATTCTGCCAAGCCCCTCGCTAGTCAGCATCGTGCCAAGCAGAGTTGTATCTTTTTTATCGATTAACCATGAATCTGGACCACGGATAGCCATGCCTCCATAGTGATGCTGCTCAACGAGCAAAAGTTTGTCACCGATCATTTCTTGAGTCGACTCGATTTCGAACATATTGGGGCCAGCCTCTTCGTTGAAGACACTTACTTTCCAGATTTCTTTTAACACCGGAACTGGACCGTCCGGCGCCGTCAGGTCTTCCCAAAGATGCTCTACCGAAAACGAGCCAAATTTATTACCCGATTTGATGGAACCTTCCACTACCTTTACGAATGAGATGCGCCCCGCTTTGAGCTTCTGATTCCAAAACTCAGGCCCTCGCTTTTCAAACTTGGTTTTGGTCCAGGCAAAAAACAGCGCATGTTGATGCTTGTGGTCTGCCGGGTAATCACCCGTAACAATTCTGCCGGAAGGCGTGTAAAGAGGGTGGATATAGCCGGACCGAATGAAGTGGGGCTCATGATTCAGCGCTTCCTCGGTGGGAACTTTGTTGTAGGTCAGGACAGGACGGCCGGCGATCGTCACTTCGATTGTCTTCTCGCCATCTTCAATTAAAACGCCCTCATCTTGGCTCTGAACGACAAAGTTCAGCCCCAGCACCAGTGTAAGACATACCCAACGACTTCCTAAACATGAAAAGTACATGATATGTTTTAGCTTTCGCATCGCTGAAATTCACTCTTTAGTTTACCATGAACAAGTCTCCTTCGCTTACGCACCTTCGTGAAGACGGCAGCGCCGCCATGGTCGATATCTCTGGCAAACCGATCGTCCGGCGGGGAGCGGTGGCAGAGGGCTTCATCTCGCTTGAATCCTCAACGCTCAGTACCATCACCGACGGCCAATTACCTAAGGGCGACGTACTTGCCGTCTCTCGGGTTGCTGGAATTCAGGCCGCAAAGAAAACTGCGGAACTGATTCCTCTCTGTCACCAACTCCCATTGACAAAAGTCACCGTAGATTTCAACGTTGAAAGTGCCGGGATTCGCATCACAGCCACCGCAAGAACGGATGCCAAAACAGGCGTGGAGATGGAGGCTCTCTCTGCGGTCTCAATCGCTGCCTTGACGATCTACGACATGTGCAAAGCGATCGATAAATCAATGTCGATTCAGGGTATTAAACTGGTCGAAAAAACTAAAGAAGCCGTGACCACTTAATCGAATCTATCGCCCCAAACGGTGAGCAACAAGACGCCCTGCTGCATTTCGAGCGTAGAGGATCCCATTAGCGAAAACCGGAGGAGTCCAGCAACGGCCGTTGAGAACTTGTTTCTTTGCACGAGACATAAAGCCATCCGGAGATGCTGCGCCAATCAGGAGTTCTCCGCCCTCTGTCAAAACTATAAGATCGTCTCCCGCTCCGATAACCGAACCATAACCAAGGCCCTCAAAGTGCCACCGCTTCTCACCGGAAACAGGATCAAGGCAGGTGAATTCTACGGCTCGGCCACGGTGAGCGGTGCCGTCAAATCCGTAAAGCGCTTCCTTCATGAGAACTGAATTCCCCATATGATTGCACATATTCATGTTTTCATAATTCGTCGAAAGGGCCTCGCCGTTGAACACAAAAAGACAACAGCCGCGATCATACCCGGTCGAGATGAAAAACTTTCCCTCGCCGATCTCTAGAGGTGTCGTTGAGTTGGTCTGAAAGCTGGTTCGCCATAGTGAAAAACCTCGAGTCTCACCGGTTTCCGCACACAAAATAACTAGCCCATCTGTCTTCAGCACAGCCACGAAACTCTGCCCGTCGAGTTGGAATCCATGAGGCGTCCCGTAGGCAGGACGATAAGATTCGCTTCGCCAACGCTCTTCGCCTGTCTTCAAGTCATACGCAAACGTCGCCCCTGCTTCGATCAACACTAAGTCACCCATAATTATCGGAGAGCCGGTGAATCCCCATTCAGGAATTTTCCGGAGTCCTGACTCATCCATCATGCTCTTTTCCCAAAGCACTTGGGAGAGATCTTTGGTGAGAACACGCAGTTGGCCGTCTTTGCTCATTACAAGCACCTGCTTATCCGTTACCGCAGGAGTCGCCGCCGGACCTCCTTCGTGAAGTTTCGGCAATAGCTCCGCCCCATAGCTAAAGCTGGCCTCGACCGCGCCGGTCTCAGCACAGAGTTTCCATACGGTCTCTTCACCGTCCCGATGTCCCATCGTGTAGAGCGAACCTCGAGAAACCGAAAAAGAAGAAAACCCGATTCCAATCTGAGCTTCCCAGAGCGGGTCGTCGATTAGAACTTCGCTAGGAAGCAACTCACGACTAACCCCGTTTCGATCAGGCCCCAACCAATTTGGCCAATCTTCTCCTCGAACCGAGATCACGAATGGAAGCACCAGCCAAAGAGCGACTGCAGACCTTCGAAATACCTTCAGTGTCATGTCGTCGCTTTCTACGAGTGAACGTTTCTCCACGGTGACTCTGCGGGGCCTGAATCAAGCACCACGTATCACTGCCCATAGGCTACGGCCACCTGACGGGATTCGCCAAGCCCATCGATACCAAGTTCCACGACATCACCAGCCTTCAGGTAGCGAGGCGGATCGAAGCCAAGCCCAACCCCCGGGGGGGTTCCTGTTGATACAATATCTCCAGGCTCAAGCGTCATGAACTGGCTCAGGTAGCTGACCAAGTGAGCGATGCCGAAGATAAGCTTTTTCGTATTTCCATTTTGAACGGTTTCGCCATTCACCTTGAGCCACATTTTAAGATTTTCAGGATTCTTAATTTCATCGGCAGTAGCGAGAAAAGGACCAAGCGGAGCGAAGGTATCGCAGCTCTTTCCTTTGACCCATTGACCACCGCGTTCGATCTGGAATTCCCGCTCGCTGTAGTCGTTGTGTAAGACGTAGCCGACCACATGATCAAGAGCTTCCTCTTCAGAAACATAACTAGCTTCCTTCCCAACCACGAAAGCGAGCTCCACTTCCCAATCTGTCTTCTCGCTGTTTTTAGGAATGACAACATTATCGTGTGGGCCACACATCGCACTGGTAGCTTTAAAAAAGACGATAGGCTCTTTCGGAATATCCATTCCCGACTCCTCAGCGTGGTCGGAGAAATTGAGACCAATGCAGATCAGTTTTCCCGGCCTGGCGACCGCTGATCCCAAGCGGGTGCCTTGTTTGACCGCGGGAACAGAGTCAGCATTTACTTTCGCCCAAGCGCGTAAACGTTCAAGATTCGAAGGGTTGGCAAAGAACTTTTGGTCCCAGTCCATACCAAAATCAGACGCGTCAATCCGCCTACCATCCTCCAGCTGGAGGCCTGGCTTTTCGTCACCGGCATGACCAAAGCGAATTAATTTCATGGCGCGACAGTAATAAGAAACCAAGATTCCGTCAACTGAGCGATGGGGGCTCCGCGCTAACAAACTGTTATCTAAGGGAAAGTGTCGCCTCAGGCACATGTGTATCCATGACTCCTTCCATCGGAATGGAAGGCCAGAACTCAGGTGAGAAGTAGTCGTTACCGAATTCATCCGGGCGTGCCGTGGTGAAATACACCTGATCGCGATCGAAGAGGTGCTCAGGTTTATAGAAGGCTGAGGCCTGATTCACTTCCACGAGACTCTCGACGGTAATCTCGCCTTGAAGGGTCGATTCAATCAAATACTGACGTCGTGCCGTTTGTATCACCACCCAAGCGTGCTGGCCTATATTTCCGTTCCAACCGATTGCGACTCGGGCGTCAAAACCTGCCGAAATCAAGACGTCTGCGAGTAGAATCGAGGTATCTTCACAATCACCAGCCTTCTCCGCCCATGTTTCGCGGGGATTCTTCCAGACCTCGCGAGTCTCTGAGATATGGTCCTGATCCAATTGATACTCGCATCGCTCCGCTACCTGGCGCCACAGCGCAACAATCCGCTGCTCGGAAGTCAGCTGGGACTCCGCCGCTGAATCCTCCTTCAGCGAGAATCCATCAAAGAAGTCAGTAGCGCGGCGAATGCGACCACCGGTGTCAACTGCTAGCACCTCAAATGGCAGTTCACAATAAGGGCAGGACAAGATCAAAGTCCGAGACTCCTTTTGAATCTCCAGAGCATGAACATCCCCGCAATGAGGACACTTGTTAAAGAAACGCCCTCCCCCGGAATTCGCCTTACGAAGGGAAAACTGGGGAATGCGACAACTCATCACTCCAAGCACTCCGATCTTGTGCCCAACCTGAAATACCGATGTCGTTACCGCATCAAATTCAGAATTCGTGGCCGCTTCCCAGCGTCCCAATTCAGCCAGAAGAGATTTGCGATTAGTCGATATCAACAAATTGGCAGCAAGATACTGGGCCCCGGGGAACTTTGCTTGAATGGCATTGAAAACATCATCCAATTCCAGCGAAGTTGGGTTTGCCTGAGTCTGGACAAAATCGTGTATATAGCCTTGCAAAGCTTCATCCACGCTGACAGATCCAGCTCCTCGATGGAGCCGGGCCTCGTTAATTTCGATCATGGCATCTGACCGAAATCCCCGCTGGTAGCCACCATTCAGATCAGGAGATGGGTGAGGCTGATACCCAAGCCCAAGGCCGCCTGTCGTTGGCAATATGACGGCCAACGAGACCAGCGCGGCGAGAGCAAGCCCGCCGAAGCATAAGAGGCTTCGGAGCATTGAGAGTCTGTCTGTGTATTTGTGTCAAGTGCGGCTGGTGTTTCAGGTCAGACGCACAGAAGAGTTCGTTATGGTAATTATAAACAATTCCAAGAAGAACGCAAATCCAATCTAACTTATCATTCAGAAAATACGATTTTTTTATGCTTCTTGACAAACGCTTGAGGTGAAACAACAGAGTCGGCGCCGCTCCGGATCCATCGCGATGGAATTGGGCATAGAAACGTCGCTACTCCAGAATCAGTTCCAAATTGCTCGCGTTCCTCTGCATGATCTCCAACCAGTCATGCCCTCTTATGCGATTGCTGGATGAAGCGACAACTAGATAGTTCAACCCGAGCGACTCGATCTTTGTCTCGTTATCTTTGCTGGGTTGTTCTTCACAAATAACCCACTTCGAGGAATGCTTGGCGATCAACCGTTCGGCTTCCTGCAATTCCGTGCTGCTAAGGCTCTGCTCCCACTCCCACGCTAAAGACTCAATCGCAAACCCATAGGCTTCGGCCATGTAATGGTATATCGAGTGTGAGGCCAGAATAACGCTCCGATTATTCCACGCCCTTCCAACAGCTTTGAAACGGGTGTCCAAATCGATAAGGTCTTCCTTCAGTTTTTCTAGGTTTCCATAGATGGCCCCCTCATCTGCTGGCACTTCCTCGGCAAATCGCTCCGCAATCGCTTCAGCCTGCTCTGCTGCCAAAGACATATCCAACCACGTGACGATTGCCGTCCCTTCATGCGAGTGAGCGACACCGCTCCCATGCCGATGCACCTCTTCTCCGGATTTAAGGTATTGGTCAGAGAACTCTTTCGAAGTGTCCAATATCGATGTCCTTGGCAAGGTTACCGTTTTCATCCACTTCTCAAAAGTTGCTCCACTCAACAGAATCACATCGGCTTTCTGGAAGGCTCTGAGATCCTGGTCGGTAGGATTCCAGAAGGCTGGATCAATCCCTTCAGGGATTCGGAACTCAACCTCAAAAGAATCGGTCGCAAGCCGCCCAGCGAAGTAAAAGAGCGGATAATTTGAGACCTCAACCTCGATGGGCTTGGCAACAAGACCATGAGCCACATTTGCGAAGGCAAGGATCAGAAGAGCGGCACGACGGACCATGGGGAGAGACATTGCACTGCTAAAGTCCCGCAGCCCAATGCTTTGTCAATCTGGCCGATTGCGCATAAAGTCGGCGACCTGAGCAAAAAACGCGCTCAGCAACTCCTTCGTCTCGCTATCGACCTCAATCTCATCCATGGCCTCTCCCATCAGCTTTTGCCAGCGCTTACTCTCCAGCGACCCGATCGAAAATGGTAGATGACGCATGCGAAGCCTTGGATGCCCTCGCTCTTTGACATATTGCTCGCTCATGCCAAAACGAAATAAGAGGAAATCTCGGAGCCTTGATTCCGCACCATGCCAATCATGCGCTGGATACATAGGAGCAAGTAGGTCATCTTCACGCACCCGCCTGTAGAAGGCGCATACAAGTTCTGTAACTATTTCTGCATCAATTGTTTGTGATATTATATTATCCATTTTATTTAAAAATATAAAGTGGACTCACGTGCCACGTCAGGACAATCTGAACGAAACTCTGCCGCTATCTGACCAACAGTAAGTTCCACGACGTCGCTCTGCCTATGCAATGAGGCCCGCACCCTTACCGCCCATAAGGCCTTAACTCGCCTTGCTAACAGCATCCCGCATGCGAGAAACGCTGCCTCCAAGAGCATCTAAATGCTCTTTAGTAAGCTGCAGAGTCGAATTAAGATCGTGCAGCGCCTCCAGAGCAGCAGTGGTGGGCAAATGGTGCATTTCCAGGTGCTCGGCGGCAAATTCGATCACATTTTCCATCACCTCACCCTCCCCGTCCTTGCCGCTCAGGGAAAGCATGGCACGACAAAACCGGCTCTCAATCTGGTCAACTCGCTCGCTCACCGTTTCTTTGAGATCATCAGCATGAGTGGCCAACTTCGACTCGAGCAAATCCATTCTGATCTCCAGTCGGTCTGTTGTCTGCTCATGAACAATCTCTCCAGCTTTTGTCGTCAAACCAGCAGTCGGTGAACGATGGGCCGGGCCTCCGCTGGAATTTGGGATACGAATCATCAGAAAAAACTATCTCCACCGATTTTATTAGAAATTTCATAAAAATCAATATTTAATTTATCCTTAGTATTCAGATGCTTAAAAATCGACCTAGCTCGCTAGCTTGACATCGTCCCAATTAGGCGGAAGATGCGCCGCTAAAGCCAACCGTATCCCGACCCATATACAATGAGAATCGCATTTCTGACCGCCGGAGGTATCGCCCCTTGTCTCTCAGCATCCATCGGAGGCTTAATCGAGCGCTACAACGAGATCGCCCCCGAAGCTGACCTGATGGGTTACCTCAACGGCTATCAGGGACTACTCTTAGGAAACTCCTACGACTTTCCTCAAATGGTCCGCCAACGTGCGGACGTTTTTTATAACTTTGGCGGGAGTCCCATCGGCAACAGCCGGGTGAAGCTGACAAATGTAACGGACTGTGAAAGCCGCGGACTGGTTAAGCCCGGTGAGGTTCCACTCAAGGTCGCTGCTGATCGCCTTGTAGCGGACAAAGTTGATGTTCTTCATACCATTGGTGGCGACGATACCAACACAACCGCTGCCGACCTTGCTGCCTTCCTCATGGAAAACGACTACCCACTTACGGTGGTTGGAATGCCCAAGACGATTGATAACGATGTCTACCCCATCAAGCAAACGTTGGGAGCCGCAACCGCAGCAGACAACAGCGCACGTTTCTTCCGCAATATCGCCAACGAGAACACGACCAGCAAGCGTCAACTCATTATCCACGAAGTGATGGGACGCCACTGTGGCTGGCTCACCGGTCGCGCGGGGCACCTTTATCATGAGAGCCTATGCAGCTACGACTGGATGCCCGAAGCTCTTCTCAACCAGTTTCGCTGGGACGTCGATGCTATCTGGGTTCCAGAAATGGAGATCACACTCGAGGAGGAGATCGAGCGCCTGAACGAAAAGATGAATGAGCATGACAGTGTTAACATCTTCCTCAGTGAGGGTGCCGGTCTCGACAACATCATCGAAGAATTAAAAGCCGATGGCAAGGAGCCGGCCAAGGATGCCTTCGGCCACTACCGCCTCGACGACGTCAACGTGGGTAAATGGTTCTCTTCAAAGCTCAAAGACAAGCTTGGCGCTGAAAAAGTACTTGTCCAAAAAAGCGGCTATTTCGCTCGCAGCGCCGCCCCCAACAGCGAAGACCTTGAATTGATTAAACGCAGCGCCTCCCATGCGGCCGAGTCCGCAATGCGTGGCGAGAGCGGTGTTGCTGGTTTGGATGAAGAAAATGGCGGGGCAATGACTACCATCGCATTTCCGCGAATAAAGGGTGGCAAACCTTTCGACATTAACGAGACCTGGTTCACCAAAACTTTGGAAGAGATCGGCCAGCCTAAAGGACGGCGCATTGAGTCGCACTGATCCGGTAATTTTGCTGTGACATTTTCGACATGTTATTTTTGCGCTCGCTTTTCAGATCTAAAATCTTGGTTCAAATTGTATAGAATGAAGCTTTTGGGCCTTTGATTAACTGCGGTTGACACCTCAATTGACGCGTTTACATTCCGCGGCCTCGTCGCTCGGGTTGATTTTGATAGCGCTATCCCCGCTACAAGAACACCGTCCCGGTCATCAATCGGTAGCGCCTGAGCACACAAAGCACCGTATCCATCCTCTATAAAACACTTAAGGAACATCGAATCAGTTATGGCGAAGAAGAAAACAGCAAAAAAAGCTGCCCCGAAAAAGGCTGCTAAAAAGGCACCCGCGCGTGCTCCCAAATTGGTCTACTTTTTCGGTGGCGAGAAAGCAGACGGTAACGGCAAGCAGAAAGCACTGCTCGGCGGTAAAGGGGCCAACCTCGCAGAGATGGCCCTCATTGGCCTTCCCGTTCCCGCAGGTTTCACGATCACCACCGAAGTTTGTACACACTACTACGACAACGGTCGCAAGTGGCCTTCTGACCTTCAGCGCCAAATCGAATCCAACATCAAAAAGACTGAAAAAGTCATGGGAGCTAAGTTCGGCGACCTCGAAAACCCGCTTCTTCTCTCTGTCCGCTCCGGTGCTCGCGAGTCGATGCCGGGCATGATGGACACAATCCTTAACCTCGGCATCAACGATGACGTCGTTGAGGCGCTTGCCAAAAAAGCGAATAATGAATCTTTTGCTTACGACAGCTACCGCCGCTTTCTCCAAATGTATGGCGAAGTGGTGATGGGTGTTGAGCAACATACTAACGAGCACCATGATCCGTTCGAGACCATTCTTGACAAGGTGAAGGCGAAAGAAAAAGTTGCCGACGATTCGGAAATTTCTGTCGTCGGACTCAAGAGCATCGTTGCTCAGTTTAAAGCTCTCATCAAAAAGCGCACCGGTAAGGACTTTCCCCAAGAGCCGATGGCGCAGTTGCGCGGAGCGGTGAATGCCGTGTTCTCCTCTTGGCAGAACGACCGAGCCAAGGTTTACCGCCAAAAATATGGTATTCCAGCCGCGTGGGGCACTGCCGTGAACGTCCAAGCGATGGTCTTCGGTAATACTGGAAAGACCTCCGGAACCGGAGTTGCCTTCACTCGCGACCCCGCCACCGGTAACAATGTTTTCTATGGGGAATACCTCATCGACGCGCAGGGCGAAGACGTTGTAGCCGGAGTTCGCACACCCAAGCAGGTCAAGCAGATGGCCAAGGACCTTCCAAAGTCTCACAAAGAGCTACTCAAGGTTCGCTCCATTCTTGAGAAGCACTTCCGTGATGTTCAGGACGTCGAGTTCACCATCGAAAAAGGCAAGCTCTGGATGCTCCAGACCCGGAACGGCAAGCGCACTGGTTTTGCTGCGGTGAACATCGCCGTTGATATGGTGAACGAGCGCCTCATCACCAAGGAGGAAGCGATCAAGCGAATCCCTGCAGATGACCTCAGCCACCTTCTTTCGCCGATCTTCGACTCCACCAAGGAAAAGAGTGCCAAGGTTATCGGTACCGGCCTTCCTGCTGGCCCCGGAGCTGCCTGCGGCAGGATCTACTTCACCGCTGACGCTGCTGTCGCGGCTGCCGCAAAGGGAGAAAACGTTATTCTTGTTCGCAAGACCACTTCCCCGGAAGACCTTCGCGGTATGATCGCTGCCGAGGGCATCCTCACGACTGAAGGCGGCGCTTCCTCTCACGCTGCACTCGTTGCCCGCCAGATGGGCAAGATTTGCGTCTGCGGTGCTCACAACATGTCCATCGACTACGCCAAGGGGACTCTCTCCGGCGAGGGAACGACATTGAAGGAAGGAGATTACCTCTCCATCAACGGTTTCGTTGGCAAAATCTACGCCGGCGAACTCCAGACCGCAGCCAGCCAGGTTATTCAGGCCCTGCTTGAAAACAAGGCATCCGCTAAGCGGAGCGCTACCTACAAAAAGTTCACCCAGCTTATGAGCTGGGCCGACAAGCATCGCAAGCTTGGCGTCCGAACCAACTCAGATACTCCTGGGCAGGTGAAAAACGCGATCGCTTTTGGTGCTGAAGGTATTGGCCTCACACGCACCGAGCATATGTTTTTTGAAGGCAACCGCATCGACGCAGTGCGTCAGATGATTCTTGCCGAAGACGATGCTGGTCGCGCCAAAGCACTCAGAAAACTGCTTCCTTACCAGAAGAAGGACTTCGCCGGCATCTTTGAAGCGCTCGAAGGTCGCCCCGCTACGATCCGCCTTCTCGACCCGCCCTTGCATGAATTCATTGGCACTATGACACCTAAGCAGATTTCCGATCTGGCCAAAAAGCTCAAGGTGACCCCTGCTTTCATCAAGCGACGGATCAGCGAGCTGCACGAAGAAAACCCAATGCTCGGTCATCGCGGTTGCCGTCTGGGCATCGTGTATCCAGAAATCACCAAGATGCAGGCAACTGCGATTCTTGAGGCTGCTGTCGAAGTGTCTAAAAAGAAGAAGGCTGGCAAATTCATCAAAGTGCTCCCGGAGATTATGGTTCCCCTAGTGGCCTACTCGAAGGAACTTGAGCTGCAGAAAGCCGTCATCGACGAGGCTGCCGCTGAAGTCCGCAAGAAGCACGGCCTTAAAAAGAGCCAGCTAAAGTATCAGGTTGGCACCATGATCGAGATCCCTCGCGCCGCTCTTACCGCGGACGAAGTCGCCGAACACGCTGACTTTTTCAGCTTCGGCACTAACGACCTTACCCAGACGGGTCTCGGACTCAGCCGTGACGACTCCAGTTCGTTTCTTCCCGCCTACCAGGACGCCGAAGTGGTGAATAACAATCCGTTTGCTCAGCTTGACCAAACTGGTGTTGGCCAACTCGTTGAAATCGGTGTTGAGAAGGGCCGCTCCACCAAAACCAAGCTCAAGGTGGGTATCTGCGGTGAGCACGGTGGTGATCCTGACTCCGTCAAGTTCTGCCACCGCACTGGCCTCAACTACGTCAGCTGCAGTCCGTTTCGCATTCCGATCGCGAAACTTGCTGCCGCCCAAGCCGCCCTCGAGGAGAAGTAAGCTCAACTCTTGCAGTAAGCTTCCGGCTTTATCAATTCGAAGAAGGCGGCTCGGAAACGGGCCGCTTTTTTTGTGCAGACTAGGTTTGGTGAGACTCGATCACTACATCTCTAAAGAGCTTCAAATAAGCGAAAGACAGGCACGCCTCCGCGTCGCTTCGGGCAAGGTAATGATTAACGGCGTTGATAGCTTTGATCAGCGTTTCAATGTAACACGCTTCGACGAAGTTCGATACAGCAGCACTATTCTTCAGCCCTCACTTGAGCGTCTCTACATTAAACTCCACAAAGCAGTCGGAGTAGTTAGCGCCACAAAAGACGACAAGCACCAAACGGTCCTCGATTTCATTACCCATCCTGACAAACATACCCTGCATCTCGCCGGACGGCTTGATCGAAGCTCAAGTGGCCTCGTTCTTCTCTCCAACGACAGTACTTGGTCAAAGTCTCTCACCCACCCTGATCAAAAAGTCGACAAGGTCTACGTTGTGGAAACCGACCACCCCATTCCAGAGATTGCTGTTGAAAACTTCGCGAATGGGATTGAGTTCACGAGTGAAGGCATAACGACACGGCCCGCCAAACTTGAGATTCTCGATTTGACCCGGGCTCGAATTACCCTGCAGGAAGGCCGTTGGCATCAGATAAAAAGGATGTTTTATCACCTCGATGGCATTCGATTGACCTCTCTGCACCGTGAAAGTATTGGACCCTATGATCTAGATGATCTCCCAGTCGATCAGTGGTCCACTGTGGAGGCTACCCCAAGTAGCAAATAACGAAACTGGCCTCCTGCTCCTCCCACTGAAGGCACTTTCAATGACTCTCGTTTTTGGAAACTTCTAAAAGGCTTTAGTGAAAGTCACTGTCCTTTCCCTACCTAGAAATCCAGAGGGGTCCACAACGGCCAATATTTTTCTCTGGGCCAACCCGTCCGTTACGTCTCCATGGCAGAAGCTATTGAGCAGGGCCCGGTTCATCGAGGACTTAGGACAGGTGATTCTAAGTGGCGCTCAGCGAAGCAAAATTAGCCTCAGTTTGCCCCAATAAATCATTTGCTATTGAGACACGATATCATTAATTCCAAGCGGTTGAGCAAGTCCGGAATTCCAACGGATATTGCTCGATTTTCCTTTGAGCAAAAGTATCGACCACAAATAACTCAGTCCAAAATGCCGGGATTATCAATTCAACAGAAACTGAAAAGCCTGTCTATTTCGCTGAGTATTCTGTCGCTCTCAGTAATTTCGTTGTCTCAGTCATCGTTTGAGACACCTCTGCCGGCCGCATCAGCAACACAGGCCGCGCTCAAAGAGTGGGTTCAAACTCGACAATTAATTAGTCGCGAATCAGCCGCCTGGCAGGAACAGCAAAAAACCCTCGAATTTTTAAACGAGATTCGCCAGCTCGAAATAAAAAATCTTGAAGACTTTATCCAATCAGCAGGAGACAGAGTCAACGAGATAGACAAGCAGCGCTCAGCATACGTTGACGAAGAGGCTGAACTCAAGGCGTGGCGTCGAGAGCTCTCCGGCCGCATCACCAAGTTAGAAGACAAGCTTCGTCCGCACATCCCCTTTTTCCCTCCGCCGCTTCGCGCAAAAATCCAGGAGGCGGTCATTCGATTCGAGGAGGATCAAGCAGAGCGGCCCTTGCAACATCGTGCTCGCGATGTGCTACTGATCATGCAGGCCTACCAAGATTTCCAAAAGGTAATTACGATGGATGCTGACATCAGGCTGATCGACGGAAAAAAGCGTGAAATAGAAGTCCTATATCTCGGTCTGACTCAAGCTTGGTTCGTCGACCCGTCGGACCGTTACGCCGGTTACGGATTGCCCACACCCGAAGGCTGGGATTGGATAGAAGAAACTTCCCTAGCCCCTTCAGTTCGCCAAGCGATCTCGATCCTTTCGCGCGAAGAGGCCCCTGCATTTATCTCACTTCCCATTGCAAACGGGACCGCTCTTAAGCCGTGATGCAAATCCGACTAATTATTTTGGCACTATGTTCTGCCAGCCTGCTCACTTTTGCCCAGGAGGAGGACGCAGAGAAGTATCGCAAAGCCGCTGATTCGGTCGGCCAGGATCTCCGCACCGCCCTCGATGAACTTGTGACACTGCGCAATGACATTTCTAAGAGCAAGCCACAGCTCGCAAAGGAAACCAACGAGATTGCGGCGGAACTTCGAGAAGCCAAACGCCTCGCTGAAATTGCGCGAGTTACTCGTGAGGCGGCCGAGTCAGAGTTCGAGAAAAACGAAAAAGAACTCAAGCTTTGGCGCGAGGAAAGAATGTATCTCGAGGGACTTCTTCTCGACTTTCGAAAGAATTACGAAGCCTCCCAAAGCCTCGCTCAAATCGAACTCGACCGTAACTTGCTCGACCAACCAGACCTAAATTCACGCCTTCGCCTCGTTGAAAACACGATCGACCAGTTAGGTCACGCAGGGAAGGTGAGAGTGTTTGAAGGTGAAGCTATTAATACCGATGGCATTCTCGTTCAGGGGGAATTCGCTGATACCGGCCCTGTTCGGTGGTTTCGTTCCCTAGACGGCAGGGACTCCGGTCTCCTCTCCAAGGGCGAAGATCTGCGCCCTCGCCTCGTCAAGGGAACGGAAGACCCAATGCGTATCGAGTTGCTACTTCGAGGTAAAGCCTCCAATCCTGCTCTCGATCCAACGCTTGGAAATGCTGTTGCCTTAAGCGCATCAGAAGAAGGCTTTATCGAACACATCAGGCAAGGCGGATTCTGGATTTATCCTATTCTTATTCTTGCTTCCTTCTCTTTTCTCGCCGCTTTATCAAAGTGGCTTCAGCTTTTGAGCATTCGTCAATTCCGCCCTCAACTGGTTCAGGATATTATCGATGCTCTGAAACAAGGGAATTCGGACGCTGCCATCCTATCAAATCAAGCCATCATGCATCCCGCCTCCGACATCATCTCCCGCGGGATAGAACTCTATTCTGACAACTCTAATATATCTCGTGATACTCTTGAGGAGTCACTCTATGAGAAGTTTCTCGAATCCTTGCCGTCCCTCAATAAGGGACTCCAAATTATTGCCATAGCGTCCGCGACCGCACCACTCCTCGGCCTACTTGGAACTGTGACAGGAATGATAGAGACCTTTCGCCTGATAAATATCTTTGGTACTGGCGATGCCAAGTCGCTCGCGTCAGGTATTTCCGAAGCGCTAGTAACTACAGAGTTTGGTTTGATCGTTGCAATCCCATCTCTCATTCTCCACGCGCTCCTTTCTCGAAAAGTAAAGGGCATCAAGTCTACCATGGAGATGACGAGTCTGGCGTTTCTGAACGGTTTAGGGAAAGCCCCCCAAGGCAACTAACATTATGCTAATCAAAGAACTGCTGACCGAGTTGCAGATCCTCGCCGTTGACGGCGGGGGGGTATTCTTTGCGCTTATCGCATTGGCTTTTGGAATATCTTTTTCTCTCGTTTCACTTTGGCAGTCAATGAGCCTGCCAGACGCTCCGCTAATCTCACCAAATGAATGGATCAAGCTACTTCGTCATCAACAGGGATCGGAGGGCATCCAAAAACGCCTTCACAAAAAACTGGAGTCTTGCGAGGATCTTCCCCGCCGCCTTCAGGAAACCCAGCAACGCCTCTTTTCCATTCCTGAACGCCGTTTCGCTTTCGTATTCATTATTAGTGGTGCAGCCCCATTGATCGGGCTTCTGGGAACCGTTTCCGGCATGTTTACGACTTTTCGCGGCATGTCAATCGCCTCTGCAAACACTCCCATTGATACCATTTCTCAAGGCATCTCCGAGGCACTGATCACAACCCAGACTGGACTGATCATCGGGATACCAGCCTTTATCGTATGCGCGCTGCTTAAGGGTCGCCATGACAGTTTGACCATGAGCTTTCAGCGACTGTCATCTCAACTTCTTCAGCGGACCGCCAAGCTTTGACATGGCCCGGAAATTCCAACGATTTGGAGAGCCTAACTCCGATGTGACAAGTGAAATAAACATCTCACCTCTCATTGATGTCGTCTTTATTCTTCTTATCTTTTTCATCGTTACGACCGTTTTTGTCGAAGAGACAGGGGTAGCAATTAATAAGCCCAAAGCAGCGACGCAACGAGATCTCGAACGCAACAGTATTCTTATCGGGATTACCCCAGGTGGCCAGGTCTTTTACGGCGGACGAGAGATCGGCGTCGATGGCGTTAGACCAACTGTCAGTCGCCTTCTCTCGCAGGAAAGTATGCCCGTAATCATACAAGCCGATCGCGCAGCTCCTACTGAGTCAACCGTTCAAGTTTTGGATGAAGCCAAAATGGGTGGGGCCCAGCAAGTATTTGTCTCGACCGTCAATGACTAGCACCAGCTCACATCGTTTCAGTCTCGCCATCCGGGTGGGTCTCGCTTTCCTTTTCACGATAGGGCTGCTCGTGTTCCTTGCCGGCGCGCGTCTTGCACGGGATATTTCTGCCGCCCCAACGCTTTCGTTAAGAGCAATGAATACGGCTCCTTCGGTCGCTCTTCCTGCCCCGCCACCTCCCTCTGAACTTGAAGAGCCGCCTCCCCCCGAAATTGTTCCCGACCTGCCTAAACTCGAAATCGATTTTGATTCACTGGCCCCACCAATCAAAGCAAACCCTAATCGGAATCTCGATCTGCAACTAAGCACTAACGCTTTCGCAAAGCAGAATGAGGATATGCGTCGAAGCATGACTTTTGCGGCCTCTGATCTTGATTCTCAACCCAGACTCATTACTCGCCCAAGGGTCCGTTATCCTTCGAGCCAGACCGCGCGCGGCATCACTCAAGGCGAAGTCACTCTTGAGGTCCTCATTACCTCGCAAGGCAGGGTCGTGATCCGTCGTATCATTGACAGTAGCCATCCCGAATTTACGGAGATGGCCCGAAGGTTTGCCACAGGCTCCCGATTCACCCCCCCCCAGCTCGACGGGCGTCCCGTCAACGCTCTTTTCAAGTGGCCACTAATCCTCCGTCCCTAATGCTCCGATACCTTAAAGTTATCCTGCTGGCGACCATCTTTTGCCAAGCAACAAAAGCAGCAGACCCTCTGCCTATCGATCCTCTGTGGAAGAGTGTTGAATTCAGGCGGATCGTAACAGGGAGTTTCGGTATCGACAGTCGAATCGAACCTCAAATCACAAACGACGAAGAGAGCTATCTCAACGACTCTGCCAAAAAAATGGCAGACGGTGACCGCGAGGGTGCCATTCAAATTCTTGAAGATTCCTCGATTCTACAGGAAAGCCCCGCTATGATCTTCTCTCTCGCGACGCTCCAGTTTGAGAGTGGGGACGACGAAGCTGCTCAGAAAAGCTTCGGAAACGCGATTGAGAAGTTTCCTAACTTCCGGGATGCCCATCGCAACCTAGCCGTAGTTCTGGTAAGGCTTGAGCTTTACGACGAGGCACTCGAACACCTAGTGCGGGCTATCGAGCTCGGCGCCCGTGATGGACTCACCTTCGGGCTACTGGGATATTGCTATTCTCTCGATGAAAAATTCCAGGCTGCTTTGGATGCTTACCGAATCGCATCATTGACTCAACCCGATCAGCAGCAGTGGAAACTTCGGCAAGCTCAAGCCCTAGACGCGCTGGGCCAATCCGCAGAGGCTGCTTCCCTCTATCAGCACCTACTCTCTGAAGATCCCAGCCAACTTTACCTCTGGCGGTTGAACGCCGACGCCTATATTACCCTTGAAAACAAGATCGACGCAATCGGCAACCTAGAGTTGGCCCACCGTACTGGATCTCTCAGTGGTAATGACACCGTGTTGCTGGGGCATCTTTACCTTGAAAACGATCTTCCGGGAGAGGCCTTACTGCGATACGTAGCAGCCCTTGAAAATGAAAGTAGTCCCTTCCTTGCTCGAATAGTCGAAGCTCTCGAATTACTAATTAATGTGTCTAGCTGGGATGAAGCAATTACCTTGGTGGCGGCGATTGAAGCCTCTGAGGTGACGCAATCACTCATCGAGTCTGAGGAAGCTGATATTCAAATACTTTCTCGCCTTTATCGCCATCGTGCCGTCATTGAGCTAGAAAAGGGAGATCCTGAGGCGGGAGCAAAACTAGTTGCCGACTGGCTTGAGAAGGAACCACTCGATGGACGTGCCATCATAATGCTGGCGCAATTTAAACAGGACGCAGGGCTTCGCGAAGAGGCGGAAATGCTTTTCGAACAAGCGGCCAACCTTCCGGAATACGCGGCTGCCGCACACCTCGCTCACGGAAAGCTTCTTGTTGCAGCTTCAGAATACCGTGAAGCGGTTGTCCAGTTGGAGCAATCTTACCAGCTTCAACCCACCGAATCGCTAGCGAACTACCTTGAAGCAATCAAGGAACTCGCCAATTGACTGATCAGCCATTTTGCCAGCAACGCCCCCACCGATTCACAAGTTGAGTAAAATTGCGTTCGTTTACTTCCTCCCCTTATTTTCACCCATCAGAAGACTGCCAAAGTAAGTGGCAGCTCTCGAAAGGGCTATGCTCCCCGCGGACTATGGAATTTTTCAAGTCAAACAAGGGAATCTAATCTTACTCGATGGCAGAGCTGAGATACTTGTAGGAACCATACACTATGACGCTTTGCGAAATTAACTGGTTTGCGGAAACTCTCTCCGTGACCAAGCCGGCAGGTAAATAGTAATTTATGTGTATGTCTTTGCTGATACATCTGCTTATCTCTGGATTACTGACTGTCGGTCTTCCCACTTCTACTCCGGCCAAGGAAGATTCTCCTAACATTCTTCTCATCGTGTCCGATGACCAAGGCTACAACGACTTCGGAAACCTAGGAAACGGGACTATCACACCGAATCTCGATCGAATCGCTTCGGAAGGAACTAGGCTCACTAATTTCTACGTCACTTGGCCCGCCTGCACCCCAAGCCGCTCCGGCCTGCTCACCGGCCGTTACCCTCAGCGTAATGGCATCTACGACATGATCCGAAATGAGGCACCAGACTACGGTCACGATTACGAGCCATCGGCCTATGAGGTTTCGTGGGAGAGAATTGGTGGCATGGACCTCCGCGAGAAGATTATTCCTCAACTACTTCCAGACAACTTCGTCAGCGCAATCTACGGCAAGTGGGACTTGGGCATGCACAAGCGCTTCCTCCCCACTTCGCGGGGCTTCGATGAATTCTATGGCATCGTTAACACCGGTGTCGACTACTACACTCATGAACGATATGGAGTTCCGAGCATGTATCGCAACCTCGAACCCACTACTGAAGACAGAGGTACCTACTGCACCTACCTGTTCGAAAGGGAGGCACTCGGGTTCCTCGAAGAATACGCTGGCAAAAAACCGTTTTTTCTCTACGTGCCATTCAATGCCCCACACAACTCCTCAGCTCTCGAACCTCACATCCGCACGACCGTTCAGGCTCCGAAAAAATACCAGAACCTCTACCCACCCGTGGCTGAAGAATACCGCAACGTCGAGAACTACAAGTATCACGAACGCTCCGACTTTTATGGTCCAACCAGAGTAGTGACCTCGGAAGCACGAGAGCGTGACTACCGCGCTGCCATCACCTGCATGGACGAGTCCATCGGGAGGATGCTGGACGTTCTCGATCAAAGAGGCATTGCCGAAAATACCATTGTGATCTTCTTCAGTGACAACGGCGGATCGGGTGGTGCTAGCAATTATCCTCTCAAAGGCAAAAAAGGAACGACTTGGGATGGCGGCGTTCGGGTCCAATGCCTCGTGCGTTGGATTGCTGGAGAGGTTCCCGCCGGAGCCGTCAACAATGCTTTCCTCACCAGCCTCGAGTTAGTTCCGAGTCTAGCGGACGTTACGGGCAAGGCTTTGCCGGACGACATCATCTTTGACGGCTACAACTGGTGGCCCACTCTCCGCGGCAAAGCCTACTCCCCACGAGATCGTATGTTTTGGAAACGCCGTAATCTGCTCGGCGCTCGCCTTGGAGACTGGAAATGGGTCGACATGGGAAATGGCCAGGGCGGATTATTCAATCTGAGGGAAGACATCAGCGAATCGCAGGATCTTTCAAAACGCCACCCAGACAAGCTCATTGAAATCAAAAAAGCTTTTGACCAGTGGATGGAAGAGATGAAATCAGCCGAACCAAGAGGGCCTTTCCGTGACTACTAATATCACTCAATAGTCATGGGAGTTGGATCCTCCTTGCTGCTCGCACGAAAGGTAGGGAGCTTATCTTCTCGAAGTGGAGAGATAACTCCTTCCCCAGCTGGCCGGAGGGAGGAGGTCGCCCCGGATTTTTTCTCAAAGCGTGCTACCACTGCATTAACCACGGTTGAAGGAAAGAGGTCTCCTGACATTGTCGCAGGAGGCGCTTCTGCCGGAAGATCGTTTTCATTAATGAACTGAGTTGTACCAAGGTAGGATTTGTCAACAATGACCGGAGGAGCCAGCAAAGCAGCTCTGTAATTTAGCTGCGAATTCAGCCAGTCGATACTGTCGAGCAACATATTGTGCTGCGCCATCATCGCCATTTTGAATTCTTCGGGGCGCTCCGCGATCAGATCATCAAGAAGCACCTTAGTATAATTCAGAGTGTCGAGCGCCTTCTCAAACTGATTATTAAACCGCTCCGATTGTCCTTGCTCGAATGAAGAAACAAAATCGAGGTATTTCGCCATGATATCATGCTCGTTACCCACAAGCTTCTTCTTCACTCGAGTAATCTCATTCGTGAGCCAGCCGAAACGATAGTTGACCATTTCTGGTTCAAAGTTGGGTGCGCTCGCCATCAGAATTTTGAGTTGAACTGCGGCTTCAAGGTAGCTGCCCAACGCCAGAGGCCATTGTTCTATCTCGGCCAATTTCTCCCCAATCTGGACCCACCCATAAACACGCACCCAGCGGGCATCAGGCCCCGAAACTTCCTGTCCCTCGACGACGAGGCTCGTGACGCAAAGACAACACGCGACGCTAACCGATACAAACTTAGGAGCAGGAGGCATCCCTAATAGGTTATCCGCCGAATTAGCGCAATTCTACCTCTTCTTTTAGGAGAATGAATGCCTCTTTCGCATGCCTATGGTTAGGAAACGCACCCCTGTCGACTGCGCACCGCAGGCAGAATAAACTAAATACGCCCTAACTATACAGCCCTCGGCAAGAAAATCGCTAAACCGCGCAATTACGCTTTTTCCTACGTTGACGAGATTAGCCTTTGTGGCCAAACGTTCTTGATGCCTGAATCCGCAAAACTCATCACTCGCCGCTCCGCTGTGAAGGGCGTCGCTGGCGCATCCGTCCTCGCTGGCATCTCCATCCCCAACGTTCACGCTCAGGCGAACGAAGAAGTAAAACTCGCGCTTATTGGCTGCGGAGGCCGAGGAACCGGAGCCGTCAAAAACGCTCTCTCTGTCTCGGGCACTTTGGGTCCTGTGAAGCTTTACGCCATGGCCGACGTATTCGATGAGAACCTCACTCGCTCCCATGAGGTCTTAATGAAGGATCCCGTTTTGAGCGAGCATATCGACGTCCCTCAAGAGCGTCAATTCATCGGCTTTGATGGATACCGCAAAGCCATGGATGCCATGAATCCCGGTGATATTGCGATTCTGACAACCCCGTGCGCTTTTCGGTGGCCGATGTTTGAATACGCCGTTGATCGCGGTCTCCACGTTTTTATGGAAAAACCTGTCACCGCTGACGGCTTCGCTTCTCGAAAAATTTTACAGATTAATGAGAAGGCCAAGGCGAAGGGACTCAAGGTAGGCATCGGACTGATGTGCCGTCACTGCAAATCGCGAAATGAACTAAAGAAGCGAATCGATGATGGCGAAATCGGCGACATCACCTTTCTGCGCGCCTACCGGATGCAGGGGGCAATTGCTTCCTGCTTTACGCCAAAGAACGATACGGGCATGAGCGAACTCATGTATCAGATCAAGAACTTTCATAGCTTCCTCTGGCTCAGTGGCGGTTCTTTTAGCGACTTTAATATTCATGGCATTGATGAAATGTGCATGATTAAGAACGCCTTCCCTATCGAAGCGAAGGCCGTTGGGGGCCGCCACTATAAAACCGTCGAACGCAATGGGGAGCACCTCGAAGCAGTTGATCAAAACTTCGACAGCTACGGTGTCGAATACAGTTTTGCTGACGGGGCCAAGGCCATTTTCGAAGGTCGAAACATGCCCGGTTGCAATCAGGAGTTTTCGGCTTACGCGCATGGCACCAAGGGTTCAGCCGTAATTTCTTCAGCAGGCCACGTCCCAGCGCGATCCCGTCTTTACAAAGACCAAAACATCGACAGCAACTGGCGTGGTAAATCCGACAATCTTCTGTGGGCTTTCCCAACAGGACCTCGCGGGGTCAGCCTCGAAGGCAGTCCGTATGACATCGAGTGGGAAGTGCTTCTAGAAGCCATCCGCGAAAATAAAGAACACAACGAAGTCGAACGCGGGATCGCCGCCAGTGTGACTACCTCAATGGGCCGCATGGCTGCACATACCGGACAGGTCATCACCTATGACCAGATGCTCAATCAGCCAAATCCTATGTCTCCCGAGATCAAGGAACTAACTCTCGGTAGTAAATCGCCTCTGATGCCCAACGCCGAAGGCCACTATCCGAAGCCCGAACCGGGGGTTCTTAAGGATCGGGAATATGCCTATGGCGATAATCTTAAGGCATAAAACTAGGATCGCTGCTGGTCACAAATCCTGAAACACCTTCAGGAATCGTTGCCTCTCCGGCTCAAAAGGTTTAAGTATCTGACCTAACCTTATTGAGTATTTTTGTAGCCGTCAGATGCCAATCATTTCCCAAGAAACGATCCAGAAGATCCTCGACGAGACTGACATCGTCGAGTTGATCGAAGGCTACTTCCCTTTGAAGAGAGCCGGCGTGAATCGAGTAGCGGTTTGTCCTTTTCACAACGAGAAGACGCCTAGCTTCAACGTCAATCCAACTCGCCAGATATTCCACTGCTTCGGATGTGGCGCCGGGGGTGATGCCATCAAGTTCATCATGATGTATGATAACCTGCCTTTTCCCGAAGCAGCCAAGCGTCTTGCCGACCGCGCAGGAATCATGATCCAAGAGGAGGTCTACGATGCGAAATACGAAGCCAAAATGAAAGGCCGGCGGGAAGTGATGCGACTCCAGAAAGCAGCAGCAGATTGGTTTTATCGCATTCTTTTCAAGCACCCGATTGCTCAACCCGGACGAGACTATCTAAAATCGCGGGGGCTTGGGATGGATACATCCCGAAACTGGAAATTTGGCTACGCCCCCGGGGACCAACGCATGTTTTTCGACTGGGCACGAGGCGAAGGATTCTCGATGCAACAACTCGTCGAAGGAGGCCTTGCTAAATGGCGCGACGAAAACAACCCCAATCGCGGCGCCTACTCATTTTTTCGCGACCGCCTCATGTTCCCTGTGAATAACGAGATGGGCGAGCCGATTGCCTTCAGCGGGCGCCATGTCCTCCCGGATCAAAGCGGGGGCAAATATGTGAACTCACCCGAAACAGTCCTATTTAATAAGGGCAAAGTCTTTTTCGGCTTCGATAAGACCAAGCGCCCCATCGTCCGCGAAGGCAAGGTGATTATTTTTGAAGGCCAACTCGACCTGATCACAGCCTACGAAGCTGGGATTCAGAATGCGGTTGCTCCGCTTGGAACGGCCTTTACTTCCGATCATGCCCGTGTGCTCAAACGAAACGCAGATGAAGCAATTCTCTGCTTTGATTCGGATACCGCAGGTCAAAACGCGGCCAAGAAGGCATTTCGAATCCTCGCTCCTTCGGGAATGTTAGTAAGGCTCGCACTCCTACCCGAAGGTGAGGATCCGGATTCCTTAATTCAAAAGCACGGTCCTGACGCCCTCCGACAGATCTTGGAACATCCGCCCGAGTTCTTCGATTTCCAGATTGATCGACGAGGATCCCAACTCAGTTCCGGAACACTGCGGGACCGTCTCAATTTTGCTAAAGATCTCGCCGAAGATATTTCATTGGTTGATGATAAGATGCTCCAGGATTCTCTCATCAGTCGGGTCACCGTTCGCCTAGGAGTGGGTGAGGATGAAATCCGCAAACAAGTCCGTGACGCCGTCGCAAACCAAGAACGCCTCGAAAAGAGTAGGCACCGCCGCGAGTCCGCGAGATACCAACGTGGTCATGCGCCCGATCAGTATCAAAATTTGTCATCCGATTCAGCTTCGACGCCCCCTGCTGCGCCCACCGTCATCAATAACCGGACCGTTCGGCTCCTATGCAAAGCCTTGCTCATCGACGCCTCAACCCGAAATTCCATCGCAGCCTCCCCTATTCCCAAATTTTTTGATAATATCGCAGAGACAGAACTACTCATCACCATCTGGCGAGCCGATGTAGATCCAGACAGTCACGCTAGCGTTAACGCCTTTATTTCAACGCTAACCTCTCAAGACCAGCAGTGTATCAATGGGATTATGAACGAGGACAGCGCAACAATTAACGCTGACCTGGCACAGGAATGCCTGCAGGCACTAAATCGCAAGAGTATAGAGAATCAGATAGCCACGACAAAGGCCCGCATGGGAGGCCTCGACCTACAACCATCAGAGTTGGAAAGCCTTGGCAAACAACTCCTTGACCTACGCGGACAACTAAACGAGCGTTAGCGGCCCCAATTCGGCGGGGTTCCTCCCCCTTTATTTCCTTCCTTCAGAGTGTCTCGACGTATGGCCGCCGAAAAGAAAAAAAAGCAAAAGACGCCTACCAAGACTGCCAAGTCTACTGCCAAGCGCCCAAGCAAGAAGGCAGCAGCTAAATCTAAGTCCGCCCTCAAGAAAAAAACCGTTAAGGTGAAGGCGACGGCTAAGAAAACCACCTCGGCTAAGAAAATCGCTAAGGTGAAGAAGGCACCTGCTGGGAACCATGCCAAGAAGCCGGCTCAAGCGACCAAATCCGCTCAAAGCCCTCTTGATTCTCCTGAATTTCAGCCAATCGTCCGCGACCTCATTCGCCTCGCTAAAGAGCAGGAATATCTCACCTTTGACGATATTAATGAGGCTCTTCCGGACACTCAAAGTGACCTCGAATTGATGGAGGAGCTAATTGAGCGACTGCGCGGAATGAAATTCCGTATTATTGACTCTGCTGAAGTCGACAATATCAAAGCTGGTTCTGATGACGAAGAGGAGGCCACTCCTGCTAAGAAGCCCAGCGAAAAAGAGGGCCGTCTCGATATCCTAGATGATCCTGTCCGCATGTATCTGAAACAGATGGGACAAGTTCCCCTTCTGACGCGAGAGCAGGAAGTAGAAATCTCTAAGCGAATTGAGAAAGCAGAGACCGAAATACGCAAAATTTTGGCACGATTTGGCTTTATACCGGACGCCTACCTGAGCATGGCGGACCGACTCGAATCAGGTGAAGAACGGTTTGATCGTCTCATTGTGGATAAAAAGATTGAGAGTCGTGCCCGATACCTCAAAAACCTCGTCAAACTTCGGGACCTCGTTGCAAATTCTCGGGACGAGTTAACGGACCTATACTCCGAACTCAGAGCGGCCAAGACCCCTGCCAAGATTAAGAAACTTGAAGAGTCTTGGTCCAAAGCTCTCTCAGCACTCTCACGCGGTTACAATCGGTTCTACTTCAAACAGAAAGTAACCGAAGACCTCGTTGCTCACACCGAAGAGTGGGCGGATCAATCGGAGAGCATTACCCGACAAGCCAAAAAAGCCAAAGACCGAAAAGCCAAAACAGAAGCAACCAAGGCACGCACCTCCTTTGAAAAGCAAATCTGGATGGAGCAGGAGCAATTCGACGAATTCACCGCGTCACTTCGTGAGCACGTCGCCGAAGCCCGCCAAGCCAAAGACGAAATGGTTGAGGCTAACCTTCGCCTCGTGATTTCGATCGCCAAAAAGTATACTAACCGTGGGCTGTCCTTCCTAGACTTGATCCAAGAAGGCAACATGGGCTTGATGAAAGCCGTCGAGAAGTTCGAATATCGCCGCGGCTACAAGTTTTCTACCTACGCAACGTGGTGGATTCGACAAGCCATCACTCGCTCGATTGCCGATCAAGCGCGGACTATTCGGATTCCGGTGCATATGATCGAAACGATCAACAAACTCATGCGCGTTCAAAAGCAGCTCGTGCAGGAATATGGCCGAGAGCCGACTCCCGACGAGATCGCCGACGAGATTCACCTGCCTGTCGAACGGGTCAGGGCAGTGCTCAAGATGGCCCAGCAGCCCATTTCCCTTCAGGCACCTGTTGGCGAAAGCGAGGAAACCAGCCTGGGAGATTTTATCGAAGACAAGGGAGCCGAGGATCCCAGTGACATGACATCAATGTCCATGCTGAAGGATCGAATCAAGGATGTCCTCGACACCCTCACCCCACGGGAGCGCGAGGTCTTGGAGCAGCGTTTTGGACTCATTGACGGTTACAGCCGCACTCTAGAGGAGGTCGGCAAGCAATTTCAGGTTACTCGTGAACGCATCCGCCAGATCGAAGCAAAAGCCTTGCGAAAAATGCGTCATCCCACCCGAATTCGCCAACTCGAGGGCTTCATCGAAGGCCCTCCCGTGTAAGTCCCTGTTTTTTTGAAACTCTCTCAGATTTGCGGGGTTTCCAATGTTCAGATGGAAAATGAGGAAAAGGATGATCCAGTGTGGACGCTTCTTAAGGGCGCTAGCGGGCCAAAGCCAGGCCCCTTTTTCTCCCGGGACGTGGTGAGAGAGGTTCGGTTGATCAATGACACCCCTCCTAGCACAGGCAAAGGGCTACTCACCTTCTTGAACAAACGATGGCTCAGCGCAGCTATTGCAGCCGTGGCTGCAACAGCGTTCATCGCTTTCTTCCCTCGAGATAAAAACGGAGTAGCCAGTCAACCGGTCAGCCAAGAAACTTCGATTGAATATGACTTTTATGCTTTCGATCCCGCATCGGAACTAGATGAAGTTGCCTACTTGGGCCAACTCGTTGCCGTAGCGGACCCTGGGGATCTCACTGACGAGGCTCTCATTGATCTTTTCTTGTAAGTTCTTGAGAAGGAACTCCGGTTTTTGGGTAGCTTAAATTAGGTAAAAATAACACTCAACTGTCTATTTTTCAGCGTGTTATATTTTTTCTTTATTCTGATTTTGTGATTTGTTGGTTTGACTCCTCGTGAGGCCCGCAGATTCGTCATACACCACCAACTCGTCAACTCATTCCCCTTGGTGCTCAGCCTTTACGCTGGCGGAAAGGCCGCTGAAAGCCTTTCTCACGGCCAACGCTGATTATGGTTATGATTCTGAAACACTCATCACACTCCGTTGGAGATTCTCCTAATGGCGAGTAAACTAGACCTAATTGTGTCCATTTTACCTGCGTTCAGCTTTCCATGTTGAAGGGAAGCTTCTTTCTGAATTAAAGCGGCCAATGTTCCAAGCCATCGCTAAATAGAGCCCCAAGTGACAATTCCAAATGGACAAGCGTGCTGCCAGACGAGATTGCTTTTCAAAACTAAAGTCCCTCTCCCTCGCAGAAAAGAGGGTTCATTCCGGCGCGATTGCCCACCATATCGCGGAAACGAAAGAATTCCGCGAATCCAAATGCGTTTTCACCTACTGCGCAATGCCAAGCGAGCCAGACCTGTCTGAACTTTTTCGTGATCATCAAGACAAGATCTGGGGTTTTTCAAGAATCGAAAAAAACGCCCGAATCTCTTTTCGCCACGTGCAAACGCCTGAAGATTTGTCCGAAGGTGCGTTTGGATTCCTTGAACCAGACCCTGACCGGTGCCCTCTCCTGTCGGTTTCAAGGCCCGATCTCATTCTCGTTCCTGGAGTCGGGTTTGACCGAGGTAACCTTGCTCGTCTCGGTCGGGGTAAGGGTCACTATGACCGCTATCTCCAATCTGCCATTTTGAACGGAACGGAGCCCAGCATCTTCGGGATATGTTTTTCAATTCAACGCACTAACCTGACACCAGATTCTCATGACATTCCAATGTCAGCGATCTACACCGAACTCGGACGTGCTTGAGCTCAAAGCCGTTTGGGAGCACTTTTAGCAAATTCATCTCCGCAATTGTGCGATATCCACAAAAGGGCGGCCGATTGACAGCAGTCACCAATCATGATCGAATCTAGTTGTGAAATTCCTCCTCTATTCCCTGACTCTGCTGGTCGCCCATGATTCTAAGGCCGGCGACACGCCGGTAAATTTGGTTTCTAAAGAAGCTTGGGTCAATTTCGAAGGCTGGTTCACTTCTGGCTCCATTGCAGGGAGTGCCAGCGAAAAGAAGTGGAAGTGGCAAAAACCAGGCAAGTTGGTGATTCACAACACCGACAAAGCAGCGGAAAATCCCAAGAACATCGTCAGCATAAACGATTACGGTGATGTAGATCTAGAAATTGAATTCATGATCCCCAAGGCCTCAAATTCCGGTCTCTATTTCATGAGGCGCTACGAACTTCAGATTCTCGATAGCTACGGAAAGCCGGACAAAAGCCTTTCTTTCGGTGATTGCGGCGGAATTTACCAACGATGGGACGACTCCAAGCCGACAAATGATGAAAAAGGCTTTGAAGGATCAGCGCCGGGCACGAACGCGTCAGCTGCTCCCGGAGCATGGCAAAAATTTCAGGTTCAGTTCCGGGCACCCCGATTTGATACCAAAGGCAAAAAGACCGAAAACGCGCGATTTGTTCGCGTAGTCCACAACGGTGTCACCATTCACGAAGATGTTGAAGTGACTGGCCCAACGCGCGGCGGACATGGTGACAACGAGGTCGCAGTGGCGCCCCTGATGATTCAAGGCAACCACGGGCCAGTGGCGATCAGGAAAATGATCGTCAAATCGGCCCAGTTTGAATGACAAAGTTAATGCGCCCGTCAAATGTGCGCGCCACGCAAAAATAGACATCACCACCGCATACGGTAAAAACCAAACCTGAGGAGCTTTCGCCTTTCAGTCGGTATTACGAACGTGGAAAAGATTAAAAAAAGCTTTCTTTATAATATCTCATTTCCACTAGCTTTGAGACAGGGAGCACCTTGATCCTTGTTCAGCAACTGCTATAATAGCTGAGAATGAAAACCTACACTGCACTCTTTTTGTTCATGTCAGTCTTTTTTACCGGAGCCTCTCAAGCTCAGGTAAAGAGAGGCGGCTTTTTTGGCTTCGGGCGAGGAGACAAAAGCGAACTTTCCTCGGAGTTGTTCCCAAACACCTCCTCCGAAACAAGTGTCCCGATTCCCACGACAGAAAATGCGATCGAATCTTCCAACAATTCCCCTGCAGGTTTCAACATCTTCAAGGGCGGCAAGCCAAACAAAATCGACGACGTTTCCTACGTGATTGAAGATGGCAAGAAAGTCGAAAACGCCACCGAGGAAAAGAAAATTAAGAAGAATAGAGGTCTGTTCTCGTTTGGAAAAAAGAAAGCGCTAGAGGCTACCGGCGAAGCTATTGAATTGGCTCCAGAGGCAACTGCTCCTATTGCCTACCAAACGCCGGCCGTATCCGAGGTAATAGACCCCACGTTAGTCCCCGAAGAATTACTCGAGGCGACTAACGAAGAGGATAGAAAGAAGAAGGGCAGATTCTTCGGAATGTTTGGAAAAAAGAAAAAGGCCGAAATGCCAATGGCTCCATCCACTGCGACCGTCGGCCGAGTAAATGTTTCGCAACCTGCTGCTCCAGTTGAGACCGGCGCTGCCACTGTGCCACAACCAGTATCGGCGCCATCTCCTCGCCAAGTAACACCGATTACGACGGCAAATTCCCAGAACCGCTCTCTGCCAACGGTCGTCACCAACTCCGGGACGAGCAAGGTTCAAAATGAGACGGTTGTTAAGGAAGAAAAACGGGGACCAAGATTCCTCATCACCCCCATCAATAAATTGAAGGCTGCCAAAAAGAATTCTCCATCTGTTGGTCTATCCCCTGCTGAAACGATCATTCAAAACGGTGAGATTGTCACTCCGAGTTCCACCACCTCTCTCGATGATACTGTCTCAAACCTTGAAACAAAAATGCCTCGTCAGGCCCCACAAGTCATCGATGGAGCTACCACATACTCCTCATGGGATGATGTGGAAGGAACGACTTCATCGGCTGTCGATAAGATTCTTCGCCAGATGCGCTAGGCGCAGCGTAAGGCCCATTCCCAATGGCAATTCGAGAATATCTGGGCAGCGTGGATCGCAACCTACAGAGATTAGACCCATTGAATGACCCCAGATACCATCGATTCGCAACGCTGCTAATCGGCTCGACCCTGCTCGTTCCCTTTAATGGCCTCCATCGATATTTACCGGCAATTTTTACCCAAGCGGGCTTGGAAATTGCTGAAATCGACGTTAACCATCGCGAGCGCAAAGCCGGGGAATCGAAATACACCAACTTCGATCGAGCCCTTCGGGGAATTTATGACATCATCGGTGTCTGCTGGCTCCCAAACCGAAAGGTCGTCTTGCCAAGCCTGTCTTCCTGCGGCAAGGAAAAGAAGTCTTGAAACGCTCACTATCATCAGGATCATGAGATTGCGTGTCTCCGTGAAGTTCATTCTCACACTTGCTGCAGCAGGCTCCATTTTTTTGCTGGCATCATGCATCGATCCGTCTTCACCCGGTTTCATCGCAGGAACCGGCTCCGCAGCCCCTGCAGAGGTGGTTTCTTCAGCTGAACTATCACAGCAGTTGAACAAGCATGACATTGCCCTCCGTTTTCTTACTGCCTACATACGATTGGACCGAAATATGGCGCTGCAATACGCTTCCTCCGAGGCAGTCAAGAAACTTGACTGGCATAAGCGACATTCAGGAAATATTCCTTATTACGACGACAAAATGATCCTTTACTTCAACGGCGGATGGGCGCGTGTCTACTTCCAAGAGATCAATGGAAGTTACATCGTGTCTGACCTTGAAGTCCATCATCGCTAGACGACCCTGTTCAATCGCCACGCTCAGATAAGCGCTCGTTTAATCTAGTGCCGAAACATTTCGCGAGCCGAATAAGCAACACCAAGAGCAGCCGGCCAGTCACCTCCACGGGCCCACTCAAATCTGGTCGTCGAATGTTCCGGGTCAACTGGGCTGGAAAGATACATCGGCCACGCGCGTTCCCTAAAACCTTCCAGAACCCACTCCATATATTGATCGCGAAAGTCGGTTTCCGCCAAACCACCCCCAATTACAACGAGGCCCGGATCGAAAACCCGGACAAGATCGGCAATACCATAGCCTAGGATCTGTCCTTGCTGCCGGAAAATACTGATTGCAAGGGCGTCACCCTCCTGCGCGAAATCGCGCAAGCGGAATGCTTTCTCGTCGAGCGGTGACCCGTCATTGAGAGGGTGAGAAGCGTTCTCAGGCTTTGACAGTTCAATGCCGACGCGACGACGCAGCGCCACCAAAGAAACCCACGCCTCCAGGCAGCCTTTCAGCCCACAGGAGCAATCTGGCAACTCATCATTCTCCTCACGGTGAGGGACACTGATATGCCCAACTTCAAGAGCAAGACCACTGGCGCCCTCATAGGCGCGACCACCGGGGAGGACCAATCCCCCACCGAGACCAGTACCAGGAGCAACCAGCAACAAGGCTCCATGGTGCTTTTTGCGGACCGCATATTCGCCGAGAGCGGCAGCATTACCGTCGTTGGTCATGTAAACCGGAACGCCACCAAGTCTTTCCGAAAAGAGATCTCTCACGTTGGTTCCTACCCAGTCACCAGCTAAATTAGCCTGTCCCCAGATCACACCATCGCAGGATGGAGCAGGCACATCCATCCCAATTCCTTTGACCGACTTTCGCCCGACACCAATATTTCCCGTAAGCTGGTCGAGAGCTTTTTCCAGCTGGCAAAAAGTTGATTCGTAGCCCTCCTTGACGTGGCTTCGCACTTCCACCATCTCACCGGCGACTTCGCCCATTTCGTCTACCAAAACCGTTTTTACAGTCGTGCCACCGATGTCGAGTCCAGCGAAAAATTGCGCATTATCAGCCATATACTTTTTGGATACAAGAATTGCGCAAGACGCATACGATGGAGCACCTTAACAGTCAATCCTCAAATACTGCTCCTGAACCTGCGCCAACTCGAAGGAAAACTGAAGATTGCCTATTGCGTGGATCCCTCAAATCTGGCGCATCGACGTCAATCATTTCGTTTTGTGTCAATCTGGCCATCATTGTAAGCTTCTGAATTATTGATGGGAAACTCGGCTACAGAACTAAAACAGTCCTTCCTACGGGAGTTATCTCCAGATTCACACTTCGAAATACTCTTCGACCATCTGCCTGGCGTCTCCTTTTTTGCAAAAAATCGGGACTTTCAAATCGTATCTGCCAATCGCGCCTTCTGGAAACGACTCGGCTGCGACTCTGAAGCCGATGTCATCGGGAGGAACGATTTTAACCTTTTTCCTGATGAGCTAGCTCGTAAATTCAGGCAGGATGATGAACGTATTATCCAGACTGGCGAACCGATGCTTAAGATTGTAGAGCTATTTTTTAATAGGCAGGGCCTACCAGATTGGTACTTCACAAACAAATTTCCAGTTTTCGGAAAAGACCACGGTGTGATCGGAGTCATGGGCACTGTCCAGAGCTATTCCGGTCGAAAGTCAGCTTTGACTCCTCATCTGCAACTCGACCGCGCTGTTAGCTATATCCGGGAACACTTTCAAGAACCAATCAGCATGACGAATCTAGCAAGACGCACTGGGATGTCGGTGCGACAATTCAATCGCCGTTTCCGAGAGGTCTTCGGAACAAACCCAAGAACCTTCCTAATCAAGACAAGAATTCAGGCTGCATGTGTCGAGCTTCGCAGCACTGACATTCCGATCAGCGACATTGCTCTGGATTTTGGTTTCAGTGATCAAAGCTCCTTTACCCAACATTTCAGGAAGCACATGGGGATCACACCCTTTCGCTACCGAAAAGAATCTTAAGATACTACCTCGAAGCAACTCAGCGTCGCGAGTGGGCCAAACAACGCTGAAACACCTCTGCCGTTGCCCGAGCCATTACTTCTTGGTCTGCTTCTGTTTCAGCCCATGAGCGCCCACTCTCACCGATGGACTGGCATAACTCCGGATCATTCAGAAGTTTTAGCAGTCGCTCCGTGAGAGAGCGCATATTGCCATGTTCAAAAAGTAATCCTCCATGGCTACTATTGACCATTTCAGACAAGGCACCCTGATCAGGTGCCACCACAGGCAAACCACAGGCCATCGCCTCTAAAAGATAAAGCCCTTTTGGCTCGACGAATTGAGCGGGCACACAAAATACATCTATCTCCTTAAAAAACTCAATCTTTGCCTCCCCACTAGGAGCCTCAACATGCTCAAACCGGTCTGCTAGTTCCGCCTTGCGGATCTTTTCCACCTGCTCCTCATAAAATTTACGATCCTTGGGAGCCAACCATCCTCCGATCTTGAGTTGTGCTTCCGGCACTTGTCCGGCGAGAGCAATAAATGCATCGATTAGGTGGTGGAGCCCCTTCTCCGGCGAGAGTCGGGCAAAGAATCCAATCACCTGTGACGATTCCCTCACTCGTCGCGCTTCAAGAGCAGGTTTAAACTCGCTGACATTCACGCCCAAAGGAGTGAGCTCAAATTTCTCTCTTCGAACTTCCAGTAATTCTGCCATCACCTCTCGATAAAATGAGGAAAATGTGATAAACCCGTCAGCCTGAGAAGCAAGAGCTCTCATCTCGGTTAGAACCTTCCCACGCCACGGTTCTTCCAATTCATCAAGAAACACATCGTCCCCCTGCAAGGTTACCAATACAGGAACTCCAAGCTCACGCTTTAATGCAGGGATGCACCCGCCAACTAGCAAATTGGTCAGACAAATAAGATCTGGCTTGGCATATACCTTTAGCCAGTCGACGAGTCGTTTCACTTCTTTCGACTGATAGCCGTGCTCCCCCCGCACCATCGACAGAGTCAAATCGCCCAATTCGGAGGGACCTACATTCACTGCTCTTGATGCCACCCGCTGAATCAGTTTCGGATTATTTAACCAGCGGTCAAACGCGGCAGGAAGATGTCTGAAAAGAGGAATCTTCTGCTGCAGATAAACGTTCAGACCGCCAAAGAAGACCTGATCAATGGAAAGGTTTTCCTCATCAACTCTAATTGGAGTATAAAGCGGCAGCAGCATGACGTCCCACCCTAATTCGCCAAGCCCCGCCGCTAGCGAGTTGTCCCTGATGCAACTTCCACAATACATGCCACCTGCTCCAGCGGTGATGTAAATAATTCTTGGTTGCTCGTTCACGATATTGATCCTGCTTACGGTCGCTAAGTAGCATAGCACAGGTAGCTCCGCCGGAGACATCATAACGCCAGAGATTCCTGGCGCACCCATGGCTAAGTTCTTTCTACGTCCGTTCACTTTCCAATGAAAGCCAGCCCCCTCAGAGTATTTCTCCTAAGCATTTCCCCGCCTCGCTTTTAGGGGATTGGCCCAAATGGCGGGGCCCCGAAAGAAACGGTATTGCTAAAGATTCTGTAAAACTCCCCGATCTACTCACAGAAGAGAACCAACCAACCAAGCTTTGGGAGTCCATTGAGATTCCCAGTGACCGTTATGACGGCCACAGAAGCATCACGATCGCCGATCGCCAAGTCTACTTGGCAGTAATCTGACATCATTGATCAAAGCAACACTACTCTCCTATGAGCCGCTAGGAAAGGCGAGGATAGGCGCGCTTCACCCGCTATTGTAGGTCAGGACCTTTTCCTTCGAACGTCGAAAAGCGTGGCCTGCTTTCGCTTCGAATAGACGTCAGGATGGCCTGCGGTTACTAAAAACCACTTGGGCATCTTTTACCTCACACCCCTGATCATTCATCAGTCAGCCGGGCACGGCTCAGAAAATAGTGGTTTTTTGATTTTTTTATTAGCATTTCTTAAATTTATATTAATCTTAACGAATGCATGCAATGAAATCGACCGGTTTCGCTGCCCCCCTCTCCATTCTGGCTCTCTGCCTGAATTTTTTGGAGGTGGAGGGCGCTCCTCAAACCCCTGAAGAGCGATCGTTCCGTCCGGTCGTTCCGATCAAGCGGAGTGTTCCGGAGAGCGTCACACAGCATTCACGCGTCTTCACTGTCAAAATCCCGGCACCACCCGCTGCTCAAGAAGAGTCATCCTTTACGGGAATCAGCAATCCGGCGCTTACAACCCCTACAGCATCACAAATCTTTAACGCGCCTCCCACCACTCCAAAGCCCACGGCTGCCATTGGTTCAACTTCTAATCTAGGTAAAACGCCAAAAGAAAAAGAAGGCAAAGGGGCTCCCCGCACTCTTGCACGACTTCGTGAGGAGGCCCACCGATTTGCTGAGATGGGTCTTACATACCAATTCGGTTCAGACGATCCTGATGCCGGAGGTCTTGACTGCTCAGGGGCAGTTCAACGCCTGCTTTTAAACATCGGAATAGACGATGTCCCGAGAACCTCTTACCAGCAATACGATTGGCTGAAAAAGAAGAGGACCCTCGATGACGTCTATGGGAGGAATTCGACTTCCAAGATGCTTAAGAAACTTTCCCCTGGTGATTTAATCTTCTGGGGCGGCACCTGGAAATCCGGTCATCGAGTTTCTCATGTGATGATCTACATGGGCTACAACCCTAACGAAAATAAACACTATGTCTTCGGCGCACGTGGAAAAAGCACGCAGGGACTTCTTGGAAATGGAGTCGACATATTTGAACTAGATCCAAATCGCGGACAGCTCGTGGCTCACGGAAAAATTCCCGGTCTGAAATATTAGTTATTTCACAGGGGAAAATAGGTCGTCGAGTTCATCTTCGGAAAATGATAACTTTTGGGGCGTTCCCTCTAGGATGCCTTCAAACAGGGCTCGCTTTTTTTGCTGCAATAGCAAAATCTTCTCTTCAATCGTTCCTGCAGTAATCAGCTTGTAAACGAAAACGGGATTTTTCTGACCGATCCGATAGGCCCGATCAGTTGCCTGAGCCTCCAATGCCGGGTTCCACCAAGGGTCGAAGTGGATTACCGTGTCAGCTAAAGTCAAGTTAAGTCCTGTGCCACCCGCTCTCAAGCTTATGAGAAAGACTGGTGCCTTCCCGGACTGAAAGTCATCACATAGCTTACCCCGATCTTTCGACTGTCCCGTGAGTGTCAAAAAGCGAATCTCCTCTTTTCGCAGCGCCTCTTCGATCAAATCGAGCATTCCCGTAAACTGAGAAAATATCAATATCCTACGCCCGTCCTCTACCATTGAAGGGAGCCATTCCATAAGAAGGTCCATCTTGGCAGAACTCCTTGCGCGCTGGGCAGTAGGAAGCTTCAGAAGCCTCGGGTGATTGCAGACCTGACGGAGTTTCATCAAAGCATCAAGGACCAGCAGCTTAGTTTTCTCCACACCAAACCGTTCAATTTCCTCATGAACTTCCCGACTAACCGCTGCTCTCACCGCCTCATATAATTCCACCTGCTCTGGAAACAACTCCACCGTGCGCACAATCTCTGTCTTTGGAGGAAGGTCGGTGGCAACTAGACTCTTGGTTCGGCGTAGCATCAGAGGAGCCACTCTCTCAGTGAGCCGTTTGCGAAGCCCCTCATCCCGATTTTTCTCGATAGGTGCTCGAAAGCACCGATTAAAACTGTCTTCACTTCCAAGGTAACGGGGCATCAAGAAGTGAAACAAGGACCACAACTCACCGAGGTTATTCTCTATTGGAGTTCCGGAAAGACAAAGGCGGTGCCTTGCATCAATCCGATAAGCAACCTTGGTGACCTGAGAGGTTGTATTCTTGATTGTATGAGCTTCGTCTAAAACAACATAATGAAATGGCTGGCTTAATAATTCTTCCGCATCCCTAAGCAGGACCGGGTAAGATGTAACAACGAGATCCGTATAGGCCAAAACGTCATAATACTTTTTCCGGCTTACTCCCTGCAGCGCCAGCACCTTTAATGATGGCGCAAATCTCTTCGCTTCCTTCTCCCAATTCGGGACAACGCTCTTCGGCGCAACGATGAGACTGGGTAAATTTGCTCTCCCGCTCTCTTTCTCGTAATGCAGATGGCAGAGTGTCTGGATTGTCTTCCCTAAACCCATGTCATCCGCAAGAATACCTCCAAGCCCCTGTTCACGCAGGAACTGAAGCCACTCAAACCCGTCTTGTTGATACGGTCTCAAGGTAGCAAGAAACTCTTTCGGTGCTTTTGGATCACTCTTGGGCCTCATCGCTTTAAGTTCTTTTGCATGCGCAAGCAAGATACTCGGTGCTGAGTTGACGACCAACTCATCTCCCTTGAAGCAGGTGAGCTGTGCCGCCCTGACTTTGTGTAGTCTTATTGTCCCGTTGTCGGATACAGGGTGGTGGTCAAACAGTTCAGTGAGAAGACTTAAAACCGCGCTAAGCTTTTTCGACGGCATAGCAATAAATTTCCCCGAATCCCCCACTTGGATCGGAATTTTATTTGAGGCAGGTAATTTCGCCAATGAAGAGAGAGAGAAGCCAGAAGGGCGGCTCTCGAGGTAGCGGACAAGGCAGGGAAGCAGGTTCACTCTTTCCCCTCTGATCCGAATGCCATATTCAAAACCAAACCAATCAACTTCTTGATCTTCCACCTGAAGTTCACCATAAAAATCCGTTGGCTCGACCACTTGTAGCCCGAAATCCTCCTCCACCGAAACGACACAACCAAGCCCCTCAAGTTCCGTCTTTCTATTCGCTAAGAACTCGGCCCAAAACACCTCCTGCATTCCTCGTCTAACCTCTGAGTATCCATAACACTGTCGATAATCCGCTTCGATTTCATCCCACGGATATATCTCAATCAGCCGCTTAAGCCCCATACCCCGCAGGAGGGTTTCCACCTCTGGTCCAAGCCCCTCAACCTGAACTAATCGCATCCGCTCCAACACATCTCTCGCCTCAGAATCATCCCAGTGCAGTATGCCAGCCCTGACATCCGCGGATAGCAGGTGCAACCTCGCCGTTATTTCACCAAGACCAAACGACTCGTGAGAAGCACCACCTTTTTCAATCATCGCAGCCATGAGGAGCGCTGCCACGAATTCATCATTCCTGCCTCCATTACGATCACTTCGCCCGTCAACTTTCCACTCTCCGCTATCGCTCAGCTGAACAACTAGGCTTACTTCTACCAGCGATCCGCCCTCCTCATCATGAACTTGGCCAAACACGCCGGAGAAACGCCCCTGTAGATTTGCTGTCACCAACCTAACCGCACCTGATTTAACGTAGCACTCGCCGCGTTTGAGACTCTCATGGGAAAAGATCTCACCGCAGAACGGGAGATCTTTGAGCGGAATCATTCCCAATACACCGCGCGGATCTCGAGGACCACCGTCGTGTCGGGGGCTGGCTTCGGTTGAATGTTCTTTCAATTGAGACGTGCGGTGTCGAGGAGTCCACCTTCACTACCTCCCCCAAAAATTCAACTCATTCGAACAAAAATACCCACAAAAAGAAGGGCCGGAAAGATCTCTCCTTCCGGCCCAACAGGGTTTACGTCCACAACCAGAACCAGTCCAGCGGGAAATTTTACTCCACAATCTGTGCTTTGAGTTCCCCCAAGGCACGGCTGTTGCGTTCAATGATAAGCTGAAATTGACGTCGCTCAACAGAACGAGGAGCAAGTCGAGTCAACATTTGCTCCAACTCGATCTGAACTCCTTGTAACTCAGCAGCAAGTCGAATCTGTCGATCCATCATGCTTTCCTCACGGGCACGAGGAATAAAACTTTCTACGATCAACCCACGACTGCGTCGCATCGAAATCAATTCACCCTCTGGCTCAATGGCAGAGGCATTCTGAGGCAGGTATGAATCAATTCGCTGTGATGCTGGGGAAAAACCTGCGGGTTTGACATACATTGCACCGACCGGTTCAGGGGCTACCACAATATCTCTCGATTCGAGATAGCTGGCGTCGACTACTGCCGGACCGCTACCAACAGCAAAATTCAGATCCGAAATGTCTTCAACCTCCTCGGCTAGAAAAAGCTGAGGGACATAAACACCAGGAGCAGAAGTGACGCCGTTAATTCCTTCATCCGAAACATCGACACTAAACTCATCAGAAGAAGCCGAAAGCCCACTCCCCCAGTCTGTCACCTCAACGGTCTTTGCGCCGGGCTGCATCATAGTGAAAGCAACTCCCAAAAGGGCCGCGACAGCAGCCGCTGCCCCTATCCGTGCCCTGCGTTTTTGCTGGAAATCAAGTTCGACGATATTGGCATCAGTGGATAACGGGACAATGGGAGGATCCAACTTCGGTTCGGCAAGGGTGGACTCCCACTCATTTTTCAGCCCCGTGGACAGCATGGACATGACTTCCGCCATTGAATTCAATTCCTTCTGGGCTGCAAGAGAAGCCGCCAACTCAACTTGCACCTCTACCCTTTCATCATCCGTCAGCTCATTCAGGACGAATGCGGTGTATTTCGGGTCCTCTAGATCGGCTCTGACTTCTTCACATCGATTCAATTCCCAGTCGCGCTTAAAACCTGTGGTAAGCATACTCGAAAGATCCCTAGTCGCTGCAAGCTCAAGCTTTGCTAAAGGGGAGATGGCCAAACGAGCTTCAAAAGATGCAGCTTTAGCAGCTGAAAACTCTCCCAGTGCATAGGCGGTCAATTGAGGATCGTCGGGGTCAATGGGTTCAAGACTCATGATTTTGGCAATGTACTGAACGTAAGGTTTTTAATCAGGCTACCTCAACTCCCATTAGGTTTCTCAGACGCTTTATCCCGGTGTGAATCAGGAAACCCACATTACTGACGCTCAATCCGGTTACATCGGCGATTTCCTTGTAGCTGAGGTCACCCTGGAATTTGAGTCGGATCACCTCACGCTGGTTTTCGGGAAGTCGCTCAAGAACACGTAGGACTTCTTCGAAGCGCTCTTTGCGCTCCATCACGTCTGCGGGGTTTGGCTCGGAATCGTCAAGATTTTCAAAAGCATCTCCAGCCGAAGTTATCATTGGGTTCTCTTTTCGAAGGACGTCGATAGCCCGATTCCGACAAACTGTGTAGAGCCAGCTTTTTACGCGACCGCCAATCAATTCAGCGTCCTGCCGATGCAACTTAATGAAAGTGTCTTGAACGACGTCTTTGGCGCGTTCCCAATCACCCCCAAGAAGACCGGCTGCGTAGCCGGTCAACGGGCCTTCGAACTCTGCTTGGGCAGATTCGACTATTTCTCTAGGAGAAACCTCCATGGTGTAACGGGAAGCGGCGGGCATGATCAATTCGACTCCAGACTCTAAAACGATTTGCCCACTGGATTCTTAGTAAGTGTTTACGCATTCTAGCTCAACTTACGATCTTCCTCAAACTACGAAGGGTCTTCACGAGCAATTCAGTGTATCCCCAGAGCAATATTTAGCGGCTTTCGAGGAGGTTTTTAGGCTATCTGAGAATTGAGATTGTCAAAAATGAGATTTTTCTATTGATTTAGTTAATAAATCCGTAGTATTTAACATACTTAAACATCTCATCCAAAAATTCGTATCCACTCAACACCGATTCCCATGGCAAAAGTACTCATTATTGACGACGAAGCCGCCATCCTCAATCTGATGTCAAAATCCTGCCGTCAGCAGGGTCATGACGTAACAGCTGTTCAGACAGGAAAAGACGGCATTAAAGCTCTCGAATCAATTCAACCTGAGCTCATGATCGTTGACCTCTTAATTGGGGACATGAACGGACTGGACATCATTAGCTACAGCGAAGAAAACCATCCTTCCACGCAGGTCATCATGGTTACCGGGAACGGCTCAGTGGAAACCGCAGTCGAAGCGATGAGGCTCGGAGCCTTTGACTACCTCACGAAGCCTTTCGAGCTTGCTGATCTGCAACGAACTGTGGAACTCAGTCTCCAGCGACCGGTGTCAGGCGGCACAACAGCGTTTGAACAATTCCAATCAACTGCTATCAAGATCAATACTGGAGGGATGATCGGAGAGAGTTCCAAGGTAAAGGAAATCCTTCAAATCATCGATAAGATAGCAGAAAACGACGCTCCGGTTCTTCTTGAAGGAGAGTTTGGATCAGGCAAGCAGATGGTTGCTCGGAGCATTCACAATGCCAGTTCCCGCAAGGATGCACCATTCAAAGTGCTCCAATGTTCAGCCCTTCCTGAGGACTTGCTCGAAATCGAGCTCTTTGGTTCTCTTGCGAGCCGGGGAGAAACCATTTTCTCTCGTGCCGCAGGTGGGACGATCTTTCTCGAAGAAATACATGTGCTTCCTTTGCGCCTCCAATCAAAGCTCGAAAGCTATCTCGAAGAAATCAGCACTCGCCGTATCATGGGCGACCTCCCCCGCCATATGGACGTTCGCTTTTTGGCTTCCTCCGCCAAACCAATGCAGGAATTAATCGATACTGGCACCTTTCGTGAAGATCTCTACTACAAGATTTCTATTATCCCAATCGAAGTGCCGCCGCTCCGGGCAAGAGTAGAAGACATTGAGCCTCTCTGTGAACATTTCCTGAAACAAGCGGCAGAACGTTCGGGAAGTAAGGTGCCCGAAATTGATAAATACGCTAAGCGCCTCCTCGAAAGCTACAATTGGCCGGGAAATGTAGGCGAACTACAAAATGCCATCGAACGTGCCTGCGCATTTGCCGAATCCGGCCGAATCAGACCAATCGATCTCCCACCGAAGGTCACTCAGAAAGTCGAGATAACTGATGAGGATGAGAAGACGACTCACCACCTTCCGATTGGTTCTGGCCTCCAAGACTATGTCCGAAAACAGGAGAAACTCTTCATCCGCGAGACTTTAAAATACAACGACGGTTCCCGAGAGAAAGCTGCCAGTATGCTGGGAGTAAGTATTGCCACCCTTTACCGAAAAATGGGCCTTAAGCTAGAAAAGGATAAAATGCTTAGCAAGTGAGATACTCTGCAAGCTCCCTTCATTTAAAACGCTTCGGTTCTACCATCCCTGACAATCGATTTTCAGAGGTTATTTTCGATTCGCGATATCACCGAGAACTTCTTTTTGCCAGTCTAGGAGAATGTTTTCTCTATCGTTCTCGTCAAGGTTCTTAGCTGCTAACATTTCCATACTACCTCGGGTGGCAATAATGGTTGGTTCTAACTTAAGTTCAGCAGCAACAGAATCACGCTTGGCTCGAATCCTACCGAGGTGACTTTCATCAATATCAAGTCTAGGGCCATTGCCCCTCACTCGCTTACTTGGGAATTCCTCAGTAGGAACCTCTCTGGACTTTGCAATCGCTTCACCCAGTCGCCGAGCATAGTTCGAACGGAGATAGTGAGGTGGATCTGGTTTGCGACCAGCCTCAAGATTACTTGCCATACGAATTAGTTCCTGGTTACTAAGAAACTTGAACGCTGGTCGGTCAAGACGGCGACACTCCTCATCCCGCCACAACCATAAATGCTTCAGGTAATTTAGCCCTTTTGAAGAAAGCTTTCCCCAACCCGAGATTCTCCACTGATCTCGCGCTGGCTTGTCATCTCTACCAAATGCACTCTGGCGAGCATGATTGCAGGCCTCAAGAAACCAAGCTTTACGATTTAATTTCTCAAGGCGGGATTCAATCTTCTGCCCGAGGTCGATCAAATAGCGCACATCGTTGAAAGCATACGCCAACATTTTGTCGCTTAGTGGCCGCCGGCTCCAGTCAGCTTTCTGAGACTGCTTGGAGACGTGGACGTCATACTCTTCTTCCAGCAAATGAGCCAAACCAAACCGCTCAGCTCCCAGAAATCTTGCACCAATCTGGGTGTCTAGAATCTCATCCGGCGCCCAACCAAACGTCATTCGAAACAGCGAAATATCATAATCTGCACCGTGCATCCAAACAGTCTCGAACTGATCGATAAACTTCGGGAACATAGCCAAACCTTCATCTGTGAGTGCGAGAGGATCGATAATAGCGAGTCTGTCAGACACGGCAAATTGGATAAGACACAGCTTTGTTTCATAGGAATGCATGCTATCAGCCTCCGTATCGATGGAGCACGCTGACAGGCTGCCGGATCCAACGACTGTCTCTATGAAACCAGAAAGGTCGGCATCGGTATCGATGTAACGTTCTGCTACCGCGTAAAAGGGGTCAATGGCCGCACCAGACATAGAGAAAGCCTCCGACTTACTGGATGCCACGCAGAAGCAGTTCTGCATTGGAATTTGTCGCCTGAATTAACTTAAGGAGCACCTCCATAGCCTCGGGAGCCGGCCGCTGGACCATCTGTTTTCGCAGGCTGCTGATACGCTGATATTCCTCAGGGTGATACAGAAGGTCATCCTTACGAGTTCCACTCTTCAAGAGGTGAATTGCGGGGAAGATCCGTGACTCAGCCATCTCGCGATCCAGCACGATCTCCATGTTACCAGTCCCTTTAAATTCCTCAAAAATCACATCATCCATTCGGCTATCTGTTTCAATCAAGCAAGTCGCAAGAATGGTAAGACTTCCTCCCTCTTCTACATTACGCGCGGCACCAAAAAACCTCCGTGAGCGTTCGAGGGCTTTGGGAGAAATACCACCACTACCAATAGGGCCACCGCCACCACGCCCCTTGCGGCCACCTCCTCCTCCAGACTGGTTAGCGGCATTGTGAGCTCTGGCTAGACGCGTCAGGCTATCAAGAAGCACCACGACATCCTTGCCCGTCTCAACCAACCGCTTTGCTCGGTTGAGAACCATGTCAGAGACTTGAATATGTCGCTTCGCTGACTCATCAAATGTAGAGCTGTAGACCGAGGCGTTAACAGTCTCCTTAAAGTCTGTTACCTCTTCAGGCCGCTCATCGAGCAACAACACGATTAACTCAACCTCGGGACTGTTTTTAGAAATCGATAGCGCAATATTCTTGAGCAGAATGGTTTTACCTCCTCGCGGGGGGGCAACAATCAATCCCCTCTGACCCTTGCCGAGCGGAGAAACAAGATCGATCACCCGAGGCGAAGGAGCGGCTACATCAGGCGATTCAAGAATAAGGCGCTCAGCAGGAAACAAGGCGGTGAGATGATCAAATCCAGTCGGATCTTCCCACGAGATTGCTTCAACCCCCTCGACCTCAAGAACCTCTTCTACTGATAGAAACTTCTCACGGTCTCTTGGAGAGCGAACTCGACATTTCAAGCGCTGGCCGACAGCTAGATCGAGCTTCTTAATGAGGGCAGCCGGCACGTAAATGTCATCGGCATTTGAAGCAAAACTAAACGCAGGCCAACGCAGGAAACCAAAACTATCACCGGAAAAATCGAGAAAACCCTCGGCAAACATCTCTACGTTATGTTCGCCGTAGTATTTGAGTATTTCGAATACCAGCTGGTGTTTTGAACGAACGCCCGCCACACGAAGGCCTACATCCTGGGCTGCGGCATGCAGATCATTAAGTGAGCGCTGCTGAAATTTGTTAACATCCACAGAGTCGGGTAACTCAATCGCTGGCGTGTCCTCTTCGGTAACGCCTTTCTCAGCTCTTTCCTCTGCAGTAGTTGCTTTGTCTGTCATTTATTTAAAAATTGGGAGGCAGCGAGTTACCAAATGCCTGATTTGTTCATCAAGCGCGTCCTCGTTTCCATCGTTCCATACGAGAATATCGCCTCGATCTATTTTTTCTTTAATAGGTAGTTGTGACGCGATCACCTTTTCGGCCAGTTCGCAATCCAAACACCTTTCATTTTGTAACCTGGCCAGCTGGGTTCCCCTGTTGGCGGCCACCACTACTTCAAGATCAATATCTAAAGGAAAGTCCACTTCATATAACAAGGGAATCTCCATCAGCACCATCTTTGCGAGAATACGGTTGTTCTCGCAAAACTGGCTGGCTAGATCAAGAACCAGCGGATGCAGTAGCGACTCAACCTTCTCACGAAAATCAGAATTATCAAATACCCGTTTTCGTAACTTATCCTTCAACAAGCTACCCTCGTTGAAAAGTTCCGCCGAAACTTCATCCATCCCTTTTATTGCTTCCAATACATCGTCACGTCTCATCAACTCCCTAACCGCTGCATCCGAATCAAATGAGCTGACGCGCTCTTTAGGAAGTCTTTCCTCGAGTTTCCGGCAAACGGTGGATTTGCCGCATGCCACGCCACCCGTTATTCCGATCACGAACATTTTTAGTTTTCCCAAAAAGAAAATGGCGCGTCCGATAAAGACGCGCCATCAAAAAAACTTACCAAACACAGAAGGCCTGTTTTACTTCTGGTATGATGGCAGCGGAGCAAATGTGCTCGGTGCTGTAAAAGGGGGACGAGGAACCGGCTGAGGTAACTCCTCATCGCTAATGCGACCATTAATTGGCATGCCCGCAGGATCCATCAGCTCAGCTTTTACAAAAATCGTAAGATTCCTCTTTAAGTGAAGCTCGGCACTGGAGCGGAAAAGCCGGCCAATTAGTGGAAGGTCACCCATAAGAGGGATCTTATCCTCAACGTCCTGAACGTCTTCACGAATCAAACCACCAAGAGCGACGGTTTGCCCATCCCAGATAGTGACCTGTGTTGTCACCTTACGGGTGTTAAAGATCGGCATTTCAATGCGGTTATCCGTGATGACAACCCGGTCGGCAACACCCGTAATAGGGTTGGCAGTTGATGTCGTGATCGGACTACCATAGTTGATGAATCCGTCAAATTCGACCACTTCGGGAGCCAAGTTAAGGTCAATTGTGAATTCATCAGCACCAAGAACAGGATCAACTTCAAGAGTAACACCGGTATTTCGGGTCTCAAACGCCGTCGGGGTTGCCGGGGTCACAGGAAATGTGCTGATAATGTTAATCCCACCACCTGCTCCTCCACCAAAATTCTGAGGAATCTCCGGTGGATCATATTCGGTCGGGTAAATGAACTCACGTATAACCTCAATCTTCGCTCGCTGCCCGCTACGAGCCATCACGGATGGCGCCGACAAGAGGTCCACACCTTTTTTCTGGCTCAACGCACGAATTACGACCTGAAACTGAGGATCAGTGAAAATACCAGCAATTCCAAAAACCGCTGGGGAAACACCTGTTGGCTGACCGGAGATGAGAGCATCGATTGAATTACTGTCGATCCCTTGGAACCCGGAACGGTTTCCAGCGGTGATAGGATTTCCACCGATGGGAATACCGGTAGTGGGGTCAACAAAACTATAGTCGTTGGCCTGAGGACCGGTTGCCGCGGTATATCCCGTAGTGCCACCGCTTCCAGAGATTCGATCAGTAGAGTTGAGGGTGAATGGACCCAACAACCAGTCAAAACCGAGCTCGTCGGAGTCTTCTTCTGCGATTTCAACAAAACGAGAGGTGATGTAAATCTGCTTCTCAACTCCGGAAGTGATGGAATCGATGTAGGCTTCTACCATCTCCATCTGGTCAGCAGTATTTCGAACAATCAACTGAGAGGTGGTCTTGTTGTAGATAGCGCTAGCTCCGGGGGGGAAAGAGATTCCCGCATTTTCGAGCACTGTCTTCGCGGTCGGGCGAGCTGATACGGAGAGGCCAGAGGGAGCAACGGGGTCGGCAAAGGGATCCGCAGCAGCAGCGCCGCCACCACCTCCGCCAGCATCAGTCGACAGAAAGGTTGGAGGAACCACGTAAACATTGGCAAACAGCTCAGCATCAGGTCTGGACAACGGCACCACAAGGACAGCGTTGGGCTCGACTTTGTATTTCAAGCCAGCCAAAGAAGTCGCATACCGCAGAGCTTCGGCAAGAGGGACGTTGCTTAGGCGGAGCGTGATACGGGTGCCGGAAATGCCACCACCACCAAAGGCAGGAGCAGCAGGCGCTCCCCCCTCAAATCCAAACCCATCGCCGGCGGGTGCAGCAGGAGCAGCTGCACCGCCACCACTGATTACATCGGCATCTAGCACGATGTTGATACCCTTGAGTGCAGGGTCAGGCTCGGCAGCATCAAGCTCGACACTTCGCTGCTGGAGAAAGTTAAGAGCATCCTGAAGGGGCGTATCAGCAAACTCAACGCTCGGAAGATAAATGTTCTTCAACTTATCCTCAATCTGACGAATACGCGTCGTGCTCGTATCCGTGGGCATTTCGACAATACGTCCGCTTTCTACCGAAGCGGGAACCGGAGTAGCCCAGCCAGCCGAAATCTCGCGAAGAGCTCTCGCCCTGGTGTGATCGTAGGCAGCGTCGTAATAGTTCAGGCGTTGACGCTCGCCGCTTTCCATACCCCTGCGCGCTGCTTCATTGTAGGGGTCGTCATTAAGCACCTTATTGAATTCGCGGTCAGCTCGATCGTAATCGCCCAAATCGAGAAATCCCTGTGCCGTCTGAAGGGCCAACTTCACCCGGCGCACTCGTTCGAGATGCGAAGGAGTTAAAGCAGGAGAGTAATACTCTGGGTCGTTAAGACGCTCCAAGAGCCGCTTAGCATCGATATTGTCGGGGCTTATTGTTGGCTGGAGAACCTCTTCCACTAGGTAGATCGCTTCAGGATACCTTCCCTCTTCAGCACGCTGACGGGCAAGACTGACGCTGGCTCGGGAAAACTGCGAAATGTAGGCTCGGCTGCGCTCCTCGGTCATAGGAGCATCAGGGAGAAGGTCTATGGCGTTATGAAACTGGTCAATCGCTCCCTGGTAGTCGCCGTCAGCCATCAATTGGGTGCCCCGCAACGCAGCTGCGTCGGCCTGCCTCACTTCTTCCTGCTTCTGAATCACATATCGCTCTGCCACTGAGGATACCTCGCCTACGGGGTCTGCCACAACCATTTGGCTAGCAAGCGCTGCGGCGGATGCACTCGCGCACAACCAAACCCGGTACACAGAATGTGGATTCGCAATTAACTTCTTCATATAATCGTGTCGCTTAGGCGTTTCCCTTAAAATTGCCAACTCCAGCGGAACTGACATGGAAACCAGAATATTACTCTAATGTCAACTTTTACTTCTTCCTAATTTCGACTGTCTGCTCCGGTTCTGCTCCAGTCTGGTAGGTGATGATAACGGATTCTTCGTTCACCTGCGTAACCCGGTATTTAGTTTCAGGATCCTGAACTAATGGGAAGGTATCGCGTTCTTTCACATAGAACTTATTACCCGGCGCAAGGAGAAACTCGAGCTCGGCAAAATAGGTCGGGACACCGTATTCTTGATTTCGAACGATGGTGTGCTGCTCATTCTTCGGCAAAAAGGTAATGGTCAGTTCTGTCGCATCAGCTTCAATGCCCACATTGTTCATTGCTTTCTTCTCTTCGAAAGAATCAAGACGAAATTGCCCGTCCTCGGAAGTCTCGCCGACTTTTAGGTAGAAATTATCGCGCTGCGGCCACTTAGCTGATGGAAGGCGCATGATCTGGAAACGCTCAGGATCGGGACGTGCTGCGAAGCGCAACTTATACTCCTGCTGTTGACGAGAATGCATCACCAGCTTGTCTGCATAGGGTGGGTGTGTCGTAGGATCGGCAGGATCAGTCTTTGCGTCCCATTCTGCCAAGCTGGAGAATCCATCACCGTCGGGATCTTGCTGGAGGACGGAAGAATTGAGAAAGTCGAGCCCGTTATCCAATAACCAAGCGTTTGTCACCGGTTCGCGAAGTTTCGGAGCACTTGGATCGAGCATATCAATTAACCTGCCCTGAGATTCCACAATCGGGATCGATACGAAAAGAGGAACCGGCTTCGGCGCTGCCCCCTTGGTAGGAGTCTGCCACTTATTGGCGGTCACCACAAAATTGCGGGCAATCTCAGTGGTCGCAATATCAGGCTCGGGCAACTCGTTGTTTGGCGAGGCTGCAACCAGTTTGAAAGTCTCTCCAAAACCTTTTGCCTTCATCGCGAAAGAAACCGAGAGGCCAATCACGACGGCGGATGCTCCAAGCAATATAAATTTGTCCCAGGGGCTGTTATTCATCGGTAATTATCGCTTTTTGTCTTCGGAGTCTGCCTTTTCCTCATTCGACGCTTCTTCCGGATCAACGAAGCGCACAATATCTACCACCATGTAGATCTCCAATTCCTCCTGCCCCATAAGAACTCGAGCGTCCTGTTGCGAAGGAATATACCCTGCTGCTCTAGCGGCTTCTTCTACTTCCTCTTCGGAGCCAATGCCGAGCCCAAGTAATTCGAGATCTTCCAAAGCGACTGGCTCACCATTGTCAGCATAGACATAGCCCTGCCCAAGCACAGAATCACCCGTGGTTTTCATCGGCCCTTCCGTCACTCGATTTTGAACCTTCAAAACGCGGACGACGTAGAAAAACTGCTTATCGTTGGCGATCGAATTCACGAAAGCCTGAAGGGAATTGTAGTCCGACTGAAATCGCAACCTCACCGGATATTTGTGAACGACACCACTGTCATGGTCGTCTGCGCCTCCGAGTTCACCGGGAATCGCATCGCGCTCAAAGGAAAGCAGCGAACCAACCCTCGAGGTTACCAACCCTCTGAGGAGGTGGTCAATCGCTTCGAGTTCGTAGTCGAGCACAGGAACCAGTTGTGGGGCGGGAATCGAGGCCGCGTAGGCATCAAAACCCAACTGAAACTCTTCGGCGCTCTCGATCTCAAGACCGCCTACCTTTGCAAACTCCCGAAAATCTTGCACAGTCTTTTTCACCAACTGAGCAAACTGAGTGCCTTGCAAACCGGTGTTTAGGGGCCGCTGGAACGAGTTCAGACTCTGATAGAGTTCTTGCACCGCGCCATCATATTTACTAACCCCCTCCTTTAAGGCCTCGGCATTCTCCTTGTTGGGGTATGGCACCCTCCGCTCGAGGCTTTCAATGGTCCCAACGCTGGAGTCCCATCCTGAGACTTCGTCGGAGTAAGTTCCATAGCCCGAAAAAGCGTAAAATCCAGCGCCACCAACGAGCACCAAGGCAAAGACTCCAAATACGGCTAACCAGGTTTTATGATTCATTAATTGTCGAAACTTTACTTGGTGAACTTCACCTGATTCGCCTCAGGAAGTGGCAAAACCATCCGGAAATCGTAGGCGTATCGGTCTCCCGATGTTCCCGCTGTTACTTTCACCACTTCACCGATATCCACATCTTTTAAATCAAAAAGTGAATTTCCAGATTCTGACTCAGAATCTTCCTTTAGACGCTTGAAGTAATCGTAGACTACCTCCGGTCCGCGGGGATTTTCCCTCCAAAGACCTTTAATCTCAAAAGAATCGACTGTTGCTTCAGTCCCAGCAGCAACAACCATCAACCCTCCCTCTTCATTAGGTATGACTGGCTGCCCGTCAGCAAGAGGTTCAAGCATTGTCATAAACATGACATCACTATCCATTTTCTCGCCGAGATAGTTAAATACTTGGACCCAGTAGACACGATGTCGAATCGATTCAACGAAAGGCTTTTTCTTCCCGTTGATACTCTCGATTTGATCTTTTAGATCTTCGATCTCGCTATTGTATTTTTTAAGATCATCACCTTTCGTAGCGATACTCCCCGCCTTGGAAGAAGCGATCGCAGCAGCTTTCGAAAAGTAGAACCCAAGAGCTCCTAACAGAGCAACAACAGTGAGTAGTGCCAAGATTAGAGACGGCTTCCGCTTATCCAAAGCTTTCGAGGCCTGGACTGATTCCGGAATTAACTCCATTTCCACGGGAGCTTCACCCATCTGATTGATGGCACTCCCAACCAACTCGCCCATAGTGTGCGAATTTTGGCTAAGAAAATCCTGATCCACCGATCCCGACACTGTTACGTTTCGAAAAGCGTTGAAGTGGTCAACAGGAAGGCCCAACTTTTCGGCGAAAAACTCACGAATGAACGGAAGACCTGAGGTAGCTCCGCTGAGCAGTATTAGTGTAGGGGCAGAACCTCCCTGCTGGCTGCGGTAGAAATTGATCGTCCGCATAATTTCAGAATGCAGACGAGTCAGCGAATTACGAACTACTTTGGAAATAGCCGCAATTTCCGGGTCTTCATGGTCAGCATAAGCCCCCCCAAGGGCTACAAATCCTTCAGCCACTTTGCGGTGATCGGCTACCACGTAATCGACGCCAAACTCTTTGGAGAGTGATCGAGAAATATCAGAGCCTCCAATCTTCACCGTCCGGATGAACAGTTTGCCATCCTCCATGAAAATCATGTCAGTTGTGCGAGCTCCAATATCGACAAGAAGTGTCACGCCCTCAACGTCGGAATAATTAAATCGCAGAGCGTTGTAAAGAGCGACGGGAGCCACTTCAGCACCTTGTGACTTGAGGCCGGCACCTCCAACCATTTCATCAATTTCGGTCAACTCATCCGATTTCACAGCAGCGAGGACTACCTCAACCTCAATGTCGTCAGGGTCCCCCGTTAACTGGTAGCCCCAGACCACCTCGTTAATTGGGTAAGGCACCTGCTGTTGAGCCTCAAACTCAACGATCTGATCCACCTGCTCGCCATCTAGCGCTGGCAAACTCGCAAATTTCATCAGAACGGGAAAAGAGGACACCACGTAGGTTGATTTAGCACCACGAGCCTTGAGTGAAGCGACAATTTCCTTGAGCGAGGCTGCACACTGAGCGGCCGCATCCTCGTCGGACGGGTCTCCAGTGAATTCCCTCTTTTCAACTTTGTTCAATCGAAGGCCACCACCGGAAGTCTTCGAAAACACAGCCCCTGTCACCTGCTGGGAGCCGAGGTTAAATGTGATGATGCGGTCGTCAGCCATGATTGCCTATAAAAGAAGGAAGGTAGAAGCCAATTATTTAGTTGGCTTTCTTCACACCAGCGTAGCGATCTAGCCACAAAAGTGCAAATGGTGTTTCATGTTTTGCGAGCACTCCTGGACGCGTGGAAAGAGCTTCCCAGAAGGGTCTGGAACCACTTAGAGAGGAGTCCCTGCCGACGATTACACCATTGTAATACACCTCAACGCCATACGCCTCAACAGCATTCGTCTGAAAACGACGGTAATCGCCAGTGATCGTCCCGAGCGTGTCAGGAGACACGTAGACAGCCGAGTAGTTCTCTTCTCCGCAAACTACATTGGTGTGAGTCACGTCACCAGTAAGGACAAGCGACTGGCCAGCCTGATCCTTCATGCCGATGTAGTAGCGAAACAGCAGTTCAGGAACTACCGCGTCCCTATCGCCATCGACTTCGAATTCGACTTCCAACTCAAGCCATTGACGGGGGCTTGGGACGCGTTTGGGCTTCGGACCACTCGCCTGGAACTCGGGGGTTTGCTGAGATTCAACGGCCATCGACTTGACGTCTACGTCGCCGACCGCAAGTCGAATCGGTTGCTGTGCATTACCGCATAGGACCAAAAGCCCAAACGCAGCGATAGTTGTGACAAGAGTTTTCATAAGAGTTTCAGGTCTTTCAAACGTTTTATTAAGAGGAACGCCTCCACAGTAGGGCCGCGATCCTACGACAGAAAATTCTTCCGCGTAAAGACCCAAATCGGCCTATTCCTAACTTTTTTTCATTGCTGGTGTGTTCTGCTTTTTCCGCGAGATACTTTATCGAAAAGCTCCCTGTAAAACCTTCGCCTCGGAAGAAATCAACAAGATTCTGCGGAGCGCACAGGAGACGAGCTTCATATAGGGGCGTCTCTGCACTGGTCAACCAAATAGAATGCTAAGCCAAACGAATGATGTATGTCGCTCGACTGATTAAAGAAAAAAGGTTTTCTACAACTTTCACCTGTACTGCGGGGACATCACAGGCTTCAGAGCTTCCAGATACTTGAGGCTAAAAACTCAAAAAAACTTTTGTCAGGTTTCTGTGTCTTCGAGTCTCACGTTTATGTGAATCCCATGCCGTTGTGCTGAAGCAACAGCGAGGCTGCGTATTGCACCTATCGTTTTGCCGTTTCTTCCGATGACACGACCAGCATCATCGGGGTGAAGACGAATATTGTATAGGTGGAGCTCATCATCTTTTTCGTGGATAACGCTGGCCTCCTCCGGGTGCTTGATCAACTGCACGACGACATATTCAAGAAATTCTTGAATTGCCAGCTCAGCCTCCATTGTCGCAAACCAAGTGAAGGTTCCCGATCGGAACACCTTCCCCTAAGTCATGGGGTGACGCTAGGCCGATGCTTCGGACTGTCGGGCTTTCTTGATCAGGCTGCGCACAGTATCGGAGGGCTGGGCGCCCTTACCGATCCACTCATCAATCTTTGCGAGATCCAGCTTTGTCTCGACGGAATCCTTCATTGGATTATGAGTGCCCACTTGCTCAATGTAAGGTCCTTCGCGACGCGCCCGACCGTCAGTCACCACAATCTTGTAATAGGGGCGATCTTTTGTGCCCTCGCGTCTCAATCTGATTTTAACCATTTTGCTTTTTCCTTTTGTAAGCTCCCGAATTCGGGAATTCCGCAACGTTTGCGGGAAGCGCAACTTGTTAACTGCGTTCACGAAAAAATCAAACGGTAGTTTTTAGTAGTTTCCCGAAAATTGACCCATCAAAAGCTTCCTTTTCTCCTTGCAGATTAGGGGCAACCCCGTTCAATGCCCTAATGCCGTTAGATGAAGCTGAAATCACCGCCCACGCCTCAAAAGTAAAAGACCTGCAAGAAACTCTCAATCAGTTACTCTTTGGACAGGAGGACCTCATTGGACTGGTTATTACAGGCCTCCTTGCCCGCGGCCATATACTGCTCGAAGGCCTGCCAGGGCTTGGTAAAACCGAATTGGTGAAGGGCCTTGCTAAGACTTTGGAACTCAAGAACAAGCGGATCCAATTCACTCCCGACCTTCTTCCGGGCGACATTACGGGCAACCCCGTTCTCCAAGATACCGCTAAGGGGCACCAATTTGTCTTTCAGGAAGGTCCCATTTTCGCCAATATCGTCCTCGCCGACGAAATCAACCGTGCTTCTCCGAAAACGCAGTCAGCCTTGCTCGAAGCCATGCAGGAACAACGTGTTACCGTTCTCGGCGAACCCCACGAACTCCCCTTCCCCTTCTTCGTTCTGGCGACTCAGAATCCGATCGAGTTGGAAGGAACCTACCCGCTCCCCGAAGCCCAACTCGATCGCTTCCTTTTCAAACTTGAGGTCCAGCGCAATTCCGCAGAAACTTTGCAGACCATTATTCAAAACCGCGAAATGGGGGTCGAACCCGAGGTTCCCGTCGTGTTGAGCACTGAAGAACTGGTCGCACTCAACAACGCGGTTCGTAAGATTTATCTTCCCGACGTGGTCGCTTCCTATATATCGCGCCTTGTCGACGGCACCCATCGCGGAGTTTCTGAAACAGCCAACTCGATTAAATTCGGAGCGAGCCCTCGAGCCGCTCTCGGCTTGGCTTCAGCAGCGAAGGCGAGGGCTCTAATGGCCGGAAGAATCAACGCAAGCTTTGAAGACGTAGCGGATGTTGCCATCCCAGTGCTTCAACACCGCATCATTCTTGAATATGAAGCTCGCATCGAGGGGCTCAGTAATCGAGGTATCGTAGAAGCCCTTCTCAAAGAAGTCCCGAGACAAGACATGGATCTACCCGCGACTCTCAAGGAAGCTTGAAAGGATTCTGCAGCAAATACGTATCGTCCCCAAAAGACCACCCTGAGATATGCCAATCCTCCGCGCTTTCGTTCTCGCCACTGTCTTTTGCCTGATATCTACCTCTGCTCAGGCTCAGGTATCAATCCTTAACGAAACCTTTAATGAACTGGGAAATACCTCTGTAAAGGTCGATGCAGTATTCGCCCCTGCAGGTCAACAAGGATCTACTCCGTTCCGAATAACTATTTCCAATCGGTCTGGTAAAGATCGAACATGGAAAGTCAACATTGGCGACAGCGCTTCTCGAAAGCTCTCCACCGATATTACTGAATCTATTTTGGTCGAGAACGGCGCTGTCGTCACTCGCGAAATTTATCTGCCACTGGCACCGCGCTTCGCCACTTACACTTATCGCAACGTTAGAGTAAACGTTACCTCACCCGGCCTCGGTCAACTGACACGCTCCATTGGTCATGAGGCGAATGATATCTTCCCTGCAATTGGCATCAGTAAGGCGTTGGCTCGTCGCAGTCGGTTTGAACTCGACGAACATGTTAAGAATCGAACCCCCGGCGACGCACGTTTTGCCCTACCGTATCTGCCGGAACAGCTACCCATCAACTGGAGAGGTTATTCCTCGCTCGATTGCCTTCTAATCGACCTCAAGTCATGGGAGGGTCTCAACGATACCCAGACAAGAAGCCTCCTCGAATGGGTCCGAATGGGAGGCCGACTAGACATTTTTGTGCCCGAATCACAAAAGAATTTCGCTATCACCGATCTAGGGATCGACGGAGTTCGAACACGAGTCAAAGCAACACAAAGCGGACAACTCAGCCTCGGCCAAGTGCACGTCAAAAAATGGGATGGGAACCAACTGAACGTCTCCATCGTGGACGATTATACAAAGATCGAAGAGACACCAAGGCGCAGTAGTGAACTCGAAAGCTATTTTGGAAGCGATTGGACTCTTCGAAGCGAATTCGGAGAAAAAAAGTTCAATCCGGGACTCATTCTCATACCACTTCTCATCTTCGCCATTGTCGTAGCGCCGGTGAACTTATTTCACTTTGCGAAGAAAGGACAAAGGCATCGCTTATTCTATACCACCCCCATTATTTCAGTAGCCGCCTGTCTCATTATCGTTGTCATCATTTTCCTCGAAGATGGTCTCGGCGGGCGTGGCTATCGGGCAACCCTTGCGGATATTCAGTCTCAACCGGGGGAAATGCGACTTTACCTTACCCAAGAGCAAGTCAGCCGAACTGGAGTGGTGCTGCAATCTGGCTTTGATGCGAACGCTGAGATGGTAATGGATCCAGTGAACCTGCCTAACAGTGTTTTCAATCCACTCTCATCTTCTTCCGCCCGAAACATTGCATACCACTTCAAGGGCCAGCGCTATGGCGGTGGATTTTTTCGCAGCCGATCAGAGCAAGGTTTCTCGATTCGTTCGTCACAACCGACCAGAGCCCGCATCGAGATGGAAGCGACTCAAACCGACGGCGCCCCCCCTTCTTTGATTTCGAGTCTCCCGGTCGCGATAACTTCGCTCTACTTCCGCGGAGTCGATGGCAAAATATGGGTGTCTCCCGAAGACGCAGTCATCGCACCTGGCAGCCCTATCCCTCTCGAACCCTCAAGCAGTGCGGCCTTCGAGAACTGGCTCAAGGGCTCTACGGATTCGTTCAGCAAGGCACTCGGCAAACGTATTCTAACTCTTGCTAACGAACGCGAACGCTATTTTGCAATCCCCAAATCGGCGGGGTCATTCCCGATCCCGTCTCACCCCAGCATCGACTGGGAACGAGAAGTTGTCGTTCTAACAGGGATGGCTTTGAGCACCCAACCTTCCTTTGAAAATGAGTGATCTACCGGAAGACGAGACCAACCAGACTCAAGGGGAGAAAATCGTCAATACCCCCAAACCATCAGATCCTCCAGCGATCGAAGTAACCCATTTGACTCGCTCTTTCAGCGGCATTCAGGCCGTGAACAATATTTCCTTCGAAATCTCCCGCGGCCAGGTTGTCGGATTCGTCGGCGCGAACGGTGCCGGCAAGACCACAACAATGCGAATTCTTGCCACGCTAGACTATCCCAACTCTGGCGAAGTCAAGGTCTGTGGAATCAATGTGGTTGACTATCCCGCGGAGGTTCGGAGGAAGATAGGTTGGATGCCCGACAATTATGGCACCTACCAAAATATGACGGTGGTGGAATATCTAGACTTTTTTGCTCGGGCCCTTGGATACCAGGGGCAAGAACGCATTAACCGTATCGTAGAAGTGATGGAGTTCACTGACCTCGCCTCGCTAGCCGATCGATTGATCGACAAACTGAGTAAAGGAATGGGGCAACGCCTTTGTCTAGGGCGGGCCCTCCTCCACGATCCCGAAGTGCTGGTTCTCGACGAGCCTGCGGCCGGGCTAGATCCTAAAGCAAGAGTTGAACTAAAGCACCTCATCCGTATTCTCGCTGAAGACGGAAAAACTGTCTTCATCAGTTCCCACATTCTTTCAGAACTGGATGAGATGTGCGATTCACTCCTCTTTATCAATGAAGGAAAAATCATTCATCACGGCAGCTCCGAAAATCTCCGTAAAAAGAAATCCAGCACATGCCTCGTTGAAGTCCAATTGAAGGACCCGCCTGAAAAACTTAAGGAGTGGGCATCCTTGGCCCCCGGCGTAACTTTTCGCGATTCCACCAAAAGAGGCGGTCGTATTGAAGTTGAACCCGCCGCAGACGAGGACATCGCTCAGGTTCTTCGCCGGATGATCAGCGACGGTCTTTCGATCATAGATTTTCACCAAGAGGAAAGAAAACTGGAGGATGCATTTATTGAAATTCTGGGAGAAATCGAAGAATCAAGCACACTGGGGGTAAGCTGATTGATGTAACTTTGACGCATGAACGAAACATCAACAGCTGATTTGGAAACCCTTGCCAAACGCATGGCGGATTTCTCCTCGCGTCTCAGCCCAATGCTTGTCAAAGAGCTACGTCAGGGTATGCGAACTAACATGTTCGTTATCGCCTTTATCCTGCTACACACTTTTATGATGCTGTGTCTGCTCACCGCATTAAGCGCTCCGGGCGATTCCAACTCTGATTTCTTTTTCTGGTTTGTGATTATTTCGGTGCTGCTCTTCATTCAGCCGCTTCGCGGCTTCAATGCTCTCAGCTCCGAATATCAGTCGAACACGATGGATCTGATCCACATGACCCGGCTTAACGGATGGCGAGTCACCCTTGGAAAATGGACAGCACTCAATGCGCAAGGCATCCTTTTTGCTGCTAGCGTTCTTCCCTATCTCGTCATTCGCTACTTTCTCGGCAACGTCAATTTCATCGTCGACCTCATTGCCCTCACCCTGATTGGAATTGGTTCTGCTCTTGCTACAGCCATCACCATAGGCTGCTCAGCCTTCCCAAATATCCTCGTAAGAGGTGTCGCTTGCATCGGGCTTGCCATACTCCTTTCGGCTCTAGGTGCCTTTGTGAGCGAAGTTCTTATCAACAACTCTGGCTCTACAATGGAATGGGGATTTTTGTTCCTTATCCTTCTAATTGGTGCCTTTGGCACCTACTACTTCCTTGCTTTCGGAGCCAGCCGGATATCTTCCCTCTCGGAGAATCACGCGACTCGAAAACGCCTCTCGGCACTCCTCGCAACCGGGCTTTGTTTCGGACTTGGCCTCCTCTTCGGTTATGATCCTGTTCCTGTAAACCCAATAATTATTAGCGTCCTTCTCTGCGTTGCGACAGTAGATGCCCTTACGGAACCACTGCCAATTTTCACACGAGTCGTGCAGCCATTTTCCAAGAATCCAATTACGCGATTTTTCGGGCTATTCCTGACACCGGGGTGGCTCTCGGGTATCTTTTTCTTTGTCGTCGCGACAATCAGCCTGATAGCCAGTCTCGTTTTTTGGGATCAGTCGAGCGGAAGCAATCTGGAGCGCCAGAGTCTTCTAGTTTATCTAAGCGCCTGCAACATCGTGATCTTTCCTCTTGCTATCATCTCACTTTTCTTCCCCTCACACACCGGATCAAAATTCACCTTTGCTCTTTACCTGCTAATTCAGGCGATCATCGGCGGTATCACTATCATGGTGAAAGCCGCTGTCGACATCGCTACCGGGAGTTGGCAAGAACTCATCTTCACGCTGCTACCACTGCCCTCGGTCCTGATGTTCGCCTTCGAAAATTCAGAGCTAAACAACATTCAGTTTCTCTTCATCATTCCCTGCACCACTATCCTCTGCATCGGAATTCCCTTAATCCGAAGTCGAAAGTCCCTCGCAGAATTTTTTCGCTGCCTCAGTCGCTCTAACTGATGCCTTTTCTCTCAGAAAATATTGATCTAAATCAGTTGTCTGGCCGCTGTCGGGCCTACACTGGCCTTTTCACCCTGCCTCTGAAAGATCAAAACTGGAAGGGTAATCCTGGTGACTACGCAGGCTCAGGGGTCGGCAGTTCACTGGACTTTCAGGATCATCGCCAATACCTACCGGGTGACGATCCTCGGCATATAAATTGGCAGACTTTTGCGCGGACTGGCGACTATACCCTGAAACTCTATCGTGAAGAAGTTCGCCCAATCGTTGAGATCATTCTTGACGTGTCAGGTTCCATGTTCGCGACTGAAGAAAAGTCGCGACGTGTACTCGAACTTTTCTACTTTTGTTTCTTCGCCGCAGAACAGGCTGCCGCCAGCGCCCGCGTTTTTCTTGTCAAAGGAGATCACTGGAAACATGCTGAAACACAATGCATATTGAACCACCATTGGGCAGACGCGGCCGAGTCTCTTCCTGAAGTCGAAGCTTCAATCACACCTAATCTTGCGATTATTCCGTTTCGAACACGATCACTGCGTATTTTCCTCAGTGACGCTTTATTCCCAGCCGCCCCCGAGTCCACTATTCGAGGACTCCAACACAATAACGGACGGGCCGCTATTCTTTGCCCGTTTTCAAGAGACGAGTCAAACCCCGACTGGAATGGAAACTACGAGTTTATCGAGACCGAAAGCGGCTCCAAACATGACCGACGCATCGATCCTCCGCTTCTTAAAAGCTACCTCAAAACTTACCATAATCACTTCGAACGATGGAAAGCAGCAGCCATTAAAGCTCAGGCCCCGCTCGCTCGCATTCCGGCTCACGGAACGTTCGAGAAGGCGATGAAACTTGAAGCCATTCAGGCAGGAGCCATACAACTCGTCTAACATGCCGATCGCTTTCGCTAACCCGCTTGGATTCCTCGCCCTTCTTGGCGTTCCGGT
>PBSY01000047.1 GCA_002726915.1 Verrucomicrobiales bacterium | reverse complement strand
TCGTTTCCTTTCACCGTGAATAACTCCGACTGAGTTTCAAGGAATTTCTCCTGATCTTCGGTGCGCCATTGAAGACTGCCTTCACCGTCACCACGGATCTTCAGTTTCACTTCGGTGGCTCCCTCGCTGCGGACCTTGTTGGTGGCGAGAAAGGAATGGCGGCCGACGCTTTTAATGACGATCCGGGTCGAGTCAGAGGTGATCTCTGCATTTCGCGCAATCCAACCTTGGAGGGCTGGATCCTTGACCGTGGTCATGGTGATAGGCTGACGGGATGTCTTGGTTGCCGATGGCATCTTGAGTCCGCCGGCCTGGATGCCGATCTTGGAGGCATCGAACTGGACGGGGTTGAAGTTCGGATTGGCGGTAGGAACGACGGCCTCAACTTCGGCAATAAAATCGTCGATTAGGGCGTCGAGTCGCTGAACGGTTTCGGGTTGCTCTGCAGCGAGGTTCTTGGTCTCTCCAATGTCATTCTCCACGTCGTAGAGACGAAATTGATGAGCACCGTTCTTACCGTGGTGAAAGGTTCGAATCAGTTTCCACCTACCATGATGCACAGCCATCGACGGTGGCAACCATTTGGGAGTGTTGCCGTAGCTCGGTACATAGGTGAACATAGGTGCCCGCTCGAGCTCCTCTCCACCGAGGGCGACCGAGAAATCGACACCGTCGATGGGATGATTCGCTGGAGGATTGATTTTCAGCATACTGAGAATGGTTGGATAAAGATCAGTCGACTGGACGCGAGTGTCGTTACGTGACCCCGACTCTGTGATGCCAGGCCAAACGACGATGCCAGGTACGCGGATCCCTCCGTCGTGGATGTTGCCTTTGCCTCCAAGGAGTGGCGCGTTGCTGGTGACGGGTGTGATGAAGGTTTCGCCGTTGATGTCGGTCTCTTCGAGGCCACAGTGCTGGTTGCCACCATTGTCGGAGGTAAAAAGGATGATGGTTTCGTTGGCGATTCCCTCCTCATCGATAGCGTCCAGCAGAGTGCCGATAGCATCGTCCATCGAATGTAACATGGCGGCGTAGGTAGGAGATTGCTGAGTGGAAGTACGATCAATTTTCGAGCGGTAGCGATCAATGAGTTCCGGCTTGGCACCAAAGGGCGCATGAACGGAGAACTGCCAGTAGTTCATGAAGAATGGTTTGGTGCGATCACGGTTTTTCAACCAACTAACGGCCTCCTTAGCCATGCGGTCCTCGATATGCTCGCCGGGTTCGCCTTCAAGGCCGGGAATGGTCCAGGGTGCTAGATAGGTGCGACCGGGTCCGGGGCCGTTGTAGTTGGGGATATCAACGTCGAAGCCGAACTTAAGTGCCGAGTGGGGACCGTCTCCAAGGTGCCATTTGCCGAAGTGGGCGGTCTCGTAGCCGGCATTCTTGAGCACGACAGCCAATGTTGGCATGCTTGGGTCGAGTCGGGTGGAGGACTTGACCACGTTACTTTTCTGGTTGGGTGAACCACTCGCCTTAGCGACGGGTTCATAGAGAACCTCCTTCGTGTGACCTCCCGGTGTGGTGAATCCGGTTCGGGCCGGGTTCTGTCCGCTGAGAATGCTGGAGCGGGTGGGTGAGCAAAGCGGGTGGGAGGAATACGCATTGTTAAACGTCATTCCACGTGCTGCGAGACGCTCGAGGTTGGGCGTCTCGTAAAGCTTAGTCTGGCCGTAGAGTGTGGTGTCAGCCCATCCAAGGTCATCTGCCAGAATAAGGATAACATTGGGTCGATTGGGCGAAGTAATTGCCTGCCCCGATGAAAGAGAGAACAAAAAAGCGGTCAGGGCTAGAATTGTAAGTTTCATTAGGTAGGTGAGGTGGGCGGCCGTTTTCCCGAGATCGAAGAATTCAGCCCATAAATCGCTGCCGCCGACAAAATCTGCCGCTAATTCGGTGACGAAAGCATATTTCTGAGGCCTTTACTAATCAGAAAGGCGGTTCACTGTAGAGTCGTTATCCTCGGAAACTATCCTATGGCATCTGAACCAATAATTGATCCTGCGACTCTCGATCCTAACAATGAGGCTTTATCCAAAGAGCAAGTGCTTGGCTTGAACCGTCAGCGCTACGAGTTTGAACAACTCGACAAGTTAATTGCTTTTGATGCGGAAGAAGGCATGGCCGTAGGTTTTAAGCACCAAAGCGAGGAGGAATTTTGGATCCGGGGCCACATTCCCGGCCGACCTCTCATGCCGGGTGTCCTGATGATTGAAATGGCGGCTCAGGTAAGTTCACTGATTTTCCATCTCAAGTTTGACCCAGAAGGTGAAAAATTCTTTGGCTTTGCCGGCGTTGATAAGGTGAAGTTTCGCGGTAGCGTCGAACCAGGAGATGATCTTGTCATGGTGGTTAAAGCGACTCGACTGCGTTCACGCATGGCTAGTTTTGAAGCCCAAGGTTTCGTCGGGGATAAGTTTGTTTTCGAAGGCGAAATTACCGGTGTGGTCTTATAGGAAAACTTGTCGAACTTGCTGATCAATTGCCATGAACAAGGTGAAGGATCGAGTCAGTGAAGAAGAATGGAATCTGAGGGAGGAACTTTCCTCAGCTTACCATGTTTTTGCGATGCTGGGGTGGACGCATCTAATCCACACCCATATCACGGTAAAAGGCCCCATAGAGGGCGAGTTTTTGATTAATGCGTTTGGTTTGCTCTGGGAGGAAATCACACCAGAGTCCCTCGTTAAAGTTGACGCGAATGGCGCAGTTATCGATCAGGGATCGACCGCTTTAGGGATCAATCCCGCGGGATTTAAGATTCACTCAGCAATTCACACATCGGAGAGAGCTGACAAGTGGGTGATGCACATTCACGTCCCGGAAGTGGTGGCTGTCGCCAGTTTGAGGGAGGGGTTGATTCGAGGTCTGTCCACTTACTCAATGGATCTTGGTCCTATTTCTTATCATTCTTATGAGCACGCGACGAATAAAGAGGCTGATACCTGTGAACGCATGGTGTCCGATTTTGGTCCTTCGAACAAGGTACTGCTGCTGCGCAACCATGGGTCAATCACTGTGGGAAAAACGGTTCATGAAGCCTTTTTCCTGACCTATCAGATGGTCGAAGCCTGTCGGGTGCAACTGCATGTTCTGTCATCTACAAAACATCGGGATGACTACTTTACGGTAGCCCAACCTGTTGTTGAAAACACCTATCAGATTGTTCAGGACAACTACACCGGGAAGAGTTTCGGAAAGTTGGAGTGGGAAGCGGCGCGGCGTTTAGCGGAAAGTAAAAGGTGAATTTTTACAGAGCGGGAGCGAGTGTGAATCCTCCGATTGCCAGTCCATATTGGGGCGGTTTATTCCGCCACATCCGTACTACATTTTCACCTTGATTTAAAGTTAGGGTAACAGGTTCGGATTCTTTCCAAAGGCCTTCAGTGAAGGGCATTTCCTTAGTGATCTCGGAGCTCGATTCATTAGTGGAAATGCAAATTTGCTGGTTATAATTTGAAGTGACGACTCGAGCTGTAAAATGGTAATCACCGGCCTTGGGAACAGTTATCACGTACTCAAGATGGGACATGGTGCCGGGTGAGGGGCCTGCGGGGTCTACCCTGGGACTTCTTGAGTAATAGTTTTTCTCGTATTTGTCAGCAATTCTTTCGGTTACGTTTCCGTAGATATCGTAGAGGCCCCATGGGTTGGGTTTCAGTTGGCCGACCGGGTGAGACTTCCCTCCGGCATTCTCCTTGAACCAGGCATACTCGCCGATTACCGAGGGATCATCACCGAAGAACCACTTGGAGTCTGCTCCGGCACGACTGGCATATTCCCATTCAGCTTCGCTGGGAAGTCGGATATCAAAACCGGTTTTTTCGGCGGCTTTGCCACAGAATAAAACAGCATCCGATTCGCTGACGTCATCTACCGGGCAGCGCGGGTCTTTAGTGGACTTACTAGGATTGAAGCCCATGATGGTTTCATACTGAGCCTGCGTCACTTCGTATTTACCGAGGTAGAAACCTCTTGTCAGTTGCACTTCGTGTTTCGGAATTTCAATGCACTCGAAGCGACCGTCGGTTTCGTTTTCGCCACCCATGACGAAAATTCCCGGCTGGATATAGACCATCTCCATGGTGACACCGTCCCCTAGGTTTAGGGTGATCTCATGAGTCTTACCCTCAGGAGCGGTCATCGCAGCGCGCAGCCCCCAGTTTTCGTATTTGCCGTAGCCGCCGCTCAACATGCGTTTTCCAGAGGCCAATGCATCAGGTTCGCCTTTCCAGGTGCCGCCCCGCATGATGGTTTTTCCCTGAGGGAAAAAGCGAGGCAGAAAAATCTGAAGGCCACCATCGAAGCTCTTCATGGCGAGCACTTCACGAGTATTGCCTGATGGCTTGCTGTATGCCGCGGCCGGGATCGAGATGCTGCCATCAGAGTTCTGGATGATCTTCTTATCTTCGTCCGTGACGGGAGAAGCCATGACCTTTTCTGCGACGGTCGGTTCATTTGCCTCGCCAAGATCTTCACCCAGCGCGGCTAGTGTAACGGCGTCTGATTGATCAATGATAGCGCGCTGCACTTGAAGGGAGATACCATTCCAGAATCCGGACTCTTCTTTTTCATTTGTGCCGTAGCTACGCTTTTCGTCAAGGACGTCACCAGCCCACTGGGCACGCTTTACTTTAAGGTAAGCTTCCGAATTAGCTCTGGCCTGGGTAGTGGCAAGGAAGTCGACATCTTTCACGTAGAGAGTTGAGGTCCAGCCGGCACCCCAGCCTCCTCCGAGATTTACGACCCAGCCCCTAGGTGTCCAGTGGGCGAGAGCGGCATGCCCTCGGCTGGGGCGGGCTGTCGTGGGAACCCCGAACGATCGAAGAATGAATCTCCCAAAGAAAGCACGGCGACCACACACACCGCCGTTCATTAGCATGTTCTGATACTTCTGCAGTTCGGGTCGATCATATTTTACATCCTGTGATCCATATTTCACATCAGAGGTGACAATGTTCACGTAGCGCCAGCCGAAGTTTTCGTTGTAAATGTGATCGGGGCGGTAGTTGCGCAACATTTCACGACCCCAGACAAGCGTCTCATCCGGCTCGTCTCCATTCACCACCATGCGCAGATCCCAAGTCGTTAATTGGCTGAAGGTCGAATCCAACTCTCCATCGAGGTAGGCTTTTTCGTAATGGAGATAACGCTTCACGGGATCGATCGTTGCCGGTGCTCCGACAGACGCTTCGGGATTGGCCTGAACCAACGGAACAGCGTGTTCTAGACTGACAGCGAGCGCCAACCGCTGGAAGATACCCGAAGAGGCATGTTCACTCGCTTCCTGGATGTCGGTGTAGATCTGAATCGCCTTGCCGTATTCGGCGGGTCCAAAGCCGTTGCGTCCGAGAGATTTTGCTTTGGCGCCGTCAGCCACAAGCATTTGCCGCATTAAGATAGGATCGGCTAGCAGTCCTTCGACGAGTTGCCATTGATCCCGATCTTGCTGGGCAAACCGCGCCAGACCGGCAGGCGTGGCTTCTTTCAGAACGACGTATTTGGCGAGAGCCGCATCGAGTGAGTCACTGATGAGAAACTGATTGAGCGTTTCGTCCTTGGCTTGCTCCGGCTTCGGGATTTGCTGCGCCAGTTGAGAACCGAGCGACTCCAGTTGCCCAGACCAGTGCGCCTCGAGTTTCTCTCCTACTTCCGTCAGGTTGAGGGAAGTTGCTTCGTCGTTGCCTGGAGCTCTCGTTACGAAAAGGCAGAGGATCAGGGCGGTGAAACAGCGGTGGTGGGATGAATTCATCGCGAAAGGTTGGCTGAATGAGCTAACGTATTTAAAATTCGGACTTGGGGGACAACTCTTTTGTAACTATCTAGCCCGCGCCTCACGGCCTCATCAATTCGACCATCGCCTTGCCCATCGCTTCGCCGACGTTCATGTAAGTCTCCGCGTTGCCTCCGTAGTGAGAACCTGAACTACCACCCTTCGAAAGAGGATGGGTGTAAACTGCGGCGACATTGCCTTTAAATTCCGGATATGTCCCGGAACTGCCATCGACAGCGAGCATAGCGTCGAGAATTTTGCCCCCTCCGTCGGTGGCTCCTTTTTCGGTCTGACCGAGAGAGGCGCAGACAAAGTTTGCGCCAGGAGCGTCGAAATCCTTTCGTAGCTGCTTGATGAGGTGCGCGAGGTTGTGTTCATAGCGGCTTGATAGAGCCGCACTGCGGCTGTCACGATCTCCTTGCCACCAGAAGAAGCCGGCAACTTCATATTCCGTAGTCTCAGGGTAGTAGTCTCCGAGCTTTTCCAAAACTGATTTTGCTCGGGCGATATCTCCGTCGTATTGCGTGCCGGCATACCATGTTATCGGATTGGGCTTGGTTCCCTTTTCCCATTTATCGGGTGATCCTTTGTAGCCGGGGTGGACCCATGTTTTCCCTTTTGCGTCAGTGAATTCGAAGCCTTCGCTGCCGGGTGGAAGGAGATCCCAGCCAAGAGCTCGGTTTCCGATGCAGCTTTTTAGGATTAAGACAGGAGCGTCGGTCGCTTCGCCAACGAAATGCCCAATCCCAATTTCAGGGCCGATATTGCTTTTTCCAATGGTCATCCATTCATTGTTAAATTGCTTTATAGCTCCGGTGCCGCTGCCCATCACCCTGACATTGCGCACATCCATTCGCTCGGTCCAATTACTTTCGTCATCAATAAGGTAGGGGTAGAGACCTTTTTCATTTACAGCGTGCGAGAGTGAACCCTCAGGACCATTTTTTCCACCCGCGATCTTTCCAAAACCCAGCATATTAGACTGACCAAGCAGGATATATACCTGAACGGGTTTAGACATGTCGGCGGGCTTACCGTCGGGATCGGGGAGGGTGTCCGCGGAAAGTGGTGAAATCTGAGAGAGGAATGTGGCGAGCAATAATGGTAGGAATGGTAACTTCATAGTGGATCAATTCTTATTCGGGTTTCGGTAAGTATGTCCGATAAGGACTTCGATGTGACAGCTTGTTTCAAAAAAATACCTGATCGTGTTAGGAAGACGGTGATTTCTAGGGACTACGAAGTTCTTTTATGAACTTTGGAGAGATATCCAGCTTAAAATATTTTTTCCCGACGTAATTAGGTGTCTATCCGGATTTAAAACAGAATTGATTAATAGGACATTTTGAGACCATGAAACTTTCCTTACTTACTTTAGTTCTTATGCTTCTGGCTGGCTCCGTTGCTGCTGATCGTCCCAATATTGTTTTCATGCTCGCGGATGACTTGGGCTACGGTGATCTTGCCTGCTACGGTAATCCGGTGATCCAATCTCCCAATCTCGACCAGCTTGCTGAGGACGGATTGAGACTGCTCAACTGCTATGCGGCGAGTCCAAACTGTTCACCAGCTCGCACCGCTATTATGACGGGACGCAGCCCCTATCGTGTGGGGATGTATGATTGGGCCCGTTTTATGTCAATGCACATTCCGGCTGACGAATTGACCTTGCCCGAAGTCATCGGAGGCGCGGATTATCAGACGATGTTTGCCGGCAAGTGGCACTGCAGTGGTGACTCGAACTTGATCAGCGGGACCCAGCCTAATCCCGGCGATCATGGGTTTAATCATTGGCTGGCACATCCCAGGAACTTTGGTCAGAACCCAAAAGGCTTTTTCAGAAATGGCGAAGCCTTGGATCAGTTGGAGGGCTGGATGTCAGAAATCGTGGTTGACGAAGCGATGGAATTTATCGGAAATCGTGATCCGGAAAGACCCTTCATGAGCGTGCTTTGGTTTAGTGAACCGCACACTCCTGTTGAAGCGGCTCGCGAGTTTATCGAGCCCTACGAAACTGCAGAAGTCGCAGAAAAAGCAAAGACAATTAAGAAGGGCGGCCCCCAAGTGAGCTGGGGTTCCAAGGAAGGACAAGGGCCCACTTATTATGGCTGCGTCACGATGCTGGATCATCACATCGGCCGTCTCATGAACTACCTGGATGAGCAGGGGATAAGCGAGAATACGATTGTGATCTTCACTTCCGACAACGGGCCTGAACATCGCCCTGGTAGCAGCTTTGGCTCACCCGGTGATCTGCGTGGTGCCAAGGGGCACATGCACGAGGGTGGCTATAAGGTGCCGGGGATCATTCGCTGGCCCGGACAGATCAAAGCCGCAACGACAAGTCGCGAGCCGGTCAACGGAACGGATTTTCTTCCCAGTCTTGCGGCGGCCGCTGGAGCGGACTACCAGCCGGAGAAAGTCGTCGATGGCATCAATGTGTTTCCTGCTTTCGTCGAAAGTGAAAAGCTGGAGCGACCCATTCCTATGATGTGGTGGCTCTTCCACGCACGCGGAGGCAAAGAAGTGACGATGCGGGTTGGCGACAACAAGATACTTGCGAACATGCTGCCTCAGCGTGAAATTACGGTGAATGATGCGGCTCCGCCCGAAGGGATGGCGATCATGGACTTCATCAAGGAGGCGGAACTAGGCAACTTTACGATGTATAATCTCAAAGAAGATCCTAACGAAACAACTGAATTATCTCAGGTGCAGCCAGAAAAGCTGGATGAGCTCAAGAAGCAAATGATCCAGTTGCATGAGGAGATCCGCGCTGAGGGCCCTGTTTATGGCCTTGATAGGTCGAAGAAGTAATCGAGCGGGAGTTGCCCCGAAGCAGAAGCTGTTGCTTCACGTTTAATGCAAGCTCTGCTAGAAATGTCAGTCATGAAGTCGTGTCTGCTCCTTATTGGCCTGGTTTCTTTCCCTGCTGTCGGCTGGGCGGACCTTGAGATTGACCCAAAGAACTGGAAGGTGACGCTTCCGCTGCCCAACGAAAAGGGCGGGGCGCTGGAGGTCACCAATCCGGACTTTGAGCGTTACCTCGCTGATCCCGATTCAATACCCGGGGAACATGCCCGCTTCTTTCGTCGGGAAGGGGGTGCTATGATCTTCTATTGTCCGACGGGCGGGGCAACGACGAAAAATACCGATTATCCTCGTTCCGAGTTGAGGGAAATGGGAGGGGACGCGGGGGAAAATGAGTATGAGTGGACCTTAATGGAGGGTGGAGCGTTAGAGTTTCGCTTTAAGGTGGGGCCGTTCGAGGAAGGGGCGGAGAAACTAATGTTTGCCCAGATCCATGGGCACGAACCGGAGAGTAAGGTTCTCTTGAAGTGTCTGTGGCACAAAGGTCACCTTCGGATCATGGGTAAGTCCGGAGAAAAACTAAAAGACTTCGAGGTGCAGCAGCGATACCTCCCGTTAAATGAGGGAGAATGGTACACTTGCCGAATCGAGGCTTCAGAAGAGGCGGTTAGTGTCGCGATGGATGGAGTGGTGATTGAGACTTTTGGTCGGGAGGTTTTGAAGTATTGGCCTGTGGATAATACCTACTACTTTAAAGCAGGAAACTATCTCCAAGAGAGAAAGGAAGGCAGCGCGGCTACCGTGTCTATCTCGCACATATCAGTAAGTCACTGAATTGTGTCCCAAATCCTTTTTCGCTTGGCTGAGGGGCCTTTTTTAAGGGGTCGAACTGGAGTAGGGAATGCTGTTCGGCAAAGTAATCGAGTTGTCGTCTTACCCGACCTTTAGGGCAATCTCGCTTCTCTGCGCTACACCTCCGAGTTGAAGTAGATTTTCACATACTCCATTCGCTTATCCTCATCAAAGCCACGTTCCATAAAGCGCTCTGCTTCGTGGACGAAGCCGGATGAGAATTGCATTGTGACACCGACATCGAGCTTCATTTTGCTCTTGAGGCGGTTACCGGCTTTCTCTGCTTCTTTTTTGGAAACGGAGAACTTTTCCTTGAGAGGTTGGCCATGTTCTTCCTCGAAGTTTTCTTTGTATTCCTTAAACTTCTGAACACGATCAGGTTCTCCGAGGGCGGTCATTTCAAATTCGTCGATATTGAATTCTTCGGTCTCGTTTAAGTAATTAATCGCTTTGCTGGCTACTTCCATTCGGTCTTCCTGGAGAGCACCTTCTTCCAGACCCTCTTCGGCGAATTGGACGCAAAGCTCAGCGTAGCGTTTGGTCAGGTAGTCGTCATTAGTGACGGGTTTAGCGCCGACAAAATCCCTGATCCAGAACTGGGTGCTACCGCCGCCCTTGTCAAAGAGGTAGATAGAGTAGCCATCGGCTTTGCCGTGATTGATGATGAGGCAGCCCTTGTCGATTTTTTCGGGGTAGATCCCCTGCTCGGTCGTGAGGACGAGATCGCCGTCCCGCTCCGAAATCTGGAGGAAGGGCACCTTGCTCTCGGACTTTACGATGCTGATCGCCTGAGTTGCTTCACCCGAGACAATGATATCATCAATCAGAGCCACGCAGAGGTCACCGGACTTAATGTTTGGGTGGTTTGATTTCGCGTGAAGGTGGCGCGCAATGTTCGCGCCGGCTTCGAGGAGTTGATTGCTATCTTCGAAGACGGCGGAGGCGTATTTGTGGAGCTCGTTGTTTTCTAATGCGGTATGATGGGTCAGCGAATGAAGTTCGAGCGACTTAAAACATTTCAGAAAGCAGTGTGTCAGCAACTCGGCTTCGTCATCCCTGAAGCGGCAGAGGGCCTGAGAAGTGCGTAGCGGCTCGTTGCGCACAGGGTTACCAACCTTCGCCAGAGACATGGCGGAGAGTTTGGCTTTTCGGAAATGCAGCGAGAGAGACATGAGAGAGAGATATTAAGAAGAGGGTCAATTTCTAAAGTTTTTACTTTAGTTCGCCACGATATTTACCAGTCGTCCCGGCACGACGATCACCTTTCGGACAGTGCTGCCTTCGATGAAAGACTGCGCTTTCTCGCTTTCAAGAGCGAGTTTCTCGACTTCGTCTTTATCCGCCTCCGAGGGTACGTTGATCTTGTCGCGGACCTTTCCGTTCACCTGGACAACGATTTCGATTTCATCCTCGTGGAGGTATTCTTCGATAAATTGAGGCCATTCACGGTCAGCCAAACCATTGCTACTGAGTGAGTCGAACGCTTTCGCAAGTCGAGCGTTGAGTTCTTCAGTCAGATGAGGAGCGAATGGATTCAGCAGTTGGAGCAGGGTGATGACGGATGAGACTGGGACTTTTTCGAGCTTGGTGAGCTCATTGGTGCAGACCATCATTTGGGAAATAGCTGTGTTGAAAGCCATTCCTTCGATATCCTCACCGACCTTCTTGATGGTGGCGTGAAGCGCTTTATTTGCCTTTTTGTCAGGTTCAGCTTCGGTGATCTTTTCGCTAATAACCCAGTTACCTTCCTGATCATTGTCCATGACCAGGCGCCAGACACGGGCGAGGAAACGAAAGACGCCTTCGACGCCTTTCATTGACCAGGGCTTGACCTGCTCAAGAGGTCCCATGAACATTTCGTATAGGCGAAGCGAGTCGGCGCCATACTGTTCAACAACGTCGTCGGGGTTGACCACGTTGCCGCGTGACTTGGACATTTTCTGTCCATCTTCACCGAGAATTAGTCCTTGGTTCACCAGTTTGTGGAAGGGCTCGGGCGTGGAGAGATAGCCGAGATCGAATAGAACCTTGTGCCAGAAGCGAGCGTAGAGCAGGTGCAACACGGCGTGCTCGGTGCCGCCGACGTAGAGGTCGACACCTCCAGGGTTGCCGTTCTTGCCCATCCAGTAGGCCTCGGCCTCTTCGCTGATGAATCGGTCCGTGTTGCCCGTGTCGCAGTAGCGAAGGTAGTACCAGCAGCTACCCGCCCATTGGGGCATTGTGTTGGTTTCGCGGAGACTGCCGTCTTCGAGTTCGACCCAATCGGTCGCTTTGGAAAGGGTCGGTTCAGGATTACCGGTGGGCTTGTAATCTTCAAGTTCAGGAGCGAGCAGGGGGAGTTCGTCTTCGCTGATGGCGTAATGATTGCCGTCTTTCCAGGCAACGGGGAAAGGCTCACCCCAGTAACGCTGTCGGGAAAAAAGCCAGTCGCGAAGCTTATAGTTGACGGTGCCCTTGCCGAGATCGCGCTCCTCTAGCCAGTCGCAGATTTTCTGCTTGGCTTCTTCGGTGGAAAGGCCACTGAGAAAACCGGAGTTGATGGCAGTGCCGTTGCCAGTAAAGCATTTATCTTCGTTGCCTTCGGGAGCCTCGACGACTTGAATAATCTCGATGGCGAAGTTCTCAGCGAACTCGTTGTCGCGAGTGTCATGTGCCGGCACGGCCATGATGGCGCCGGTGCCGTAGCCCATCATCACGTAGTCGGCGATATAAACGGGGATCTTCTCTTCGTTGACCGGGTTGACGGCGTAAGCGCCGGTAAAAATGCCAGTTTTTTCTTTGGCTAGTTCGGTTCGTTCGAGATCTGACTTGGCGGCGCAGCGACTCTTGTATTCCTCAATCTGGTCTTTTAGGCTCGGAGTGGTGATTTTGTCGACGAGCGGATGCTCGGGCGCAAGCACCATGTAGGTGGCACCAAAAAGGGTGTCGGGGCGCGTCGTGAAAACAGTCACTGTTTCGTCCCCGATCGTAAAATTAACTTCGGCTCCGTCAGAACGGCCGATCCAGTTTTTCTGGAGCAACTTTATGCCTTCGGGCCAGTCAAGATTATCAAGTTCATCAATGAGGCGCTGGGCGTAAGCGGTGATGCGCAGCATCCACTGTCGGAGCGGGCGACGCTCTACGGTATGGCCCTTTGAGCGCCACTCTTCCACTTCCTCGTTGGCCAGCACAGTACCGAGATCAGGCGACCAGTTTACGGGGGTCTCTGCAACGAACGCAAGACGACGGTCATCAATGTCCTCCCGGCTGAATCCTTTTTCTTCGAGTTCAGAAATGGGATGCGCCTTTTGGGTATCCTCGTTGAAGTAGGAATTGTAGAGCTTGAGGAAAATCCACTGAGTCCAACGCACATAGTCCGGTGCGGTGGTGTTGACTTCGCGGTTCCAGTCATAAGCGAAACCGAGGCGCTGAAGTTGGCCGCGGAAAGTATCGACATTGTTCTGGGTGTTGATACGAGGGTGCTCGCCGGTCTTGATAGCGTGCTGCTCAGCGGGAAGACCAAAGGCGTCCCAGCCCATCGGGTGAAGCACATTGAAGCCTTTCATCCGCTTGTAACGGGTGATGATGTCGGTGGCGGTGTAGCCCTCGGGGTGGCCGACGTGGAGACCGGAACCGCTCGGGTAAGGGAACATGTCGAGCACGTAGTACTTCGGCTTGTCGGGATCAAAGCCTTCGTCGCCCGGGTTGGGCACGGAGAAGGTCTTGTTATCCTCCCAGTGTTTTTGCCACTGAGGTTCAAACTCGTCGAAGGGGAACTGCTTACGTCGCTGCGCCATGATCTAAGAAATTAGGGTGGCGTGGACTGTAATTCGGATGCGCCGCGGTGCAAGCAGGGGCTGAGGGCGGATTCAACAGGGTTGAGTGAGGGACCTGAACCTGTTGGGTGGCAAAACTCGATGCCGCTCTCAGGAAGCTTTCAGGCTTTCTGCCTGTTTCGTCACCTCTGCCATGAGCTTCCGGAAACCACTGCGACTGTATCCGGCCTGGGTTGCGGCCTCTCTGATGGATCGCACTTCCTGGGGAGTTAACACGGCATCAGCCAGGGCGAGTCGAATCAGATTCTCCAGGTGAAACTCTGCCTTATCCAAAGGAGGAGGGGTATCCTGAACTTCCTGGAGGAGGGTCGCTCGCTCCTCGGCTTCGAATCCGCTCTTCTTCGCGAAGGCATCCAGCGTCTTGATTTCCTTTGTCCCTATCGGATTTCCACTCGATGCGAGAAGACCTGCCATCTCTCGGTATTCGAGTTTCTTCAAATCGTTAGTCTCCAGTGCCTGTCCCTGTTCTGCTTCCAGCGACTGTCGGATGGCCTGCCCCGTTTTCCGTTGCTTCTTGGACAGGTAAACGAGGAGCCAGATTCCGGCGATGAGCACCAGGAGGATCGGAATCAGAAACAGCGGATTCTCAGCCGCGAATCCGATCACGATGGTGCCGACAGCAAGCGGCAGCCCGATACTGAGCGCGGCAAGAAAAGCTCCGGTCTCGGCGATTTGGCCGACTATGGGGATGGGATAGAGGAACTTGAGGAAGTGGCTGAAGAAGTAGAGCAATCCAAGCACGATGATTAAGGTTCCGATCCCGCGAACGATCCATTTCAAGCGTTTGATATGGCGACGAATGGTGATCAGGGCGACGTCTCTCTCTCCTGCGACGAGATGGTGGAGTACTCCGGTATCTTGAATGAGGCGATTGATCATTCCCTGTCGCTCTTCCCTCGTGTCAGCGACTCCCTTGCCTCCGGAAAACCTCCCGAACCAGGTCGCGGTGGGTGGAACGGGGATCGCTCGAAAACTGAGTCGTTCGTCCCCGAGGCCATTGGAGCGGCCCTTGTTCAGGGTCAGGTAGGGGGCTTCTACACCGAGGTCAGCTCCTTCCGCAGTCTTAGGCAAGGGACCGGGCGGAATGATTTCGCGAGAATCGACAAACTCCAGTTTCTTCGAATTCACGGTGAGATCACCCACTTGGTAGTTGGGAGGAAGGAGGCGACCGGATTTCAGTTTCTGCTCAACGCCGTTGTTTCTCGAATTGTTCTCAACGCTGCTCATCCATTCCATGCTCCAAGTGACGAATCCCTCGTCGTCTTCATCTCGATCCCAGCAGTAGATCTCAGCGCTTCGATGCACGATGAGATATCCGGTGAAGGTTTCGATGTATTTGCCGGATAGCTCGAGAGATTGGTTCATGTCTCCCGTGTAAGACAGAAACTGTTCCTCTGACGATTGAGGCAAAGAGGGGGCGTGAACCGCGTTGCTGGCCGCTTTGAAGTAGTCGAATCGAGTTTCGTTTTTCCAGAGGGCGGAAACGGCGACCACGGTTAGAATTGGACCGAAGATGTAGTCGGCTTTTCTGTCTTTTGTTCGGGATGCCATGAGAGAGTGCCATGCCCCCGAAGTTGTTTCGGAAGAGCTGGGCGAATGATGTTGGCGTGAAGGAAAGCTAGCGGCAAAGACATTCGATCGACAATTACAAAAGCCTGCCGATTTTAGAACCCTGTCTGAATCAAGGTGAAGCAGCGCTTGCCTTCGCCCAGTCGGGAAGCGTGTCAGGATCGATCTGAAAGACGGCAGGACCGAGGAGGAGAAAGATCGCGGTGACGACGATGATGCTGATCAGGTTGATGATGAGTCCGGCTTTGACCATGTCGGCGATGCGGATGCGGCCACTGGCAAAGACGATAGCGTTGGGTGGTGTAGCTACGGGCATCATGAACGCACAGGAAGCGGCGAGGGCCGCCGGCACCATGAGCACGAGCGGGTGAATTTTCGCCGCCGAGGCGATCGACGCGAGGATGGGGAGGATCATTTCGGTGGTGGCGGTGTTGGAGGTCAGCTCGGTGAGAAAGGTGATGCCACCAGTGACGGCTCCGACCAGCAGCCATTCGGGTGCTCCTTCCATTCCGGCGAAATGCTGCCCGATCCATTCGGAAAGTCCTGAGTTCTTGAATCCCGAAGCCAGGGCAAACCCTCCACCGAAGAGCAGGATGATGTGCCACGGGAGCTTGGCGAAGACGCCGGTGTCGAGCAGGGTGCGATGGGAGTTCTCTTCGTCACCCTCCTCCCGGCGGCGACTCGGGATGCAGAAGAGGACGATGGCCATCCCGATGGCAATGGTGCCGTCGTCGATGTATTTGCCAAAAGGTAACGCATCCGACCAACCGGGGATGACCACGGCGCCAACCTCCAGCTTTTTTCGGAAGATCCAGAGCAGGGCGGTCGTCGCAAAAACGACGGCGACCATTTTTTCCTCGTAGCTCATCCGGCCAAGTTGATCGCGTTCCTTGCGAATCGTTTGTGGATCGAGCGTGAGGTCGTCTCCGCTTCGGAAGAGAAGACGAGTCAGGATTAGCCACACCGCGGCCAACATGATGAGCATCAGCGGAACTCCGAGGAGCATCCACTGGCCGAAATTTATCTCGTAGCCGGCGGCCTCGGCTTGGGGGAAACTCAGGGCAAAGATCCGGACTAGTGCAAGGTTGGGTGGTGTGCCAACGAGAGTGGCGAGCCCTCCGATACTGGCGCTGTAGGCGATACCCAGAAGGAGAGCTAGACTGAGATTGCGGGTTTTGTGGGCGCCAAAAGCGTCCTCGGCCTGCTGGATGATGGCAATGCCGATTGCTAGCATCATGATGGAGGTCGCCGTATTCGAGATCCACATGGAGAGAAACGCCGTGGCGATCATAAAGCCCAGAACGAGTTGCGATGGTCGTGAGCCGAACAAACCGATGATCATTAGGGCGATACGCCGGTGAAGGTTCCATCGCTCCATAGCCAGCGCGATGAGAAAGCCGCCGATAAAGAGAAAAATGATGTAGTTAAAATAAACCGGGGCCGTTTCCTTTCCGGTCATGATGCCAAGGGTGGGGTAGAGGAGCAGCGGAAGCAGAGCTGTAGCGGCGAGTGGAATGGCATCGGTGATCCACCAAATGGCCATGAGCAGGGCGACAGCCGCCATCCGCGAGACCTCGGTATGCTCAGAATCGAGGCTTCCAAAGACCAAGGTCAGTGCAAAAGCGATGATTCCGGCCCAGAATCCAACAATTCGGGCAGTGTTGGAGTGGTGAGATTTGCGATGAGGCTCGCTCATGGCCGAGATGATGTCCGATCGGGCAGAGGCTTGCAAGCCGTTGAAGGTGCTGAATTCCTGCTATTTTGTTCTTTTAGAGACAAATTGTCACACATCGGGACGGCTTTGCGAGGAAGATGAGAATTGACCCGGGGTCGATCCTGACTAAAGTCACCGTCCCATAAAATTGCCCTCCGCTCGCGGAAATCACAGAAAATTTCTGAACCTACAGCAAACCGAGACTTTTTTAGGGCGACTTGGCACGAATGCTGAGCGTAACCCCAAGCGTCTACCGGAAAGGGAGGATGGCCTCCTCAACGCTGGGATCAAAGACTGATCGATACCTCATGAGCAAATACCTGAAGAGTCCCCAAGTCGAAAATTCACTGCACCGGCCTGAGTTGGAGCGAGATGCTTGCGGCGTTGGTGTCGTTGCCCACATAAGGGGTGAGGCCAGCCACCGTATTCTTCGGTTGGGACTTGATTCGGTCAATAATGTGACTCACCGCGGAGCTGTGAACGCTGACGGCAAGACGGGCGATGGCGCCGGTGTGACTACCAATCTCCCCTACAAGATTTTCCTGCCCGAAGCCGAAAAACATGGGACGATCCTCAATCAAGAAAGTGATCTCGCGGTAGGCGTTTTCTTTCTCCCGTCTCAGCGCAGTGACGAACAAACCAAGTGTCGCGTCATCGCGGAAGGTGTGCTTCGCAACCGCGGCATTGGTATTATCGGCTGGCGTGATGTTCCGACCGACCCTTCGGCGCTGGGGCAGCAGGCTATCGATACCATGCCGGTAATTCAGCAGTTATTGCTCCAACGCCCCGACGGGATCGACGATGATACTTTTGAGCGTCAACTCTACCTCAGCCGTCGTGAAATTGAGGACAAAGCTAGCGACGAAAAAATCCACGAGTTCTATATTCCTTCGCTTAGCCACCGGTTGATCAGCTACAAAGGATTCCTTGTCGCAACGGCCTTAGAAGAGCTTTACGAAGACCTTCGCAACGAAGCATACGAGACTCATGTTTGCCTCTACCACCAACGCTTTTCGACCAACACTTTCCCAACTTGGGCGCTGGCGCAGCCTTTTCGGATGCTCTGTCATAACGGCGAGATCAATACCGTTCGCGGCAATCGAAACTGGCTCAATTCCCGGATTGGTCAGTTCGAGAGCGATGTCTGGGGCGATGAACTTCAGCATCTGAATCATGTCATCGACCCCGATGGCTCCGACTCTGCGAGCCTTGATGCTGCGCTGGAACTCCTCGTGCTCTCGGGGCGTTCAGTGCCGCACGCAATGTCCATGCTGGTCCCTCCTGCCTGGAAAATTGACCCGTTCACAGCGAAGGAAGTCGAAGATTTCTATCGCTATCATAGTTGTTTCTGTGAGCCTTGGGATGGCCCTGCTGCCCTCGCTTTCACTGACGGCCACACCGTGGCAGCATCCCTCGATCGAAACGGGCTTCGCCCCGCTCGCTACAAGATCACTACTGATGGTATCTTCTCGCTTGGTTCTGAGGTAGGCACCTGTTACCTCCCTGACGACATGATCGAAAGGAAGGGGCGTCTTGCCCCTGGTGAAATGATCGTGGTGGATACCAGAAAAGGTGAGGTCATCTTCAACGACGAAATTAAAGCGCAACTTGCCGCCCAGCAGCCCTATGGCGAGTGGCTACGTGAAAATCAGACTCCGTTTTCTGAGGTCGCTGACCTCGCGCCACAAGTTTCGGAGGACCCCGCCCACGATCCTCTAACCCGTTCCCAGTTGCAGGTGGCTAACGGCCTGAGTAAGGAAGAACTCGACATGGTGGTAACGCCGATGGCGACTGACGGCATGGAAGCAACCTATTCAATGGGTGACGATGCAGCACTTTCAGTTCTTTCCCATAAACCAAAGATTCTTTTCACCTACTTCAAACAGCTTTTCGCTCAGGTAACAAATCCTCCAATCGACCCGATTCGCGAATATCTCGTGATGTCGCTCGAGGCTGACCTGGGACAAGAGAGAAATTTGCTCGCTGAAGATCCTCTCAACGCGAAGGTAATCCATTTGGAGACGCCTTTCTTATACACCCATCAGGTGAAAGCGCTTCAAACAGGCGAGCATATTAAGACAGAGACGCTCGGTCTTACTTGGTCGTTGTCAGAGGGGCCGGAAGGGTTGAAGGCTGCGGTCGATGCCCTTTGCGAGAAAGCTGAAACTGCCGTCGATAGTGGGGTGGAGACCCTTATCTTGTCCGACCGCGATATTAATCACGAGCGAGTCGGTATCCCGTCGTTGATCGCTGTTGGTGCGGTGCACCGTCACCTCGGTGCAGCAAAGAAGAGGATGAAAACCTCAATCATCATCGATACTGCCGAAGCGCGTGACACCCACCACATGGCGTGTCTCTTTGGATTTGGTGCTACCGCGATATGCCCGTGGCTTTCGCATGAGACTATTCGCGAACTGGTCGATGCTAACGTTAAAAATAAGTTCGATGGCGTCACAATCGAAAAAGCACTCACGAATTATCACAAGGCGCTTGAGAAGGGGGTTCTCAAAATTCTTTCAAAGATGGGTATCTCTGTGCTCAACTCCTACCAAGGAGCTCAAATTTTTGAAGCTGTCGGCATCTCCGATGGGGTGATTGATGCCTGTTTTCCTGGAACGCCTTCGCAGATTGCAGGCGTTGGATTCTACGAGATTGGTGCTGAGAGTATCGCTCGGCATACGGCAGGATACAGCGAAGCAGTTCCGAATGATGGAGGGGTACTCGACTTGGGTGATCCTGGATTTTTCCGCTTCCGGCGCGATGGCGAAAATCATGCGGTCAGCGGTTCGGTGATTAAGAATTTCCACACTTTCGTGAAGAGTGGTGATCAAGAAGACTACGAAAAGTATGTCGAAGAACTGAAGCAAAGTCAGCCGGGTGCGCTCCACGACCTGTTCCAACTCGTTCCGAATAGCGAAGGTCCGATTTCTATCGATGAAGTTGAGCCCATCGAAAACGTGCGTCGCCGTTTTACGACGGCCGCGATGTCGATGGGGGCGATCAGTCCTGAAGCCCATGAGGTATTGGCTATCGCCATGAACAGGATCGGAGCGAAGTCTGACTCTGGTGAGGGTGGTGAGGATCCCAAGCGATTCAAACGATACCCGAATGGTGACTGGGCGAACTCCAGAATCAAGCAGGTCGCTTCGGGCCGCTTTGGTGTCAGTGCCGAATACCTGATGTCCGCCGACGAGATCGAGATTAAGATGGCGCAGGGAGCTAAGCCTGGTGAGGGTGGCCAGCTTCCCGGCCACAAGGTGAATGGAATAATTGCTAAACTTCGAAACACTCAGCCGGGCGTGACGCTAATTTCACCTCCGCCACACCACGACATTTATTCGATCGAAGACTTGGCTCAGCTGATTCACGATCTTAAAGAGCTGAATCCGGCGGCAAAGGTTACTGTTAAGCTGGTGGCTGAGACGGGAGTCGGAACCATCGCTGCAGGTGTTGCCAAGGCTAATGCTGACGTCATCCTTGTTTCAGGGCACGACGGAGGAACCGGGGCGTCCCCGCTCAGTTCGATCAAGTATGCTGGTCTCCCATGGGAGATTGGAGTCGCAGAAACGCAGCAGGTTCTCATGATGAACGGGCTTCGCGATCGTGTCACCCTGAGAACTGACGGCGGCCTTCGCTCAGGCTTAGACATTATTCATGCCGCTATTCTTGGTGCAGAGGAGTTCAACTTTGGCACGATTGCTCTTATCGCAATGGGTTGCGTGTATGTTCGGAGATGTCACCTGAATAACTGCCCAGTTGGAGTTGCAACGCAAGACCCTAAGTATCGGGCGAAGTTCAAAGGAGAGGTTGAGCACGTAGTTAACTTCTTTAACGGCGTTTCGGAGGAAGTGCGCCAATACATGGCGCAACTCGGAGTACGAAAACTTGACGATCTCATTGGTCAGACCAAATACCTCAAACAGCGGGAGGTGCTCGAACACCCGAAGGCCAATCTCATCGATCTCAGCCGAATTCTTGCTGACGTTGGAAGCCAAGGGTCTGGTGATCTACCTCGTATTTGTCTCCGTGATCGTAATGACGGTATACACGAGCCACCTTTGGATGATCAGATCATCGCCGAACTTGGCGGTAAGATTGAGAAGAAAGAGAGTGCCTCTCTCAGCTATGACGTGAAGAACACCCACCGTAACATCGGCACCAAGCTCTCCGGCGCGGTAGCAGGGATCCATGGTGATCACGGGGTCGAAGAGGGAACTTTTGATATCCAGTTGTCAGGTAGTGCAGGGCAGTCTTTTGCCACTTTTCTCTGCGGCGGCATCAAACTCACCCTGACAGGTGAGGCCAATGACTACGTGGGCAAAGGAATGGCCGGAGGTGAAATTATTATAAAGCCAAACGAGAATCGTAGTTTTGATCCGTCGGAGAATTCTATCCTCGGTAATACGGTTATGTATGGCGCTTCCGGTGGGCGCCTTTTTGCCAACGGATGTGGGGGAGAGCGCTTTTGCGTGCGTAATTCTGGCGGAACAGCGGTTGTCGAAGGTATTGGCGACCATGGTTGCGAGTATATGACCAACGGAACTGTCGTCGTTCTTGGTGAGACTGGGAAGAACTTCGGTGCCGGTATGAGTGGAGGTGCGGCTTATATCTTTGATGAAGGGGAGCGTTTCGAAAAGCTCTTCAATCCCGAAATGGTAGAGATCATTCGCTTGAATGAGGAAGATGCCGAGGCAATCGAACTGAGGGATCTTGTCCAAGCTCATGTCGACGCTACTGGCAGTGGAAAGGGTCGAGCGTTGCTCGATGATTGGTCCAACGCACTGTCAAAATTCTGGCGAGTGCAGCCGAAGAGCGATGTGGCTGATGCCCTCATAGCAAAGCCGCAGGCGACCGCTTCCAAGTGAGCCACCTTTCCTTTGATCAGAAAGAGCTCCGGCAGGTGACCTGCCGGAGACAAAACGAGACAGGCTTGTGAAGCTGATTCGTTGATCCATTCTCTGAAATGTGGTTTCCTCGGAGTGTGAATCGACTCTCCTCTGTCACGGGCATGATCCTAGTTGTCCTGTTGATCAGGTCTCCTATGGATTTGGAGGCTCAGGATGAGTTTCGCACCGGAGAGCCAGACCCGCCCGTGCGCAGGGAAAAGCCTGACCTTTATATTCCTGACATTACTGCATCAGCCACTGACGTTGTTTCGGGCATTACCTCGGGTCCGCCAGCGGAATTGACGCCCAAGTTTCAACCGGGTTGTACTTATCGCTTTAAAAGTGAGCTGGAAATTCAGTTTCAGTTTCCCCTTCGCGGGACGCGTAAGGCAAAGATCGAGCATCAGTCACGCTTCGATGCCGGACCCCGCGCGGATGGAAAGCGAGGCATACAACTCAATGGAAGAACTGAGCGGCTTAAGGTGGAAATGAAAGCCCCCGGTCAATCGGTTTTTTATGACTCGTTAGATGCAGGGGATCGGCAGACCCCGCTGGGGCTGCACTTGAATCAATCGCTGAACCAGTGGGTCGACCTTAAACTGAACAATGAAAATCGTATTGTCTCGGAGGAGGTCAGAGGAAGGCAGGCGACAGCCTCACCGCTTGAAGGTTTTCCGCAGTTAGGAACCAGTGATCTCAGTCAAACGGTGACAGTGGTTCTTCAGGGCATGCCGGACAAACTGGTTCGGCCTGGGCAGGCTTGGTCAGTCCAGGGAGTGAAACGACTGACGGAGGCAGGAGAAATTATGCTCAATATTAAATGTCTCTATCGAGGAGAGGTCGCTCATGATCACAATCGTTACCTGCAGATTGATCTTTCGGGGCAAGCTTCCGGGGATGTGGGGTTACCTAACCAAGGGTCTGAAAATGGAAAGGCCGTTTTAATGGCAGTTCATGTGCCAAGCCTGTCTGGACGCGTGCTTTATGATCCGCTTGAACGGATGGTGCGTTTAAGCGAGCAAACAATAAGTATGACCGTTGAAATTCCGGGAGGGCCCGGTGCGGCGCCTCTTATTGTTCCTGTGCAGCAGAAATCAAAGATCCAGTTGCTACATGTCATTCCGACACCGTGAATCAGCGATCCATTAGTTCGTAGGCAGTCACACTGAGAGCGTAGATAGCAGCTGTTTCGCTGCGCAGAATGATGGGCCCGAGGGAAATGGGTGAGAAGCCGGCGGAGAGAGCTTGCGAGATTTCGGCGGGAGTAAAGTCACCCTCCGGTCCAATCAGCAGAGTTGCCGATTCCGGGCGTTCATTGTTTTCCTCATCCCATTCGAGGAGAGTGGCTTTCAGCGTTCGTGCTGTATCAGAAATTGCAGCGATCAGTCGGAACCGGTCGCTGGCATCCTTGGTAAACTTTTCGACTGAACAGGGCAGTCCGACTTCAGGAATCCAGTTCTGGCCGCATTGTTTGCAGGCTTCGATCACGACTCGTTGCCATTTCTCTTGTTTCTTGGCTAGGTCTTCGCCACTGAGTTGGACGACGGTACGTTCTGAAAGTAGAGGAATAATGCGAGCAGCGCCGAGCTCGGTCGCTTTCTGAATAATCAGATCCATATTTTTCCCTTTTGGAATGGCCTGACCCAGTGTCAGGGTTGCCGGGGGCTTTGGGGTCTGGTTTACCATCAGGGCTTTGAGTTCGACAGCACCTTTCGTGGCGGCCGTAATCTGTGCTTCGGCCTCGGTGCCTTCGCCATTGAAGACTGCCACCCGGTCGCCTTCGCGACATCTCATGACATCGAGGCAGTGGTGCGATTCCTCTTCTCCAAGAATAAGGTTTTCAGGATTCCATTGACTGGCTGAAATATAGAAACGATGCGTTGCCATGATGAAGAATGGGGTGAGTCTTTAATTTTGCAAAGCGATTCACTTAACGGTCTGAATTGCCCTTGTCCACTTGTGATTATTCTCATCAAGTTATGCCTCGCCCTATCCCTTCGCCTGATCTGCCACCCCTGCAGCGCTTGCGTGAAATTATGCATCTCCTTCGATCCCCCGGTGGTTGCCCTTGGGATGCAGAACAGACACACGAAACTCTCATAAAGCACTTGATCGAAGAAGCGTACGAGGTGGCCGATGCCGTTAAGGGGGGGGATCGTGATGAGATCGTAGATGAGCTCGGAGATCTGCTGCTGCAGCCGGTCTTCCATGCCGAAATAGCCTCGGAGAATGGTCAGTTTGATCTGGACGACGTTGCAACGGCAATTTGTGAGAAATTGATTCGCCGTCATCCTCATGTCTTTGCCGAGGCAGAGGCTGACTCGTCAGCCGCCGTTTTAAGCCAGTGGGATGAAATCAAATTAGAAGAAAAGGGCGAAACTACCGATGGGCTCGATCCCTATCTTAAAAAAGCAAATGAAGGACTGCCCTCCTTAATGTCGGCGCAAAAGATCCAGAAGAAGGTGGCCAAGGTGGGATTTGACTGGGCAGCGGTTGGTCCGGTTTTAGAGAAAATACATGAAGAACTTTCAGAAGTTGAAGAGGCGATACAATCGGGACACGGCGACGAAGTGGCAGAGGAAATAGGTGATTTGCTCTTTGCTGTTGTGAATCTCGCTCGCCAGACAGGAAATGAGGCGGAACTCTTGTTACATCGGACGAATCGGAAATTTGTAGAGCGCTTTTCGGCGATGGAAACGAGATTGCGGAAAGAGGGACAGGCTTTGCATTCCGCGACGCTTGAAGAAATGGACGAAGCTTGGAATTTTGTGAAAGTACACCCACCATCGATAAGAGATAAAAAAAGTGAGTGAACCTCTCTCTAAATATGAGATAATTGACCAACAAGCTCGTATAACGGGCCAAAGTTACCCTTGCCGAAACATTACCGGATGACCTTTGGATTTCCGAAAAGCCCCTTTCCACTTCTCGTAGGCACCGCCCTGGCCCTCAGCAGTTGTGTCAGCACGTCAGAGCAAGTCAAAATCACTAAGGTGAACCCCTATCACCTCGAATCTTCCGTATCTCCTGATACAGATGACCGCATGGTGGAATTTGAGACTCGGCATTATTTGCACGGAGCATTGACCCTCGAAGAGCAGGCAAAGAGATATGGTTACTACTTTTCAGTATTCTGGAAAACGGCAACACGCCAATCGGCAACGGTGCGACTTGAGTATCGCCAGGGGGCATCTGGGTCACAGGTTCTATCGAAGGAACTTTTCATCGCTGATCCGAAGGGAAATAACGTGACTAAATTTCAGATTGTTGGAGATGATTTCGAGGACGGTGGCAAGGTGACCCAGTGGAAAGCGTCCGTGGTCGAGGATGGCGTAGTGATGGCTGAATATCGATCATTTCTCTGGAAAGAGTAGCTGCCGGATTCGAGATGAATTGGAAGAGGTAAGGAGACGCGAGATCAAGTGAGTGAGGAAAGTTCCATATTAGTCGGGTGTCTTGGTAACGTGGCCTGGGTCAAGGTCAATGGGAAGGCCACTCATGAACATGTTGAAAGTTTGAAGCGCTTTTTGCGGGGTCGCCTGGAGATGGGATGCCGACAGTTCGTGATCGATCTCGAAAACTGCAGTGGAATTGACTCTACCTTTATTGGGATACTCTACACTGCGGCTGCGAGTCTTGACCAAATCGACAGTGAAGGTCAACTGCAGGTAATTAATCCGGGAGAGCGTAACCACCGTTCCATTTCCAAGCTAGGATTGGACCACCTCATTAAGATTGACGGTAGTGGTGATGCCTGGCGACGCGAGCGCGAGTTGGTGAAGGAGAACCTCAGTAACCCATCCGGGCATGAGGTTCTAGACAAGTGTCTACATACCCAGTTGGTCCTTGATGCTCATGAGGCGCTAATAGAGGCTAACGAAGAAAATCGAAACCGTTTCTGTGATGTTGTTGAGTTTTTGCGCAAAGATCTAGAAGCTCAGACAGTGGACAATTGAACTTTCCGCGGTAAGCGATTCATGGAGTATTTGGTGTATGCCGTCCTTATTACCGCTTTAATTGCGGTTGTGTTGGTAGCGATATTCCTGTGGATGCAGGAGCATCGTAATGCTCTGCGAATCAGTGAGGAAAAAAATGAAATCGAGGGAGAGGAGCGTCGTATGTTCGGCTTCCTTCAAGGCCTCGGAGAGAAGCTTCAGGATGATAACTCTCCTTCCAATCTGCATCGATATATTGTCGATGGCGTAGTCGACGTTATTGATGCCGATGCCGGTATTCTTTATCTCCTGGACGGGGAGTCGGGCCAGCTTGTTCCTGTTTGCCAGACTCTGAATCTTGCGCCAGTCATTCCAGTGCCACCTGAAATCGCGGCAATCGAGTCGGCGGAGGACGCGGAAAGTCAATACCGGAGCTTCCTCCGTCTTTCCGCGCTGAAGCCCGGGGAATATCTTGTTGGGCAAGCGCTTGAATCAGAGAGCACTCTGTATGAGGAAGACATGATCGATAATGCAGACTATGCTGATCATGGCGCCCACTACCAGGATGGGATAAGCTTCCTTGCTGTATCATTAGTCTATGGGCATAAGCGGGTAGGAGTTCTTGCGATGACTCGGAAGGCAACTAAAGGATTTTCTCCGAATGATCGCGAGGTGTTCTCCAGTATCGCTGAACAAAGTTCGTTCGCACTTGGTAGTGCCATTATTCACGCAGAAGCGGCAGAAAAGCGCCGTATGGAACGCGAACTTACTCAGGCCAGCGAGATTCAGAGGGTGCTGTTGCCGCGCTCGGCGCCAGCCTTGGCTGATTATGACTTAGCTGCCGAATACCACGCGGCTCGAATTGTTAGTGGTGATTACTATGATTACATCCCCGTAGATGAAGACCGCTACGGTATAGCGATCGGTGATGTGTGTGGAAAAGGAATCGCTGCTTCACTAATTATGGCGATGTGCCGTTCGAACCTTCGCAGTCGCGCTCACGAAAATTTATCCCCGGCATCGGTTCTGCATGCGGTGAATCAGTCAATCTTCCCGGATATCAAGGAGGATATGTTTGTGAGTTTTCTCTACTTGATTCTTGAGAAAGGTTCGAATGAGATAACCGTCGCTCGTGCTGGGCACGAGCCTCCAATTCTTTACAGCCGCGCCAGCAAATCGATCCAACTGATTGAGCCTACAGGAATGGCGGCTGGAATTGATGGCGGCCCGGTCTTTAAGCGTTCGGTTAAGGATCATCGATTCACAATGGATCAGGGTGATATCCTTCTGCTCTACACAGATGGCCTGATCGAAGCCACCGATCGTAATGGTGACGAGTTCGGGATGAAGCGCCTTAATGAGACAGTTGAGAAATATTCCTCAGAATCCTCCGAAACCCTGATCCGATCGATTGTTGAAGAGGTTAAGCAGTTTTCAGTTGGGATGTCTCAAACTGACGACATCACCTTGATTGCCATCGAGAAACGGTGAATAGTCCCGCCCTCCCGGGAATTTATAACCGGAGCACTGGATGTCCGGTGAGGTGAAGATTTTTTAATATCATGAGTAGTGTTGAGGAAGAGTTAAACCCTGATGCATCTGAGCCAGAAGGCGGCGAAGAGGCAGCCGCTAATGAATCCACCGAAAGTCCTGAGTCGGTCGAAACTGAGTTTTCAGGTCCTGTAGAGGATTTAACTCCGGCCGCTGAGGTGGAGAAGTGGAAAGATGTCGCAGCCCGGTCTCAGGCCGAGTTGGATAATTATCGCAAACGCATGGCGCGTGAGAAGACAGAAGCCATCGTTTTCGCTAATCGAAGCCTGCTGGAGCAGTTGTTTCCAATTATTGATAATTTTGAGATGGGTTTAAAAGCTGCTCAGGATTCCGAAGGCGATAATTCGATGATCTTTCAGGGTATGTCGATGGTCTATAAGCAGATTGGAGATTTTCTTTCCGAGCAGGGTGTCGAGATTATTCAATCTGACGCAGTTTTGTTCGACCCAAATGTACACGAAGCGATCAAGCAGGAGTCGAGTGACGAAGTTGCTGAAGGTCAGATCCTCTGCACATTGCGTCGGGGATACCGCCTTAAAGAGCGAGTTCTACGTGCGGCTAACGTGGTAGTTTCGTCCGGCTCATCTGAGGGCTGACCGTTAGCGCAAATACCCCAGATTTTTTTTCTGATGGAAAAACGTGATTATTACGAAGTTCTAAGTGTCACCCGTGATGCGAGTGGAACCGAAATCAAGAAGTCTTACCGCAAACTCGCGATTAAGTATCACCCTGATAAGAACCCAGATGATCACGAGGCCGAGGAGAAGTTCAAGGAACTCGGAGAAGCCTACGACGTACTCTCTGACGATCAGAAACGCGCCGCTTATGATCGTTATGGACACCGCGCTTTTTCCAATGGCACGGGAGCTTCTGCTGGCGGTGGTGGCTTTGCTGGAGCTGATCCATTTGATATTTTCCGCGAGGTCTTCAGTGGTGGTAGCGGCGGAGGAGGTGGAAGCATCTTCGAAGAATTTTTTGGTGGCGGAGGTCGTGGTCGTTCTGAACGTCGTAAACGGGGGTCAGACCTTCGTTATGACCTCCAACTTACGCTCGAAGAGGCAGCTAGTGGTGTCGAAAAAGAGCTTAAAATTGAGCGACTCGTGAATTGCGAAACGTGCGACGGTTCGGGTTCGAAAGGCGGTCGCTCAGATGTTCGGCAGTGCGCCACTTGTGGGGGAGCGGGCCAAGTCATTACCAGTCGAGGATTTTTTCAGGTGCAGCAGACTTGTCCTGATTGCAATGGCAGTGGTGAGGTGATTTCTAACCCTTGCCCAGATTGTTCCGGTGAGGGATGTAAGGACGGCAGTGGCCACATCAAACTGAAGATTCCGGCGGGGATCATGGAAGGTGGGCGCCTGCGTTCGGTCGGTCATGGTGACGCAGGTCGGCAGGGCGGTAGCGCCGGTGACCTCTATGTCGTCATTCACGTGAAAGACCATGAGGTCTTTGAACGCGACGATTCTGATCTATTTTGTGAAGTGCCGCTACCCTTTACTCTGGCTGCTTTGGGAGGAGATTTAACGATTCCCACGCTCAACGGGCAAGCATCTATCAAGATTCCTACCGGTACCCAAACTAATACCTCCTTTCGTCTCCGGGATAAAGGAATGCCAGATCTCCAGACTGGAAGAAAAGGGGACCTGCTCGTGAATGTTCAAGTTGAAGTGCCGGTTAAGCTCAATAAGAAACAGGAAGAACTTTTGAGCGAATTTGCCGAAACGGTGACCGAAAAAAATCACCCAGTGGGTGGAAGCTTCTTTGAGAAAGCAAAACGTTTTTTCACCGGTTAAGTGTCAACCTTTCCTCAGTGGTTGTTACCTGAAACTCAGCGCCCTTTTTCGGCTGGTATAATGGCAGATTTTGCAGTTGTCACGCTGCCACCATCTTACCAGCTAAGGCGAGAGTCTCCGGCGCCACACCTCCTAACATGCGTGCTAACTCCTCAGTTCTTCTATCTCCGGCGATTGCTTCGAGGTGGGAATTTGTCACCTGGTTCTCCACTTCTTTGGTGACAAGAAAATGTCGATGAGCAAGGGCGGCTACCTGAGGCATATGAGTGATAGCAATCACCTGATGTTGAGTGCCGAGGTAGGCCATCTTTCGGCCAACGGCTCCGGCGATTTCACCACCCACATTGGCATCGATCTCATCGAAAACCATAAGAGGAATTTGGTCCTGATCGGCCAACGCACTCTTGACGGCTAGCATAACTCGTGACATTTCGCCACTTGAAGCAATCACGCGCAGCGGTTTAAGTGGTTCGCCTGGATTGGGACCGAAGAGAAAGTCGACGGCTTCCAAGCCCCGTGGACCGGGCTCTGCCAGCTCATCAAAGGTAACTTCGAATACGGATTGGTTGAACCCAAGATCGCCGAGGTGGCCGGCGATATCATCCGCTAGTTCCGTGGCCACCTTGAGTCGCTTGCGGCTGAGTTTCTTGCCAGATCGCTGGACCTTGCTGAAGGCTGTGTCGACGGCGTTGGTGAGACGTTCGCGTTCTTCTTCACGGCCATCAACAGAGTCGAGGCGTAGCCTCGCACTGGTCTCGTAAGCGATGACGTCTTCAACCGTTTGGCCGTACTTGCGTTTCAGCGACTCTATTTCATCGATTCGGTGTTCGATCTTGGCTAGTTCTACTGGATCAATTTCGAGCTCGCTGGTGTAATCTCGAAGGGAAGTTTCCAGTTCTTCGATTTCGACACGGGCCGAGTCGAATCCAGCTACCCGATCACTCATACCGGGATCAACCTTTTCCAACTCACGGATGCAGCGCTGAGCATTTGTCAGGCTTGCGACGGCGGCGCAAAGTAAGTCCACAGCCTGAGTTGAATTCTCGAGTAGTCGGCTGCTGTTTTGTGACTGGCGATAGCGTTGCTCGATCTCGGTAGCTTCGTCCAGGTTGAGTTCAGCCGAAGCGATTTCTTCGACTTGGAAACGAAGCAGATCGATTTCCTGCTCGCTGACGTCGCGAGTGTTTTGAAACTGGTTCAGCTCAAAGACGGCCTGCTGCCAGCCGCGAAAGTCTTTGCGGTAGGCTTCGCGTTCCTTGCCTGCGCGGGCATAGGCGTCTAGCATGGCGAGTTGGCGGTCACGGGAAAGGAGTGACTGGTGTTCGTGAGGTCCATGCAGGTCGACGAGCAGGCCACCGATAGCTTTGAGAACAGAGAGAGTGCAGGGGGAACAGTTGACAAACTGCTTGTTGCCGTTGCCAAAGAGGCGTTTCACTACAAGGACATTGCCTTCGCATGGTTCAAGCCCGCTTTCTTCAAGCAGGGCGTTAATCTGGTCAAGATTGTTACTGAGTTCAAAAATGGCTTCGACGCTGCAATGACTCTTGCCGGTGCGAACTAGGTCGTGGTTAGCGCGCTCGCCAAGTATGAGCTTCAAGGCACCAACAATCATCGATTTGCCAGCTCCGGTCTGGCCAGTGATACCGATGAGTCCGCTACCCAATTCCCAGGTGAGGTCATCGACGAGCGCGAGATTCTTGATTTTTAAAACCGAGAGCATTAGAAAAGGGAAGGTTACAAAACTTAAAGTATAACTAAGACTGTTCAAAAAAGCAATGTTCAATCGTGCAGAAATAACATTTCTTGGTACGGGCACTTCAATAGGGGTCCCGGTGATTGGTTGTGACTGTAAGGTCTGCAATTCCGATGACCCCAAGAATCAGCGACTTCGTTCCTCGATCTTATTGAGGACGCATGAAGTCGCTTTGGTGGTCGACACCGGGCCCGACTTTCGACAGCAGTGTTTGCGCGAGGGAATACGTGGCTTAGACGCTGTAATTTTCACTCATGGGCACAGCGATCACGTTATGGGATTTGATGACCTGCGACGATTCACCGTCCTTGAGGATGAACAGATTCGGATCTTCGGTAACCGGGAAACGATGCAACGGTTGGAAAAAGCCTATCCTTACGTCTTTGATGGAGAGAATCGATACCGGGGTTATCTCAAGGTCGATCCCAAATTAATTGAGGGTAGTTTCAGTGTGGGCGACTTGGACGTGACTCCCCTGCCGGTTTCTCACGGCAAGGTGGAAACTCTCGGGTTTCTTTTTTCCTCAAGAGGGGAACGACTCTTTGCTTATATTCCAGATGCAAAGGAATTGGCCGGAGAGACTCGCGATCTGATCCGTGATCTTGAACTTTTAATTCTTGATGGCCTTCAACCGAAGCCTCACTGGACTCACCTGTCTATCCCTGAGGCGATAGAGATTGCTCAGGAACTTGAAGTCACTCAGACTTGGCTGACGCATTTTTCTTGCCTTGTGGACCATGCGGCCCTCGAACCTGGATTGCCTGATGGAATCGGGTTGGCTTGGGACGGCATGAAGATAGTCCTGTGATCCGGAGGGGTATGCTTTCGATCGGGCCCCTTTAGGAGATCGGCATTGCTTCCAGAGTGGTGCGACGGTGAGTGAGTGCCCGAAAAGGATGAGGCTGTTGTTGCTCTTCTTAGCGCCATGATTAGGTTGTTGGTCCAAAGGTAGCTTGGCGACGTCCATAGATACTTATCGATAACCGCACTTCCGACTCCAATGGCTGCGGGTGGAGGAAGCACAAGCGCCTCCCTCAATCAGACAGAGGCGTGCCGAGCAGCAGAGTGATAGGACTTCGTGGATGTATTAGAGCAGGCCCAAAAGGCCAGGGTATGGGATGAACAAGGTTGAATCGCTGCACTGGCTGCGGTTTACTCTCTGGTATGACTCTGAAACCTGGAGATGCAGTCACTGAGTTCAGGTTGCCGGGTTCCTTCATTGCTTTCCTTCCAGATTTTAGTGTTTCTGTTTTTCGAGATGCCTTCTTTTGCGACTATTCTTGCAGCGACTTTGCCTGTGTTTCTCATCATGGGGGCGGGGTTTCTTTTCCATCGTCGTGGGTGGTTAGACGAGGAATTGGAGGTGGGAATGATCAAGTTGGGCCTCAACCTCCTCTTTCCCTGCTATATCTTGTCTTTATTGCCGGGCAATCAAGCACTTGAGAAAGTCTCGACAGCCGCTTGGGCTATCGGGATTGGCTTCATCCTTGTGACAGCAGGATTCGGTGTTTCTTCGGTCATCGGTTTGGTGGCTCGCTTCAAGCGGGGAGGGGGGTTGCGCACCTTTGTTCTATGTTCTGGGATTCAGAATTACGGGTTTTTAGCGCTGCCGATCGCCATTTCATTGTTTCCCGGAAACACGGGTCCAGCAGGCCTCGTGTTTGTTCATGGAGTGGGTGTCGAGATAGCTCTCTGGACCGTCGGGCTGTGGATTATGAGCGGAAATTCGGGATTTCGATCGATCATCAATGGGCCGTTCGTAGCTGTTGTCGTTGCTCTGATTTTGAATTACACGGGTCTCTACCATTGGATCCCTGAAATCTTGGTGGTGACGATGGAGATGCTGGGGCGGTGCGCGGTTCCTATGGCTGTGCTGATGATTGGCTCAACCATTGGGCGATTTGCGACTCGCGGAATTCTTCATGACACGCTACGGGTGGGTGCTTCAAGCGTTTTGGCAAGGCTTGTGCTAGGGGCGATGATCATCCTATGCGCGGCGAAATTTTTGCCAATTTCTGCGGATTTAAAAAGACTGCTCATCATTCAGGCAGCAATGCCTGCAGCAATCTTCCCGATAGCCTTGGCGAGGCTCTACGGCGGACAGCCCCAAATTGCTATTCAGGTGGTCATCGTGACATCGCTGGTTGGTATCGTCTCTATTCCCTTTGTCATTGCTTGGGGATTGGGCTGGGTGAATCCTTGATTTCTCCATTCGTGGGCTTGACAATTGTGGGAAGAAAAGTTTCTTACCGGCCCGCGTTCAGAGACTTTGATAACGGGACGGGCACTGCAAAGTGTTCGACATGTGGAATGGCACGATAGCTCAGGGGTAGAGCAGAGGACTCATAAGCCTAAGGTCGGGAGTTCAAATCTCCCTCGTGCTACCATTTTTTAGTCAACGGATTACCTTAGCAGACCGCATGCCACGAGCGACTTCGGCATCTGAGGGTCGATGTGAAATTCAGGCAGCCGAGGGGACTGGTTGGTCTGAACTGACCTAGGCTGTTGGGAGAGAAGCCACGCCGCATAGGGTAGGGCTCTTCTTCTAGCCATTGGACAGACACTGCACTCCCTCAATCCCAGCAGGACCGACGCGCCGATAAGCAACCCTTGAAAAAGCGAATTCCTGTTAGTAAAGTGTCTGAGTTCGACTTCTCAAATTCGCAGATTGGCGATAAATAGAGATCTGCTTCTCCTCCGGGGCAAAGCTAGAGTCTCAATCAGCACCCGACCCACCTCGCACTATGTTTACTAATTTCCCAATTAATTTTTTATGCGTCCTGACAGCGCTATTGACTGCGTGCACCAGCACAACCAGCCACCCGACCATTCAGCAGAAATATTCTCAGAAAATCGCCCAACTCCAACCAGGCATGTCTCCCGCAGAAGTCCGGGGCCTTCTGCCAGTCCGGAAACAGGGAGCTTCTTCGGAAAACACAGAAACTTACGTCCTAAGAGACACCGCAGGTCTTCATCAAACCTTTGAGGAAAAGACCCCTAGTATCTTTGGTATACGGGCAGAGGAACTTCCCGAAATGAGACAGATGTCATTTTACTTCCAAAATGGAAAGCTCACTCACTGGGACAGGTAATTTTTGAGATTCCGTCCCCTATCCCTCCAATCCAAGTATGAAAAAATTCTCTATTCTAATCCAATCGTTCCTTCTTTGCCTCGGTCTCACCATGAGTGGATGTGCCTTTAAGCCGATGGATTACGAGCACAACCTCAAACTCGAGCAGGTAAAGACCGGCATGAGTGTGGAGGAGGTCAAGACGATCTTTCCCTCAATGAAGTTCTCTGGAGGCGATCCTTCACAGGAGATGTATACCTTCAGTGAAACCGACTACCGAGCGATTTCTTCAGTAGGAATCATCAACCGGACCGTGACCTTTTTCTTTGAAGATGGGCGTCTGATCAAGTGGGCTGCAGACCAAGGCCGCTCCATGTGACCAGCTTTCTGGTGAACTTCCGCTTGCAGGAAAATCCGAGTGCCGACATCTACGACCTCAAAGCTGTTCCTGATCGAGGGACTCTACCTCTCTCAACTGATAGGGAACTGCTCTTCCAGCCCGTCCCATCACCTTTTTTAAGTGGGTCCCGTTTGCCTTCCCTGATTTGACTGCCCGTCGGGCCTATCATCAAGCCTGACGCCGATCCTGACCGCCGCCTGGGCCTCATCGGAGGCCAAAACGCCAAAATCCGGGCACGCAGATGCGTTCCCACCTGTTTTGAGCATTACTGACAGGCATCTGTTTTTTAAGGGTTGCTTATCGGCGCGTCGGTCCTGCTGGGATCGAGGGGGTGCAGAATGGCACGATAGCTTAGGGGTTGAGCAGAGGGCCCATAGGCCTAAGGTCGGGATTTCAAATCTCCCTCTTGCTACCACTCATCGGGGAACTTTGAGGTAAGATTTCGCAGCCCAGAGAGCCTTCCGAGATGCGAAGAAATCAGGAAATATTGAAAGTCTCTCCCGATCCTTTTAAATTGCCAGATTTTTGAGGATTTCAGCACCTTTGGCCGGGAATGTTTTCAACGGCAGGTTCAGTAGACGAAAATTCTTAAAATTTTGCCATAAATCCCCTTGCGGCAGTGGCTTGACCGTCTATATTCCCCGCCCCCGCCCAGCAATCGGTGCTCTGCTGGTGGGTATGCCGGTTTTGAAAGCTTCTACGAGTGGAGCGAACATGACCTGCATTTGCACCGAAAATTACTAAAACCATCGGTAACGTTATGCCTACTACCAACCAACTGGTTCGCCACGGTCGAAAGGACAAGGTCGTAAAGTCCAAGTCGCCCGCTTTGGAAGAATGCCCGCAGCGTCGCGGAGTTTGTCTCCAAGTTTACACGCGAACTCCGAAGAAGCCGAACTCGGCGCTTCGTAAGGTTGCGAAGGTTCGCCTTACCAACGGTGAAGAAGTGATCGCCTACATTGGCGGTGAAGGTCACAACCTCCAGGAACACTCTATTGTTCTGGTTCGCGGTGGCCGAGTGAAAGATTTACCAGGTGTCCGTTACCACATTGTCCGTGGTGCCTTGGATACGCTGGGTGTCGAAGGTCGGAAACAGGCCCGTTCCAAATACGGTTCCAAACGACCAAAGGGGTGATGATCTGAGCCTCGCTCAAATCATCTCTCCGGCGATACGAATGTTTTAGCAAACGACTGAAATAATCCTATGTCCCGAAGAAAACGAGTCTATACCAAGCCGGAACGGCGAGACGCTCGCTATGATAGCGCACTGGTGGCCAAGTTGGTCTCCAAGGTCATGATGCAAGGCAAGCGTGCTCTCGCTGAGCGCATCGTCTACGCCGCCATTGATCGCGCTAATGAGGCTGGGGAGTCTGTCGATCCTACAGAAGTATTGAACCGGGCAATCGAGAACGCAAAGCCGCGCGTCGAAGTAAAAAGTCGTCGTGTGGGTGGTGCCACTTATCAGGTGCCCCTCGAAGTGACTCAAGATCGTCAGGAGTCGCTCGCTATGCGTTGGATCGTGAATGCCGCTCGCTCCAAACGTGGCACGCCGATGCACGTTGCTCTCGCGAACGAGATCAAGGACGCCAGCACCAATCAAGGGCAGGTGATCCGTAAGCGGGATGAAACTCACAAGATGGCGCAGGCTAACCGCGCCTTCGCTCACTTCCGCTGGTAATCTCACGTGTCACTCACCCTCCATAATTCTTTTGCCCTGACTGTTCCGATGAGCGCTAGCCTCAATTCGCCGAATCGTGCGTTCCCGCTTGAGCGGACTCGCAATATCGGCATTGCGGCGCATATCGATGCGGGTAAGACAACTTTGACCGAGCGGATTCTGTTCTACACGGGCATGATTCACCGTATCGGAGAGGTTCATGATGGTCAGGCAACAACTGATTGGATGGAGCAGGAGCGCGATCGTGGCATCACGATCACCTCTGCTGCGGTCACTTGTGACTGGAGGCAGGTTTCTGAAAACGGCGTTTATAAGGCTTTCGATGGTGAAAAACAGCGAATCAACATCATCGATACTCCCGGGCACGTCGATTTTACCGCTGAGGTGGAGCGTTCTCTCCGGGTGCTCGACGGTGCGATCGTTGTCTTCTGTGGTGTGGCCGGTGTCCAGCCCCAATCCGAGACGGTTTGGCGTCAGGCGACGCGGTATCACGTCCCTCGCATCGTGTTCGTAAACAAGATGGACCGAGTGGGTGCCGATTTTAATGCTGTCGTCAGCGATGTCCGTGAAAAGCTGGGTGCTAACGTTCAGCCAGTTTTAATTCCGATTGGTGCGGAAGACGAGCTCAGAGGACAAATTGATGTGATCAACGGAAAGGCCGTTCTCTACTCCGATGATGATATGCTCGGTTCGACTTACGAGGTGACCGATCTTGACGATGATCAGAAAGAAATCGCCGACGCTGCCCGCGACTCTCTGCTTGAGGCTCTCGTCGATGCTGATGAGGAGATAGGGCTGAAATTCTTGGACGAGGAAGAGATTGCGCCCGCCGATTTGAAGGCTGCGCTTCGCCGCGCAACTATCGCTAATTTGATCGTCCCTGTGGTTGGTGGATCTGCCTTTAAAAATAAGGGAGCTCAATATTTGCTAGACGCTGTGGTCGATTACCTGCCGAGCCCTGTTGAGGTTCAAGCCGCTCAAGGCACTGAGATCGACGATGAGGCCGCGGTTGTTGAGGCGCCAGCAAATGATGGCGGCAAGTTTTGTGCGCTCGCTTTCAAGCTCTGGTCCGATAAATATGTAGGTAAGCTGGTCTTTATCCGCGTTTATTCCGGCACGGTTTCCAAGGGTGATCAGGTTTACAACTCCCGAACCGGGCGCAAGGAGCGAATCGGTCGACTAATCCAGATCCAGTCTAACGACCATAAGGATATTGACACCTGTTACGCGGGCGATATTGCCGCAATCGTAGGCCCGAAGAATGTTCGCACCGGCGACACGCTTCACGCTGAAAAGTTCGACATTATGCTCGAGCCTCCAGCTTTTCCGGATCCGGTGATTTCAATGGCGGTTGAGCCGAAGACCACTGCCGATTCGGAAAAACTTGCTGACGCCCTGAGCCGACTCGCTGAGGAGGATCCTACCTTCGTGGTTTCCACTGACGAAGAGACTGGCCAGACGATTATTGCCGGCATGGGAGAGCTCCATCTCGAAATTATCCAGTCACGCCTTGAGGCTGAGTATTCGGTTCGCACTAATGCCGGTAAGCCTCAGATTGCCTACCGCGAGACCGCTACTGCCGGTGCAAATGGTGAGTATAAGCTTATCAAGCAGACTGGTGGGAAAGGCCAGTATGGCCACGTTAAGCTCAAGGTTGAGCCGAACTCCCGGGGTAAAGGCTTCACCTACAACAACCGCGTGGTCGGAGGCGAGATTCCTAAAGAATTTTTTAACGCTTGCGAGACCGGTGTCCGAGAGGCGCTTACCAATGGCGTCATACTTGGCTACCCAGTCGTTGATGTGCACGTCGACCTTGTCAGTGGATCCAGCCACGATGTCGATTCCAACGAGCAGGCATTCAAAATCGCAGCGATTCTTGCAGTGCGCGATGCTTTCCAGCAGGCTTCCTCGGTTCTGCTAGAGCCTGTCATGTTGGCAAACGTTGATGTCCCGGACGAATATCAGGGGGATATCATTGGAGATTTAAATCGTCGTCGTGGGCGTATTGTGGAAATTGATTCCCGCAATGGTCTTAGTGCAGTTAGGGCCGAGGTGCCACTTGCTGAGATGTTTGGTTACGCGACCGATATGCGTAGCCTTTCCAAAGGACGAGCGAGCTTTTCGATGGAACCGCTCCAATTTGAAGAAGTACCCGCGCCCATGGTGGAGCGGATGATGGAGCAGTACGTGTAACGTAATAGAATTTAACCTTTAATCGGAACCACAGCAATGCAGGGACAAAGTATACGAATCAGGCTACGGGCATACGACTCGCGACTTCTCGATAAGTCGACAGTTGATATTGTTGAAACCGCTAAGCGTACTGGAGCACGAGTATCCGGACCGATTCCGTTGCCCACCCGAATCGAAAAATTTAGCGTGAACCGTTCGCCTCACGTGAATAAGAAGTCTGCCGAGCAGTTCGAGATTCGAACTCACAAGCGTCTTCTTGATATCGTCGAGCCCACGGCCCGCACGGTGGATGAACTGAAGAAGTTGAACCTGCCTGCAGGTGTCGACATCACGATTAAAATCTAGTTGGGATTATTAGACCCGGAAACTTCAAGCAAGGACGAGTGCAATGAGCATCGGATTGATTGGTAAAAAAATTGGCATGACTCGCGTTTTCAACGAGGACGGTGAAGCTGTGGCGGTCACGGTGATCGACGTTAGCGACAATGTCTTCCTTCAGCAGAAGACTGCTGAAAAGGATGGCTACACGGCTGTCCAGGTTGGCTACGACGAGCAGAAAGAATCCCGCCTCACACAGCCCGAGCAGGGCCACGTGAAGGCCACTGGAGGTAAACCGAAAAAGAAAATTCTCGAGTTTCGTCTCGAAAATGACGATCAGCTTCCTGAAGTCGAGCATCCCGGCCTTGATCTTTTCGAAGAGGGTCAATGGGTGGATGTGATCGGCACCTCTAAGGGTAAAGGTTTTCAAGGTGTTATTAAACGCTTTCACTGGGCGGGACAGCCTCAGACTCACGGGCACATGATGCATCGTCGTCCGGGTGGTGTCGGTGCCGGAACAGATCCTGGTCGTATTTGGAAGAACAAGGAAATGCCCGGTCGTCACGGTAATTACCGTAAGACTGTGCAGAACCTAAAAATTGTTAAAAAGCGTGACGAGGACAATGTGCTGCTCATCAGCGGCGCTGTTCCCGGATCAAAAGGGGGATACGTGGTGATCCGTCCTGCTAAGAAGAAAGAAGGTCCGGTTCAGGATCTTAAAGCGAAGGAAGCGAAGGAGGCGCCGGCGGAAGCTGAAGGATCCTCGGAGAGCTGATCTGTAAAGACCGAGCTGAGTAACCTGAGTTTACGTCATAAACCGAAAGGAAATAAATTAATGGCTGCAAAGACTTTAGATCTTGAAGGCGCTAAGAGCGCTAAAATCGGAGTGATCGAAGATGACGACTACGGTCGCCAAGCTGTGCACGAAGTTGTCGTTGCTATGCGGGCGAACCGTCGAAGTGGATCTGCGAACACCAAAACGCGTGGCGAAGTTGCTGCTACCGGTAAAAAGCCCTTCCGCCAGAAGGGTACTGGCCGTGCCCGTCAGGGCGGAAACGCTTCGCCGATTCATCGAGGTGGCGGCGTGGCTTTTGGGCCTCGCCCCCGCGATTACTCCAAAAAAGTCACTAAGGCAACGAAGCGCCTCGCCTTCTCTAAGGCGCTCTCTTCCCGCATTGCTGAGGGGGATGTTCTTACTGTTGCTGACTTCTCGATTGAGGACGGCAAAACTAAGTCGTTCGCCAAGGAAGTGGGGGGCCTTGCACCAGAAGCCAAGCGCGTGCTGATTGTTGGAAATGATTTCTCCAACGAGACTTTTCTAGCTGGTCGGAATGTCCAGTCAGCCCAACTGATCAGCGCCCACGAAGTGAACACGGAGCAGTTACTCCATTACAGCAAGATTATCGTTGTCGAGGGCGCGCTGGAGACACTCGCTGCCAGAACATCGAACTAATTCACGAGAAAGCGCAGTAGCATGAAAGATATTTTTCAAGTCATCGATACGGTCCAGCTGAGCGAAAAAGCGACGCTCCTCACCGAGACGAACAATGAGTACGTCTTTAAGGTCGATCCACGTGCCAACAAACTGGAAATCAAAGAAGCGGTTGAGAAGTTATTCGGCAAGAAAGTCGAGTCTGTTCGTACCGCCAATTACAACGGCAAGAAGAAGCGTGAGCGTCGCGCTGACTTTGGCCGCACCAAAAACTGGAAAAAGGCCTTCGTGAAACTCGCGGACGGCGAAGCTATTGAATTTGTATAACCATTAAAGGTGCTACTAGCCATGGGTTTAAAGTCATTCAGACCAATCACGCCGTCTAACCGGTATAAGCTCCACCCTGATTTCGAAGAAATCACGAAGAGTAAGCCGGAGAAAAATCTGACGCGCCCGCTCAAGAAGTCCGGCGGCCGCAATAACAACGGTCGTATCACCTGCCGTCACAAAGGTGGTGGGCATAAGCGCAAGTATCGCCTTATTGACTTCAAGCGTACTCGTCGCGGCGATGTCGCCAAAGTTATAGCTATCGAATACGACCCGAATCGCACAGCTCGCATCGCCCTGATCGAGTATGCGGACAAGCAGCGCTCCTACATTTTGGCCCCTCGTGGTTTGGAAGCGGGAGCTGAGGTATCGGCTGGGGAGAATGCTGCAATCAAGCCGGGTTGCGCTCTCCCTCTTTCTGATATCCCGACCGGAACCAGCATTCACAATGTCGAGCTTGTGCCTGGTCGTGGCGGCCAGATTGCCCGCAGTGCCGGTCAGTCTTGTATGCTCTCAAACCGTGAAGGAAACTATGCGCTGGTGAAACTGCCTTCTGGTGAGATTCGAAAAATCCACACCAAGTGCTACGCAACTGTAGGTATTGTCGGCAACCACGAGCACGAGCAGGTTGTCAGTGCTAAAGCTGGTCGTACCCGTTGGCTTGGAATTCGTCCAACGGTTCGCGGTATGTGTATGAACCCGGTCGACCACCCCAACGGTGGTGGTGAGGGTAAGTCCAAGTCTGGTGGTGGTCGCCAGCACCTCAAGTCTCCATGGGGACATGTGAAGGGCCAGCGCACTCGCCAGAAATACAAGGGTAGCGATAAATTCATCATTGAGCGCCGCAAGAGTAAGAAGCGTCGCCGTTAATTTTACAAAAGAACTTAAGAAGCTGATATTATGGGTCGTTCACTCAAAAAAGGACCGTTCGTTGACGTTAAACTGCTCGATAAGATCGATGCGATGAACGAAAGCGGACAGAAGCGTCCGATTAAAACTTGGTCTCGCCGCTCCATGGTGACTCCGGATTTTGTCGGACACACCTTCCTCGTTCACAACGGCAAAGAGTTCATCTCTGTGTTCGTTACTGAAAACATGGTTGGCCACAAACTCGGGGAATTCTCTCCGACTCGTAAGTTTGGTGGCCACGGCGGGCACAACCCGAAGATCAAGGCGGGCTGACGATAGGTTTAAAGTCTGGAAAGAACATGAACATCAATTCAAGCATCATCTTTTTGCAACGCTCTGCTCTCTCGGTAGCAGCAGTTGTGGTGGGCTTGCTGTTCGGTTCTTTCGAGATAACCCAAGCTTCTGATTCGCCTGAGGTTCAGGAGCTCAAGGCTGCTCTCTCAATGGCTCAGAAGCAACTTGAGTCCGAACGCGAGAAACTGGCGCACTCAGAAGTCCAGCGTTTCGCGCTTGTTGAAGGACTTGCTGAGGCCGTTCGAGTGAGCGAAGAACAGGTTGCTGATGCTCGTGAGACCCAACTCAAGCTCCAAGCATTCGGTGTTGATCTCTTCAACCAGGATGAGAACGGTATGGAGCAGCGGTTGCTCAAGGCGGTTCGTGATCTCGATCTATATCAGCAGGATTTAGAGTTTCAGGCCGAGACTATTCGTTCACTTTCGGAATCTTTTCTTGGATTTGTTCAGTCGGTAGAGGCCTCCGAAGTTCAGCGCACAGCGGCACTCAAGGCGATCGAAGATTCCCGGGGAGCTATGGTCGCGGATGCGGGCGCTGAAGGGCAAAACCTCAGTGATATCTCTAAATCTAGAGTCGTTAGTATCGATCGAAAGATTGGCTTGGTTGTATTCGACGCAGGCCGGCGCGAGGGGTTGCGCATCGGAACCCCGATCACCGTTCTTCGCGAAGATCGCCCCATCTACACCGCCATGATCGTTGATATTCGCGAAAGTATCGCCGGCGCGGTTCTGCAGGAGAAGCTGATTGAAGCAGCTGAAGTCGCCGTTGGAGACGGGATCCAGCTTCAGCCTAACTTTTTTAATTTCTAAGAAGACTAACCATCAACAATTCCATGGACGTCACCTCGACTTATAAATTCGCTCGCATCTCAGCCCGCAAAGCCAGAGATGTTGCGCGGGAAATTCAAGGCCTTCCGGTTTCGGAGGCTCTCGATATTTTGAACTTCACCCCTCGCAAAGGGGCTGAATTGTTCGGCAAGACTCTGAAGACGGCGCTTGCTGATGCCGAGAATAACTTCGAACTAGCTGTCGACGGCCTCTACGTGAAGAGTGCAATTGTGGGTGAAGGTCCAACCTTCAAGCGCTTCAAGGCACGTGCCCGCGGGTCTGCTTCTGCTATCATGAAGCGCACCAGTCACATAACGGTAGTTCTGAGCGACGACGAAATGGCCGAAAAGCCCTCAAAAAAAGCTCTGACTCCATCGAAAGTCGAAAAGAAAGCCAAAAAAGCGGCTCCGGAACCAGAGAAAGTTGACGAGAGTGCTGATGTAGCGTATGACTCCGCCCCCGCTCAATCCGACGATCTCAAGAAGCTCACCGGTGTTGGCCCGAAGCTTGCCGAAAAGCTAAACGCTGCCGGCGTGACGACTTACGAGCAGATTTCAAGCTGGTCGGAGGACGATTTCAACGCGATTAACGAGGAAGTTTCCCTGAAGGGAATCGATCTTGAAACCATTGCTGCTGAGGCAAAGGCACTCCAAAAGGAGAGCAAGTAACTACAGAAAGATTTACGGGATTTAATCATGGGACAAAAAGTACATCCGATAGGATTTCGCCTGGCAGTCAATAAAGACTGGCAGTCCAAGTGGTATGCTCCTCAGGGCGAGTTTGCTGATCAGCTTCATGCCGACCTGAGAATCCGCCGTTATCTTGAAAAGCGTCTCCAGAAAGGGGCTGTCTCAAAGGTGGTGATTGAGCGGGCTTGGAATAGTGTTCGCGTAACGCTTCACACCTCTCGCCCCGGTTTGATCATCGGTAAACGGGGCGCTGAGATCGAAACCATGACCAACCATCTCAGTAAGATGTGCGGTGGTTCCCAAGTGAAGATAGATATTTTCGAAATCCGCCAGCCAGAGCTTGATGCTTCATGGGTTGCCGCTCAGGTCGCCACCCAGCTTGAACGTCGTGTTTCTTTCCGCCGCGCCATGAAACGAGCCGTTCAGACAGCCTTCGATTTTGGGGCTGACGGTATTCGGATTCGCTGCGCTGGGCGCCTTGGTGGTGCTGACATCGCTCGCGCCGAACAGTATCGCGAGGGGAAGGTTCCGCTTCAGACACTTCGTGTTCCGATCGACTATGGCTTTGCAGAAGCTGAAACTGTTTGGGGAATCATCGGAGTGAAGGTTTGGTTAAATAAGAAAGAACTAACGCCTGAAGAAGCTGCCAAGCAGCAGGCCGGTGGCGGTCGTGGTCCGGGCGGGGGTAATCGTCGCCCAGGTGGTCGAGGCCCAGGAGGTCGTGGTCCTGGAGGACCTGGAGGCCGTGGTCCCGGGGGACCCGGAGGTCGTGGCCCAGGAGGCCCAGGAGGTCGTGGTGGTCCCCGCAATTGAGTCATTAATTTTTAATTTAACACAGAGGAAATAAGTTATGCCTTTGATGCCCAAAAGAGTGAAGTTTCGCAAAACTCATCGCGGAAGTCGTGCCGGGAACGCCCAGCGCGGAACCAAGGTGAGCTTTGGGGAGTATGGCCTTCAATGCCTTGGACGCGACTGGATCACGAATCGCCAGATTGAAGCGTGCCGTATTACGATCAACCGCTACCTCAAGCGTAAAGGCAAAGTCTGGATTCGGATCTTTCCTCACAAGCCGGTAACGGCTCGTCCGCCCGAAACTCGTATGGGTAAAGGTAAAGGGCCTGTGGAGCACTGGGTAGCTGTGGTTCGTCCTGGCACCATGATGTTTGAAATTTCTGGCGTGTCTGAGACTCAAGCTAAGGAGGCAATGCGCCTCGCGTCGAATAAATTAGGTGTGCGCTGCCGCTTTGTGCGTCGGGCTGATCAGTAGAATTTGAAGGAAAAAATTAAGCATGGCCAAGAATACGAAAGACCTGCGTGAGTTGAGCATCGGTGAACTCGCAACTCGCCGCCGCGAACTCAAGGAGGAAAACCTGCACCTGCGCGTGCAAAAGGAGAGCGGCCAACTGGAAAATCCGGCTCGCATCCGAGAAATCCGCCGCGAGGTAGGTCGAATTGAGACCATCCTGACCGAAAAGAAAAGTGCCGAAGTTGAGGCTTAAGTAACAACCATAACATTTCGAAAAGCGAGATATGAGCGATTCAACAGAGAAAAAGGCCGGTCTGCAAAAGACTCGCGTAGGTATTGTGACTTCAGATGGAATGGATAAGACCATTGTCGTAGAGGTCACTCGTCGCGTGCCTCATCCCCGTTTCAAGAAGATCGTGAAGAAGAGTTCAAAGTTCTTCGCTCACGACGAGAAACAAGAAGCCAAAGTGGGTGACCGTGTTCTCATCGAAGAGACCAAGCCCCGCAGCAAAAGGAAATGCTGGGATCTTAAAGAAGTCCTATCACACTAAATTGATCGTTCCGGGCGTGAGCCTGTAGGGTCCCAATAAGTTTACTTTTATATTTTTAAAATCATGATCCAGATGGAATCAAAGGTGCAGGTGGCCGATAACACGGGTGCCCGCGTTGCAAAAATGATTGGAGTTATCGGGACGCGTTCCCGCTCCGCAGGAGTGGGCGATGTGATCACAGCTCACATTCGCGAGTCGATTCCGACCGCCAGCGTGAAAAAAGGCGAAGTGGTTCGTGCCGTTGTGGTGCGCACAGCTTCCCCGATTCGCCGAAGTGACGGTTCGACCCTCCGTTTCGACAGCAATGCGATCGTGATTATTGACAAGGATAAGAACCCGCGTGGCACCCGTATTTTCGGGCCCGTTGCTCGTGAACTTCGTGAGAAAAACTACATGAAGATCGTTTCTCTTGCCCCAGAGGTTCTCTAATCAAAGTTGTTTAAGACGGAGGAAATCGAGATGTCAAAGCGCGTGAAAACACATGTTAAAAAGAACGACGAAGTGGTCGTGATTTCTGGAAACCACAAAGGTGAGGCCGGTAAGGTTCTTCAAGTGTTTCCCGAGAAAGAGCAGGTCCTCGTGGAGGGAGTGCGTCTTATTAAGAAGCACGCCCGTCGATCGCAGGATCGCCCTGACGGTGGAATTATTGAAAAGGAAGGTCCGATTCACATTTCGAATGTGAAGCTCACGACCAAGTAATTAGAGTTTTTTGGAATTTAGATATGGAGCCAGCACTTAAGGCAATTTACAAAGACAAGGTCGTTAACGGCCTGAAGGAGAAGTTCGACTACTCGAACATTCACCAGATCCCTTCTGTCGAAAAGGTGGTCCTGAACTGCGGTTTTGGAAAAGCTGATGATCGTAAGGCAGCGGCCGAGAGTATCATTGAAGACCTTGGTAAAATTACCGGTCAGCGTGCCGTGCCGACGCGGGCCAAAAACGCCATTTCGAATTTTAAGCTGCGTATCGGCGATGTCGTAGGCGCACGCGTAACGCTTCGTGGAGCCCGTATGTGGGAATTCCTAGATCGTTTTATCAATGTCGCATCTCCGACAATTCGTGACTTTCGCGGTCTTTCTGCAAAGTCTTTCGATGGACGTGGCAACTTCACGGTCGGTATCAACGACCACACGATCTTCCCGGAGATCGAACTGGATAAAGTCAGCCGTCAGATCGGTTTCGACATGACTATCGTCACCACGGCAAAGACTGATGAAGAGGCCCGTGAGATGCTCGGTCTTCTCGGAATCCCATTCCGTAAACGCGGCGCCGCTGCTTAACCTATCGAACAAACTTAGTTAACGATTTAACCAACTGGAACCATGGCAGTCGTCAGTGACCCTATCGCAGATTTTCTCACTCGCTTTAAGAACGCCACTATGGCGCGTAAAGAAGAGTTCACCGCTCCCTACTCAAAGAGCAAGGCCGAGATCGCCCGCATCCTAAAAGAGGAAGGCTACCTCTGGTCTTTCGAAACCGTAGGTGAGGGTTCGAAAATACAACTTAAGGCTAAGCCTCGCTACTCTGGCAATGCGCCGGCCCTGAAGGACCTCAAGCGTGTGAGCCGCCCTGGTCTTCGTCAGTATGTCGGATCCGATGAGATCCCGAAGGTGCTTGGCGGAATGGGCATTGCCATCGTGTCTACATCCAAAGGAATTATGGCCGGTCACACGGCTCGTAAGCAAAAAATCGGTGGAGAGCTTCTCGCCCTGGTCTGGTAATTCAGCAGGACTCGTTGTTATTCAAAAACCGGCAACCAAAACAAACCATGTCGCGGATAGGTAAAAAAGAAATCGGCCTTCCTGAAAAGGTCGAGATTAAGGTGCAGGGGGACTCCAGCCTTACTGTCGAAGGCCCGAAAGGCAAGCTGGAGTGGGCTTTGCCTGAAGGCATTAGCATCGAGCTTGGAGAAGGAATCGTGCAACTAACGCGTAGTTCCGAGGAGCGCAAGACGCGCGCAATGCACGGAACTGCTCGCAGTCTCATCGCCAATATGGTGGAGGGGGTTTCCAACGGGTTCGTGAAAGAACTTGAAATTCAAGGCGTTGGTTTCCGTGCTACTGTCAAGGGTAGCGCGCTGGACCTGAGTCTGGGATTCTCCCATCCGGTCCTTCATCCCATACCGTCCGAACTAAAAGTGTCGGTTGAGGAAAACACAAAAATTAAGGTAGAGGGTATCGACAAGCAACTTGTCGGACAGTTTGCCGCTGATGTTCGCTCATATTATCCTCCCGAGCCCTACAAGGGCAAGGGCGTTCGATACAAGGGAGAATACGTCCGCCGCAAGCAGGGTAAGAGCGTTAAATAATCTAAGAACAAGTAGACGTTAGAAAAAACATGAGCCTGTATATTCGCAAGCAAGCACGAGCAAAAGTGCGCCGTCGCATCCGGAAAAAGATTTCCGGTACTGTTGAGCGTCCGCGCCTCGCAGTGCATTTCTCTAACCAGAATGTCTATGCCCAGTTGATAGACGATGTGGCTGGCCAGACGCTCGCTTCGGCATCGACCCTCGACAAGGGGCTAGGAGCAAGCGGTGCCAATGCTGAAGCTGCCGCTAAGGTGGGTGAGGCAGTCGCTAAGAAGGCCAAAGACGCGAAGATCGAGACCGTTGTGTTTGATCGTGGTGGTTATCAATTCCACGGCAAAGTCAAAGCACTCGCTGACGCTGCCCGTGAAGCTGGACTCCAATTTTAATTTTGTGATCGATACCGATGAGTGAGGAAACCGAAAAGGACAACACACCGGAAGAAGAAGTGGCTGCTGAAGAGGCTGTTGCTGAAGAGGCTGTTGCTGAAGAGGCTGTTGCTGAAGAGCCTGCTGCTGCTGAAGAGCCTGCTGCTGCTGAAGAGCCTGCTGCTGCTGAGGACAGTGGAAAGTCCGATAAACTTAAAAAGGCGGAAGAAATCCTTCGTTCTTCAAGCCCGTCGCCTGCCCGAGGTGAGGAACTCGATGATGCATTTGAAAAGGTCGTCCACATCAACCGCTGTGCCAAAGTGGTGAAAGGTGGTCGTCGATTCAGTTTCTCCGCTCTCGTTGTAAGTGGTAACCGCGAAGGTCAGGTTGGTTTTGGATTCGGTAAAGCTAAGGAGGTTGCGGAGTGCATAAAGAAGGCTAGCGAAGCATCCAAGCGGCAGATGGTAAAAGTGAATATCACCGAGAACACCATTCCCCATGCCGTAGTGGGTGAGCATGGCGGGGGAAGGGTTCTCCTTCGTCCAGCGTCCCCCGGAACGGGGCTTATCGCCGGTGGCGGTGTTCGTGCAGTAGTAGAAGCTGCTGGTGTTAAGGATGTCCTTGCTAAGTCGCTGGGATCGAACAACCATGCAAACGTTGTGAAAGCGACGCTCAATGCTCTTGAGCAGCTTCGAACCAAGGAAGAAATTTATTCAAGGCGCGGAAAGCGTCTGGCTGAGAAGAAGGCTCTCTAAGAGTTCTTCCGGCGAACATTGAAAGGACTGAGGACAGATGAAACTTCACGATTTACAACCTACTCCAGGATCCAGGCATCGCCGTCGCCGTGTCGGCCGCGGTGAAAGCTCAGGTCTTGGTAAGACCAGTGGTAAGGGCCACAAGGGTCAGAAGTCACGATCCGGCGCTTCGATTCGCCCCGGTTTTGAAGGTGGTCAGATGCCACTGGCCCGCCGCCTTCCCAAGAAGGGATTCAATAACGCTCAGTTTAAGACTAAATTTGCGATAGTGAATGTTAGCCAGCTTGAGGCAAAGTTTACCGATGGTGACGCAGTCAATGAGGCGTCTCTGCGTGCGTGCGGGTTGGTTAAGGGAATTTACGACGCCGTAAAGGTTTTAGGGATGGGTGATTTGACCAAGAAGCTCACCGTAGATGTGGACAAGGTGTCTGGTTCAGCCAAGGAGAAGATCGAAAAAGCAGGTGGTTCGGTCTCTGAGTGAGGTCAATCCCCCATTTTTTCTCCTTCGAACCGCCGACCTAATCATGCTGTTATGTCAGCGTCTTTCAAATAAAGCCTTAACGCACCGCCTAAGTGAATGATTTCTGCTTTTGTAAACAGTTTTAAGATTCCGGAACTTCGGTCCCGTATCCTGTTCACCATCTTGGTGATCGTTATTGTGCGTCTTGGCGCCGTGGTCACGCTCCCTGGTGTTGACGGTAATGTCCTCACCGAGTGGTATTCTCAAGTGCAGGAGCAGTCCAGCGATGACAAAGGTCTGACTTCTGTGCTGGCACTCATGAACGTGTTCAGCGGTGGAGGCCTCCAGAATTCAGCGCTCTTCGCACTGGGTATCATGCCTTACATTAGCGCGTCAATTATGATCCAGCTGCTCACTGCTGTTGTTCCAGCACTCAGCAAACTGTCTCGCGAAGATGGTGGCCGTCAGAAAATCAGCATGTACACCCGTGTTCTTACGATTGTGCTTTGTCTGTTCCAAGGGTGGATGTTGGCGCAGTCTCTTGTTACTCCTGAAGCCAATCCGTTCCTGCGCGATATTGCGAGTAATTCGACGTCCGAGTTAGTCCCGAATGGAGGTATGGGCTTCATCCTCTCGACGGTGGTTATTATCACAGCGGGGACCGCGTTCCTCATGTGGCTCGGTGATCAGATCACGGAGCGGGGAATGGGTAATGGCGTTTCTATTATCATTACTGTGAACATCATTTATGCATTGCCCGGTGCACTCTACCAAGTTTACAACACTTATGTTGCCTCTGCGTCTGAGGATCCTCTTAAGTCATTTCAGCTGGTTGCTCTGCTCGCCTTCCTCTTTTTGGTGGTAGCGGCTGTGATTGCTATCACTCAAGCCCAGCGTCGGGTGCCGATCAATTACGCCAAGCAGGTTCGTGGGGGTAAAATGTATGGCGGGCAAACTCAGCATATGCCGCTTAAAGTGAACTATGCGGGTGTGATGCCGATCATTTTCGCGCAGGCGATCCTGATGTTTCCTTCTCAGATTCTTGGTTGGGCCTTCCCTAACAGTGACTGGGCACAGAACCTTGCCCTCACCCTCGGTGGTGGTGGTAGCGGTTGGGTCTTCTATGGCCTCACTGGTCTCATGATTTTCTTCTTCAGCTACTTCTGGGTCGCGACTATGTTCCAGCCCAATCAGATTGCCGATGACCTGAAGAAAAACGGAGGATATATCCCCGGTGTGCGTCCTGGTAAGGCAACCGCTGAGTTCCTCGACAAAACAATGAGTCGACTTACCTTTGCGGGAGCTATCTTCCTAACGGTTATTGCGGTATTGCCTCCAATTCTTACTGCCCTCATGGGTGTGCCTCCGCTTGCGGCCCAATTCTTCGGTGGCACAGGTCTGCTGATTATGGTTGGCGTGCTGCTCGACATCATGCGCCAAGTGGAGACCCACCTTATTCAGCGCCACTACGACGGTTTTCTTCGGAAAGGGAGAATTCGTGGCCGTTTTGATCGCCCCGGTGGACAAGGTGCGGCTGCTAGCAGTAACCAGATTATCTGGCTGCTCGTCATCGCCGCAGTGCTGCTCATTGGTGGTATCGTTTACTTCCAGATTTCCCGTGGTTAATCCTAAACGCTGAGTCATGGCTAAGCGGAAATCGAGGATTCAACTACGCAGCGGTGCGGAGTTGGACGGATTGCGAGAGGCTGGATCGATTGCTGCGGATATCCTTCGGCAGTGTTCTGAGATGGTTCGTCCTGGGATCACGACTGGCGAGATTGATGCTGCTGCTGATCAATTCATAACAGATCGCGGCTGCGTTAGTGCTTTTCTTGGTTACCGCGGTTTCCCCGGTAACATCTGCATCTCCATGAACGAAGAGGTCGTGCATGGTATCGGAGGTGAACTCGCCATGAAAGAAGGCGATATTGTTAAGATCGATGTTGGCATTGAAACTCCTGAAGGCTGGATCGGTGATAACGCCAAGACTATTGCGGTCGGTCAGATTGACGATGAGGTGGAACAGCTTCTCATCAAAACCGAGGAGTCCCTGCATCAGGCCATTTCTCACGCGAGAGAAGGGGAATATCTTTCAACCTTATGTGCCTCTGTCGAAGAGTATGTTGCCACTTTTGGATTCACAGTAGTGAAGCAGTTTGTCGGGCACGGTGTTGGGCGTAAGCTGCATGAAGAACCCCAAGTTCCAAATTACTGGGATGCTGACGAGATGCAGATGCGCCGCTTTGCCAATCCCCGCCTTAAGGAAGGGATGGTTCTTGCCATTGAACCGATGGTCAACGCTGGCAGCGATGAGGTTCTAATTCTCAGCGATGACTGGACTGTAATTACCGCAGATCGCAAGATGTCCTCCCATTTTGAGCACACTGTTTTGGTGACTAGTGGAGAGCCCGAAATCTTGACGCCGAGGCCAAGATCCTATGAATCGAGTGTGGCTGGAGCCGCCAGCGCTGCATAATCCCCAAAATTCTAAAAAAACTGTCCTTAATTTGATACAAACCCTGAAACACAGGTTGCGATGAGCGAAATCTGTGATACATACTCCGTCCTCGCGCCGACTAACGGTTCGAACGAAGAGGTGAGAGAATACGGGCGGCTTGCAAACCCAATCGTAACGTCTCTTTAACCAGCCGAAAATTGATTCATGAAAGTAAGATCCTCCGTGAAACGTCTTTGTAGCGATTGCCAAATCGTGAAGCGCAAAGGCGTGCTACGTGTCATCTGCAAGAATCCGCGTTGTAAGCAGCGCCAAGGTTAAGGCACCTTCAGTAGGGGAACGAAATTCGATTTTTTAATATGGCACGTTTACTTGGAGTTGAAATCCCGAATGAGAAGCGAGTGGAAGCTTCTCTGCCTTATATCTATGGAATCGGCAGAGTGACTGCCACGAAGATTCTTGAAGAAGCTGGTGTTGATAAAAACACGCGCACTGGTGAACTCACTGACGAGCAACTGGGGCGCATTGCCAATGCTATCACGGGCAGCGGCGTCATGATTGAGGGTGACCTCCGACGTGATATTCAAGGTCATTTAAAGCGTCTCACTTCTATCAATTGTTACCGAGGTTATCGCCATCGCCGTGGACTTCCGGTTCGTGGCCAGCGCACTTCGACGAATGCGCGCACGCGGAAAGGTAAACGCAAGACTGTGGGCGTGATGCGCTAGTAACCGGTAGCGCAAAACTAATTTAGAAAGATGGCTGACGAAGAAAAATCCGAAGAGGTGACAGAAGAGGCGGTTGAGGTGACTGCCGAAGAAACTGCACCGGAAGAGACGGCTCCTCCCGAGGGTGCCAAGACTGCTTCCGCTGAAGAAGGCGGTGAGGAAGCCGCTGTTCAGGAAAAGAAGAGCGATAAGCCCCGCACTGCAGAGGATATCTTCCTTGAACTCGAAGGCTCCGACGGCGAAGAAAAGCCAAAGGTTGTCAAGGCTAAGGGCAGTAAGAACATTCAGAGCGGTGTGGTCCACGTTTCTGCTTCTTTCAACAATACGATCGTTTCTGTTAGCGATGCTAGCGGGAACGTGATCGGTTGGTCCAGTTCCGGCAAGATGGGCTTTCGTGGGTCTCGTAAGAGCACTGCCTATGCTGCTCAACTCGTTTCACAAGACGCCTGCCGCCAGGCCATGTCTCATGGACTCAAACAAGCGGAGGTGCGCGTAAAGGGTCCAGGCGCTGGCCGTGAATCTGCGGTCCGAGCCGTCCAAGGGCTTGGTATTGATGTGATCCGAATCATGGATGTAACTCCCGTTCCCCACAACGGCTGCCGTCCCAAGAAAGCCCGCCGCGTTTAATCGATCCTGAATTGAACGAGCGATCAACCACAAATTTTCTAGCGAGAAATGGCAAGACAAACCGGTCCCACTGACAGAATTAGCCGCCGATTTGGTGTGGCTCTTTTTGGCCCATCAAAGGCTCTTGAGCGCCGCCCTTATCCTCCCGGCCAGCATGGCGCCCGCGGTGCCCGGCGCAAAAAGAGTGATTACAGTATCGCCCTTTCCGAGAAGCAAAAGCTTCGCTTCCAGTATGGAGTGATGGAGAAGCAGTTCCGTCGCTATTTTGCTGAAGCCCAGCGGCGACGGGGAATTACTGGTGATATTCTGGTTCAGTTGCTTGAAACTCGTCTCGACAACGTTTGTTACCGTCTCGGCCTTGGTAGCACCCGTCGTGCCTCCCGGCAATTGGTAGGCCACGGTCACGTCAAGGTGAACGGCCAGCGCGTTGATATTCCTTCCTACTGCGTGAAGCCTGGTGATGTCATCACGGTTTCCGAAAATACTCGGTCTCAACAGTTAGGGATGCGTTCTGCCGATGCATGTTCCGCACGTCCGGTCATGGACTGGGTCACCTTCGAAAAGGATAGTCTGTCCGGAACCGTAAATCGACTCCCCGAAGCCGACGAAATCGACACCATGGTCAATGTGCAGCTTGTTGTCGAGCTCTACTCTCGTTGAGAAAACGCCAGATCTTATCTGCAATGTGACATTCGGTTTTCTTTGATGACCGTTTGTCACATTTTTGTTTTATCGGATAGTTGGATTTGTCTCGTTCCCGATTGATAGGTAGCGATCTGATCCGAAGTATCATTAGTTCTGACACCCAAAAATCCATGAAATTCTTAAACCTGTATTTTCTTGGTCTTATCCTGATCGTCTGTGCTGCGCCGGTTACCAGTGTTGCGCAGTCATTAGAGGAGCGGGCCCGCGAGACTCTTGAAAAAAATAAGGCAGCTTTGGTTGTGGTGACGGTTCAGAGCTCACTTGAAGCCAAAACGACCGGAGAACCACTTCCCGCTCGCGCACAACAACGCCGTACGTTGGGTGTGACCATAGGTGATGACGGGCTCATCGTTGTTTCGAATTCTGCGATTGATGCTAGCGTCGGCCTTGAAGGTCAGCAGGCCCAACTAGGGGAGGATGTGGTGAGCATCCAATCCGCTAAATCGGTTTTTCAAAGTGTCGAGATCAGCTATGGCGACACCACGCTCCTGAGTGGTAAGGTGGTCCGACAGGATGAAGGGGCTGATGTTGCTTTCATTATGCCTGACCAATCAGAGGCGGAAACTCTCGGGAAGAAATTCGAATTTGTTGATTTGTCCAAGTTTGCGGCGACAGCGCAGGCAGCTGATCAGGTGATTGGACTGTCGCGTGCCTCTGGCGTCTACGGTTACATGCCGATTATGACAGTTGGGCGTATCACTGGGGTCTTTAAATCGGACAGGACTTATTTCGTAACTGAGGCAGGTACGGCGCAAGGAATCCCGATTTTCACAATGGATGGAAACCCCGTAGGGGTGACCGTCGTTCGAATTATTGATGGCAAACCATCCGGAGTGCTGGGCACTCTTTCAGCAGGTTCAATCCAGATCATGGCGAACCTAGCAAGAGAAGCCGCGGAGTAGCGCGCCTGATACTACAAGACTGGAGTGGCCAGTTTTGTTTATGGTGGAATATTGGGAAGATAGGATGTCAGATAGCGCATACGAGAAGCTTTTAGCAAAAGGTCGCGAGATCCAACTAGTGAGCGATGCCCAGGCCTTACTTGGTTGGGATCAGGAAGTACTGCTTCCTAAGAAAGGAATTGCTTACCGCGGTGAGCAAATGGCTTGGTTCAGTGGATGGGCTCATGAACAGTTTATTTCCGCTGAGGTGGGGGACTGGATTGATGAAGCCGAAGCGGCGAGCGAAGATGAGTTGGAAAAGGCTAACTTAAGAGAATGGCGACATAATTATAATCGGGCGACATGCCTGCCGAAAGAATTAGTCGAAGAATTTGCCCAGGCCAAGGTGCTATCGCAAGCTTCATGGGCGGAGGCAAGAAAGAAATCCGACTTTGAAAAGTTTGCCCCCTCCTTAACTAGACTGATCGAACTTTGCCGTGAGCAAGCCGAGCGATGGGGCTACAAAGACGTTCTCTATGACGGACTGATTGACCGCTTCGAGCGCGGGACATCGACTCAGCGGATTTCGGAAACTCTAGGAGACCTGCGGGATAAACTGATACCCGTCGTAGAAGAAGCGACGGCGACTTCAAGTGATGAGGTCCCATGGAAAGGGCGTGATTTCCCGATTGAACAGCAAATGGCATTTAACGAAGAAATCGCACGTTCAATTGGATTCGATTTTGATGCTGGTCGGGTTGACACGGCGGTTCACCCATTCTGTTCTGGAATGGCACCTTTCGATACCCGCCTGACCACTCGCTATAATGTATCGGACTTTAGAAGTTCACTTTTTGGAGTCCTTCATGAAGCTGGACACGGACTTTATGAACAGGGTTTGAATCCTGATCATCGAGGTCAGCCGATCGGAAACGCGGTTTCCCTTGGATTACACGAATCTCAATCGCGCCTTTGGGAAAACCACGTCGGCCGTAGCCGCGGTTTTTGGGAGTATTGGTTACCGAGGGCGGTGGAGTATTTCCCCACCTTAGGTGGCGTCTCTGTTGAACAAATGTATGCGGCCGTTAATCAAGCAAATCTTAGTTACATCCGTGTCGAGTCTGACGAGGTTACCTATGACCTACATATCCTGCTTCGCTTTGAGATCGAGAAAGCAATCTTTGCCGGTGAATTAAAAACTGTTGATATACCGGGTGCCTGGAATGAGCGGTTTGAGCAGTATTTTGGATTACCAGTGACTTCGGATTCTAATGGTTGTCTTCAGGATATTCACTGGAGTATGGGAATTTTTGGTTACTTCCCAACATACAGCCTCGGGAATATAAACGCCGCGCATCTTGCCGGCGCGGCGGTGCACCAGAGCCCGGAGATAGAGCAGCAAATGGACAGGGCTGATTATTCCGGGCTTCTGAGGTGGATGCGTGAAAAAATTCATGCGCGAGGAAGTGTGCTCCTTCCAGACGAACTAATTGAAGAATCGACGGGTTCCGTGGCCAACGCGACGGCACTTGTTGATCACCTTAAGTCCCGTTATCTCAGGGGTTGACGGCTTCTTGCTCTATAATCAGGTAAAGTTGCGAGCGAGCAGACTGGTTCTTTCCAATAGACGTATTGTTGACCAGATTGCGTAGAGCAGCCGAACTGGATGGTTTGCCTTTGTTCCGAGGTTTGGTAGAATACGCGCTGCACTAATTGCGTCTCATCATGGATATCTCCTTTACCGCACCAATCCAACCGCTGAATCAGGAAGCTAGGATTGAGCCCGCCACCTTGGAAGACTTGCCGCAGTTGATCGACCTGACGATGGCGCTTTTCGAAATCGAAGAGGACTTCAATCCGGATCGCCAAAAACAAGAGAGAGGATTGCGAGCTATTCTTGAGCAGCCCAGTCGCGGCCGGATCTTCGTCGTAAGAACAGATTTCGAGATCGCCGGTATGGTCAATGTTTTGTTCACTATCAGTACTGCGATGGGTGGGTTCGTCATCAATCTTGAAGACGTCTTCATTCACCCTGATTTTCGACGTTGTGGTTACGGTGCACAATTAGTCACTTATGTGATCGATTTTGCCAAGAGAAAGGAATTCAAACGAATCACCATTCTGACGGATAGGGTGAGCGATGAAAGCCAGGAATTCTTCGAAAGCCTTGGATTCACTCACTCGCACATGATTCCGATGCGATTGAACCTCGCGGAATAGTGGCAGGCATCTGTCCCGAAGCCTGATGATTGATAGCCATCTTCATCTTCAGGATCCTGTTCTTTTTGATAGGCTGGATAAGGTGCTTTATGAAGCTCGGGAAGCTGGTGTTGACAGAATGGTTGTGAATGGAACGACCCCTGACGACTGGCCGTTAGTTAGCGATTTATCGCAAAGTATTCCTGAAGTCTCAGCTTTTTATGGGCTGCACCCCTGGTACGTCAACGAATACCCAGATGGATGGCAAGAAAGGCTTCGCTACATGCTGACAAAAAACCCTTTGGCGGGGGTTGGTGAAATTGGTCTTGATAAGTGGATCCCAAATCGTGACTGGGTTCGACAGCAAGAGGCGTTTCTCACTCAACTCGGATTGGCCCATGAACTGCAGCGGCCCGCTACGATTCACTGCTTGAAAGCGTGGGGTAAATTACTGGAATGTTTGGACAACTCTTGTTTCGACGGAGCCTTTCTTCTGCATTCCTATTCGGGTCCCGCTGACCTTGTGAATGAATTTGTAGAGCGAGGTTCTTATTTTTCTATCTCGGGATATTTCTTCCGACAGGATAAGATGGCCAAGTTGAAAGTTTTTGAACTGGTTCCAGAGGACCGTCTCCTATTAGAAACTGATGCGCCCGATATGATGCCGCCAAAAGCCCTGATTCGTAAATCAATCATGCGATCCGAGTCGGGAATGCCAGCCAATCACCCGGCAAATCTTGTTGGTGTTTATGAGGCCTACAGTGAATGGGCGGGAATCAGTTTGGAGGAGACCAAGACTTTGATGATCCAAAACTTTAGCGCATGGCATTCAAGATAGCAGTCGGGTAATCGTTTTTGATAGCGCCTCCATCGAAAAAGGCTTGGCAAGTGAAGCAGGGAACCCTGCCTCAGCGACTGTGTCATTGGGCCCATCGTCAAAGTACCCGCTGGTGGCAATAACTAGGACTTTCGGGTCCATCATTTGAAGTTCTCTATAAACGTCGACTCCGTGCAGCCCACCAGGAAGAGTCATGTCGAGCAGAACTACATCAATTGGCTCGGCAGAATCGAGATGCTGGCGATAAGTGCGGATGGCTGATTCTCCATCCATCGCTTCAAAGCACTCGTGGCCGAGGTGTTGGAGGAGGCCTCGGGTCGCTTTTAGAACGGGTGCTTGATCCTCAACAACCAAAACGCGACAGGCCTTAGTAATAGAAGCTTGATCGGTGCGTGAAATGCACTCGGGTATTCCAGTGTTATTCGACGATGAGATTATATTTCCTTGGGTTGAGCTAAGCTCGGATCGTTCGACAGTTTTGCCAGTTGAAGGCAGGAAGACGAGGAATTCAGTTCCAACGCCCACCTTAGAGGCCGCACGGATCTCTCCCCCGTGCGCCTTTACGATGGCCAGACAGGAAGCGAGGCCAAACCCGCTGCCATCAATTTTGGTGGAAAAATTATTTTCGAAGATCTGGGGTAAGATGTCTGGGGGAATACCACAACCGCGGTCCCTGACCGAAACCACTGTGTAGGAACCGGCTGCTACCAAGTAACGGTTTTGGAGGTCGAGATCCGCATTTCCAGTAGTAAGGTGGAGGACCCCTCCGTTTGGCATTGCCTGGCAAGCGTTGATCACGAGATTATGCAACACCTGATAAATTCGATTCGGATCTCCCTCAACGAGTCTAAGCTGCGGTTCTAAATTGAGTTGGCAACTGACTCGTGATCCCGCAGTGCAGAGAGTAGAAGCGCGCTGAACCTGATCTGTAATATCAAAAATTTTGGATTTAAACTGATCTCCACGGGTAAAGGCCAGCATCTGATGAGCAAGTATCTCGGCGTCATCTAGGGCATGATTCGCATCGTTGAGGCAGGTGCTTAATTTCGAGTGGACTCCAGCGAGCGAATGTGCGATTTCGAGGTTCGACTTAATCGTCTGTAACGCATTTTTAAAATCGTGAGCTACGCCCCCGGCCGCCATGGCGAGAGATTCTGACCTCGTTTTCTGCAGTGCCTTTTCAAGATCTCCGTTGCTACTGTCAGGTGCCGTTTTATCCGCGATTCTCGATTCTTGTGTTGGTTCGGTTGGAGAAGGCCGGTCTAATCTAGCGGTTGGATCAGATTTTCTTACCTCCTGAATCGATTTGAAAGTCAGAGTAAAATGCTGTGCTCGACCATTCTCACGTTTTGTAGGCCGAATCGTCCAGTGCATGGTTTCTTTCATGCCACCATTTCTGATGAGATTACGGTTCATCCAGCAGAAGCCAGCTCTTGCAGCTATGATAGGAAGTTTCTCTATCAGGTTGCGAAGATCATCGCGATCGTAAATGAGGCCGAGAGGAGAGCCGACCAACGACTTTTCTTCGTAGCCTGTTTCTTGTAGCGCAACGTTGTTTGCGAAGACGATCTTGGGGCCGAGAGGGGTGGATGCAAATGACTCGATTACAAGGATAGAGACACCAATACCCTTCGACTGACGGCTTTCCGTCGTCGGCGATGATTGTGCGGTCCCGGCGAGACTCATTGTGGCGTTGCGTCGAGTAGTGCTAGAGATGAAGCGGGTATCCTCTCGAGATTATTTATGTAAGGTATTTTGGTTATTTAAGAAAGCTAAAATATAAATTTTCGATTGAGGGATACAAAAAACCCGGGAGTTGCCTCCCGGGTTTTTGTTGTGGTGATTTGGAATAGTGTTCGATCAGGAAAAGAACGGCATGATCGGTTCGTATTCGGTAACAATTTCGTCAGTTTGGGGGTCACGTGTATGACCGGCGACAAGGAAGGGACGACCCGATGGTGCGTAGACCACCTTATTAAGATCCATCCCAAGGGCGTGAGCGATGGTGGCATTGAACATTCCGGCAGTGACTGGATTTTCCTCCACCGACATACCCAACTTATCTGATTTACCGTAAACCTGTCCCCCTTGGATACCACCACCAGCAAACATGGTGGAGAAACAGCGGGGGAAGTGGTCACGACCACCATTGGCGTTGATCTTTGGAGTACGACCAAACTCGGTTCCTAGCACGATTAGAGTTTTCTCAAACATTCCCTCAGCCTTCAAATCATCGATTAAAGCGCTGAGTGCCTTATCGAGTTCGCCAGCGCGCTGCGGGATGGCTTGCCAGAGATTATTATGCATATCCCACCCACCGCCCCGGACTTCCACGAAACGGATGCCGGACGAGACAAGTCGCTTAGCAAGAAGAGATCCTTTACCAATGCGCCCAGTACCGTAGTTCTGGAGCTTCTTCTCGACGTCGGGTTCCTTGCTAAGATCAAACGTGTCGAGATCTTCACTTTGCATGAGTTTGAGAGTTTCATCGTAGAATTGGCTGTAGGCAGCCACCTCGTCGGTCTTGAATTTACGCTGGAAAGACTCGTCGAAAGTGTTCATCAGATCGATGCGCTTGTCGAAGAGGTCTTCGTCGACACCTTGTGCCGGGCGGGAGTTCTGAACACCTTTTTCGGGGTCACCGATGGGCAGGGGAGCTAGAGCTGGACCGAAGAAGCCCGCGCCGGGACCTCCTCCGCCCCCTCCAATGAGGACTGAATCGGGAAGTGTTTCATGCTTCTTGCCGAGGATTGTCTGAGCCCAGGGGCCCATAGTTGGGTGTACGATCGTGGCGCGTGGGCCGTAGCTGGTGTGCATCCAGTAGGAACCGCCGCGGTGATCACCGGTTTTCTGGGTCATTGAGCGAACCAGAGCTACATCTTTGAATCGCTTAGCGATCCCGGGCATGAACTCCGAAACTTGGATGCCAGCGACACCTGTATCGATCCCCTTGGTCTGTCCACCGGTTTCAGTGCCGGGCTTGGGGTCAAAGGTATCAATGTGGGTCATTCCGCCGGACATGTAGAAGAAAATACAGTGTTCGGCTTGTCCTCCGCCGGCAGCTTGAACGGCTTGCATACCGTTGGCGAGGGGGATTACGCTAACTCCAAGGGCTGTTTTGGCGGTGCGAGCCACAAACTGTCGACGGCTCAATTGGTCCAAATTTTTCAGTTGGTCTTTCATTTTGGTAGGCTGGGTTAAAATTGGTGTGCTTGTTTCTGAATGTTCTAGTTACTGGATAAACATGAATTCGCGGGTGTTAACAAGAGCCCAGATGACGTTGCCGATGGCTTTCGCTTCGATCGCCATTTTCTGCTTATCGTTCATGCCGCTGTCAGTGCGTGCACGCATGCCAGAATTAGCGGCGGATTTCTCGTTAGAAGATGGGTAACGAGTCAGAACGCTCAGGAAGATTTTGTCGACCTTGTCGCCTTTTGACCCGCTTCCGTTGGCAACCTGTTCAATGAGGTAGGCGTCTGGACTCGTTAGCACGCTGTTGGTGATCTTGCCGTTTAGAAGAGCCATAACTTGGGGGGAAGAGCCTCCGTTGAACTGATTCTCGATGAGTTGTTTATCGGACTGGCCAAACATGCGCAGGAAGTGGCCTGGCGCCTGAGGCTGACGCATCTCGGAGGCACGGAACATGGCTTCACCACCTACGTTGTCGTCGCGAGATACATACTGTCCATCATACTTGGTGAGGCGTCCGATCTCTCCCCACTTCGCTTTGAATGCTAGAATTTCGTCAGCCGTTTTGAAGGCGGTAGTGTCTGTCTGCATCCACTCACGATACTTCTGAGCGCCCTCGCGGGTGACGCCCTCAGGATTATCGGTCGTCAAGGCAACGAGGGAGTCCCATAGCTGCTCCGCAGACATTCGACGTAGAACCGGCCCCGGGAAGTGGTAGCTACCCTTGTCCATCTGAGCGAGAGAAGGAGACATCGTTTCAGCTTCTCGCTGGTAGGTCTGGGTGTTGTAGATCACGCGGAAGAAATCCTTACTACTGTAGTCCATGTCTTTCATCATCTCCTCGAGGAAGGTGAGGAGTTCGTAATTTTGGGCCTGGCCGTCTAGGTGCCCCGGGATGTTGTAGACCGGTTCGATCTGGCCGATGCCAAAAGCCATCTTCCAAAAGCGATTAACTGTGTTGATCGTGAAACGCGGATTGTTGGGAGATACGACCCACTCTGCGAATGCGTGGCGTGGAGAATCAAATTCGGCAACATCCATTATGTCACCGAAGTAGGTGGCGGGCTCAACCTTCATGTTGGGGTCACCGTCATCATATTTGTAGTCGTGGGGAAGCTGAACGGCGTTGGAACCATCGTCGTGGACAACAATGCTGGTGGTGCCCATCCAACCGCTGAGGTTGCGGTCCGTGGTCTCGTTCTCACGAAGTTTGCCAGCTGCCTTCAGAATCTTACCCATGCGCTCCTGTTCGGCGCGTGAGTTGCTTCCCATGGACATCATCATCATTGAATCACTGCGCCCGCGCATCCGTGTTTCAGTTTCCCCCATAAAAGAAGCCATCTTAAAGAAGTCCATTTGATAAACTTCCTCAAACGGGTGGTCGTGACACTGGGCACAGGTGATTTCCGTACCCATGAAAATAGTGAAGGTGTTAGAAAGGTTGCAGAGGCGCATGCCCGAATCAGCAAGCATGTAGCCCGCAGCCGGGTTCTGGGCGATGTGGCCGTTGGCGGTAAGAAGCTCGCGAGCCATCTCGTCGAAGGGCTTGTCATCGCGGACGCCTTGTTTTACGTACTCAATGTAAGGGTCGACTTTAAGGTCTCCGTTCCCCATCATGAAAACTCCTTCACGAATTCGGAAGAGATCAGAGTAATAGTTGTACATCCTCATGGCGAATGCTTCTGAATCGAGAAGCTGATCGATCAGGGCGGCGCGCTTATTAGGCTGGCGGTCGGAGAGAAATACCTCGGCCTCATCGAAGGTAGGAATCCGTCCAGCTAAGTCGAGGTAGATCCGCCGAAGGAACTGTTGGTCAGTCGTAGGATCGTTTGGCACGCACATCTCCATCTCACGCTCGATCTCTTGTTTGCGCTTTAATTTTTCGGCATTGGAGAGGACCTCATTCTGAGGAAGAGAGGCAAGCTCCGCGCGCAGCCCGTAGTAGCTTTCCTTCATCTTGTCGACAACGAGCTTGTCAACCGCAGCGGCCAGAGCGGCGGGATCAGTCGGCAGGTTGCCCTTCACGAAGATGCGATCATCCTCGCTGAGCTTTGAGACGGGATAATTGATCAGGCTTCCGTTTTCCAGCTTGAGCTTAACCTGGGCGGTGGAACCAGTTCCGATGCTACCTGCAAATTCGGCCTGCAGAGTTTTGCCATCAGCTGATGTCCAAGTTCGCATTTCTGCCTGAATCGAGGAGATCGAAAGAATTGCAAACCCGACAAGCAGGGAGGCTAGGGGGCTTATCAAACGAGTTTTGTTCATGTTGGAGATTAGCATAAGAAGCGGGCTGAATTTTTGTGAACCCTCACTTGTGTGGCAATGCCGCTTAAGAAAGGACTGGCTTAGTTTGTAATTTTAAAATCGTCTAATGCCTTACAAAGGCTCATTTGCTTAGTTCCTGAATAAGTTGTGTGGGAACGGCTTCACGGAAAATAGTGAGCTCATCAAACCATCCTTCAAACTGGCTATCAGTTGAACTTCCCATCAAAAGCTGTCCAGCCCGTCCTGATTCAATCTCGCTAGGTTGGGCGCTACTCATATTCTCGAGGCGTCCATCAATGAAAAGGTGAATATGGGAGCTCAGATCAGAACCCTTCCCGCCAATAAACCGGCAGGCAACATGGTGCCAGTTTCCGTCTGCGATGTCTGTGCTGCCCCTAACATGGCCCTTGCCATAGTCGACCCGAATAGCGCCGCGCGTTGGACTGCTGAAATTGCGGTCACTGGAAAAGGTCCAACCGAGTTCCTCTCGTCCATACTGCACGAGGACTTCGCTACCGTCGCGATCGATGCGCGGGGGGATCTTGACCCAGAAGGCAATGGTGAAGGCCTCATTCAGTCGAAACTCGCGAGATAGCGGCACATCCAGAGTATCACCACGCTTGAAAAAGAGCCCGCCTCCCGAGCGCCCCGGGGCGCGGCGTGGCGAAGTCTTCATTTCGCCCGAGCCAATCAGGGGAATGTCAAAGGCGTTATCCTTGCCAGAGTCTTCGATAATGTTTCCGATGGAACTATCGAAGGTATACTCTAACGAAGGGTTTGGTGTCGCAGTTTGACCAAGTGTGAGCGAGAAAGTGTCACCACGGTAAGGAATCGTGGCCAGCTCACTTCGATTCCGGCCGTCGGCTCGAAGTGCAATTCCTTCCCGAACCAGGGTAGTGACGGAGTTACCGCGAGCGCGACTAGCCTCGACTTCGCCTTCTATCACGTGAAGCTCCGAGTCTCCGTTTGGCTCAACCGAAATGCAGAACTGGGTTCCGATATCGACAGCATTCATTCTTGGCGTGTTCACCGTGAATCCAGTCGCGGGTTTCGGAACATCTGCGGTGAGGATTCCCTCTTGTAGGAAGAGACGATTATTTGACTCAATGCTAAGGGTCGCAGGACCTTCAATGGTCGCCGTGGCCCCCGAGTTGAATGCAATCTTAGCCTGTCCCGACTCAATCTCTATCAAACCCGGAGCCAGCCAACCGTCTTCACGAACGTTATCGTCAGTGTCAGTAGACCACTTGAGGTTTTCGGAAACTTCCACGCGTGCCACGAACCCGGGTGTTGAAATGCCTGATCCCAGACGGTTGCCACGTCCAGCATTTCCAAACATGATGGACTGAAGGAAGAACATCAGGGCAATCGAAGCCGCCGCAGAGATGATGCCGGCTTTTAAAAGGTCGGGCCATCGCAGAGGGATGATACCTGCGCGTTCTTCCACGATTTCAGTAAGCACTGACTTGGCGAAACTTTGGCCGCCAGCACCCTCGGAACGGAGCCGAGCCATAACGCCGTCATCAAACTCAAAATTTCGATCTTCGGCCTGACTGCCTATGATAGTTTCTAGGGCAATATGCAACCGGAGTTGGTAGAGGTAGCTCTCTCGGAGCTCACGATCATTTCGCAGTATACGCTCAATCTGCTTGCAACCCTTCTCGTCGAGTTCGCCAGCGATGTAAGCTTCTATGTGTTCGGAGTCCAAAATGAAAATTCTGTTTAGATACTGGCGGAAGCACTAACTTTCTGCTCGATGCAAGTTCTCAGGGCGGTTCGAATGCGGCAAAGCGTAGTGCGAACCCACGCTTCGCTCTGCTGAAAAACTCCGGCGATTTCGCGGGAAGATTCAGATAGTTTATATTTGTGTTCGAGGAGCAAGCGCTGGTTCTGAGGAAGCTTAAGAAGGCACTCCTCAAGATAAATCACAATAGAAGATTCCGGCGATATTTCCCCTTTGCCTGCTTGATCGAGCAAATAGTGTTCCATGAACCTCTCTCGGTTGTTGGAAAGGCGTTTGTGGCGGAGCGTTTCTTTACGGATTAGGTTGTAGGCAATCGCGCGGATCCATTTGCCAAAATCGGTTCCAGCTTGGAAATCGAGAATGTGACGGTGAGCAAAGACAAATGTCTCGTGGGCAATTTCGTCGATTAGGTGGGGAATAGGCAATTTCATTGCCACGAAGGCACGAAGGCGGGAACTGTGGATGTTAAGCAATTCCTCAAAAGCATCGAGCTCACCGTCTTGAATGCGGGTGACAAGCTCCGTTTCTGTTTCGTGATCTGACAAGGTTAAAGATAAGTTAACGTTTCCCCTAGGGTATATCCGATAGGGCTTCGATGTGACAGATTGTTTCGAAAAGAAATTACTCGATTGCGTTAGGGACAGGGAGCCCGGGAAGTTTCGGCATAGGGGGCTTGGAAAGGCCGTACCCTCTGGGCTGCGGTGTCCGAGGGAAAAGTCGGATCAGAGTTAAGGATTTCGCGGCACCACCCCTATGAAGTTTCTCACCCGCTTGAAAGGCTCAACGACCATCGGGCTGGCGTTGCTTGCACGAGCCACATAGAAGCCGCTACTTGTGCCGCCGTCCAAGTTGAGGGCACGATAAATTTTCTCCACAGGGGAAAAGCTGGGATAGCCAAGGATTTCTCCCAGTTCGGCAAGGGTGAAAGAGTCGCTCAGACCCAAGGCAAACATTTTACCCCCGTTATGGAGGACAAAAGTGCGACGCCGCGCGTTTTCGGGAGACAAGCCTTTGACGGTCACGCCCTGATCCACCAAGAACGGTCCGGTCTGGACAAGGTCGCTTGGCTTATACTTGCTGGCGCTGTATTCGGCTCGTCGGAGAAGATAGGGGTTTCGCTTACCGCTGGAAAGCAGGACGCCGCTTAGAAGTCCGCCAGTCCCAAAGGTTCCGGTTACCGTTTCATTGGTAATCATGAGGCCGGAAGGAGCGAAGTCTTTAAGAAAGAAGCCACCATTGCTGCCGGCGATGCAGTCATGGGCTTTCATTGCATCAGCGAGAGAAGAATAGGCTGCCGAGCTACCAGCCCCGTTGTCGATGACTTTGAAGGTGAAATTCTCACCATTGAACCAAATTAGGTCGATACGGCGCGATGAAAATAGGCCCGTGGCACCTGACCGGCTGACTGCTTTTCGCTCAAAAATGAGGGGTGAATCCGCTTTTCGGGGGGGCGATTGGTCCTCTATTTTCCACTGAGCTTCCAGTGCTGCAGGAAAGAGGCTCGCCAAGTAAAGGAGGGAGAAGAATTTCTTACGAATGCCCATTTACTTAGTGGCGATAGCCATCAAGGTTTGAAAGTGGGGCGATTCTGTTTCGCGATCAACCACGGAAATTTCGACCTCATCGAAGCCGGCTCCTTTCAGGAATCGGGTGATGTCCAGTTCAGAGAATCCGAGCCAAAGATCAGCGTAGAGCTCGCGGGCATCCTCAAACTGGTGCTTGAGCAGGTCGAGAATCACGATTCGGCCACCGGGTTTCGCGATGCGATGAGCCTCCTGAATGGCCTTGGCGGGATCCTCTGCGTGGTGGAGGGCTTGGCTGAAGAGGACGAGATCGACCGAGTTATCGTCGATGGGAGGTGCTTCAATCTCTCCGAGACGGTACTCGAGATTCGTGAAGCCGTTCTCTTTGGCGACATCGGAGCCGTAAGCGACCATTTTCTCGGAGTTATCGACCGCGATGACTTTTTCCGCTCTCTGTGCGAGTAGTTGGGAGAAAGTTCCTTCACCGGCGCCCAGGTCTGCGATGACCATGGGTGGCATGAGTTTCAGTAGCGTCTCGGCGAGCGCTTTCCATGAGCGGCCGGGGACATAAGTTTTGCCGAACTTTCCAGCGAGAGAATCGAAATAGGCGCGCGCAGTATCACGCCGCTTGTTCAAGGCCAGGGCCAAAGCCGCAATATCGTCCGTAATTTCCTCGATGTCGGCTGCAGCGAGATCCAGTGTCTGGAGGAGGCGGGGATCCAATTCTCCGCGGTCATCTCCAAAGCCGTAGATGATATGTTTCCCGGATCGGCGATCAGAGACTAATTTGGCCTGTTTTAAGCCCGAAAGATGGGTTGAAATTCTCGATTGGCCCATTCCTAGAATCTCCTGCAACTCAAGTACAGAAAGGTTTTCGCGCCGAAGTAGCTGCAGGATGCGTACTCGCGTCGGATCAGTAATGAGCTTTAGCGTTTTGAGCGTTGACGCCATAGATATCAAGATTAATGTATCAACCCATCAAGATTTGTAAATACGACATGGCACAATCCTATATTTTCTCGTCTGAGTCCGTCACTGAGGGTCATCCCGATAAGGTGTGCGACACCATTTCTGACTCCATCGTCGACGCCTGCTTTGAGCAAGACCCGAACTCTCGTGTAGCCTGCGAAACCATGGTCAAAGACAATATCGTTGCTCTTGGTGGTGAAGTCACGACAAAAGCCGAGTTCGATTACCAAAGTGTGGTCAAAGCGGCTATCGAAGACATCGGCTACGTGAACAATGACTGTAAATTCAACGCCAATAATTTCTTCTTTCTTAACGCGTTGGGTAAGCAATCTTCCGATATCGCTCAGGGAGTTGATGCGGCTGCTGCAGACGACAAGCAGACCGAAGAGCAGGGTGCCGGCGATCAGGGCATCATGTTTGGCTATGCGGTTAAGGAAACGCCAGAGTTAATGCCAGCACCGATTGCATATTCACACAAGTTAGGCCGTGCGGTCACCGAGCTTCGCAAGAGTGGAAAGCATGACTGGCTTCGTCCCGACAATAAGACTCAAGTTTCGATCGAGTATGTCGACGGTAAGCCGAGCCGAATCACGGCAGTGGTTGTTTCCGTTCAGCACGCCGCAGATATTACCACTCAGGAGATCCGTGATATCCTCAAAAAAGATCTCGTTGAGGCCGAGTTGCCGACAGAGCTTCTCACCGAAGACACTGAATATCACATCAACCCCACTGGGCTTTTCATCATCGGCGGTCCGGAAGGTGATTGCGGTCTGACGGGTCGCAAGATTATCGTGGACACATACGGAGGTATGGGACGCCATGGTGGCGGTGCTTTCTCCGGGAAAGACCCTTCCAAGGTGGATCGGTCCGCCGCCTACATGGCGCGTTATGTCGCAAAGAATGTGGTTGCTGCTGGTCTTGCCGACCGTTGTGAACTTCAGCTTGCTTACGCGATCGGTTATCCAGATCCCGTTTCTGTTCACGTCGATACCTTTGGCACCAACCAGATCGAAGAAGCCAAGATAGTGAATGGGATCCAGGAAGTTTTCTCGTTCAAGCCGGCTAATTTTATCAGTCAGCTGAATCTGCTTCGCCCGATCTATCGTAAAACGACCAATTACGGACACTTTGGTCGCGAAGATGACCTCGACGCCATCACTTGGGAGAAGACTGATAAGGTCGACGATCTCAAGAACGCTTGTTCCTAACTCCCGAAAAATTACTGATCAAGAAAGATAAATTTATGAACGCTACCCTAGAATTAACACCTTCGACTGGAATCACCGAACAGTTCAAAGTGGCCGATATGAGCCTGGCTGACTTTGGTCGCAAAGAGATTGAAGTAGCCCAAGAGGAAATGCCCGGCCTTATGGCGACTCGCGCCAAGTATGCGGCGGACAAGCCCCTCGACGGCGTTCGTGTGATGGGATCTCTTCACATGACGATCCAGACGGCGGTTCTTATCGAGACCCTCGTTGACCTTGGTGCTGATGTTCGTTGGTGCTCCTGCAACATCTTCTCGACCCAAGATCATGCAGCGGCTGCGATTGCAGCAAGTGGAGTTCCTGTGTTTGCCTGGAAAGGCGAAACGTTGGAGGAGTACTGGGACTGCACCGAAGCTGCCCTGACCTGGCCTGATGGTTCCGGTCCCCAACTTATTGTTGATGACGGCGGCGACGCGACGCTACTGATCCACAAGGGTGCCGAGCTCGAAGAGGGTGACGATTCCTTCATCAATTCTCCGTCTGAGAGCGAAGAAGAGGAAGTTATAAAGAATCTCCTCCGCCGAATCCACGGCGTTCATCGCGACAAGTGGACCAACTACCTTAAGGACTGGAAGGGCGTTTCTGAAGAAACAACCACCGGTGTTCATCGTCTTTACCAGATGGCGGAGGCCGAGAAGCTTCGTGTCCCCGCGATTAACGTTAACGATTCCGTAACCAAGTCTAAATTCGACAACCTCTACGGTTGTCGTGAGTCTCTTGTCGATGGAATTAAGCGTGCCACTGATGTGATGATCGCAGGAAAGGTTGCTGTTGTGTGCGGCTATGGTGATGTTGGTAAGGGCTGCGCTCAGACGCTTCTTGGTTTCGGTGCTCAGGTTATTGTGACTGAAATCGATCCAATTTGCGCTCTACAAGCAGCGATGGAAGGCTTTCGTGTGCTTCCGATTGAGGATGCCCTTGAGATAGCCGACATTTACGTTACAACGACCGGCAATAAAGACATTATCCGACTTGAGCATATGCTCGCGATGAAGGATCAGGCAATCGTCTGTAACATCGGGCACTTCGACAACGAGATCCAGATCGCCAAGCTCAACGAATATGAAGGTGTCGAGCTGGTAAGCATCAAGCCTCAGGTCGATCGCTACACGCTTCCGAGCGGTAATCAGATCTTCATTCTCGCTGAAGGTCGCCTCGTTAACCTTGGTTGTGCAACTGGACACCCCAGTTTCGTGATGTCTAATAGCTTCACAAACCAGACGCTGGCTCAGATCGATCTCTGGGAAAATAAGGACAATTACGCCGTTGGAGTTTACGTCCTTCCAAAGAAGCTCGACGAAGAGGTGGCTCGACTTCACCTTGAGAAAATTGGTGCCAAGCTCACACAGCTGACATCTGATCAGGCTGACTACATCGGCGTACCCCAAGATGGTCCGTACAAACCTGAGCACTACCGCTACTAGGAAGCTTTATTACTATCGTGAAAAGCGCAATAGTCTCAACGTGGAGACTATTGTTAGCGGGAGTAAACTCCTGCTAGTCTGCTTCCAGCGGTCTCACTCTTTTGAGAGTCTTGGGCTTTCCAAAGTCGAAGAGCTCTTCCAACGGAGTCGTAGTAACCATTTCGACTGCATCACGTATTTTAACAGTCATAGAATTTTTTCCGCGCTCGACTTCGCCTTCAAATTTACCTGCCTCGACCAACTTCGCCACCGCCTTCGCCTTGGGTAGGAAAACATTCCCGGTTTCTTCATTAGCCAATCTGAAGGCGATAAGATGAAATTTGTTCTCTGCTTCTTCGGGTGACTCCAAGGTTATGATGGTGGTTTTATCGACCTTCAGACCCTGGAATAGAGCGCGGGAAATCTCGAACTGATTCTTTTTCCAATCAAGCGAAGCGACGTGACCTAAGTCTGTCTCGTCAAATTCGATTTTCCAGATTTCATCTTCAACCTGCCAGGTTCCGGTCAACTCCTCCTGAATCAAGCTCTCAGTCTGCTTGCTGATGTGGTTTGAGCTGACGACGGCGTCGCAGCTGGTAAGTGCCAAGGCGGCGCCGAGGGTGAGGATTGTGTGTTGGAATTTCATTAGGCTAATAGTCTGCTACGACGAGAACAAAGTGCCAATAGATTAAAACAATGCGTGTATTGACCTGATCAATGATTCAGACCATCAGGCTTTGACGGCAGAGCATGGCGTAGACTCCGTCACTTAACTGGAGATCTTCGTGGGTGCCTTCCTCCACCACCTTGCCACCATCGAGAACGTAAATGCGACTGGCGTTGCGAATCGTGGAAAGTCGGTGAGCGATGACAAAGCTTGTCCGGTTTGCCATGAGCTTTTCAAGCGCTTCCTGAATCAATTTTTCAGTTTCAGTGTCGACGCTGGCAGTGGCTTCGTCGAGAAGGAGGATCGGAGGATTTTTTAAAATGACTCGCGCGATGGCGATGCGCTGTTTCTCGCCGACAGATAATTTCACGCCGCGTTCTCCCACCTTGGTGTCTAGGCCTTCGGTAAGAGCTCCAACAAACTTCTCGGCATTGGCGGCTCGCAGGACCTCCCACATGTCTTCTTCTGACGCGTTTTCTCTCGCAAGGAGTAGATTTTCGCGCACGCTGCAGTTAAAGAGAAAGCTTTCCTGAGTTACGTAGCCCATCGCATCGCGTAACGAACTCTTCTTTGCTTCTGCGATGTCCTGTCCGTCGATACTGATGACTCCGGAGTCCCTCTCGTAGAAGCGTGTCAGGAGATTAATGATGGTCGATTTGCCTGCCCCAGTATGACCAACTAGGGCAATCATTTCTCCGGGATCAGCCTCTAGATCCACACCCTTAAGTGTGGCAATGTTCTCGCCGTAAGAAAATCCAACGTTCTCAAAGAGAACTCGTCCCTCAACAGGCTGAGGCAGGTCGACACCCTCGTCTACGTCAGGCTCTTCTTCTGCGTCAATGATTTCGAATACCCGCTCTCCTGCAGCGCGACCGGCCTGGATAATCTGGTTAAGGTTGTTGAGCCGGGAAACCGGTTCGTAGAAGAGGCTGAGCGCGACAAGGAAAGCAACGAAGATGCCTGTATTCTCTTCAAGGGTTAACTGGTCAGGGCTTTGCATCACCCAGTAAGCACCGAAGGCAATGACGAGGGCGTAGCCGAGATTGCGGAAAAATTCCATACTTGGGTTGTAGGCAGCCCAGGCTTTCATGAGCTTCAAGGTGGCCTGGCGCACGGCGTTACTGGACTCGTTAAAGCTTTCGAGTTCAGACTCCTCGCGGGTAAAAGCTTTGATCTGCTGGATGCCATCGATGTTATCGTGCAGCAGTGAGTTCATTGAGCTCGTCGCTTTGCGTACTTTGCGGTGGCGTTCCGGGGCGAAGCGGGTGTAGGCCCAGGCACCAAAAAGCAGAAAGGGCATCGGTATCATGGCGACCCCGGCCAACTGCGGGTCCTTGATGAAGAGGTAAGCTCCCACGACCAGAACTTGGAGCAGGGCTACGACTCCTTGCTCGATCCCATCAATTAGGACGCGCTCCATCGCCGTGACGTCTTCGGTCACACGGGTCATGATGTCGCCGGTTCGCTTGTTATCGAACCAGCGCATAGGGAGCCGTTGAATTTTTCGATATAAATCTGAGCGAATGTCAAAAATCACTTTCTGCTCAAATGTATTATTGAGGATGATCCGGAGGGCGTTGAACAGATTGGTTGCAAAGAACGTCCCTGCGGCGATGAGAGCGAGTGGCAGGAGGCGGTCAAAGTCACGCTGTGGAATGACCTCACCAGTGACCGCCTTGGTGACCTCGGGGAAGACGATAACTAATACCGTCATTAGCACCGCGCAGGTCAGCTGCGAAATGGCGAGAACGGGGTATCGCTTCAGGTAGGTGACGACTCGGAAAACGGTGCTCATTCAGGGTTCTGATTCAATCGATTAGGGTTTTGAAAGTTTAAGAAGAGATTCCCGCATTGAGTAACATTTCTCCCTCCACCATGCCGCGCAAAAAGAAGCTCTCCATCTTTTTCTAGCTGATTTCACTTTTTACGATTTTTGGAGTCATGGCGACTTGGGCTGGTAAACTCTGGGACGTGTCCGAGCGCTGCTCGATCTCTACTTGCTCGATTTGGGTGGCATCGAGGTCGGAGATGCCTGCTAGACAACTCTGGTTTCCGAATTTTATTCGGCTCACTCAGCAAGAGCGGAGACGACGGACTCCAATCCTTCGACATCAGCGAATGAATAAGCCTTGACGCTGCGATCGATGCGACGCATCAGACCGGCGAGAACGCGGCCGGGGCCGAGTTCGATGAATTGGGTTTCGCCTGCACGGATGAAATGCTGCACGCAATCTGTCCATCGCACTGACCCGCTTACTTGGGCTTCAAGTGTTCGCTTGATTTCGTCCGACTCGCTCACGAGTTGGCCTTCGACATTACTGGTGACCGGGAGAGAAGGGGTATTAAGCTTGGTCAATGCAAGGACACCAGCCAGTTTCTCTTGGGCTGGCATCATGAGTTGGGAGTGATAGGCCCCCGCAACGTCGAGTTCCTTGAAGATTCGAATCCCGTAGTCACTTGCTAGATTCAGCGCTTTGGCGACACCCTCCTTACTGCCCGAAACGACGACCTGACCGGGAGCGTTGTAGTTGGCCACATCAATACCGCAGGCTTCAGCTAGATCTTTGACCTTTTCGTCATCACCACCAATCATAGCGGCCATGGAACCTTCGGTGGCATTGGTGGCCTCTTCCATGAAAGAGCCTCGCTGGGCGACGAGTTCGAGGCCGGTCGAAAAGTCAAAGGTCTCTGCTGCGGCATGGGCCGTAAATTCGCCGAGGGAAAGTCCGGCGACACCGGCGATTTCTAGATCAGGAACCTGCTGTTTGAGGAGTTCGAGGCAGGCAAGACCGTGAACATAGAGGGCGGGCTGGCAGATGGAGGTGCGGGTCAGCTCATCCGAGGGGCCATTGAACATGGTTTCCGTCAGGGAGAAGCCCAGTTGTTCGTTAGCTTTCGCGAACAAATTGCGGGCAACATCGTATTTTTCCGCTAGATCGCGGCCCATGCCAACAGCTTGAGCGCCCTGACCTGCAAAGAGTAAAACAGCTTTCTTCCCCATAACGGCAGGCGGCTATTTCGTCTCCTATCCCTATCGGTGCAACGGATTTTTGCGTTCGTTCTAGGTCGCTGGAGAATGCTCAGTTCAGACGCGCCGGCCCTTTGGCGTTAATCTGGTCGGCTCCGGCAGCCGCCCCGGGAAATTCAGCATGAGGATTCCGTTTTCCGGCGACCGTTCCGCGATCTGGGGTTGGGTTCTCCGGAACGGTGTCCCCGGTTTCATCAGTCCAGCGATCGAGCAATTCCTGCATTTTGGCCATTTGCTCCGCATATTCCGGGTTGCCGGCCATGTTGGTTAGTTGATGGGGGTCCTCGCCGACGTGATAGAGCTCCTGCTTCGGTCGCGGATTCAGGAAGACATCGAGCTGGCTTTCTTTCAGCTTGCCCTTGGCATGCTTTTTCCAGAGTTCGGCACCGGCTGGGTATGTTTCGTCAGCTTCGAGACACATGGTCTGTCGGTTTGGGAAGCTGTTCTTGATGTAGAGAAAGTCGCCCATCCGCACCATGCGCATGTGGGCTTGAAAGACATGCCAATTTTGCTCGGCGAAGGCGACGTCTCGAGTGACGGCTTGAGGATCCTTGAGGATCTTTGCAAAGCTGACCCCCTGCATGCGTTCGTCGGATTGGAGACCGGCAAGTTCCAATACGGTAGGGCCGACATCAATGCTGCTGATAATGGAATCAGTAATACCTTCTGAGACTTTGCCAGGGCAGGCCATGATGAATGGTGATTTGATGCCACTGTCGTAGAGTCGAGTTTTGCAGCGAGGGAAAGGGCGGCCGTTGTCGGCCATGTAGATGACATAGGTATTGTCTTCGATCCCTTGGCGTTTCAGTTCCTCGATCAGCTTGCCCATGAAGGCGTCGGTTCGGCTGACCTCGTGGTAGTAATCCGCAAGGTCATCGCGGGTTGCGGCGCCGTCATAGAGGTAAGGAGGCACTTCAATTTCGGCTGGATCGTAAGTGGGGTGTATCTCATCAATCGCCCAGCCACGGTGCGCGTCCGAAGAGCCAAACCAGGCGAAAAAGGGTCTATCCTGTGGGCGATTGGCGAGTAACTCGACCCAGTCTTCGGATTTGCTGGCCCCCCTACCTATGGAAATTATCTCAAACGTTTCGTCGAGTTTGGCGATATGATTTTTTCCTGAGAGGACTGTGTGGTAGCCGGCGTCGCGGAGAAGCTTGGGGAAGCGTGGTTGGTCGTCGGGCAACGAGGTGTGCAATTCGGGGGCGCCGGTATTGTGAGGGTAGCGGCTGCTGATGATAGAGCAACGCGATGGACTGCAACTGCTGATTGTCAGGTAAGCATTGTTAAAGCGCATGCCCCGCTCGGCCAGCGCATCTAGATTAGGAGTTTCGGCGAAGGCATTTCCGTAGCAGCCTAGGTCTTCTGCACTGATATCGTCGGTGATAAAGAAGATGAAATTTGGGCGATCATCGGCCTGAGCCGAGGAAAACAGCAGTGCGGTAATGGCGAAAAAAAGACGGGGAAGATTTAGCATGACCGGAGAACTATGACATGGATCATGTTTCGACCACAATGATTCGATGCGGCGCGATCGGGCTCAAGCTCCTTTGGCAGTCCGTCGGGTTCAAGTTCGAGGAGGGATCTCGTTTCCTTGTGAGACTTTCAGTTGCCGGATGACCCGATTGTGCTGTTAGATACCGTCATGCTGAACTGGATCTGGATGGGTATGATTGTCTTCGGCGTAATTGTCGCGGCGCTGCTCGACCAATTGACCGGGTCCAATGGGATCGTCGAAGGTATGTTCGACATGGTTAAGGTCGGCGTCGTCAAAATAGTGATCCCCTTGAGCGCTGTGATGATGTTGTGGCTTGGTATTATGCGCCTTGCGGAAAAGTCCGGCATGATTCAAGCGGTATCCCGTTTTGTGCGCCCTGTGATGAAGCGGCTCTTTCCTGACGTGCCTGAGGACCATCCTGCTATGAGTGCCATGGTCATGAATATGGCCGCGAATATATTAGGGCTTGGCAACGCGGCGACACCTCTTGGTTTGAAAGCGATGCAACACCTCGATGAATTGAATCCCAACAAGGGAACAGCGACCAACTCGATGTGCACCTTTCTCGCGATCAATACCAGTTCGGTGACCTTGATCCCAGCGACGGCAATTGGATTACTGGCAGCTCAGGGAATCGCCGAACCCTATGCTATCGTCGGCACCACGATCGGGGCGACGTTGTGTTCCACAATCGTTGCTATTATTGCGGTGAAGGCGTTCGAAAAGATGCCGGTCTTCAACCGAGAAACTACCACTTTCGCGATCAAAAAAGAGCGAGAGAATTTGGCAAAACCAAGAGTAATTTCGAACTTTGGCAAAGTGATTCTCTGGCTCGTCGGCTTGCTGTTTATCGGAATCATTTTCCTCGAAATGTATCCGGATAAAAGGGTAGAGCTTCAGGAGACGTTGGGGCTTCGTGAGATCGCTGTTCAGCTTGATGCGCAAGGAGCTAGTCTCGACGAAAGCGAGATGGAAAAAGACAAGCCAATCTGGCAGCGTGCGGTGTCGGCCATTTCGGTGGCGGCAATTCCTTTCGTCCTTGTTTTCTTTATTATCTTTGCAGCTTTGAAGCGGATTCCAGTCTACGAGGAATTTGTCGAGGGAGCCAAGGAAGGCTGGAGTGTCGCCGTCAGAATCATGCCGTTCATCGTCGCGATGCTGGCCGCACTCGCAATGCTGCGTAATTCTGGAGCCTTGCTCCTTTTTCAGAATTTACTCAAGCCGATTTTGGAGTTTGTTCACTTTCCAACAGAACTGGTTCCTATGGCCTTAATGCGTCCGCTCAGTGGCAGCGGCAGCCAGGGGGTGCTGGTCGAGATCCTGACTAATGAGGGGCTGTCAGAGACCATCAAGTACACTGCTGGCACGATGTTCGGTTCCACGGAAACTACCTTCTACGTGTTGGCCGTTTACTTTGGATCGGTCGCTGTGCGCAAGACGCGGCACGCTCTTGCAGCTGGATTAACCGCTGACTTGGCCGGGGTCATCGCCGCGGTTATTATTTGTAAGGCGATGTTTGGCTAAGCTTGTCGCATCTAAGCAGTAGTTAATTTTGATTCTTACGAGGATGCCGTAGAGGCGTCTTGCCTCTGACCGAATTTCTTTCTTCTTCTGTCTGATTTATGTTCAAATTAGTTCATGATGGATGCCGAAAAGGCGCGCGTTCGCATGCCCCTGCCAACCCCGAAGGAAATTTCGAACATCGCGACTGATGGAGGCGAGGAGTTCAATCGACTCGTTTTTGAAAAGAGCCCCTACCTCTTGCAGCACGCTCGCAACCCGATCGACTGGTGGCCGTGGGGAGAGGCTGCGTTTGAGCAGGCCCGCCGGGAAGATAAGCCGGTACTGCTCAGTGTTGGTTATACGACTTGTCACTGGTGCCATGTTATGGAGTATGAGTCCTTTGAAGACGAGGAGGTCGCTGCCCTCGTTAACGAGCACTTCATTTCGATCAAAGTTGACCGGGAAGAGCGACCTGATATCGACGAAGTCTACATGCAGATCACACAGGGGATCACCGGCAGTGGCGGTTGGCCCATGACGGTGGCGATGACGCCTGACAAGCATGCTTTCTTTGCAGGCACTTACTTTCCCAAGAAATCTGTTCGAGGGCGACCTGGCTTTAAGCGTATTATCACCGAGCTAGGAAAGGCTTGGAGAGAACGTCGCGAGGACGTCGAGGAGTCGGCTCAGAGCGTTTCGCGTCAGGTGGGTGAAATGTTGGGTGCTTCACCCGGTGGCGACCTTGATCCTGGGATTTTTGATATAGCGTTTGCTCAATTTTCTTCTCAATATGATGAAAAAAAAGGTGGGTTTGCTAGGCCTCCAAAATTTCCGGTTCCACCTAACTTGTTTTTCCTGCTGCGGTTTCATCAGCGAACTGGTAATACCGAGGCTCTCGCAATGGTAGAAAGGACGCTGACCGAGATTCGCCGCGGTGGAATCTACGATCAGGTTGGTTTCGGGATTTATCGTTATTCGACAGACACGGAGTGGTTGCTGCCTCACTTCGGGAAGATGCTTTATGATCAGGCTCTTGTGACGATGGCCTATCTTGAAGTCTATCAGGTGACTGGTAAGGAGCGTTACGCGCGTACTGCTCGTGAAATCCTGACATACGTATTGCGAAATCTGACTCATCCGGAGGGTGGGTTCTATTCTGCAGAGGATGCGGACAGCGAGGGGAAAGAAGGCAAGTTCTATTTGTGGACCAATTCTGAAGTGAGGCAGGTCCTCGGTGAAGATGACGGGGAATTCTTTATTGAGACGTTTCATTTCGAAGAGGAGGGCAACTTCCTCGAAGAGGTAACCCGAGAGAAAACGGGAACGAATATTCCTCACTTGAAAGAGGAATTGCTCGACGAGAAGCAGATGCGGGTGGACGGACTCCTTCAAAAGCTCTTTGACCATCGCGAGACACGAACTCATCCGCAGAAAGACGACAAGATATTGACGGACTGGAACGGCTTGATGATCGCCGCGTTTGCCCGAGCGGCTCAGGCTCTGGGAGATGAGGGGTATGCGGAGAGCGCGAGGAAAGCCACCGATTTTATACTGAATAAATTGACCAATAACGAGGGACGGTTATTGAAGCGTTATAGGCACGGTGAGGCCGGATTGACGGCTCACTTTGAGGATTATGCGTTCATGATTTGGGGGCTGCTTGACGTCTATGAAATGAACTTTGATCTCAAATATTTGGCAAAGGCGATCGAGCTTCAGGAGATCGCTGATGAGTTTTTCTGGGACAAGGTCGAGGGTGGTTATTTTACGGTGGCTGAGGATGCAGAGCAGATGATCGTGCGAGCGAAGAAAATTTACGGAGGACCGATTCCCAGCGGTAACTCGGTCGCGATTGGAAATCTCGTGAGATTGCATCGCATGACCGGTCAGCCACACTTCGCGAAACGTGGAGACGAATTAATCCGCGCATTCTCCGCAGAGCTAGCGCAAAACTCCGCTGTCTACCCGCTCGCCCTGAGCTTCCTCGATTTTCACTTCGGGCCGTCTCACGAAATTGTGATCAGTGGCGGCGAAGAACGAGAAATGGTAGACGCTTTAAGGAAGTCATTTCTCCCGAATAAGGTGATCATTCGTCGCACCAGTGAAAATTCCGAAGCGTTGGCGAAACTAGCGCCTTACACCGAAACACAAAGGAGTCGGGACGGACGGGCTACTGCGTATGTCTGCCAGAACTTTGCCTGTCAGTTGCCAACCATTGAGGTGGAGAAGATGATGCAGTCTTTGCTCGGATCTGATCAGGATAACTAGTCCTTCCCGCGTCCGCTTCGATCTAGGGCCTTGCCACTCCCGCGATCTTGCCGATCATGTCGCCTTCCGCCTCGGCGTTCGTCATCGCGGCGACGATGCCCTTTTCCTCCGCGCCGCTCCTTACTGTCGTCTGAGCGAGAGTTGTTATTGCCGCCGCCCTGTTCGGGCGCACGGTCAAAGTCGAGCTTGAAACTTTTACCGCGAAGCTTCGCGCTCTTGCTTTCATCGATGGCCTGCTGAGCGACTTCCTCCCGGACTTCAACGAAGCTGAAATTGGGCATTAGCTTAATGTGTCCCACACTACCGCGCTCAAGGTGACATTCGTTGTGGAGCATTCCAACGATGTCGCCTGGATTGATGCGGTCGCGTTTTCCAAGGCTCAGAAATAGCTTCGCCATGCCTTCTTCCTGACCGCGGTTGTGACGGTCACGGAATTCTCGTTTCTGAGGACGTTCGCGATTGGGGTCGAAATCCGAGCGGTCGTCGCCACGATTGCGCTGGGCGCCGGGGCGGTCTTCCGCGATTTCCTCGCCTTCGCGGACGGTCATCTCTTTGACCATTTCCATGAGCGCTCCGGCGATGTCGTCCCAGTCGTGGCCGAGTTCCTTGAGCTGAGTAAGCCCCTGAATTATGGTCTCGTCAGGTTCTTCTTGGAGACGTTCTGAGACTGATTCAAGCAGTTGGTCGGCGAGAAGAGTGTTTACCATCTCCTGAGTCGGAATATCGGCTCGTGAGATTTTCTGACGGGTAAATCGTTCAATGGTTTTGATGCGGTAGGCATCACGGCCATAGATGAATGAGACTGCTTTACCGGTGCGTCCTGCTCGCCCTGTTCTCCCGATCCGGTGGACGTAGTCTTCCGGATCCTGGGGTAACTCGTAATTGATGACGAGGTCGATGTCATCAATGTCGATTCCTCGTGCAGCGACATCGGTGGCGACGAGGATCTCCACGGTTCCTTCGCGAAAGCGTTGCAGGACCCGCTCACGCATGTTTTGCACAATGTCTCCGTGAAGGCGATCAGCGGAGTAGCCACGGGCGAGCAGAGCTTCGTTACATTCGTCAACCGATCGCTTGGTATTGCAGAAGACAAGAGTCAACTTGGGCTGCTCAAGATCGACAATCCGCGAAACCAGTTCAATACGGGAGCGTTGTCGCACTTGGAAGCAGAGCTGTTCGATGGAGTCGACGGTGAGGGATTTCCGTTCGATCTCGACTGTTTGGGGGTCGTTACCAAAACCGCCGATCAGTCGTTCAACGGCGGGATTCATGGTAGCCGAGAAAAATAGAGTCTGATGTTCGTCAGGGAGCGTTTTGAGAATGTTCTCCATGTCATCGACAAAACCCATATCGAGCATTCGATCGGCCTCGTCGAGTACGGCGGTTTTTACGTGGCTCAGGTCAAGGGAGCCACGCTTGACGAGATCGATGAGGCGTCCGGGTGTGCCCACCACGGCTTGGACTCCATGGCGCAGCGACCTTATCTGCCGGTCGATCGGCGCTCCACCATAGATCGCCGTGACGCGCAGGCCATGAAGTTTTTTGCCGAGGCGCTGGAGTTCTCCGCAGACTTGGACGGCTAGTTCCCGCGTGGGGCAAACCACGAGCAGTTGGGGGTTTGCGCTCTTAGTATCGATCTGCGCGAGGCTGGCGAGACCAAAGGCAGCGGTCTTACCAGAGCCTGTCTCGGAGAGGCCAACGAGATCTTTGCCCTCAAGAGCAGGCGGAATTGCTGCAGCCTGAATCGCGGATGGTGCTTCGAATCCCAGCTCCTCCACGGCTTCGACGAGCGGTAGGGGCAATCCTAGTTCTGAAAATTTCTTATCAATCACGGGTAGAGGGAGCGAAAATGAACGCCTGCCCCTCAGGCGGAGAAGGGGACTGTTTGGACGCTGATACTACGCCTGATTCGAGAAAGCGAAAGGGAATCTTACGAAGCGGTCAACTCTGCTTAAGCTGCTTGAGTTCAGCGTCGAGGCGGTTGGTTGGTTGAGTTGCCTTGATGGGGTCGCTCAAACCGGGACGACGACGGCTTTTCAACAGGGAAGCTATCTCTTTTCGAAGACTGACTAGGTCGAAAGGTTTGGTCATGAACCGGTCGGTTCCTGCATTGATTGCCTGGCGTTGCATCTCGTCAGTAGCATTGCCAGAGGCAGCGATGATCGGAATTTTGGAGATGGGGTTATCGAGGCAGCGCACCTGCTCGATTAAAGTGATACCATCCATGCCGGGCATCTCAATATCAGTGACAATGAGGTCAGGACGAAGATGTTGTTTCAGCATCAGGTCGAGCGCTTCGATACCGTTCGTCGCCTCGTGGATGATGTAGCCGGCAGCTTTGAGGAATTTTCCGAGAAGAATGCGATTTTGGAGCATGTCATCAATCACCATTACTGAGTAATAGTTCGCCGGGGGCAACACGGGCGGAATTGAGTGATGGGGATGGTTGGTCATTCTCTGTTTCATCATTCCGTATCGGGTTATAAAGAAACACAAGTCTTCAAGGTATGTGTATTACCTTGACGATTGTTGTTCAAAAGAATTCTTGTGAGATATCATAAAACTCTTAATTCTCCCGCTCGAGAATTTACATAAATAATTGATCACAAGTCAGTTGTGAACCTTCCGGAAATTAGCGATTTCAGCAAAAAAAATACCTAAAACCACCGAGCCTCAAGGATTTGAGAGATCTGACGTCCTTTTTACCCTTGAGGAGCTCTTGAAATTGCGTAATAAGGAGCCCTAGAAATTGGGTAATCCGACTGGTCGTTCAGAGAGGCGTCGGAATTCCTGCTGTTCGTATGGCGTGGTGGCCTCTTCTTCGGTAATGCCGCCGACTACAGCGACATTGCCGTAGGCGTTGGTATCAAGGCGAGGGCGGTCAGGTCCTTTTTCGTAATAGGTAGCCTGTTCTGTAGGATCCCCTGCAATATTAATAACCGTGTATTTGTATCTCTGTGGCCCTGACATGTGGAGGACATGCAGTCGATTCTCAGAGTCGATCGCCTGTGTCGGGGGACGCAGAGACATATAGTCTCCCAACGGATAGGTGGTATAGACCACGCCCGAGTCACTGTCGCGCATCCGGAAGTAGAGAGCCTTGCTCCTCGCGCCATGATAAAAAGTCATGAGGGAATATTCACGATATTTACCCGCATCAGCATAGCCTTGTGGGACCCCAACAATCTGGCTCCACATTGGTTGGCCGTCAGTCACTTGAATGGTGAGATTCTTAGATTGAAAGACCCGGTTGATCTGAGGAAAGGTCACGTTTGCTTTGACCCGGTAGGTTCCAATCATCGACATCGGGTAATAGCGGTTAATCGTCACCTTATGTTCATAGGTCTGACCCTTAGAGAGCACGATGGGGCGCTCGTTTAAATGGCGGCGAACAGGGCTGATGAGGTGACCTTGCCTGTTAGTGACGGTGAAGTCGAGCCAGCTCAAGCCTTTTGAGTCTCCGAAAACAAGGTCGCGTCCGGCACGGTTCACGATGGTGAGGGTTCCTGTGATGGGTTCGTGAGCCACGTAGAGGGGACGATCCATCTTCAATGAAATCTGGATCTGCGCTTGGGCGGTAACACAGAACAGTAAGGCAATGGCAAGAAGAATAGAGGTCCGGAGGGGGTTCATGACTCTGTCCGGGAGTTTTCCGGAGGAATAGCAGTGTCCGGGATTGAATGGCTGAAATCAATTCGAATCTCGCCCAACTTTCTTCGGAAAGCCGCCCTACTCGTATGCCATCGCCATTGTATTGCGACTGCATAGACTTTAAATGCGGTCAGGTATAGAGTCTAATCAAAGTCAAATCGCGGCGCAACGAGATTCAAATGACTTTTCGAAGTAACGTGGTTTGGTGCCCTAACGCACGTATGGATATTTCGATAATTGAGCGACGTACCAGAGAGGTGATCCCTGAGTGGCATGATGCCGCGCTGGAAATCTCCGCGATCGAAAAAGGCGGGTCGGGGCGTGGCTTCTTCCGTATTGAGGAGGCTGTCACTGGGCGCAGGATTGTGGTGGTCAGCTATGATCGGAAACGGCCAGATAATGAACGATTTGCGCCCGTTACGGCTTTTCTTAACCGGCACGACATCGCTGCACCTAATCTAATCGCGTGGGATGAGCCTGGTAATATGGTCTGGGTAGAGGACCTTGGTTCTTTGGATCTGGGCCATTTAGAAACGAAGGATTGGAATACGGTTCGACGCCCTGCCTACGAAGAGACCTTGCGGACGGTGATGTCACTGCACTCCATAGTCGAAGCGTCACCACCTCAAGATTTGCCTGAATTGGAGCCCGCTTTCAACGAGTCAATTTACCAGTGGGAGCAGGACTACTTTGTTGACCAGTATGTTGCCCGCTTTCACTCAGAAAGGGAAGCTGAGTGGCTGAGGAACGATTCTTCTCTGCGTAATTTGAAAGAGGAATTGTCTGCTTTACCCCGTTCACTGGTGCATCGTGACTTCCAGAGCACTAATGTTATGGTGGTCGGAGATCGCACTGTCTTAATAGATTATCAGGGGCTCCGCTGGGGGGTGCCGGAGTATGATCTTGGTTCTTTGCTCTTCGATCCGTATATCCATTTAACATCTGTAGAGCGTCGCTCCTTGGCTGATTTCTATTATGGATTAAAAGTGGATTCAGGGAGCACTCAGTCTCGCGAATTATTCGAGCGGCAATTGGTTCGAGCAACAACTCAAAGGTTGATGCAGGCTATGGGAGCCTTTGGATTTTTAGGTGAGGTAAAAGGTAAGACAGAGTTTCTAGAACATATCCCGGTTGGGCGCGATCGTTTGATCGAGTTGTCTAAATGCGAGGGCGGATTGGCTGTCCTCGGGGAGTTGCTTGGGTGATTAGAGTTCCTCGGTGTGGCCTAACACTTCGAGAAAAGGAACTTCCGCGAGGATTCCAAATTGCTCGTTGCGATGTAGTTTTGCGCGCGTGGTGGCGGGGCTGGAAAGCCCGCAGAGAAAGCGAGCCAATTGCCGGGGCTGGCGCAGGGCAATATGACCAGCTTGGTGAATTAGGCGAATGGCTTCGGCGCCTTCCATTGTGATCGAGGCTCGTCTCGACGCAGGAAGTTCGCCGCCACCGTGCTGGCCGGTGCAGACGTTGCAGTGCCCGCAGGTTTCCGATTCTTCACCGAAGTAGCGGACCAATTGCTGAGGTAGGCAGGCCGCTGTTTCGCAGAGGTTGACAACGGTGTGGAGACGCTTCACTTCGCTGGCTTCTCGTGACTTAAATCGCTGCACTAAGGTATCAGTCAGGATTGTAACGTCTCGTTCCCCGTCCGAGGCGAGACGGTAGGAATGGCGGAGGCCGTAAGGTTTTGTGATAGCGTCTCCCATTTCGGCGAGGTAGCGGATAACTTGCCTAATACGGTCATCGTTTTCCCCAGTTATAAAGGCGGCCTTTGCGACATCAATTGTGTACCAAAGGCGACCTTTCTCTCCCGATTCGAACAGGCGCCTTAAAAAATTTTGTTGCTCAGAAGGGTGCCCGGCAAGCACTTGATCTAGTTTGCGGAGCAATTGGACGCGGTAACTGCCGTAGAATGGACCCTTGGGGATGATGACGCCATCCAGTTCAAGGTAAGTTAAAGCAGTCGACACAACTGATGGCCGAACATCGCGTGATAGGGAAAGGTCGTAACGGGAGACTGAAAAGTCATTGCCTTGCAGCAGCACATGCTCAACAAGTGATTTGATTGCCGAAGATGAGGGCGTGTCTCCATAGATAAAATTTTCCAAAACGGTGAGGTCATCTGAGCAGGCAAACATTTCACAGGTGGCAGTGTCTCCGTCACGCCCGGCTCGGCCCGATTCCTGAACGTAGTTTTCCAGCGACTTGGGCAGATTGTAATGATAAACGTGACGGATATCGGGCTTATCGACTCCCATACCAAACGCGATGGTGGCAACCACTACATCGATTTCATTTTCCATGAAGCGTTCTTGAACCTCAGCCCGATGATCGTCCCTCATTCCAGCGTGATAGGCTCGTGCATCGATTCCTGTTTGCTTGAGCGTTCCTGCAACTCTTTCCGCGGTCTGTTGGAGTGTCACGTAGACTACTGATGGGCCGGGAGGATGTTCCTTGATGCGATCAATTAATCGTTGATCGCGTTCTGATTCTGAGCACGGGTGGACTTCGAAGGTCAAGTTGGGACGGCTGAAACCGGTTTGAATATGGTCGGCTTCGGTAATCGAGAATCGTTCCCGAATTTGACTCGCAACACGGGGTGTTGCTGTGGCGGTTAGCGCCAGTATTCTAGGTATCTTAAGCTCCTCTGCAAGAGAGGCCAACTTAAGGTAGTCTGGTCGAAAATTATGACCCCATTCAGAGATGCAGTGAGCTTCGTCAACGGCCATCAATTCGATAGGAGTCTGGTGAAGCCGTCGTAAAAAGCCTTCGTTAGCAAATCTTTCCGGTGCTACGTAGATTAAACGTAGTGAACCGTCCTCCATGTCTGCATAAATTTGATTAATCTCTGCTGCTTCGAGTGTGGAATCGAGCCTCGCGGCCCTGATACCCCTCGATTGAAGCGCTTCTACCTGGTCCTTCATCAGGGCAATCAAGGGTGAAACCACAAGAGTAAGCCCTTCGAACATTAACGCTGGAAGTTGGTAGCAGAGGCTCTTCCCTCCTCCGGTTGGGAAAATGGCCAGGGCATTGCGATTCTCCAGCAGAACATCGATGACTGCCTCTTGACCGGGGCGAAATTCGCGATGCCCGAACCAGTGTTCGAGCACTTCTGATTTCGGCGTTGGTGTCATCTGGTGGAGAGGATGCGGAAGGACATGCTCCCGCATTCCTATATACTTGATGGGGCTTTCATTCCACCCTAAGGTCAGAGGACATGTCAATATCTTCAACACCCGCGCTCCTTGTATCGCTGCTAACCTTTTTTGCGATTCCGATGCTGAAAGCTGAAATGCGTGGCTGGACCAACAGTTTCGGTAAGACGATTCAGGCCGAATTGGTTGATGTGTCGGGAGATGAAGCGGTCTTAAATATGGGGGGTAAGAACTTTGTGGTTCCGATTGCCGGTCTTTCATCCGCTGACCAAAAATTTATCAAGGATTGGCAGAAGAGCGCTCCGATGGACACAGCCCAGTCTCCGGCAGTCGAGGCAAACTGGGATGGTCCCTGGCCAAAGACGATCTCGGTGGATGTCAGTCAGAGCATCGAGATCCTAAAAGAAGATGAATCGAGTGGTGAATACGTTTACGCGAGTGACCACTATGAATTTATCTGTGATGTGAAACTCAATACTTCGGTAGTGAAACGCTTTTCTCTCCTCTTTGAAGCGACCAACCAGTTTTGCCGCGAACTTCCCCTTGGGATGATCAAACCCTTCCGCGAAGAGCGCCATAAGATCCATTTGTTTGAAACTCGCGAGGCCTACGTCAAAGCGGGTGGTCCCCCAAGTTCCGCAGGTGTCTACATTAGTCGGGGCGGCGAAGGAGATATTCTCGTGCCGCTCACAAGTCTGGGGGTGAAGAAAGTCGGTAGTAACTACAGCGTCGATTATGATAAGGAAAATTCGACGCTTTCTCATGAAATCGCTCACCAATTGACCGACAAGGAATACTTCCAGATGGGGGCACGGGGTTGGTTCTCAGAGGGGATGGCTGAGTATATTGCTGAGAGTGGCTACCGCTCCGGAAAGTTCAACGTTAATGATCTTTCAAAGCTTAAGGCTGCAGTGACAGCCTATGGCGAAGACGGACAGGGCGGTAAGGCGCTTGGTGAGGAATTCTCCGCCCCTGATCTTCAAGATTTTATGACTCAGAGCTACCAATCGTTCGTGGAGGATTCTCGGCTCAATTATGGGCTCGGCGCTCTCGTTGTTTATTACTACTTTCACATGGACGGAGACAGGGATGCTGCCAATATCAAGACCTTCCTCAAGGCGCTTAAGGGAGGCAAGAAAGTTCCGGAAGTGTTTGAGCCTTTGCTGGCTGGGCGTAGCTGGGAAGAGATGGAGGCCGATATTACGAAGAATTGGCGTTCCCGCGGGGTGAAAATTAATTTCCGATAGGTTAGTAGACCCGACAGGTTTGCCTTCCTCTCCCTAAATAGAGACTAACAAAACACCGTATGAGTAACGAAAAGTGTCGATGGGGAATTCTCGGAACTGCTGGAATTGCTCGAAAGAATTGGCAGGCCATTCGCAACAGCGGCAATGGTCAGTTGGTGGCGGTAGGGAGTCGCACTGAGGAGAGGGCCAAGGAATACATTGCTGAGAATCAGTCGCAGATTCCATATGAAACGCCGCCGAAGCCAATTGCTGGTTACGATGCGATGATTGGTTCTGATGATATCGATGCTCTCTACATTCCTTTGCCGACGGCCGTCCGCAAAAGCTACGTCTTGAAGGCTGCGGCTGCTGGGAAGCACGTTCTTTGTGAGAAACCCTGTGGCGTTGATGCTGTTCACCTTCAGGAAATGATCGATGCTTGCGCCTCAGCTGGAGTGCAGTTTATGGACGGCGTGATGTTTATGCACAGCGATAGGATGCCTGCACTTCGGGCTGAATTGGATGCCGGTGATGCTGTTGGAGAGATTAAGCGAATTGCCACGCAGTTCAGCTTCAAGGCTCCGGATGATTTTTTTGAGGAGAATATTCGGGTGAATTCTAAGCTCGAGCCCCTTGGTAGCCTTGGTGACCTCGGATGGTATTGTATCCGCATCATCCTCTGGACGCTGAACTATGAGATGCCAGTATCATTGACAGCGAAAATGATTCGTCAGTCAGATCCCGGTGACGGCTCAGATCCTGTGCCAGTTAGTTTGTCTGCTGAATTATTGTTTGAGGGTGGGATTACGGGGGGGTTCTACTGCAGTTTCGAGACTGAGCATCAGCAGTGGGTCAATATAAGTGGTTCTAGAGGCCACATTGCCATTCCAGATTTTGTTCTGCCCTACCATGGGTCCGAGGTCGGGTTTGATGTCGAGCAGGCTCAATTTGATGTCGATCTATGCAACTTTCGTATGGAGCGACACACTCGTCGAGTGGCTGTGGAGGAATATTCGGATTCGCATGCGACTTCGCAGGAAGCTAAGTTGTTCCGGAGGTTTGGTGAACTAGTACTCGGGGGAGAACCGAATTCACATTGGCCCGAGATTTCGCTGAAGACTCAGCAAGTTATGGATGCTTGCTTCGAGTCGGCCAGAAAAGATGGGCAGCGTGTGAAATTTTAAGTAATGGTCGAGGGAATTCTGCGCGGTGTTCTGGGGGTGGCGGTGCTGCTAGGTATCTGCGTGTTACTGAGTAATCATCGCAAGGCGATCAACTGGCGCCTCGTTGCCGGCGGCATCGGCTTGCAGGTTCTGCTGGCAATTTTGATTCTCGTGACGCCGTTCGGTGATGTTGTGGCATGGGTCTCAGGAGGATTTGTGAATCTGCTGGAATTTAGTGATCGTGGTGCTGAATTTATGTTTGGAGAATTGATTGATGCAAGTCGCTATGGATTTGCCTTCAAGGTGCTTCCCACGATTTTGTTTGTAGCGGCCCTAACTTCGTTACTTTACTACCTCGGTATTCTGCAGTGGGTCGTCTTTGGCTTTGCGTGGCTAATGAAGCGCTTGATGTGCTTGTCAGGAGCAGAGAGCCTCGCTGCGGCGGCCAATATCTTTGTCGGCCAGACCGAAGCTCCCCTTGTGGTTCGCCCCTATGTAACCAAGATGACCAAGTCTGAGCTTATGGCCCTGATGACTGGCGGTATGGCGACAATTGCAGGGAGTGTCTTTGGTCTCTATGTAATGACTCTTGGTGGAGATAATTCAGAGTTGCAGGTCGAAGTTGCCCGGCAACTTCTCACTGCTTCCATGATGAATGCGCCGGCGGCACTGCTGGTTGCCAAGATGTTGGTGCCGGAGCGAGAGAGGTTTGACGAGGACCTCTTGATTCCCCGTGAGAAAGCGGGACGTAATGTTCTCGATGCTTTGGCAAGAGGCACTGTTGAGGGACTGAAATTAGCCCTGAATGTGGCAGCCATGTTGATCGTGTTCGTGGCGGTGATTGCGCTCCTCAATGCTATCTTCGGTTGGATTGGCGGAATCGGAAGGGGGGAAGATGAGGGCTATATTAACAATTTTATTTCGTGGGCCAGCCAAGGTAATTTTTCAGAGTTGTCTCTAGAAGCGTTGCTGGGTTTCATTTTTGCACCGCTGGCGGCGGCGATTGGTGCCGACTTTTCTGATGTCTTGCAGCTAGGTCAGTTACTTGGAACCAAGATGGTCGCCAATGAGTTCGTTGCTTATCTGCAGTTGGGGGAAATTCAGGCAACTGGAACGCTTAGCCCGAAGTCGGTCTTCCTCGCGACCTTTGCACTCTGCGGTTTTGCAAACTTCTCATCGATTGGTATTCAGATCGGAGGCATCGGGGCGTTGGTGCCGGAGCGACGCAGTGACCTAGCTGCTCTTGGCTTTAAGGCGATGATTGGTGGAACGATCGCGAGTTTGCTGACAGCGAGTGTAGCTGGGATATTTTTTGTGGTGAGTTAGGTATGCACGAAAAAATCGTAAGAGAGACCCGGGCGGCTGCTGCTGATCACTTTTCGATGAGCCTCGATGGGATTCACGGCCTTTGTCACTGGGACCGCGTCCATGAAAATGGGGTTTTTCTCGCGAGGTATAGTGGAGGCGATCTACTTGTGGTAGAACTCTTTGCCTACCTTCACGACAGTTGTCGCCAATCAGATAGTTGGGATCCTGAGCATGGTTTAAGAGCTGCTGAATTGACGAGGTCGCTTGCCGAAGAGTGGCTAAATCTTGAGGGGGACCAGTTGGAGTTGCTGGTTTTTGCCTGTGAGTTTCACGAGAAAGGGAAAATTAGCGATGACCCGACGGTGGGGGCCTGTTGGGATTCCGATAGGCTCGATCTGGGAAGGGTCGGCATCAAACCCGATCCCAAACTGCTATCCACAGAGCGTGCCAAGCATCCAGAGGTGATTAACTGGGGTTGGCAGCGAAGCTTAGGGGTTTAGCCCCGACCTGCTGCAAAAATGTCTGCGATTGGTTTCACTGGACTCGCGGTTGGTGTTCCTCTTGGTGTCCGTTGCGCAGAAGCAGAATGGAGCGCGGTAACTTTCCCTTGATGAGAATGATTAGCCAGAAAAAAGGTAGCTGAGTCCGATGAGAAAAATAAGGGCAAAGACGAAACGCTTCAGTAGCATATGTGGCAGTCGATCCAGAGTAAGTTTACCTAGCCAGACAGCGAGGATAGCTGTGGGTACTGTCCAAGCCACAAGGATAAGAAGTTCGACGTTGACCTCCCCGGCACCAAGCATCAAAAGGTTTCGCGTGAGGCCACCAGCAAGGAACGCGGTTTGCAGAATAGCGACGACTTCGACCTTAGACCAGTTACGAGCATAGGTGTAAACCACGATGGGTGGCCCGCCAACATTGAAAGCGCCGGCGAGAATGCCACCTATCATACCCATAAAACCACCGGCTTTTTCGGGAATGTGGAGCTTGGTCATACGGCCTTGCAAAAACTCAGCCGCTGCTATCGCCATCAGGGTAACTCCGAGCAGCCGGATTACCAGTTTGCCGTCGAGAGCGCTGAGCGCGAAGTAACCGACGGGGATACCTAGAACGATACCAATGCAAAGTGGGAGGGCTCGCCGAAGGCAAAGGCCAGCTCGGTTGGCAAAGATAATAAATGAGTTCACGACGAGGCTGGCAAGCGATACATAGGCGATGGCTTCAGTCACTGGAAGGATGATGGGAACCAGCGCCATACAGACAAGAGCTAGGCCAAAGCCTGTCGCGGACTGAAGATAAGCAGCTGCAAAGAGAATCGCAGCTACATAGATGACGGAGAGATCCACAGAGTTTCAGGGGTTAGGGGTTAGCAGCGGGCTGTTCGACTTGTAGAGGTCTTGCGGGCAGTGGCTCGCCAACCGGAGCGACAGAGAGTTGGTCGTCCTCTCGACCCCGCCACTTTCGCAAGGAGAGTTCCCCGGGAAGTCGGCCCAAACGCGTCGCGTCATAGCCAGTGCCAACGTCAATAGTTGCATAGCGGCGTATCTCAAAATGGAGGTGGGCAAGATAACGCCCGTCCGCTGTCCCAATAGTGCCAACGCTATCGCCACGCCTCATGCGGCGACCAACGGGAACGTGAATGCTGTCGAGATGGCCGTAGAAAGTCTCGAAGGGTTTTCCATTGAGGTGTTCGTGAAGAAGGACAACGACGTTACCCCAGCCGTCGGATGCCCAGCCAGCGTAAATGACAAGACCATCGGAGACGGCATAAACAGTATCACCACGATCAGAATCCCATCCACCAATCCCGTTAAGGTCATCACCGAGGTGCTGATTAGTCATGAAAGGTTGTGCATTGTAGGTGAGAGCGCTGTGGCGGCTCCCGACGGGAGAGTCAAAGGTCTTTGCTGTAGGAGCTAGAACCATTTCAATAGGAGAGGCAGTGGCGAAGGCTGGATCAAAAATGGCTTCCGGTCCGGGTTGGATTAATCCGACCCGAGCAGGTTCTGTGGCAAGATCGACCAGCTTTGAGGCATCGCTGCGAATCTTGATGAAGATACCAATCATCAGAAGAATTGATGCCACCAAGATAGCAATGGGTAGAACGTAGCGATGCCAGTCCTCGAAGTGTTGCTTAAAATCGAAGTAGAGAGGTTTTTCCAAAGTACCTCTGAATAGACGGCAAGGGATCGAATTTGGCAACGGCGCAGGTCTGAAATTGAGCTAGGGTGTAGCGTGATGGTTTTACATGAACCGCAGCTGCGCCGCTTCCGGCTCGATTTGGCCTACGATGGACGTCCTTTCGCGGGCTGGCAGAGTCAGGCAAAAGGGAATACGATTCAGGACGTAGTGCTTGCTGAACTCCGGGCGGTATACCCGGAAATAATGACCTTACAAGGTTCCGGGAGGACTGATGCGGGAGTCTGTGCTTCGGGTCAAGTCGCCCACTTTGATGTGCCGGTTGAGTGGCGGATGAAAGGCTTGGAGTGGCAGCGCGCACTCAACTCAAAGCTGCCCCCTTCCATCCGCGTGATTCGTTGTCGCGAGGCGCCGAGCGAGTTCCACGCCCGGTTTTCTGCAGAAGGGAAAGTCTATCGATATGATATTATCACGGCTGAGGTACTGCCACCGTTGCTGCACGGCCTAGTGTGGCAACGACGTGGCCTGAAAGACACTGAGGCGCTCGCCGAAGTTATGGGTCTTTATGTGGGAAGCCATGATTTTCGGGCGTTTTCTGCCAATCGCAACGACGGAAAAGATGAAGAGCGGGATACCATTAGAGAGATCACGCTCGCCGAGATTGATTTTGATTTGGAGGATGCCTCTGGACGGTTAAGTCTTCGATTCCGAGGAAACGGATTTCTCTACAAGATGGTTAGATTCTTGGTTGGAACGGCCGTTTACAACGTGGAGGGTAAGATTACGAACGAGGAAATAATGGAACTTTTGCAAGGTTGCGCCCCCAATAAAAAGGCACCGTTTTGCGCTCCACCGGATGGCTTAAGTCTCGAACAAGTGAATTATCCTGAGGAATTCGAGGAGGTCTTTGACATTTAGCTGGACGGTTTATCGTTAAAAGTTTTGTTCCAGAACGGTCAAAGAGATCGTTGAGATGAAAGAAGAGGCTTGAACATCGGCTCAGGGCCATGTTTCTTGCCGACGCTCTGATCGGAGTTTCTATGTGAATGCCCATCAAGGCTCATGAAATCACCTGCTGAACAACTTGAAATATTAACCCGCGGGGTGGCTAATATCCTCAGTGAAAAGGAATTACTGAAGAAGCTGGAGCGCGGAGCGCCGTTGAGGGTCAAACTTGGAGTGGACCCCACTTCACCCGATTTGCACCTTGGGCACAGCGTTGTGCTCGAAAAGTTGAGACAGTTTCAGGAACTAGGTCATCAGGCGGTCTTAATCATTGGTGATTTTACCGCTCAAATCGGGGATCCAACAGGACGGTCGAAAACACGTCCGCCTCTTTCTCGTGATGATATTCTCGCAAATGCCAAGACTTATCAGGAGCAGGCTTTTCGGATTCTAGAAAAAGAGAAGACGGAAATCGTCTTCAATGGAGAGTGGTTCAATAAAATGAGTTTTTCGGATGTGATCCAGCTTAATGCACGAGTCACAATGCAACAAATGCTGCAGCGGGAGGACTTTAAAAATCGCATTGCCAACGATCAGGAGGTGCGGCTCCACGAAATTCAGTATCCTATCGTCCAGGGCTGGGATTCCGTTGAAGTGAAAGCCGATGTCGAGCTCGGGGGGACTGACCAACTCTTCAATATTCTCGTGGGACGCGATATGCAGAAGATTGAGGGAATGGAGTCACAGGTGGTGATGTGTCTTCCAATTCTCGAAGGCCTCGACGGGGTTCATAAAATGAGTAAGAGCCTCAACAATTATGTTGGGATTACTGAGCCGGCTGGGGAGATGTTCGGAAAGCTTATGAGCGTTTCTGATGAACTAATGGGACGTTATTCGATTCTACTGGTAGGCGAAGAGCTCGCCGCTGATGAGCACCCTTTGGAAGCAAAGAAGTCTCTAGCTCACAAGATTGTGGCCCGTTATCATTCTGCCAAGGCAGCTGAGCAGGCGCTCGCCAATTGGAACAACCGCGGTAATCTCGATGAGGTGAAGCTACCCGGCTTTGATCCTCCGGCTGATCGAACAGATTTATGTGGTATCGTCCAAGCTGCTTTCGCTGCAATTGAAGAGCCGAAGTCGGGTGGGGACGTTAGACGTTTGATTCAGCAGGGAAGTATTCAACTGGGCGGCGAAAAGCTGACGGATCCCAAGTTTGAGCCGTCCTTAGAATCGGGAAATGTTCTTAAGCTGAATAAAAAGAGAAGCGTTCGGATCGTTTGACTGGCACCACCTTACGGCTCATTCGAGTCAAGTTTTTAAGGTGAATTCATCGTCTACTTTTGCGTTGCTTTGCGGAGAAGTTTTTCGTCCACTCTGGGGACAGAGAGTGCGGGGCAATCCCTCTCGCAGTATCCGAAGAAAACCGTTAGTTGGTTTCCGCTGGGAGTTGGTTCGTTTTGAAGAAGAGAACAAGGGACATGAATCGGCTGCTGAGAACTTTTCCCCGTGTCATGGGGATCGTGAACCTAAACGATGATTCGTTTTCTGGTGATGGGACCTTGGACGTGAAACAGGCACTGCATCAGGCGATCCGCCAGGTGCTCGATGGCGCAGACATTATCGACATCGGTGCTGAAAGTGCTCGAACCAACCGTCAAGCGATCAGTGAAACAGCCGAGGTAGCCCGGCTCCTACCTTTCATTGAGTCCTTTGCTATGGTGATGGGGGAACTGCAACCGAGGGATAAGACTCAGATTTGGCCCCCGAAGCTTTCGGTCAACACGTGGCGTCCAGGGGTCGTGGCCGAAGTTCTCAAAACCAATCAGGTCGATATTATTAATGATATCGGGGGTATGGTGGAGGACACAAATGCCCGCCTTTGTTTTGACTACAATGCCAGCTTGCTAATTATGCACACGATCGGGCAACCGAAGGAGCCGCACTTCGGACAACAATACGAGAATATCTGGACTGAATTGGAGCGGTTCTTTGATGATCGCATTGCCCAGGCCCGTCGAGTTGGTCTTTCGGATGATCAGATCATCCTTGATCCCGGAATCGACTTTGCGAAACAGAAAGCGGATAACCTGACTATTTTTAACGAACTCGAGCGCCTAAGCTGTTACGAGCTTCCGATTCTTCTGCCGATTTCACGCAAGACAGTCATTGGAGAGGTGCTCGGAATCGAGAAACCTAGCGAACGTGATGCCGGGACGATCGCCTGTCTGGTTCGAGGCATGGCAGCTCATGCGGATATTTTCCGTGTCCACCACGTGAAAGCAGCGGCTGATTGCGTAAGAGTCATGGGAGCGATCCAGAGTGGGACTTCTCTGTAGCGCTTCCGCAGCAAGCGAACTCCAAATTAGTCACTAATTTGTAGCTGGCCCTCGGCGTCAATACCGGTAAGTTAGAATCATGCGTGTACAGATTGGAAACGAGGTTATTGAAATAAAGCCGCCTTCTAACGGAGGAAAGTCGGCTTCTGTCGTCATGGTTTTGATCGTCTTGACGATTGCTGCGGCGACTTCAATTTATTCGATAGGAACTGAAGAGGAGGGGGTCGTTTTACGATTCGGAAAAATTGTTAAGACGGTAAATTCTGGTCTGCATATGAAGGTGCCCTTCGGCATTGACCGAGTCTATCCGGTCCCGGTCACGAGGGTCATGAAGCAGGAGTTTGGATTCGGGACTAGAGGTGCCACTTATTCCAGTCAGATGTCTTCTGATTGGGAAATGGAACTTGAGAAGGATATGGTGACGGGAGACTTGAATTCTGCCTTAGTTGAGTGGGTTATTCAGTTTAAGCTCAGTGAGCCTGAGAAGTATCTATTCAACGTTCGGGATGCTGATGAGACACTGCGGGATGCGAGCGAGTCCGTGATGCGAGCAGTAGTAGGAGACCGGACTGTAGATGAAGTGATTACGGTAGGTCGTGCCGAGATAGCCGAAGAATGTAAAAGCAAACTCAAGGAGTTGGTTGAGTTATACGATATGGGAATCAGCATTGATCAGGTTCAGTTGATCACAGTTAATCCGCCCAAACCGGTGCAGGCGTCCTTCAACGAGGTGAATCAGGCGCAACAAGAGCGAGAGAATTCGATTAACGTCGCCCTCGGTGAGCAGAATCGGGAAATACCCAAGGCTGGCGGCGAGGCGGAAAAGACCATCAGCGAAGCACAAGGTTACGCGATGCAGCGTATTAACGAGGCAGACGGCGATTCGGCGAAGTTCAATTCTTTATTCGGAGAATACCTCAAAGCTCCGGAGGTTACACGCCGGCGAATATATCTGGAAACCATGCAGGATGTGATGCCGAAACTGGGAAAAAAAGTCATCGTCGATGAGTCGGCCAATCAGGTATTGCCGTTTCTACCTCTCACTTCACCCGCTGCAAAATAATACAAGCAAGGATAAAAAATGAAAAAGATTACGATTCGATTTTTTGTTGTAGTGATAGCCTTCGCCTTTTTATTGGTGGCTACTGGCGCGATTTTCACAGTTCATGAAACGGAACAGGTGGTGATCACTCAGTTCGGTAAGCCCGTTGGTGATCCGATCACAGCGCCCGGACTCAAATTTAAGGTCCCATTCATTCAAAAGGTGAATGTTTTTGAAAAGCGCATCCTAGCTTGGGATGGCGCCGCGATTGAGATGACGACGAGGGACAAGACCTACATCATCGTGGACACCTATGCTCGCTGGGCGATTGAGGATCCGCTTTTATATTTCCTTTCGGTCCAGAATGAGCGTCGGGCGCAGTCTCGATTGAAGGACATCCTAGGTTCTGCGACCTTGGATGCGATTGCTTCTCATGAGTTGGCAGAGGTAGTCCGTTCGGATAGAGCCCGGAAACCTGCGGTGGAAGAAGAGATTGCTGAAGCAGACCAATCGGGAGCTATCGGAAATTTGATTCCGATTAGAAGGGGGCGCGAGGCTCTGGAGAAAGATGTCTTCACAGCATCTGAGCCGGTTCTCAAAGAATATGGAATAAAGCTTTACGATTTTCGTTTTAAGCGGATCAACTACAACACAGTAGTCCAAGAACGCATTCACGAACGGATGATATCGGAGCGGAAGCAAATTGCAGAGAGATTTCGTTCTGAGGGAAATGGTGAGGCAGCGAAAATCCTTGGTAATATGGAGCGTGAGCTTAGCCGGATAAAATCGGAAGCTTACAAGGAGGTTCAGACCCTAATGGGTGAGGCGGACGCGAAGGCGACCGAAATTTATGCGGCCGCTTACAACCAGTCACTGGAGTCGGTGGAATTTTATCAGTTCGTTCGAACTATGGAATTATACGGAGAAATGCTGGGCGGTGATAGCACAGTGATTCTCTCGACCGAGAGTGATTTGTTTAAATATCTCAAGGAGGTAAAACCTGTGTTAGAGCCTTCTAATTCTGCGGGACCGGTTGCTGAAGGGCCTGTGCCAGAAATAGCAAATTAACTTTCTGCGCTTCGTTGCCGATCATTGCCTCGCTGTTGATCCGACCGTCCGTCTTTTGCCCGCAAGTCACCAATAAAAGGAATCGGGGAGGCGGTCAGATTCTCTGAATCAGGCTGGTCAGGGCCAACGGGTGGGATCTCAAGTGCTGAGCTTCCCTCGGGACTTCGCATTCTAGCGTTTATTCAAACAAGCTCATTAACTCCGCTTCACTGAGATGAGTATCGCCGGCTTCGCCGAGGAGTGACTCCATTATTTCGCGCTTCTTGTTTTGCAACGATAGAATTTTCTCTTCCACCGTGTTGCGGGTGATAAGTTTGTAGCTGGTCACGACATTTTTCTGGCCGATTCTGTGGGCGCGGTCGGTGGCCTGAGCTTCGACTGCCGGGTTCCACCATGGATCGACGTGAATGACGACATCAGCTCCGGTAAGATTGAGACCAACGCCACCCGCTTTGAGGCTGATCAGGAAAACAGGAATCTCGTTTTCCTGAAAGCGATTGACGACCTCCCCGCGATTTTTGGTCTGTCCATCGAGGTAGCAGAAATCGATCTGCTTTTCAGTAAGCGGGGGAACGAGCAGTTGAAGCATTTCGACAAATTGACTGAAGACGAGAACACGATGACCGCCTTCAATAGCTGTATCGAGCAACTCGTTGAGAGCATCGGCCTTGATCGAAGCATTCTCGTCGGAGATATTCGGGAGGCCCAGTAGGCGCAAATCACAGCAGGTCTGGCGGAGACGCAACAGAGCGGTGAGTGCGAGCATGCGCTGGCGCCCGCCTTCAGCATCGAGAATGGACTGCTTGCTTTTGCTCAGCAGTTTTTCGTAGACCTCCTGCTGGCTTGGTTTCAAATCACAGTAGACGATCTGCTCGATTTTTTCAGGAAGGTCTTTCGCGACTTCATTTTTGAGGCGGCGCATGATGACCGGTCGCAGGCGGCGGTGGAGGCGGTCTTTGACTCCTGCCTCAGGGTGTGCGCTGGAAAGACGCTTTTCAAAGCGCTCTTTAAATTCCTTTCGATTGCCGAGGTAGCCCGGCAGTGCAAACTGGGTGATCGACCAGAGATCTTGGACTGAATTCTCAATGGGGGTGCCTGTCAGTGCGAAGCGATGAGTGCCGTTGATTCGGTGAGCGATCTGGCTGATCTGAGCTTCAGGATTTTTGATGTGCTGGGCTTCATCGAGAATGATGACGTCGAACTTCCGTTCCTGATACCAGGCTTCGTCTCGTCTCAGAAGGGCATAGCTCGTCACGAGGATGTCAGCATCACCATGCTCTTTCAGGGTCTTCTCCCTATCCGGCCCTTCAATGGCGACGGCTTTTAACTCGGGAACGAATTTTGAGGCTTCAGAGACCCAGTTGTAAACAAGTGAGGAGGGGCAAATGACGAGAGCGGAGCCACCGATCGAGTAAATGAACGAAAGAGTCTGCAGGGTCTTTCCGAGTCCCATATCATCGGCGAGAATGCCGCCCATGCCGCGCGAGGCGAGGCCCTGCATCCAGTTGACTCCTTCGAGTTGGTAGGGTCTCAGGGTATCAAAGAGGGATTCAGATAAATCATAGAACTCAAGTCCTTCCTCAGTTGTCTGCCATGGAACGGCACCCTTGGTTTGAAATCCCCAGTCTATGGAGGTCTCCTTGAGGTAACCCGCCTGGCTCTGGTCAATTCGATAAGTGCCGGCCTGTAGTTGTTCCGGATCGCAGTCGGTCAGGATATCTCCAAAGCTCTCCGCTAAGTTCATATTGAGAACTGCGGTTTTTCCGCTGGCCAGTTTCTTACCGGATTGCCCCATCTGAAGCAGACGCTCTATTTCCTGCCGTGGAATAGTGTCGCCGGAAGCTGTGCCAAAACCGACATCCATGGCGAACCAGTCTTCACCGCCGCTGCGAAAGTTTAGGGAGGTTTCGATGGGTTCAACCTGAGTCAGGGCATGCTCGAAACGTTCCCCAACAGAGGTTTGCCAACGGGTCCGAAAGGTGGTGTAGCCGTGAGCGAGAAACTGGAGGATGGCGTCCTTGTTCTTGAGAACGAATTGGCCGTTGCTACCACGCCGCAAAAACCCAGCGGATTCCAGTTCGGCGATGGCAGCGTTTTCTCCCGTGGTATCACTTAAGAAAAGGATTCCATCGCGCTCCCTTACTGAATCTCGAGTTTCCGAAGCAGGGATGGAACTGTCTTCATAGTCAAAAGAAAGGTTGGCATCGAGGTGATTGAGGGAGCCCTCAAGGTTCAGTTGGACTGCCAGTGTTGGGCGGTATATTTCGACATCCTCGAGATCGAAGTGCTGTTGTAGTTGGGTGAACTCTTCGGCAAAGTGATGGGGCTCAAGTGTGACGCCCCCAACGAGTGCACCTTGAAGTCGGGAGGGAAGCCCGGGAGCTACCGGTTGAATCAAGTCGGGCTGGCTCAGGACCCAGGCGCCGTTTCCTGTGATTAGGGGTAAGACAGATTCATCCCAGTCAGGGCGGAAACGGAGTCCCGACGTGTGCTTGAGCGAAGGGCGCCATGGGAGGTGGGAAATCCTCAGTGCCTGAGCTTTTCCGAGGGTGGTGCCGCTATGGCCGGGGATGGCTGACAGCAGTCTACAAAAATCATCCGAGGAGAGAACTGCCATTCCCGGAACCGTTTCGGGCGTCAGTTGCTGGAGGGTGCGGAATAGGGCGGCGTCGCCCGCATCAAGAAATAGCTTGGTGGCCGAAGCTACGGCGCTAAGTAGTTTGCGATCTCCGCCACAATCGACTTCCACACCCACAGTGATGCGGTTCTTGTCCCATGCGGAGGCAAGATTAGGTGCGATAACGAGTTGCAGGGAGGCGGGAATGGCGCCCTCGGAGTTGGTTTCCGTGATTGCCGGCCAGTCTAGGCTCATGGTAGGGGCTTCTTTCAGCTTTACTTGGCCAGTTGAAGGTGAGGTGGAAGGGTTGGGCGTTCCGGTGGGTTCGATGACCTCAAGCCCCACGGCCAGGCCATGAGCACAGATGACCCCATCGCGCCGGGCTCGAAAGCACTGGCAGTGATTCTCGATATCCGTCAGTGAACGGATCTCCATGCGAACCTTATAGGTTTTCCCATCTTTGACGATGCCTTCAAGAATCCCATTACGGTAGGAAGCCTCCAGAACCTTACCCGCGGAATGAAGCATGCGAGCCTGCTTCATTTCTTTCCAACCTCCGGCATCGGAGAGGAATTTACGGGTGATTTTGGGAGATTCAGGCATAAGCTGGGTCAGCAGTAGGGGAGAATTACAGTAGATGCAAAAGCAGATTCCTTGACTTGAGGTTCTGCTGGTTCGTGCCAGATTATCAGTCGATTCAAGATGCCGGGGTGGTGAAATTGGTAGACACGCTTGATTTAGGATCAAGTGCCTTATGGTGTGCAGGTTCGAGTCCTGTCCCCGGTATTTATGCTGAAAACAGTTAGTTACAAATTAACAGGGCGAACCTGAACCCTGCCTCCATTAATCTAAATCGTTCTCTTGGGGGCGAACTAATCATGGAGAGGTGCCAAAGCCTCTATGAGAAAGTCGGTTTTGATGAGGAGGTTTCGGCCTTAGTACGAAAACACCAATGGTGCGTCGAACTTCTCTCCAATATTTGGATGAGTGGTTACCGGTCATTATCGAGGGTGAATCGCGCTTCGATTGACGCTCAAATATTGAGTCAGCTAGCAGGTAAAGTTTTGAGTTGGAGTCGACAGATTGGTTGATTCGTTACCAATCGCCTGTTGATTGGAGCCGTCCGTCCATGCTTTTGCGATCTCTCAACCTTAATCATTTCCGCTGCTTTGAGTCGCTTCGGATAGGGTTGGCTGGAGGAATCAGCATCTTCCATGGCAACAATGCGCAGGGTAAGACATCGATTCTTGAGGGAGCGTGTGTTCTGTTGCGCCTCCAGAGCCCAAGAACTTCGACGATGGCCGATTGTATCCGATTCTCCGAAGTGGCATTTGCTGCCGGAGGCCAGCTTGACGGAGGTGATCCGGTTGAGCTTCGTCTCCAATACAAGGAATCAGGGAGACGGTTACTCGTTGACGGCGAAAATCAAAAGCGTGGCAGTGACTTTCTTCGTCACAGCGCCTTAGTCGTCTGGATGGCTAATGATGATCTCGCCCTGATTCGAGGAGGAGGCGATGGACGGCGCCGCTACCTCGACTTCATGGCTGCTCAGCTTTTTCCGGCTTACCGCGCTGCCCAGCGCGCTTATGAGAAAGCGGTTCGCTCGAGAAACTTTCTTCTCAAGCGCGATTCTTCACCGAAGTGGGCTGAGATTGACGCTTATACAAAGGTACTGTCTGAACAAGGCCGTGTTATCACTCAGTGTCGACGAGAGTTAATCGAGTCGCTCACCCCGCAAGCAGCAAGGTCTCAGATCGAAATCGGAGGAGGTGAAGAAATCCTCACATTAACTTATCAGTCTGCTTCCGGCGAAGAAGATGATCTTGCGTTTGAATTATTCTCGCGCCGCGAAGAAGAGTTTCGTCGTCGTCAAACCGTGGCCGGTCCCCATCGTGATGACCTGATTCTCGAACTGAATGGTATGCCGGTTGCGAAGTTTGCCAGTGAGGGTCAGCAGCGAACCGTCGCATTGGCTCTAAAGCTTGGGCAAACCCACTTATTTCTGGAATCGCGTGACGATGCTCCTGTCATGTTGATCGACGATGTTTTTGGTGAGCTCGACCCGGGACGACGCAATGCCTTGATGGCAGCATGGCCGGAGGGCTCCCAGAAGCTTATCACTACAACTAATCTAGATTGGCTCGATGAGCAGTTTGAACATGCGCATCGTTTCGAGGTTCATCAGGCGTCGGTATCCGATTCGAAGTAGATACGCTCCACGCGGCTGGTGATCCCGGTTAGAATTTCCCAAGGAATTGTCCCGGCATGTTTTGCGAGCTCTTTGGCGGTAATTTCTTCTCCATTTTCCTCTCCGATTAAAGTCGCGATATCGCCGCACTTGATGGGTGTGCTTAAATGAGTGATATCGACCACAATTTGATCCATCGTGACCCGCCCGAGCATTGGGCATCGTTCGCCGGCGAGGAGAACTCGCGTAGTGTCTCCGCTGAGGTAGCGAGAGTATCCGTCGCCATAACCGACTGCGAGAGTCGCTACTCGCATCGGAGTTTCAGAAATGAAGGTGCGACCGTAGCTAATGCTGGTGCCTGCTGGGATATTCCGCACCAGAGCAACTTTCGTTTTCAGGCTGAGAACCGGCCGCAGCAATGGGCGGTTTAAGAGAGGAGAGATGCCGTAAAGGGCAAGTCCCGGCCGTGCTAGAGTGGCGAAGGGTAGGTCTTGTTGGAATTCAAGTAAACCAGTGCTGTTGGCGAGGTGAAGGTGATAAGCTTTCTCGGGCGCGAGCGTTTCCACAATTTTCGAAAAAGCAGTGATTTGAGATTGGGTGAAGTTTGGGTCTTCGTCAGCTGATGGAAAGTGAGTATCGAGTCCCTCAATTTCGCAGCAGGGAGCATCTTTGATCGCAGAGACGAGGTCAGCGAAGTGGTCGACTAAGGCCCCCATGCGTCCCATGCCGGTGTCAGCGACGGCATGCAGCCTCGCCTTAACTGCCAGTCTTTCGGCAGCTTTGTTAAAGGCTTCTACTTCTTCCACTGAAGAGACCGAGGCGGAGAATCCCGCATCTACGATTGGCTCTATCTCCGATGGTATTGGAGGGCTTAGGATTAGGATGGAAGGTGATTGGCTTCCTGCCGCTTTAAAAGTGCGTTCGGCTTCACGGTAGTTGGCAACGCCAAACCATTCGACATGTCCGATTAAGCTTGAAACCACTGATTCCAAGCCGTGGCCATAGGCATCTGCCTTAACGATAGCCATGATGCCGCAATTTGGACCGGCTTCATTTTGAAGAACGGCAGCGTTGTGGCGGAGGTGACTGAGATTGATCTCGGCCCAGCAGCGGAGTTGAGAAGTATCGGGGGACGACGATGCCATGAGGAGGAGGCTACGCTATGACTGACCCAGTTCTTTCTTGATCTGCTCAAAATCACCTTCTTCGCAGCAACGGACGAATCCTTCGCAAAAAGCTTTGAGTCGGTCCCATACGATACGGATTTCGGCCGATTCGTCCGGGGTGATAGTGTTGTCCTGCGCTGCGCGGGAAACCACGTCGAGGAGACCAGCGAATTGCTGCACGATGGCGCGGGTCGCGGGGACAACTTCGTAGCCTTCTTCGCACTCACTCTTGGGGTTGCGCACGAAATACCCTCCAGCGCTTTGGCAAAGCCACTCGCAGATCCCGGGATCCTGCGTCAAATCTATGAGGGTGGCGATTCGGTCAAGCGGATTGCGGCTTCCGGACCCAGTCTCGCTATTTGGCTGCGCCCACTTGTAAACTAGTGAGAGCGAGACACCCAGTTCCGAAGCAATTTCCTTGGGGCTGGTCTTAGCACTGCCGAATGCTTCCTTAAGAATTTCGTGCGATTCCATGCATACATATGTTGAATGATTCCTATTGTGATGACAAGCGGCTAAATGCTCTTGGATGTTACGAGAGTGCCTTTAGCTGACAGCCGTTGAAGCGGCGGTATACAGCTAGTATCTCAGGCAGTCCAAGAACGGACGGCGACGGAGGCCAGTTTAGAGAAAAAACGGTCAACCGCCGGGAGGTCGAGTAAACGGTGCCGCGGCGTTACGGGCTTCATGTTCCAGCTCCGCGTCCCAGTAACCATCGCGGATGCATTGGGTAAGATACTCACGGAGGTAAGGTTCGATCCCGCCGAGTCGCTCGAACTGTGCCACGTGGGTAAGTTCGTGCACGAGCAGGGACGGATTGGTGGCTCGAGCCGCCTCCAGATAGATTCCATAGCTAACCGCCATTCCATTGGGGCCTTCAGAAAGGAAGCCGAATAAATTGCCGAGTAAGCCGGTGAAAGATGAACCTGGGGTGGGCACATGCGGCACCGGAAGAATACGAACCATATCGGGGCGCTTTACTCCAACTTCGGTGGCCCACATCGTTTCCCATTCACTGAGTGGGCGTCCGTCTAGGAGGACCAGCTTTTCCTGCTTCTCTACCCATCGGGAGAAATAAGGGAGAAGTGTAGTGATTGCCAAATCAATCTTAAGCTTCTGAATACGAGTGAGTGGCTTTTCATTCTTCTTCTGAACCACATTCACCGGGGCATGAATGATCACGCGCCGATTGCGCTGAAGATCCACTCGAAGGGTTGCGGGAGAGTTCATGAGGAGGGAGGAAGGCTGACTGGTGCAAGATACATACCCGATGCTTTGCGTTTCCACCAGTCACCTGTTTGATTTCTTTCTTCCCGGGACGTGAATTCGTAAAGAAACAGGCGCGCGCGGATGAATTTTGGAGGTTGGTTCGGAAAGGGGTTGTGACGCAGGAGTTGATGGAAGCCTTGGTCCCCATTGAGAATTTTAAGGACGAGTCCCTCGATCCATCCCGCATTCCGACTCTGGTAGGAAAACTTTCGCTCCAGTGCGGCAAACCAGAGTTGCCAAGCGAGCCGGGGTTGGTGAGGAGCAACGAATCGCGGCCGCTCATCCAGTTGGTCGGGCTTCCAGAGGAAATCATAAGCATGCCATGTGAGCCCATCACGACTGCCTTCGAGGATGATTTCCGGCCGGTCGATCGACATCGTTCGAAAGAGGCCATAGCCAGAGGCAAGATGAAATGAAGCTGTTGAAGCCCGAAGTTGATCCAGCCAAGTCGGAGTGAAGTCCTTTTTTAAAAGTGGGAGTGGGGCCTGATGAAGATCGTTGAGGACGATCTGAAGGTTGAGCAACAACGCGAGAAGGAAAGCGGGTATAGTACAGGATAATTGGATAATGAGGGGATGGCGAGAGAGTTGCTCTCTTTTTCTGAGCTTTTTGAGTTTTAGTTTTTCCCGCAGCCAATGGGGCCAGCAACGATCGTTCACAAGTGGTAGGCAGAGTGCAATAGTGAGCCAATTGAAGTAAGTGTAGTTGCCTGTTAGGAGGATGAGAAACATAAGCGCGACGAATCCAATTGCTGCTATGAGACGGCCAAATTTCCCTAACAGAACAAAAAAGGGCAGCACAAGTTCTATGAAATACATCGGCCAGATGGACGCTTTCTGGAAACCTTCAGGAAGTTGATGCGCCCACCAGGCAGTCCATGTGGGAATGGGTTGCGTCATGTAGTGATAGGCCATGGCGGTGTGCTCTGGCCACCATTCGGGGGAATTAGGAGTGGCCCAGGCCAGTTTGACCCAACCGGAGAAGAACATCAGTTTGCCGATAAGGAGCCAAGACCAGACCAGGGCAATACGATTGACGAGATTAAGGGCGGGTGGATTTTTCCAACGCGTGTGCCACTTCCAATCGGTGAGAAAACAGGCCATGAACCCGGTTTCAAGCAGCAGTATATCCCACTGAAAACTCATGAAGATTCCCCCAGTATTCAGCAGGGAAAGGTAGATAATCCAAAGGCCAATCAAGGAGGGGCCGGCAAAGCGTCCGATCGTGACGAGAACGGCCAAAATGATTCCGAGCCCGCAGGCGATGTGTAGCGAACAGTTGGAGGCGCCGATCCACCAAAATATATTGGGAATGGCTAAGAAGGAGCTCCTTCCTAGCTCAGAGAGTCGAGCATCTGCCAGTTCAAGAAATTTACCGGAAGGGATGAGGCCGTTTTCTCCTACTAGCATGATGGCCTGAGACCACCAAGAGGCGATCGCGACGAGATAGATCAGCCCCATTCCCCGAATAAATAAGAACCGCCCGATACGGTGCTGATCGGTGTCAAAGCCAAGCAGAATCTGGAGAGTGGGCGGTTTCACCACGGAAGATCAAAAGATTCTTATAGCGGGAGTCAGACTTTGCTGAAACCTCAAAAGTAGTTTAAACTTCAATGAGGGGGCGGTTGTTGCCCTTTATTAGTCTATGTCCTCAAGCTATGACTGGCATCCGTCGGCAAACAGCAAGTCGGTGTTCAAGGTAGAAAACCGAAATGTCGGTTGGTGGGTTCTGCTTGCGATTTGCATTTCGGTGATCGTGCATATCGTCCTCTTCATTGCCTTGGGACACATCCAGCGTACTGAGAGGGTGTCTGGGAATGAAGAGATCGTTTTTCGCTTAAAGAAAGAGCAACTGATGATTGATCAGGATAAGCTCAGCGAAATTCTCGATGAACCATTTATTCCCGACGAAAGACCGACCAAACCTGAGAAATTGAGTCATCTCGATATGGTTGACAGCTCCCTCGACGAGTTTGACTTGATGGAGAAGATGAAAGATGAACCCATTCGTCTCGCTCCTGTTGAGACCCCTCAGATGGTTTCAAATGAACCTCCAAAAGTACCGAAGAAACCCGGAGAAGTGATGAGCATGGCAGCCAGCATTGACATCTCTTCCTCTGAGTTGTTGTCGAAGGATCTGGCTGAAATGCGAAACAAGCTAATTGATTCTTCCGCGGCGGTTACTAACGACCAACCCATCATTGAACTGAATTCGACTGATGATCTATCCAACACGGTGGATACCGATGCTTTTTTTCAGAGTGCGGCTGCGAAAGCATTCGGTAATGATTCTAACGTCCTAATCAGGGGATATTCCAGTCTCGATGATCTGATTTCCCGAACTGGAGGCCTTCCTCCCGGGGAAGAAAAGATCGCTTTGCCGACTGACATACTGTTTGAATATAATGAATCCGAACTGAGGGAGTCTGCCCGTCTCAGCATGATGAAATTGGCGTTTATCGTGCAGACAAATCCGAATGCGATCTTCCTAATCGAAGGGCACACAGATAGCTTCGGCGGCGAAGAGTTTAATCGTAGCCTCAGCTTGGAGCGAGCCAAGGCAGTGCGCGGCTGGTTGGTAGGTAAACTACGAATCAGTGATGCTAATATCCAAGTAGTTGGCATGGGCAAGGGTCGCCCAATAGTTCCGATTGATGGAGACAAAGATGCCCAGGCTCTGAACCGCCGTGTCGAGATTGTGGTTCGGTCTCAATAAAATAGGGCCAAGGTTCTCTTTGGCTTGCGATTACTTTTCAGTGATAAGTTGATTTCTCCTTCACCTGCGGATTGGTTGTGAATAATAAACCTCCCCTCCACCAATCCGAATAAGCTTCGAGTCCGTAATGAAATTTTGGTATGAGTAAGCCCTCTCAAGTGAAAGATCTTACCCTGTTGGGTAACAGTACAAACCAACTTCCGGGATCTCCGGAGGAAGCGATTCTTGAGGTGTTCCCTAACCGAAACGCTGATCGAAACTACTGGATAGAGCTCGACTATCCAGAATTCAGTTCACTTTGCCCAGTAACAGGCCAACCGGACACAGCACATCTCAACATTCGTTATATCCCCGGAGAAAAGTGCATCGAAACCAAGTCACTTAAATACTACCTCGCCTCTTTTCGAAACTCGCCGTCCTTTAATGAAGATATCGTAAATCGTATTTTGGATGATCTTTCGGGAGCGTGCGCTCCTCGAAGTATGATCGTGAAGGGTCAATTCTCGCCTCGCGGTGGAATCCGATTGACCGCGACAGCGGCTTTTCCTGATCAGGGAACCGATGAGCTGTAATGAAAGTAGTGGTGTTGGTCAGTGGTGGAATGGATTCCGTGACTGCTCTGCATTTGGCGTCACGTGACCAAAAAGTGATGGCAGGGATCAGCTTTGATTACGGATCAAAGCACAACGAGAAAGAAATCCCAATGGCGGCATGGCACTGCCGACAGTTGCAGATACCGCACCACGTTGTTCCGCTTAATTTTATGGACGATCTCTTTGAGAGTGACCTCCTGAAAAGCGGTGGTGAGATTCCAGAGGGTCACTACGAAGCCGACAGCATGAAACGAACCGTGGTGCCCTTTCGCAACGGGATCATGATGGCCATCGCTGCTGGTTATGCCGAAAGCATTGGGTCGGAGGGACTTGTCATCGCAGCACATTCCGGAGATCATGCGATTTATCCGGATTGTCGCGAAGAGTTCATGCAGCCAATGGCGGCAGCGATTGCGGCAGGCACCTACGCGCACGTCGAAGTATTGCGTCCCTTTATTCATCAGCGCAAGGAAGACATTATCTCGGTCGGGGTGAATTTGGGTGTCGACTTCAGCCGGACTTGGTCTTGCTATAAAGGGGGAGAGCGTCACTGCGGAAAGTGTGGTACTTGCGTCGAGCGCAAGGAAGCGTTTGAGATCGCTGGGTTGAACGATCCCACGATCTACGAGTAAGCAACTCGCAGACATTTGGTCAGAAAGGGGAGGTTTTTCTGCTAATTCTCTACCGGGAATCTTAACAATCCGCGTGGCCATGGAACTACTTGGTATGCGAAACGTATGAGGTGAGGTTGTTTTGCTAGACAGTTATTCTTCTCAGCTTCTTCGGCGGGTGCTGTTGAAGAGTCAGATTATGAGGTCCGCAATTTGCTTGCCTACAGCGACGGAAACTCATTACAAACAGATCATGAGCGAATCCGATTTCGAAAAATCAAAGGACGATAATTCGCCCAGAGATGACGCAGTTTCAAGCAAAGAGGAAACGGAAGTTATCTCAGAGAATGGGCAAGAGGCTTGCTCTGCGCCAAACTCAGACCAAGACGAAGCAGCCCCAAATACGGCCGCTGATGCCTATCTGGAAGCTAGTTCATCAAATGTGCTGGGGCGGGGCGCACTCTCGGCCCGTGACGAAAAAATCATGGGGATGCTGGTTCACCTCCTCGGCGGGGTTACCTATATTCTCGGGCCGTTGGTGATCTGGCTAATTAAAAAAGACGAAAGTCCATTTGTGAAAGATCAAGGGCGCGAAGCGATGAATTTTCAGATCACGGTGATCATTGGTTTTGCCATTGCAACGGCTACAGACTTGATTCCCTTTTTTGGAAGTTGTATGGCACCCTTTCTTTGGCTGGTGGCTGTTGTTGCCAACTTGATTTTTGCGATTCTTGGTGGACTTGAGGCCAACAAGGGTATCATCTATCGCTATCCGTTTGCGTTGCGCCTGATCAAGGAATAGGAGCAGTGCGAGAGTTTTTAGCCGGGTATCCCGATGAAGGTTGCCCGCGCCCGCCTGCCTTTTAATTCTGCACCCATATCTTCCCTTTACTATGTTCGTCAAGGAGGGGCTTCTCGCCCTTAACCCGCCTCAACGCGCTGCCGCTGAGCAAGTTTATGGCCCTGTTTTGATTCTTGCAGGGGCGGGAACCGGCAAAACGCGAGTCGTGACGACGCGGGTTGCCCACATGCTCTACAACGATATTCCTGGCAGTCAGATTCTGGCGGTGACATTCACTAATAAGGCGGCCAACGAGATGCGTGAGCGGGTCAGTAATATGGTCGAAGGAGATATGGCCGAAGATGTTACGGTTTGCACTTTTCACAGTCTTTGTGTTCGGATTCTTCGCAGTTGTATCGAGAGACTGGGTTATAAGAAGTCCTTTTCAATTTATACCCAGAGCGACCAGATTGGACTGCTTAAACGCATTATCGTCCGCAAAATCGGTAAGGACGAAAGTATGGATGCCAAGTTGGCGAACATGCTGATAAGCCAAGCAAAAAATATGGGGCGACCCATCAGCGAGGATGATGATTCACTGATCAGCGAAATTTACCGAACCTACCAGGCAGAGTTGAAACAGCTCAACGCGGTAGACTTTGATGACCTTCTTATTCTTGCGGTTAAGGGGTTGGAGGAGAACCCGGATATCCAGTCCGAGTGGCGGCGCAGATTTCGTTTCATTACGGTGGATGAGTTTCAGGATACCAATCACCTGCAAATGGAATTGCTCCGTCTGCTCGTTGGCCCCGAACAGAATATCTGCGTGGTGGGTGATGATGACCAGAGTATCTACGGATGGCGCGGGGCAGAGATTTCTAACATTCTTGACTTTGAGCGTTTTTTTAAAAATCCGAAGATCATAAAACTGGAAGAGAATTACCGATCGACTAATCGCATTCTGAGGTTGGCGAACGGCGTGATTCGTCACAACATAGGCCGGCGGAAAAAAACGCTTTGGAGCAGCCTGGGTGAAGGAGATAAAATCAGTCTTATAGCGATGCCTGATGCTGAGACAGAGGCTGAGTGGATCATCAGCAAAATTCTGGAGTGCCATCGCATGAATGGGCGTCGATACGAAGATATGGCGATCCTGTTTCGTATGAATTCTCAATCAAGGCTCATGGAGGAGGCGTTGCGGGAGGCTGAGGTCCCTTACAAGTTGATTGGGGGACAGTCTTTCTTTGAGCGGCGGGAGATTAAGGATGTTCTAGCCTACCTCTACCTCTTCCTCAACAATGATGATGATGTCAGTTTACTTCGTGTAATTGCGACACCACCTCGGGGAATCGGACAGGGGACGATTGCCCTCGCCACGCAGTTCAGCATCGACCACAAAGTGAGTGTTTGGGAGACGATTAACGATAATCGGTTTCTTGCGGTCTTGACTTCGCGGGCCCAAAAGGCAATCGAGAATTTTACTGATTTTATCAACAAGTATGCCGATGTCGCGAACACGGGTTCGGCAAACTATGCGTCAATGACTCAGGAGCTACTCAAAGAAATTGATTACGATGTGTTTCTTAAGAAGAACTGCAAGTCGCCCGAGGAAGTCGATAACCGTCGACGTAATGTAGCTGAACTAATCGAGAGTATGCATTCTCACGTCGCCAAGTCGAAACGCGGTCTGCGCGGGTTTCTTGACAGTGTGGCCTTGGATCAGGACAAGGAGGAAGACGATGACGGTGGGCAGGGTATATCTTTGATCACGATGCATGCCTCCAAGGGGTTGGAGTTCCCAGTCTGTTTTATGATTGGTGTGGAGGATGGAATTATGCCCCATTCACGCTCCGTCGATGAAGGGAACCGCGACGAAGAGCGACGTCTCTTTTACGTGGCTATTACCCGTGCAAAACAAGACCTCACGATCACGTGGTGTCACAGCCGGCGTCGATACGGGGATAAGTTGCCTTGTCAGCCGAGTTCCTTTTTCAAGGAACTGGATAAAGAGGAGTTGATCGAGACCGACCATAAAACTCTTGAGGCGGAGCCGGCAAAGGACGATTTTGCCTCAGATTATTTTGAGCAGATGAAAGAAATGCTTTCGTCGTAGGTATTTGCATTTTGTGAATCTCTGTTCGAATTTTGTCTGTGACTGAGGTGAATTACAAACAGGGAAACGAAACGTTGATCAAGGTGCTCGATGGAGCATCTGAAAAGTTACGTTCACTGCTCCAAAAGCAGGGTAGGCTGGATCATGGTGCTCTTCGTGTGGCTGTGATCGGTGGCGGCTGCTCCGGGCTTCAATATAAGATGGATCTTGTTGATGGTCCCGCTAATCGAGATATCATGGTGGAATCTAATGAGGTTCGAGTCGTGATTGACCCGAAGAGTGCTCTCTTTGTAACGGGATCAGAGCTCGACTTCAGCAACGACCTTCAGCAGGGCGGATTTAAGGTCACCAATCCTAATGCGGTTGTGACTTGTTCCTGCGGCGAGAGTTTTGCAGCGTAGCCGCTCAAACTTCGTTCGTCTGGGCTACAACTCCATGCCGCAGCGCTTCAAAATTAATGTAGTCAGCAAGAATAGTCCCATCGTGATGAAGCAACAAAGCCCCAGATTCGGCCAAAAAGGCATTCCCTTCTTAACGAGCCAGGGGAAAATTAGAAACATGGGGAGGCTGGGAAGGACAAACCAGAATACTCCGATTGAGTGAGAGGCCAGTTTTGCCGCCTGTTCTTCAGGAGCATCGCGCAGGCCGAACCATATCCATATGAACGTGATGATCGTTACGAGAGGAATAGCAGCAATCATGCTGCCGAGCAGCGGGCGGCTCCTTGTAATGACGAGCTCATTAACGAAATAAATTAGCCCAGCAGACAGGAGTAGCTTAATAACGACCAACATGACAATATTATGGATTCCCACCGCCGATTTGTCAGGGCTTATTCAAATTGAATCGGCTTAGGGGGAGGCAGTGCGACTCGGTTTTCCGGGATTTCTTCTTCCGGCGTCGCAATGAGAGCTGGGCGAGCTACGGGAATGCCGTTGTTGTCGACAGGGGTCGCGCGAATCGCATCATTTTCTTCCGCTTCAAATCGGTCTGCGTCTGATTCCTCTTGCACCACGGTAACTCGGGCTCGAATCACAGGGGAAATCGAATTGTAGGGGTCACCTGCTCCAATAATTATGGTAGGGGCTATCGGTAGAATTGGCTCTGCCGTGGCTGCGACCACGATTTGAGGACGAATTAAGCCGTCGCTGGTCAGCTGCGGCTGAGAAAGATTGCGCCGCCTACCACCATGAAGTACGCAGACTGTTTCGATTCGTGTTCCAGGTCGGAGGAATTCAATGTACGTGGTTCGTACCTGTGATGTGACCCCATTTTCTTTCGTCACCATTTCGTAGCACCGGTCAGAAGCGAGCTCACCGGACTTGAGGCAAATCTCGGCTTGCTCAGCATCGGCCGGAGGGAGGAATGGCTTCGGTTCGAAAGTTAGCGCGGCCGCGTTCATGACCTGGCTCCAAATGGGGAGAACTGTATCGGAGCTAAAAGCTTCGGGAAAAATGGTTTTGGTAGAATCAAACCCAGACCAGACCACGCAGGTGACCTCCGAGGTGTATCCGACGAACCAGTTATCCGTAAAGTCATATTCCGTCCCGGTCTTGCCGGCTACAGGAAACTTCTCAAGACCGTATTTCTCGCGAGCTTTCTGAGCGGTTCCATAGGCAAAAGAATCATTGAGGATGCTATTGATCTGGTAGGCGGTGTAGCGATCGATGACTTTGTCCTCTTTCATCGATATCTGTGGGGTATAAATTACTTTGCCGGAAGAGTCCTTGATATTGGAAATAATAAATGACTTATCAGGGCGGCGGCCACTGTTCGGGAAGATTGTATAAGCGAGACACAATTCATCCAGTGAAGTCGGATTGCGGCCGAGAAAAGTGGCGTTAAATTTCTGCAAATCGCCCGCAAATTTCATTCCGGCTTTCGTCGCGAGCTCGACCACCTTGGAATTTCCGACTTTTTGGCCGAGACGCACCGAAGCGGAATTCTTAGACGTGGCGAGTGCGCGGCGAGCGGTGATTCGATTTTCGTATTTATTCTCTAGTGATTCCGGCCCCCATTCTCCAAGGATGCCGGTTGTTCCTCCGATCATCACTTTTCTGGCGTCCATCGGGGTGTCATCAACGAGAGTGCCCGGGAAGTAACCCGCTTCGAAAGCCGTCGCGTAGACAAATGGCTTGAAAGCTGTTCCGATAGGGCGACGGCCCTGTGTGGTTCGGTCGAACATTGAATCGCTGAAGTCGCGCCCACCCACTGAAGCAATGATTGCGCCCGTGCGGTTGTCTAGCATCAATACTGCGCCCTGTAGGTAAGTTGGGGCTGGGAAAGTCTGATCAGGCGTCGCTGACTCCCGGAACGCAGCCTTCTTCGCCTTGTATTCGGCGCGGGTGGAGTGGGTAAAGTCAGGGCGGTCTTCGATTTTTTTGAGCTGGGCCTTGAGTTGGGATTCAGCGATATTCTGGATCTTGGAATCGATCGTGGTGTGAATTTGGAAACCGCCCTTGGAAACCGCCTCGTAGCCGAGCAGGTCGATCACTTCCTGGCGAACTTTCTCGTAAACGTAGGCGGATTTGCCCGTGATATTTCCCTTGGGAATAGTGGACACTTCCGATTTAATCGCCCGATCTCTGGTGCCATCGTCAATGAAGCCTTCTTCAGCCATGCGGGTTAGAACATGGTTCCTCCAGCGCATGGAAGTTTCAGGGAAAGAGCGGGGGGATCGGTGGTAGGGGTTGGGGACAGTCGCGGCGAGGGTCGCGCCCTCGACCGGAGTGAGGCGGGAGGGGTCTTTACCCAAATATCCTTCTGCCGCTGAAGCGATTCCGTAGTAGCCGGAGCCAAAATAAATCCGATTAAGGTAAAATTCTAGAATCTGCTGCTTGGAGAATTCCTTTTCAATGCGGGAAGCCAAGAACATCTCGGTGACTTTTCGGCTGATAGTCTGATCTTTCAGTTCAAATGTTTGGCGAGCCAGCTGCTGGGTGATGGTTGACGCACCTTGGTTCAGCTCCTTAGAACGAACGGCGTAGTAGAGTGCTCTGGTTACACCAATCAGATCGACGCCTTTGTGCTCGTAAAATCGGCTGTCTTCCGCAGCAAGCAGGGCGTTGATGAAATTATTGGAAACTTCATCAAGGGTCACGGGTCGACGGTTCTGAACAAAGATTCGACCAAGCTCGATTCCGTTGCGGTCAAAGATGCGGCTGGCAATTTCGACTTTTTTCAGTTCGTCCAAGTCGAAGGATTGAGCCAACTCGTAGCGGGGCTTGGCATAAAAGAACGCTCCAATACCACCTATGATGCCGGCGACAAGAAAGAGGATGAGGAAGAATCCCAGGAATTTTGTCCAAAACATGAGCCGTCGCACCCTCTTGGTGCGATACTTGGGGCGATCGTCTACCGGGATGACCGGTATCGCAGTCTCCTCCGGCTTTTCGCCGCCTCCTATGGTTTCAAAATCGTCTGACACGGAAGAATTTTGTCAAAGGGTTGAGTGGCAGTTAGAGTGAACCTGCATGCCAGATGCCAAACAGATAAATCCTGACGACCAAGATACCCGGCTTTTGGGGCAAGTCTTTCAAAGAATTGAGGAAAATCCGAACCATTCTATCCCTTTTTCTGAGTATATGGAGATGGCTCTTTATGACCCAGATTTGGGTTATTATTCCTCTCCCGAGGCTCGCCCCATCGGACGTCGAGGTGATTTTTACACGAGTGTGTCTGTGGGCGAAACGTTTGGATTCTTACTTGGCCAGCGACTTCAGGCCGAGTGGGAGGCCAATTTTGATCAATCTTCCCCCTTCGTTGTTGTCGAACAGGGCGCGCACGATGGTCAACTGGCCCTTGACTTGTTCGAAGGGCTGAGAACCTCATGCTCACCTCTTTTAGAGATACTGAACTACCGAATTGTAGAATCTCGTTCGCCAGTGCGAAACTGGCTGAGGGGCCGTTTTAGGGAAGTGGGTCTTAGCGAAAAGATTAGCATCGTCGATTCACTTGAGGCGGGGAGGGCTGAACAGGGCGTGTTCCTTTCCAATGAACTTCAGGACGCATTTCCAGTTCGGCGTATTCGGCGAGAGGATGGTGAGTGGCGCGAGTGGCAGGTAGGAATAAAAAATGGCGAGTTGGCTTGGGTTTGCCGAGAGCTTCCCGAAAATCTTGAGGTCTTTGCGGCAGCGGTTGGTAATGGAGTTGAGGACGGCTACACTACGGAAGCCTGTACGGCGGCTCTGGAGTGGATGTCAACTGCTTCCAAACTTTTTGATAAAGGACTCTGGTGGATTATTGACTACGGATATGGTTCGGATGACTACTATGCTCCCCATCGCAAAAATGGCACGCTGCGCTGTTTTCGGAACCACCGCGCTACGGAGAATCCGTTCGAATCCCCGGGAGAGATTGATATCACAGCACACGTCAATTTTACTCATCTTCGCGAAGCGGCAGAAGCTTCAGGACTGAAAGAACGTCGGTTTACCGATCAGCACCATTTTTTGATTGAAGCGGCGCGACCCTGGTTATTGTCGATGGAAGGGCAACCCCCGCAACGGGAGATGACGTCGCGGATGCGACAGTTTCAAACCCTTACACACCCCGCGATGATGGGGCAGCAATTTAAGGTGGCGGAATTCAGTCGCGGAATTTAAAGGTCATCAGGCCCCCTTTTCTGACTCAACTTTTTCCCAGAGAGAAGGGATCAGTTGGGGATCATTTTTGAGGCCGTCGAAATATGACGGGTAAATGGGTTCCCATCCGGTAGCTTTGAGGGCGGCGGAACTCACGATTTTATTGGTCAGCCCGCGGGGTCCGGGTTTTGCCAGCGCTTCAGGTGGGACCGGTAGATCCAGCCCGGCAGCGAGGCCTTCGTAGCATTCGCGCTGGGTCATGGGCGTGCCATCGACAACGTTGAAAATGCGACCTGCGTAGGCGGAAACTCCTGCCGTCAGTAGGTGAAGAATAGCGCTTATGATGTCCTCGCGATGAATTTGATTGATATAGCGACCCGGCCACTCCGGTTCGATGGTGGCTGTCTCTTCGAGAATACGCTGAAGATAGATGGAGCGTCCCGGGCCATATATGCCTGCAAGTCGCAGCGCGATGCCACCGGTTGAAAGGGCCAGGGATTCTCCCTCGAGAAGAAGTTGCGCGGTCTCTCGACCGGGTTCCGTTTCAGACGTTTCAGTAACGGTGACTCCATCATTCTGGCCGTAAACCCCCGTACTACTCGTGAAGATAATTGGGATCCCCGGGAAGTTTTTCTGGAGATTTTTCATACCTTCGACATAAACCGCCTCATAAGCTTTGACGCCTCCTCCTCGTCCTGAAGCGGCACAGTGGATGATGGCTTCAGGTGGGTTGTCTAAGTTTGCAGCGGCAGAGGCTACGTTGGATTCGTCACTTATGTCCACAATCACCACCGGGTAGTCCGTGCTATTAGGTTGGGAACTCCGATTCAACGCGGTGACGGCCGCACCTTCATCGTGTAATGTTTGAGCGAGGACCGCGCCGACGTAGCCGTGGCCGGCGATGAGAGTGGAAGGCAGATTCATGAATGGAACACTTCGAAGACACGGGGCTGACCGCAAGCCCATTGGTGAAACTCAGAGCAGTTTTCGGAAGGTCGATAGGCGCCACCCCTAGCCCAAGGCGAGAAGGCGGGTAATACCCACCGGGAGTGGTTGGGCAGAATTTCCATGGCGAGTGAGGGGAGTCGGAGAGATGTCCCGGCCCCGTCAGAATAGCGGATAGAAGGGTGCTGGTGACCTGTGATTTCGATCAAGCCGGGCTCGCCCTTGGTTTCTTCTTCGAAACAGTATTGATGACCATGGTGAAAGAAGAAGAAACCGGATCGAAACCATGGGACGAATTCGAAGTGGCGTCGAATCTGGCCACGGTCGTGATTACCGGCGATGAGAATTAGCTCAGGTCCGAGTTTAGAAAGACGGGAAAGCCAGGCGATGGCCTCCTCTGGCGCGGCGGCGCTGTCGACAACGTCACCGGTGAGAATAAGGGTATCGGGCGAGAGGTCGCAGACCAATTGATTGAGCCGTTCCTCGATAGTTTCCATGCCCCAGAGCGGCCACAGGCCACCGGCGGCCCGGCGGCTCATTTCGTAGCCGAAGTGGACGTCTGAAATTGCGAGCCAGCCCTCATGCTGATGATACAAGCCCAGTCGACTGTCCAGAAAGACGCCGGGCGCCACTTCTGCTCGGCCGGAAGCTGGCTCCGCCGCAGGTGGAACTTCGGTTGATTTTTCGGCGGGGTCGATCATCCTTGCGTGCTGATTCTAATTTTATCTTGAGCCAGTCTTATGTCAGAGCAAAACGAGCCCACGCAAGCCGAAGATCTTGGAGAACTGTTGAAAGTGCGTCGAGAGAAACTCGATAATCTTCGCGAACAGGGAATTGATCCATTTGGTCAGGGATACGAAACCACCCATGCCCCGGGCGAACTTCGTGAGAACTTTGAGGAAGAAAAATCTGTCCGCTTGGCAGGTCGTATCACCGCTCTGCGCGATATGGGCAAGAGTAACTTCCTCGACATTTCCGACATTAATGGTCGGATTCAGGTATTTGTGAACCAGAAAGCCATCGGCGAAGACAACTGGGCAGCCTACAAGCAACTTGATATTGGTGACTGGATTGGCGTCGAAGGTGAGACGTTCACGACTAAGGTGGGAGAGCCATCGGTGAAGGCGCTCAATGTCACGGTGCTGACGAAATCACTCCGACCCATGCCTGATAAGTGGCACGGTGTAGTTGATCCTCAAATCAAGTATCGCCAGCGATATCTCGATCTGATTGCCAACGAGCGTTCTCGCGAAATCTTTAAGAAGCGTTGTGCCATGGTCGCTGAAATCCGGCATTACCTGGGTGACAAGGGATTCATGGAAGTGGAAACGCCCATGCTTCAAGATGTTCCTGGTGGCGCAGCTGCCCAGCCGTTTGAGACTCGGCACAACGCGCTTGGCATGGACATGTATCTTCGAATCGCGCCTGAGCTATATTTGAAGCGGCTGCTTGTGGGAGGTTTCGACAAGGTGTTCGAGTTGAATCGAAGTTTCCGTAACGAGGGTATCAGCCGTCGTCATAACCCTGAGTTCACAATGCTTGAGGCATATTGGGCTTATGCCGACTTCGAGCAGATGGCTGATATGGTTGAAGACCTCATCTGTCACCTCGCCGAGAAGTATTGCGGGGGTCTCGAGATTCAGCATAAAGATGCCGAGGGTGTTGTGACCAAGACGATCAATTTGAGCCGCCCCTGGCGTCGGGCTCCTTACAAGGAGCTCATTGCCGAAGCGGCTGGGGCTGATTGGTGGGATCTGGATGCAGAAGGAAGAAAATCACGCTGTAAAGGGCTCGGGGTCGAAATTTCGGCTGAGATGGAAGACTATGAAGTGTCCCAGCAAGTATTTGAGAAGCTGGTGGAGGAGAAGTCGATCGATCCCATTTTTGTGACCCATGTTTCTAAAGAACTGGTCCCGTTAGCCAAGGCCAATACGAGCGATGATTCTGTTGTTGACGTTTACGAGCTCATCATCAACGGAGCAGAAATATCTCCGGGCTATTCTGAGCTTAATGATCCTGATGTTCAGCGCAATCGCCTAGAGGATCAGGCAGGGGAAGAGATCCAGAAAATTGATGAAGACTTCCTGCTCGCGCTCGAATACGGCATGCCCCCTGCGGGCGGTATTGGAATCGGCATCGATCGTCTCATGATGATGCTGACTGGTGCTGACACAATTCGTGATGTCGTCCTCTTTCCTCAGCTGAAGCGCAAAGAATAGGTGGAATCGATTAGAGTGATTCCACGCTCATTCGCGTCATGACTTCGCGCCCCGTGTTTCTGTCGCACGCGCTGACCGTGTGTTCGCCAGGTTCAAGATTGTTGGCTAACCGGGTCAAGTGTTGTTGAATAAACAGCTCGCGACAGATTCGCCCCAAGGCGGTGGTCACTGATGCGAGCGACCGGGTGTTGAACGATTGTGTCGGGCCGCTCATACCAGTGCGGCTCTCCTCAGGCGGATAACACGATTCGGTTACCCATGACCTTTACTTTGGAAATCAGACTAGCGGCGCCGTGCGGACAAAGGGAGGAATAGGGCATCCGATCGCGTCAGCAATCGCCCGAATCAGCTCCGACTCGCGAGACGAGATAACTCCGTCCATGAGGACGCTTCGGGTGCAGGCTTCGATGAGCTGTCGCTTCACAGTCGGGCTGGATTGCTCAAATTGTGTAAGCGCAGCTTCGATAGCGTCTAGACCACACTCATCTCCTGATTTGTGTGGGATGGTTAATCCGGTCGAAGTCTTCAATTCGGTCACGGCGGACTGGAAAGCATTTAGAGACTGCTCCGAGTTATCGGGGTGGCCAAGATCGCCGAGGGTTGAAAGTAGAACGCCGGCATCATCCGTAAGCCGTCGCAGGGAATTAAATTTGATTCGGGGCAGTCGCCTACGACCGAACGATGTGTCGAGGTGGCGGGTCACGACTTGAAGCAGGGCAAACTCGAAAAGGTCGACCTGTCGATCGCTGGCAATGAGTTCGTGGGTGAACTTCCGGAAGCGATCGTATTCCCCTGTGGAAAGTCGCCTCAGAGACGGTATGGCGAGGTCGATCAGACCGAGTTTGAGCATGGAATGTATTTGGCTCACTTCGTTAGCGAGCTCATCGATTATCCGAACACTATCATCATCGAAAGACTTACGAAGCAGATTGAGTTGGTCCTCCCGCGTTATCTGAGTCTGTGCCAGCAGCAGGGAAAAAACCATTGTCTGGGATCCGGATGGGTTGCGGCAAAAATCGTGCCAGCGTTCAGGGATGGCCGCATGCACCGTATTTCCCAGATCAATTTGCTCGGGATGAAGGGATTTGAAACTTTCAATCGCTTCTGCTTCGCTAAGGCGGGTTGTCGAATTGGCTGAGCCGGAAAAAGCGCTCACGGCTTCGAGCTTTTCAGAATACTCCGATTCGGTTAAAGCCGGAAAGTCGACCCGGTCATAATTCCCTTCCCAGTGAGGCAGAAGACGTTTAATCCGTTTCGCGAGGGGAGGGTGGGTTGCTAGTAGCTCCGAGGAAATCGCATTGCTGAAGAAGAGGTGGCTCGCGTCTTTGGCCATGGGGTGGGTGACTGAGGAGCCTTCGCTGAGGCCACCAATCTTCGCCAGAGCGCCGGCCAATCCGCCTGGATTCCGAGTGAACTGAACCGCTGAAGCGTCGGCTAGAAATTCTCGTTGGCGTGAGATGGATGCCTTAATTAGTCGTGCGAAAAAGCTGCCAATAAAGCCGATGAGCATGAGGCCAAGGCCTGCGACGAGAACTACGAGTCCGACGTTCCCGCCGCCGCGTCTTGACGAACCACTCGTATAGAAAGTGCTGCGCATCAGAATTTCACCCATGAGGGCGAGGAAAAGGATTCCGAATAGCATTCCCATAAGGCGAATGTTGAGTCTCATGTCACCATTGAGGATGTGGGAAAACTCGTGGGCAATGACACCTTGGAGCTCTTCGCGGTTGAGCAATGTCGTGCAACCGCGGGTAACTCCGATCACCGCGTCACTGGTCGTTCTACCGGCTGCGAAAGCATTGATCGAAGACTCACGATCCATTATGTAGACAGCTGGAACCGGAACGCCTGAGGCAATCGCCATTTCTTCGACAACATTGAGTAACCTCCTTTCGTGAAAATCGGTTGTGTTAGCGTCAATTTCCCGGCCCCCTAGTTCTCTTGCGACGGCACTTCCACCCGAAGAGAGTTGGAAAGACTTAAACGCGGAGGCGAGAAAAACGACGAGGCAGGTCCCTCCAAGCGTCGCAGCAAAAATACCAGGGCGAAAAAAAGGCTCACCGTCCCTGTCTCCCATCAGAAATAGCACTCCGATGACAAGAGTGTAGGTGGCACTAATAATTCCCAGCAGGGCCAGCAGAAAGTAGAAGATGAGTAGCCCTGTTTTTCGACGGGCTTGCTCCTGGTGTTCGAAGAAATCCATTAAAGGAAGCGGCTCCAGAGTTTCTGGAGTGCTGATGGGCCTTTGGTTAGAATTCTATTTTGACCACTTCGCGTTCCGAGTCATCGGATACTTCAAACATGGTTGCCGGAACAAAATTAAAGATATTGGCGATGATACTAGATGGAAACATTTCCAGTTTATTGTTGAAGGCCATGACAGCATCGTTGTACGCCTGACGTGCAAAAGCGATTTTCGATTCAGTCGAGGTGAGTTCTTCCTGTAACTGAAGCATGTTTTCGTTGCTGCGTAGGTCTGGGTAAGCTTCCGAAAGAGCAAAAAGGCGACCAAGGACCCCGCCCAGTCCGGATTCGGCGTTGGAGAGTTCTGCCATGGCAGCGGCATTTCCGGGATCGGCAGTGGCGTGCTCTCGGGCGCTGACGGCGGTATTGCGAGCCTGAATGACTGCTTCTAGTGTTTCCCGCTCATGCCTCATGAAGCCTTTGACGGTTTCTACGAGGTTGGGAATGAGGTCGTAGCGGCGCTTCAATTGGACGTCGATCTGCGCGAAGGCATTCTTGTAACGGTTTCGCAGGCTGATAAGGCTGTTGTATATTCCGATAGCGATGAGGATCGGGATAAGCAGGACCGCGAGGACGATGATAAGTGAGCTAAACATGATATTGCAGATTTCCTTGAAAAGTATGGGTTTCAGTAAGCCCAAAATAATGGAGCTATTGAAAAGTGTTATCGATTATAAAACGAATCCATTTTTGGAGCGAATGTAAACTATTTGGCTTAAATTGCCTCCAATTGTCGTCTGGATGGCTTGTTTTATTAAAAAATTCGGATATTTTATAAAACTTAACCGAAATTCTCCATGTTCTCGATGACCCACTTTATTACCTTGGTCGCTAGCATCCAGACCGCACTGAATCAGCCCGTGTTTCCGGGGAAGCTGGTGATGTGGGGTCTGTTCATGCTCTCGATTCTTTGTTGGGTTATGATCCTTTCTAAGGCATTGTTTCTTAGAAGGTTAAAACTTTCAAACAAGAATTTTAGCAAGCGCTTGAGGGCTTCCCGAACAACGTTGGAGCTTTTTGAGGAGGGCTGGGAAAGCCAGGCCTCAGCACACTACCAGGTCTACCTTGCCGGAGCTAAAGAAACGGCGTTTCAATTACTTGGATCTCGCGAGTGCCAAGATGGTGTTGTTGACCGGGTCCAAAGCGCCGGTTTCTTGTCTGAGCGTCAAACCAAGGCGTTGCGCCAGGCATTTCGTTCGGGATTTCGTGAAGCTCAGATGCGAATGGAGCAGGGTATGGTCGGATTACGTTTGATTGGTAACGTCGCGATTTTACTGGGATCGATCGGGTTTGTTTGGACCTTGATGACTGGTTTTGACGCTGCCACGGGAGCCAATGAAGTGATGCCAATCATCGGTAGTGCTTTGGGCTTTTTCGCAGTCGCATTGATGGTGACTACTCCGGCCATAGTGGCGCGAGGAGCATTTTTGATTGTGCTTCGAAACAGAAAGTATGATCTGCGCAGATTCCATGACGATGTTGTTCGACTTTTTGAGCGTAAGTTCTGCCAGAGCTCTGGAGGTATCTCAAACTGTCTGACCGAAGAAGAGGTTGGGGAAAGCGAAGATAATGGAATCAACTCCGGTTCAGTAGAAAAAAAGCAGTATCACTCCATTCGTGACCGTCTCTTAAGTGATCTTTCGGAGCCTTCGAATGTTGATGAGATTCAAATCAATCCAATCGCTAAGCAGGCCGCCACTCATTCCCAGTAAGCGCTGTCGGGCCAATGAATTTCTCTTTCCAGACTGTTGTCCTTCTGGCCGTTGTAACGCTGCTCCACATAGCCGCGATTGCTTTAATTTCGCCGCTCGAAAAGTCCGCGATTGGCTTTCTCGCTCGGGTCGATGTTGAAGAACTGATGGAAAGTTCCCTCACTGGTCTGGGTGAAGCCGTGTCACGGCATGATGTGACTCAGTCTCCAGCATTCCTGGCGAAACATATACCGGTAAAAGCGATTCCGGGATTCCCCGGGCAGGAGATGGACATCATTGGTGCCCGTTCGGCAGCTTTAACAAGTGTTGATTCTTCAACCACTGAGATTTTATCTACGGTCTTCGAGGATGTGTTGATATTGGAGACGTTCTCTCAGTCACAGGTGCATTGGGGACAGAGCAAAATACCTACAGATGAAGGGGTTGCTGGGCCGGACTCGGGCACGTCACAAGAGCCGATTAAACCATTAGTTCAGGTAAAGACAGCAGCTGACAGACATGGTATCCGCATGATACGCCCACTGAATCGCTTATGATCTGCGAGATCGTGAAGCCAAAAATGTTTTCTTCCTTTGTTTGCCGCTGTCCACTCGCGAGAGTAGGATCGTTCTGATTCCATGAACGTGCCCAACCAGTTAACGGTCGCTCGACTGATTCTCACTTTTATCTTTGTCGGCCTTCTCTCGCTAGAGGGGATACCCTATACTAAGACCGCCGCCCTGCTGATCTTCGCTCTCGCTTCCATTACTGACTTTCTTGATGGTTACCTTGCGCGAAAAAACGATCTGATTACCAGCTTTGGTAAGTTAATGGACCCGCTCGCGGACAAAGTGCTGATGTGTGCGGGGTTTGTCCTATTGACGAGACTGGAACTCATTCCGGCTTGGATGGTTGTGGTGATCTTAGCGCGAGAATTCATGGTTACCGGATTGCGACTCCTCGCCTCGGCCGAAGGTGTTGTTTTGGCCGCGGAGAGTCTAGGGAAATACAAGACGACCATCCAAATCGTCACGATCATTTACTTCCTGCTTTATCTCGCTTCTGAGGAAGCTCTCTTCCGATTTCTCCACCCCGTATTTGAAACCCTCTATCTGTCACCCTACGCCTTCGGGATGGTCTTGAACTGGGGTAGCTTACTCCTCACACTTTGGTCGGGAATGAGCTATGTGATCAAGAATCGGAGGCTTCTCTCGGATATGTAATACCCGTTAGCCAGAAGCATTAGCTCCAAACTGTTTCGAAGTTGGTAGAACAGAGTGAAGCTAATCAGCCTTCGACAGAGCTGACTGGTTTAACTGGATCTTTATCCCCGTCGTCGATATCTTCTGCCTTAAAAGAGAGATACTTATCTTTCTTTTTGTGGGTGACTTTGACGAGTTGACCGGGTGAAATGTCACCGCGCAAAAGGTGTTCAGCGAGCGGATCTTCAATATGACGCTCCACGGTCCGGCGCATGGGTCGGGCTCCGTAGTTTGGATCGTAGCCTTCTTCGATCATAAAGTCTTTAGCTTTCTTATCGAGCTTGAGAAGAATGTTCTTCTCAGCAAGGCGGCTGAGAACTGTATCGATTTCAAGATCGACGATCTTGGTGAGGTCAGCTTTCTCAAGAATATGGAACACAATCTTTTCGTCGAGTCGGTTCAGGAACTCAGGTTTAAACGCTTCCTTAGCGCGATCGAGGATCTTCTCCCGCATGTTGTCATAGTCACCGTCTTCTCCCTGACCCATGGAACCAAATCCCACCGTAATCTGACGCTTGATCACGTCAGCGCCAACGTTGGAAGTAAGAATTATGATAGTATTTCGGAAATCGATCTTGCGTCCGAGACTGTCAGTGATCATCCCCTCTTCCAAGATCTGGAGGAGGAGGTTCATGACGTCGGGGTGAGCTTTTTCAATCTCGTCAAAAAGAACCACGGAGTAGGGGCGGCGGCGGACCGCCTCGGAGAGTTGGCCCCCCTCTTCATAACCGACGTAGCCGGGGGGTGAGCCGATGAGGCGGCTGCTGGTGAATTTTTCCATGTACTCTGACATGTCGATTTGGATGAGCGCTTCGCGGTCACCAAACATGAACTCTGCCAGATTACGAGCTAGGTAAGTTTTACCCACACCGGTAGGCCCTAGAAAGATGAATGAGCCAATTGGACGGCGCGGATCCTTGAGATCAGCACGACTGCGTCGAAGGGCCTTGGAGATGGCGGTAACGGCCTCATTCTGTCCAATGACCCGACTCTTGAGTTCATCTTCCATCTTCAGAAGCTTCTCAGCTTCTTTCTCCTCCATGCGTTGGAGAGGAACACCGGTCCACTTAGCTACGACGGACATGATATCGTCCTCATTGACCTCGATAATTTTCTCCTCGTTGCTGGCGCGCCACTCTTCGAGGATTTCCTCCATTTCTTGACGTTTATTTTTTTCTTTGTCGCGGAGAGCTGCCGCATTTTCGAAATCTTGATCCTTAATTGCCGCCTCTTTTTCAGCTACAATTTCTTCAACTACCGCTTCGAGATCCTTGATCTCCGGCGGGCGAGTCATGGAGGTGATACGGGCTCGAGCACCAGCCTCGTCGAGGATGTCGATCGCTTTGTCAGGCAGAAATCGGCCGGTAAGGTAGCGTGCTGAAAGGCGCACGCAGGCCTCAATGGCTTCTTCGGTGTAATCGGCTTTGTGGTGCGATTCGTACTTGGGTCGAAGTCCTTGAAGGATGAGAATCGCGTCTTCGGTGTTGGGTTCTTCAACCTTAACCTGTTGGAAGCGCCGTTCTAAAGCAGCGTCTTTTTCGATAAATTTGCGATATTCGTTCATCGTGGTGGCACCGATGCACTGAAGCTCACCGCGGCTCAGAGCCGGCTTTATGATGTTGGACGCATCCATAGCTCCTTCTGCTGAACCAGCCCCGACGATGGTATGAAGCTCGTCGATAAAGAGAATTACATTCTTGGCGCGTTTGATCTCGTCCATGACGGCCTTGATGCGCTCCTCAAATTGGCCCCGATATTTTGTGCCCGCTACCATCAGGGCCAGATCCAGTGTCACAACTTTCTTCTCACGAAGTAATTCTGGGACGTTGCCTGAAGAAATTTCTTGAGCGAGACCCTCAGCAATTGCGGTTTTGCCGACACCAGCCTCACCGATTAGGACTGGATTGTTCTTGGTGCGACGGCAGAGAATTTGGATCACGCGTTCAATTTCATCACTGCGTCCAATTACAGGATCGAGCTCGGCGTTCTGGGCAAGTTCAGTAAGGTCTCGTCCGAAGGCTTTAAGGGCAGGTGTCTTGCCTTCTTTCCGGCCGCCACTCATTTCTTCGAATTCACCTTCCTCGTCTTCGAGGTTGTTTCCAGCGAAGTTGGGATCGAGTTCGCGAAGGATTTCGTTGCGAGTGCGCTCGATATCCACGTCGAGGTTTTTGAGGACGCGAGCAGCGACGCCGTCACCCTCACGAAGAAGGCCCAGCAGGATGTGCTCAGTTCCCACGTAACTGTGGTTGAGCGCTTTGGCTTCTTTACCCGCCAATGCGAGAACCTTCTTCACCCGGGGGGTGTAAGGGATGTTCCCAACCATTTTGGTCTCGGGCCCATTGCCGACCTGCTTTTCTACCTCAAGGCGAACCGTCTCAAGATCGAGATTCATTTTTTGCAGGACATTGACCGCGACACCCTGTCCCAACTTGATCAGGCCGAGCAACAAGTGTTCGGTTCCGACATAATTGTGATTGAAACGATCGGCTTCTTTGCGAGCTAGGGCGAGCACCTGTTGTGCTCTCGGGGTAAAGTTATTCATCGTCTTCGTGTTCCCTGTCGGTGATTATAGTGCCAAAATCTGGTGGCGTCAGCCGATTTAAGCTCGTCCTGATGATATCAGCACGCAAAATATCACGTTCTTCTGCTGTTAATTTACGTTTGGCAGAAATTTGTAGGTGCGCTGGCTGGATTTCAGTTAGCAAAACATTGATGGTTTCCCTTTCTTCGTCTGGCACGAAACCGAGGTCACAACCGAGTCGGATCATCGAGAGGAAGTTGAGAGCCTCCTTCGAGGTGATGATGTGCGCGTATTTCAGGACAGCGTAAGCCCGACCGATTTGGTCCTGCATCATCGTGGGGCGATCTTCAAGGATTTTCATCCGGGCATTCTTCTCATTTTCAATGAGTTGCATGATAACCCGGTTGAGATGCTCGATGATTTCTTTCTCGTTGGTGCCAAGGGTGTTCTGGTTTGAAATTTGGAATAGATTGGCAAGGGCTTCAGTTCCCTCACCGTAAAGCCCCCGAACAGCGAGACCAATCTTGTTGGCACCCTGAATGGTCTGGTTAATCTGTTCGCTTAAGACGAGGCCAGGCAGGTGCAGCATGGCGGATGAGCGCATCCCTGTGCCTAAGTTAGTCGGGCAGGCGGTTAAATAGCCATATTGATGGTCGAATGCGTACGGGAGTTCTCCCTCGAGTGTCGAATCGATCTGGTCGAGGGAGCGATAAGCTGCCAGTAGTTGCAGCCCGGGGCGGATCGCCTGCATGCGCAAGTGATCCTCTTCATTAATCATAACGCTGATGGTCTGCTTGCGATTCATGACCGTGCCGCAGCCAATGCCCTTGGCGGCGTGCTCGCGACTGATGAGGTGCCTTTCGACGAGGACTTGCTTTTCGATAGCTGAAAGCTTGGTCATTTCCTCTGAGAATGAATCCTTCATCTCGGTAAGGGATTCGAGGGGAGGGCGAACCTCTTCCATTACAGTGATGCGATCCTCTTTCCTCGCCCAGCCCGGGAAGGGCCGATTGGTGAGATTGCGAGCCAGTCTAACGCGGCTAGTGATAACAATATCACTTTCCGGACCTGGCGTTTGCATCCATTCTGCTGGGTTCTTCAAAAGGGTGGAAAATCGCATCGCCATTGGAACGTGTCACATTTGGGGCACCTTGGGTGCCAGCTTAGAAAAAATTGTTCAAGAATCTCCAATCTGGGACTCCAATTGGGAAATGGCGTCGCGAAGTCGTGCCGCCTCTTCATAGTCCTCATCTTCTACTGAATGAGACAGAGCCTGTTTCAGTGCGCTCAATTTATCGACCGGACTGGCTTCGATTTCTTCGGTATTAGTGGAGAAGGTTTTTGATTCTGGGAGGTCCAGGATATCCGGTAATTCAGGAAAGGCAGATGGAGTCTTACCGACATGCTGAGTGTGCTTGTGCATCGCTTCGAGGAGGCCATCAAGCCCTTCGTCAAACACCTCGTAGCAGTCGGAGCAGCCAAATCGACCGGTCTTTTTAAAATCGCTCTGCGTAAAACCGCAACTGGGGCAGGTCAGTTCTTCGGAGTCCACGGCAGAAACTTCGCTCTTGGATTGCTCTCCCATCCCCTCGAGCATATCAGCCAACGCAAAACCAGTAGGATCGGTGACGCCTTTTTCATCGGCGCACTTTTTACACAGATTCACTTTCTGGAGTTTGCCATCCGCCACCTGAGAAAAAAACACGGTGGCTTTCTCAGTATCGCATAGGTCGCATTTCATGTAGGTCGGGGAGGTAGACATGATTTTTTCGAGAATTAACCTTCATCCTCGAAAGATATTACGACAGCAAAGGCAATTAGTAAATCGGCGTGCCTGTGGTTTCTACGAGATTTCTGTAGTCTGCGATCAACTGCCTCGTTACGGGCCCCGGTTTGCCTTCTCCGATGATGCGCTTGTCGTATTGCGCTACGGGAACGACCTCCGCTGCAGTACCTGTGAGAAATAATTCGTCGGCGGTATACATATCATAGCGGCTCATTTGGATTTCCTTGAGCTCAAAATTTGCTTTGATTGCGAGGTCAATCACGACGCGGCGTGTAATGCCATTCAGGGATCCAGAGGCCACCGTGGGGGTGAGTATAACATCATCTTTGACGACGAAAATATTGTCGCCGGTGCACTCTGCCACGTAGCCCTCGGTATTGAGCATAACCCCCTCCTCCGCACCGGATGCGAGGGCCTCTACTTTCGCCATCACGTTGCTAAGATAGTTCAGTGATTTCACAGAAGGGGAAAGCGAGTCATGAGTGGGGCGACGGGTGGCACAGGTCGAGAGAATTAGCCCCTTCTCATACTTCTCTTGAGGATAGAGAGAAATAGTAGAGGCAATGACGATAATCGACGCCTTCTCGCAGCGGTAGGGGCTCAGTCCGAGTCCACCAGTTCCACGCGTAACGACGAGACGGACATACCCGTCGTGCAATTGATTGCGCTTGATAGTCTCAATCACCGTGTTGCCAACTTCCTCACGGGTGGACGGAATCTCTAAGTGGATAGCCTTCGCTGAATCGAAAAGGCGGTCGATGTGCTCCTCAAGGCAGGTGACCCGGTCGTTGTAAAAGCGTATGCCCTCGAAGATCCCGTCACCGTAAAGCAGCCCATGATCAAAAACCGAAATCTTGGCGTCGCTTTCATCAAAGAATTCGCCATCGATGTAAACTTGCAGGGGCTTGTCGTTCATAGGGAGGTGAAATCCGACGATAACTAGCCAGAACACGAGGGGAAAGCAAGCGATTCGCGTGCTTTGAGTCGATGCTTAATCTATCCGAAGAAGCGTTTTACTTTGTGCATGCCCCGCATAAAGGCTTCCACGTCTGCTTCGTTGTTGTAAAAGGCGAATGAAGCCCTGACGGTCGCCGAAACATTGTAGTAATCCATGAGTGGTTGAGCACAGTGGTGACCGATACGAATGGCAACCCCCTCAGTATCGAGGATTGTACCAATGTCCTGAGGGTGAGCGATATCAAAAAGGAATGAAACAATCGCTGTCTTACCGCTCGATTCTCCGAAAATTCGAATCCCGCCCAAGTCCTTGAGTTGTTCTGTTGTTTGCTCAGCAAGCAAGTGTTCATGGGCGGCTGCCGCTTCCCAGTCAATCTGAGCCATGTAGCGAAAGGCTGCAGCCAGACCGAGCGTGGCTGATATATTCGGGGTTCCTGCTTCGAATCGTTCAGGAACATCCCGGAACGTGGTGCCTGAAACTTGAACCCGCTCGATCATGTCTCCACCGCTCTGGTATGGAGGAAAAGAGTTGAGAAGGTCACGCGGTCCGGTGACTACTCCGATTCCGTCAGGTCCGAAAACCTTGTGTCCTGAGAAAACGTAGAAGTCCCCTCCGACCTCGCTCAGATCAACAGGGCCGTGGGGAAGTGCCTGGGCACCGTCTACGAGGGTAAATACCTGACGCTCGCGCGCGTAGGCAGTCATCTCCGACACTGGATTTACTGTGCCGAGGACGTTAGAAACGTGGGTAAAAGCAGCGACACGAGTCCGCTCATTAAATGCGGCCTTCCATGCTTCGAGGTCTAGTTCACCGAATTCATTTAAGCCAATAAAGTGAAGCTTGATGTTTTTCTGTTCTTGAAGAATCTGCCAGGGAACAAAATTGGCGTGGTGCTCCATGATTGTAAGCACGACTTCGTCACCTTCCTCGAGTCGGTCCCCGAGTCCGTGGGTGACCAGATTGATACCCTCAGTGGCTCCGCGGACAAAAATCAGTTCGTGTGAGTCTGGCAAACGGAGTGCTGCCTTGATTTCGCTGCGCGAGTTTTCGTAGGCCTCGGTGGCTTTGCGGCTCAGGCTGTGGATACCGCGGTGGATGTTGGCATTACTTTCGGCATAGAATGTCGACATCGAATTAATGACTGCAGAAGGCTTCTGTGCCGTCGCGCCATTATCGAGATAGGTTAGCGGTTTTCCCTCAACCTCTCTTGAGAGGATTGGAAAATCAGCTCGGACTTTGTCGATTTCAAAAGAGGGCATTCTACATATATACGACGCAAAGTGGCGCGAATCGCCCTTCTTGCAAGATTGGGTTGTCGCATTCATACGTTATTGAGAGGTCAGGATGAAAGTCGGGAGCGCGAACTTTTTTGACACACGAGGTCGCTACGGCTATCAGGAGATTGTGGTTGGGCTTTGTTTTTCGTATGTCAGTGACTCTCGTCAGCATCTGTGGTCGGTCCGAGACCGGGATAAGCCGTCCTTTCTTCGGGGAAGGAGATGACGGACATTCTTACTTTTTGAAGCGGGATAATATCTCCCGTGACCAACTCGTGGTCGAGTATGTCATCAGTCGATTGGCAGAAGAGTGCGGCCTTCCCGTGGCTCCGGTTCAGATCGTTGAGATTCCTTCGGATTTGACCCGTTACGCTATTGTTGAGCGTCCCGATGAATTTTGCCCGGGCGCGGCCTTTGGTTCTCAACGCATTCCTTTTGCTGATGAACTGCGAGCTTCGCATCTTCGCCAGATCGAGGATGAAGTAAAACTTCGCGTGCTTCTCTTTGATTGGTGGGTAAGAAACCCCGACCGACAGCTCTCAATCCTTGGGGGGGATCCCAACGTCCTGTGGGACCCGACGCTTCAGTCAATCCATCTCGTGGATCATGATCGCTGTCTTGATCCGGACTTTGATGAAACCAAGTTTAAGCGCGAGCACATTTTCCGCGACGTAAGACCTTTTATTGAAAAGTCAGTTTTCGAAAGATGGCGGACTAAATTTGAATCTGCGATCTATAATCTTGGCCAAATTTGGGAGGAAATTCCGGCGGAGTGGTTAGAGGATAAATCCGGGATCGCCCGGAGTTCGATTTCTCAGCAGGAGATTGAAGCTCAACTGATCAAACCTGAAGTTCCCGCAGACGGCATTTTGCCCGGATGATTTTGCCCCCTTCATGAACCTTGTCGTCAACTACGCTGCCATCGGATTTCGGCCCTATTGGGAAACAGGTGAATTCATTAATGTGGGGGTCATTGCTGTTGAGGCTAAGAGTCGGTATCTAACCTACAAGCTGATTTCGCCGCAGCGGACTAAGCGAATTACGGCCTGTTTCCCTGAACTTGACCTTGCGATTTTCCGCAACGGAATTCAGCGGCTTGATAGCGAACTCTCAGCTCTGGCAATCGAAACCAATCTCTGGGCCGATGGCGCTAAGCAGGCAGGGACGAATAAGCCAGAGCAACGGGACCTTTTTATTCAGGAAGGCGACATTGATTTGTTCAGGAAACTAACGATGCCTCATGCGTCCCCGTTTTATTATGCCTCAAAAGGTACGCGCTTGACTGACAATGCTGAACAGTGCCTTGAAGAACTTTACCGGCGCTATGTTGAACACTGGAACCTGACTCCCATTGATCACGAAGAGAAAAAATTGACGCGTGACTTGAAACGCCTTTTACACGCTCACCGTCTCGACAGGCTTTACAAGGAAGCACCTTGGGTCGGCACGGAGGCCTATCATGTGGGAATACCCTTGGCGTTTACTCCAACAGGTGAAGACATTCCTCAAAAAGCGATAAAGCCGCTCAATCTTTCACGTCCGACACCAACTCGGATTTACACTCATGGCGACGAATGGATAGCCAAGGTGCGACGGCTCAAGCGCGTCAAATGTTTACCTAAAGAATTCCTCTTCGTTGTCAAGATGCCTGCGGACAAGGACTCTCAGCGGGCTGCCGATGAAATCTGCGGTGGTTTGCGGCAACTTGGGGTGGAGGTTGTCGACGTGGCAGACGAAAAAGCGATCCTTGACTTCGCTCGCGTTGAGGAGGATCCGGAGTTGGAGTTGAAAAGCTAAAGCGATCTTCGTTCGACCATCTCGAGTTCTAAACGAGCCGTCCGCTGAAGGCGAATTAGCTCGCGGGAGGCCTTTTTTTTGTCATTGGCTCCGTATTCGATCTCGATTTCGACATCCATAGGATTAACCTCAAGTCGCTTCACTCGAAAGACAGGTTCAATGCGGCTGCGAATAAAGCAATGGAGGGGGACATCGGTGTGGCTGGCGTTCCAGAGAAGTTGAGCAGGGGGAAATCCTTCAATCTCTCCAAGGGCATGAAATATTTCACGAATTCGCGAGCGCCCGTGTTTTCGAGCTAGCTTCCGGGCGGCTGAAAAATTTCGAAGGCGTTCGATATAGGAGATCTTAGGGTTTTTGCTGGCCTCCTCCATTTCGTCAATCAGGCCACGGGCGTGGAGAGCGAGGTAGGCATGAAGCTCTTCGCGGCTTATATCTCCGCGCTCGAACTGGCGGAACAACTGGGGAGGAGTTGGGAGGTTACTGAAATTCACGGAGCTAAAGATGAACTTTTAAAGGTAAAGAAATCAATACGATACCCCTCGAATCTGCAATGATGACAGCCAATGGGGTTGACTGAGGCACTTAACCCTGTTGATTCGGGAGTAAATGAGTAACGGACCATCGGACTCAAAAGGATTTGAAACCCGCGCGATTCACTCGGGACGGGATTTTGTAGGTGATACCGGGACGGTGACTCCCCCGGTCTGGTTGACGTCAACCTTTGAATACGGCAACCCGAATGGATTTGATTACACGCGCTCGGGTAATCCAAATTTTCGTTTACTCGACCGAACTATTGCCAGTCTCGAAGGCGCGGCGCATGCGACTTCTTTTGGAAGTGGTGTTTCGGCCATCACGGCCGTTGTTTCGACATTGAAGAGTGGAGACGTGGTTCTGGCAGAAGAGAATATTTATGGCTGCACTTTCCGGCTTTTTGCCCAAGTCTTCGCAAAATTTGGAGTTGAAGTCCGCTATGTTGATTTCACGGATCAGGCCTCGCTCGAGAAGGTTGCAGAACACGCCCCGACCATCGTCTGGATCGAGAGTCCCACTAATCCGAATCTCAAAATTATTGATATCGCTGCTGTTGCTGACGTGACTCATGCAGCGGATGCTTCTCTCGTTGTGGATAATACTTTCGCGAGCAGTTTCCTGCAGCGCCCGGTTGAGTTAGGGGCGGACCTCTCCCTTATCTCCCTCACCAAGTATACCAATGGTCATTCTGATGCCCTCGTGGGATCGGTCTGCACTAACTCCGATGAGTGGCACGAAAAGATGACCTTAGCTCAAAAGGCACTTGGTCTTCAGCCTTCGCCAATGGATTGCTGGCTGACTTTGCGAGGGGCCAAAACTGAGGCCATCCGTATGGAGCGTCACAGCAGCAATGCGCTTGCTTTCGCGACTTTTGTCGAGGACGAAACCGATGCCGTGACGGTGAGGTATCCCTTCTTACCTTCCCATCCACAGTATGAACTTGCCAAACATCAAATGGCGGGCGGCTCAGGAATTGTAACGGTCGATTTTGGCCGCTCACTGGACGATACCATTAAAATGGTGAGTGCTCTGTCGCTTTTCCCCAGAGCTGAGAGCCTGGGCGGCATTGAGTCTCTCGTCTGCCACCCGGCCTCGATGACCCACGCTGCGGTTCCTAAGGAGACGCGCGAGGCGGTTGGTATTACTGACTCACTTGTAAGATTCTCTGTGGGCATTGAGACGGTAGGAGATCTTATCGAAGATGTGCGCCATGCACTGCAAGCGTAGCGAGGTTGTTTTAATCGATGGTTGTGAGAGATCCATTCACTAAGCCTTTTTGTGAGGCAGAGGACCTCGGAAAGGCGATTCCTGAAAATGATCATGCCGTTTCAGTATGTCTGCCACGGTGGGAGGATGTGATCGGTTATGAAGAGGGAAAGCCAGAGGTCATTGAGGCCTTCGAATCGGGTTATCCTCGCTTTGTCCCTCACCCCTTTGTTGCGGAGTTGTTTCTTGCTGCTCAGGAAGAATTTGCCAAAAAAGACGAAGTCGCAATGGTGTTTCCATCCCTGGCGGCGGCATGGCGATGCGCTGACTATATCAAGCGCCGTTGCGGTGAGACTTCGCGATTGGAATCTTACGGTTGGGAAAACTTGACAGCAGTACTCTTCAAAGAAGAGGCCTTTACCGTGGGTTGGAAATACTGGCAGCACAGCGGTGAAATCGTGAGTAGTCGGCTCGCAGAAGCGGCGCTGGCTGACGCTCCTGTCGAGGATGAAGCGGTCGAGGCGGGGAAACAGGCGACTGGCGTTTTACGGCAGCGGATCGCTGAGCTATACCATGGGTTGACTGGGGGAGATGTGTTTCTCTTTTCTTCGGGGATGGCGGCGATTGCGGCGGTTCATCGCATCTTTCTCGAAGAGAAACCAGAAGATCCAAGCATTCAGATCGAGTTTCCTTATCTCGATTCCCTCAAGGTGCAGCAGCAGTTTGCTGAAGCTGGCGCTGCTGACTTCTCTATCACCGACACCGGTGGCGTAGAAGAAGTGAAAACGTGGTTTAAGGAAGGTAAAAAAGCGACAGCCGTGTTTACCGAGTTACCTAGTAATCCTCTTTTGCGAACAGCAAATTTGGAACAACTGGCTTCGATTCTGAGCGAAAATAGGGTGCCACTGGTGGTGGATGATACGGTGGCTACTGCCATCAACACGGATGCCTTTCGTTATGCTGATGTGGTTACCACCAGCTTGACTAAAATGTTTTCTGGGGCAGGGGATGTCGCTGGAGGGGCTGTTGTCGTCAAGCCCGGCACGGAATTCTACGAACTCCTTCGGGAACGCCTTTCGTTCGAAGAGGCTGCCAGTCCTCTTTTTCTCCATGATGCTCGGGTTCTGGAGGTGAATTCGCGACATTTTCGGGAGCGAGTTGAGGCTACTAATGAAAACGCTGCCGAACTTGCCGATTGGCTTCGAACGCGCCCAGAGATACAGCATCTCTGGCACCCTTCGAGCGAGTGTCGAGACTATTACGATCAGGTTCGGCGCTCGTCAGGGGGCTACGGCGCTTTGATCTCTTTCGTGATTCAGGGCGGAGAGCCGGCAGCGAGCGCTTTCTATGACGCTCTCGCTATTTCCAAGGGACCCAGTCTGGGCACTGACTTCAGCCTGGTCTGTCCCTACACGTTGCTTGCGCACTACGGTGAACTGGAATGGGCAGCCGAGCGAGGAGCACCGGCAAATCTGTTGAGAATATGGGTGGGACTTGAGGACCCTGACGATCTACGGAGGCGGTTTGAGGAGGCCTTCGGAGCTCTTGGAGATATCGTTTGAGAGGCCTATATTTTAAATTTTATACTTGCTTCGAAAAGGAGAGATCTCTCTCAAGCCCCTAATTAAATTGTGGAGCAAGTCACCAAAATATTCGGCGCTCTAAACCGGATGATAAAGTTTACTGCTCACGCTTGGAGTGGCAGGCCGTTTAGCAACAATGGCCATTTCAGGACCAGTGGTGACGATAGTATGTATAAGTCCAAAGCTTCAGGGATTCATGATGGGAATCGCCTTCGAGAGATCACAGCAAAATACAAACTTCACAAATAAGCCAATCATCGTCCCGTTGCTTCGTTCAGTGATTATCTTCCGAATTGATGAGCCGACCAGAATGATGGCGCGAACATCCAGGAAAAATTGAAGTAATCTTTTGGGTCTCTCCTTAGATTGTTTCTTCAATCATTTTTCTGATTGATACCGAAATTCTTGCAAATCGGGTTCTGAGGCCTTCCATTTGCTACGCTATCGCCGATGATTAGACTCTTTGATACCATGACCCGCGAGCTGCGGGGGCTTTCACCGTTGGATGGAGAGGTTTTTCGATTTTATTGCTGCGGCCCGACTGTTTATGGCCCGGCTCATATCGGCAATTTTCGTACTTTCGTGTTACAAGATGTGTTTCGTAGAACGCTCGAATTGTCGGGGATAAAAGCTTATCATGTTCGCAACTTGACTGACGTCGACGATAAGACCATTCGTAATTCCGAGGCAGCCGGAAAGTCCTTAAAGGAATTTACTGATTTCTGGCGCGACCAGTTTCACGAAGACTGTAACAAGTTGAATAACCTGATGCCACATCTCGAGCCCAGCGCAGTGGAGCACATCCCTCACCAGATTAAGATGATCGAGGAACTCGTAGGCAAGGGGAATGCTTACCGAAGTGACGATGGCTCGGTTTACTACAAGGTCTCAAGCTTTGAAGATTATGGTCGGCTTTCACGCTTAGATCAGCGTGAACTTCGTGACGGGGCTTCTGGGGTAGTTACCGATGATGAGTATGAAAAAGACTCTGTGGCCGATTTTGCGCTTTGGAAGGGGCGTCGTGAGGAAGATGGTGATAACTACTGGGAGAGCCCTTGGGGACAAGGCCGACCCGGTTGGCACCTCGAGTGCTCGGCCATGTGCAGGGAGTATCTGGGCGACACTTTCGACCTGCATTCCGGCGGCGTTGACTTAGTCTTTCCTCACCATGAGAATGAGATTGCTCAGAGTGAGGCTTGCACCGGTTGCGAGATGGCGGAGCACTGGTTTCACCTGACACACCTGCTCGTCGATGGTGGAAAGATGTCCAAGAGCGCTGGTAATTTCTATACCTTGAACCACGTGATCGAAGCGGGATTCTCTTCGGCTGAGCTTCGCTACGTTCTAATCTCGGCGCACTATCGTCAGTCGCTGAATTTTGTGGCGAAGGACAAAGATGGTATCGAAAACTTTCCTGCGTTGAGTGCCGCTAGACAGGCGCTTCAGCGACTGGCTAAATTTGAGCGGTCCATGCAGAAAGTGATCGGTGTCGATGGTGATAACGGTTTCGAAGAAGCTAAGAAGGTAGGAAATTTGGGGACTTTTGCTGAGGCGCTCAATGCGTTGCGGGAAGATCTTAACACTCCTGACGCGCTCGGCCGGGTGTTCACTGCAGTTAAGGGTCTGAAGGCCGCTGCGATGACACCTGAAGAGGCTGCGGTTGAATTGGCGGGTTTTCGCGTTGTCATGCATGCTCTCGGGATAGAGTTACCCCAGGAGGAAACTTCTCACGTCGAAATTCCTACCAAGATCACCGAAAAGGCTCATGCCCGCTGGGAGGCGAAGCAGGCCAAGGAATGGGATGAGGCCGACCGGTTGCGCGAAGAACTTGCTGCCGCCGGATGGGAGGTTAAAGATACTAAAGAAGGATTCGAGATATGTCCCAAAAACTAAATTTACCCATCCGTCCGCGACGCAATCGAAAGAATGCGGCTGTGCGTGGCTTGTCGCGTGAGACGGTTCTAGCTCCGGAGGATCTAATTTATCCGCTTTTCATTCACGAAGATGAATCGGATCACCCCATCGAATCCATGCCGGGTTGCCATCGTTGGAGCCTAAAAGGGTTGGTGAAAGAAGTCGGCGAAGCCTACCAAGTCGGCGTTCGAGCAGTGGTCTTTTTTCCCAAGATTGAGGACGATCTCAAGACTTCGAAAGGAGAAGAGTGTTTCAATCCTGGAGGACTCGTTCCTCGCGCGATTCAAGCTGTGAAGGAGGCTTATCCAGATGTGGTAGTGATCACTGATGTTGCGCTGGATCCCTACAATGCCGACGGTCACGATGGTCTCGTAATGGAGGGAGACGATGGGGAACTCAAAATCCTTAACGACGAAACCGTCAACATACTCTGTCAGCAGGCCCTTTGCCATGCCAATGCTGGTGCGGACATTGTTTCTCCCAGCGATATGATGGACGGGCGTGTCGGGGCGATTCGCGAGGCGTTGGATGGCGCTGGACACAAGGATGTTTCGATACTTAGCTACACCGCAAAATATGCTTCGGCCTACTACGGGCCTTTTCGTGGAGCATTGGATTCGGCACCTAAGGCGGGGGATAAGAAAACTTACCAGATGGATCCGGCCAACAGTCGAGAGGCATTGCGTGAAGCGGACCTCGATGTGGCCGAAGGGGCTGATATGCTTATGGTCAAGCCCGCCGGTCCTTATCTTGATATCGTGCGCCTTATACGCGATACCTTCGACGTTCCTCTCGCCGCCTATCAGGTCAGCGGCGAATATCTAATGATCAAGTCAGCGGCAAAGGATGGCTGGATCGACGAGGAGAAGGTTATGATGGAATCCTTGATCGGCATCAAGCGGGCGGGAGCGGATATGATTTTGACTTACTTTGCTAAGGATGTGGCAGCGAGGCTGACATTCCCCTAAGGACTTTGATCAAACCACTCTGTCAGACACGTGAATATGTCGTTCGCGTTGCTTGATCCAGACGCGGTTCGAGCTTTGCTAGTGTAATTAATGCTCTCTTTACTACAAGCTTTTGCTGCTCCCTTAAGAATGGGTTGGTTGTTGGGCGCCTCGTTGTTTATCGGGTTGGGGGTGACAGCAAACTCAGAAGAGTTCCTGAATGCGGTGAGAATACAACCAGAGGAGGCGCCAAAGATTGACGGCGATCTCACCGATGAGGTTTGGGAGAAGGCGAGTGTGATTCCTAATCTGACTCAAATGTATCCTAAGGAGCAGGCAGCTCCATCAGAAGATACCGAAATTCGAATCTGCTTTGATGATCGGAATCTCTATGTCTCATTTAGTTGCGATGATAGCAACCCCGGCCAGATAAATGCCTCAATCATGCAGCGTGATCAAAGGATCTCGGCTGATGATTATGTCTTCATACTGCTCGATCCCTATCAAACAGAGCGTGACGGATATTACTTCCGGGTCAACGCGAATGGCGCCAAAGGAGACGGTCGGGTTACGAGTCTCTTTACGAGACCTAACATGAACTGGGATGCGATCTGGGATGGCGTCGGGAAGAGGACAGAGACGGGCTGGTCGGCTGAATTTTCGATTCCTTTTCGCAGCGTTTCCTTCAATCCCAACTCTTCAACTTGGGCAGCTAATTTCGGACGTTGGTTGCCACGACACCAAGAGCAAAACCGTTGGTCCGGTGCTTATCGGAATCGCAGCTTTCATAAACTGGAAGATGCAGGCAAGATTAGCGGACTTAACAATCTTGAGCGAGGTTTGGGAATTGATCTGCAGCCATACGCATTGGGACGTTATCAGAGTGGAAACAGCGGCAATGGATTTGATAGCGACTACGGTGTCGACTTATTCTGGCAGATTACACCCAATCTCACAGCAACGCTGACGTGGAATACGGATTTTGCAGAGACTGAAGTCGATGACCGCGTTGTGAACCTGACTCGGTTTCCGCTCTTTTTCCCAGAAAGAAGAGATTTTTTCTTGGAAGGACAGGAGTATTTTGAGTTTGGTCCGGCAAGTTCCAGCCTGATTCCATTCTACTCTCGAACCATTGGGTTGTCGGAGACACGTCAAAAAGTGGATATCCTCGCGGGAGGTAAAGTGACTGGTCGAATCGGAAAGGTCGGTGTTGGTGTCTTCGGCAGTTTCCTCAACAACACTCCGATCCTTGAGAAGGACCAGATCGGAGTGATGCGGTTGACTCATGACATCGGAACGGAGTCGCGAGTGGGGACTTTCTTTAGTTATGGGGATCCAGCTACGAATCGCGAAAATATCGTGGGTGGTGTCGACTTTGACTTCAAGAGTAGTTACATCGGAGACGGACGCGACCAGATAAACGTCAAACTTTATGAGTTGATGAGTCAGAATGATGAAGGAGTCCAGGCCCATGCCTTCGGAGCTTGGGTGGACTCTCCTAACGAACCATTTAATTTCGAAGCAAGCCTTCGACAGATTGACGAAGACTTCGAACCAGCTCAGGGCTTTGTTCGAAGACCAGGAACAAGGCGAGCTGTTGGAAGCGTTCAGTATGAATTTTACCCTGAGGGGATTGAGTGGTTGAGGGAGTATTCACTGGAGACTTCGGCCTCGCTTATCACTGATCTAGATAATCAGACCGAGTCGGCGGAGTGGGTTCCAATTGAACTGGCCGTGGATTTTGAGTCCGGAGACGAATTCACAATCTTTCCCGAGTGGACGCGCGAGGTGCTCGACGAACCATTCAACATTGCTGAAGACGTGGTCATCCCAACGGGTCGCTATGATTTTGGACAAATCATCGCAGAGATCGAAACGAGTAACCACAGGCCTCTCAGTGTCGAGTTAAGAGGTCGTGTGGGTGAATTCTACAACGGCTATCGTCACGGAGTGAGTACGGAACTTGAGTGGCGCCCTTCGGCCTACTGGGGATTGGATTTGGAAGTTGATTGGGATCTGGTCGACCTTCCCAGCGGAGAGTTTGATGTGGTGGTGGGTCAGTTTGGATTTCGAATCACGCCCAATCCAAGACTTTCGTGGAATAATCTGATCCAGTGGGACTCTGAGTCGAGAAACGTAGGACTTAACAGCCGGCTGCGTTATATTGTGAAGCCGGGCAGCGATATCTTCCTTGTTTTCAATCAGGGCTATCTTTACACACTCGAACGTGACTTTGAAGTTCAAGGCACTGAAGCAACAGCCAAGGTCGGCTGGACCTTTCGATATTGATCAGAATCAATCCGCTAGGTTAGGTGCTAGCCATTTTTCTGCTTCCTCGATCGACATTTTCTTTCGAGCGGCGTAGTCCTCTAGCTGGTCACGCTCGATTTTACCGACGTTAAAGTAGCGAGCTTCTTCGTTAAAGAAGTAGAGCCCGCTGACTGATGACGGCGGGAACATGGCGTAGCTGGTTGTTAGTTGCATACCCACGCTTTTTTCAACATTAAGCAGGTCCCAGAGGATGGCTTTCTCAGTGTGATCGGGGCAAGCAGGGTAGCCTGCGGCGGGGCGAATACCGCGGTAGCGCTCCTTGATAAGGTCTTCGATGGCAAGGTTCTCCTGCTTGCCGAAGCCCATGAATTCGCGAACGCGGCGGTGCATAAGTTCGGCGAGACCCTCGGCAAAGCGATCGGCCAGAGCCTGAATCATGATGCCGGTGTAGTCGTCACCGCTATTTTTGAAGGAGGCGGCGTATTCTTCTACCTCGTTACCTGCGGTGACCGCAAAGGCTCCCAGGTGATCGTTCAAATTGCTACTTTTGGGAGCTATGAAATCAGCGAGGCTTTGAAATGGCGTATTTTTCTTAATCTTTTCCTTCTGCTGGCGCATGAAGTGAAACGTGGTGAGGTGATCAGTCTTGGCTTCGTTCGAGAAAAGCTCGATGTCTTCGCCGGTAGAATGAGCCGGGAATATTCCCCACGTTGCTCGACAGTGAAGGCGCTCGTTTTCGACGAGATCTTCGAGGATTTTCTGGGCATCCGCATATAGTTTCCGAGCTTCTTCTCCGTGCGCTTTATGATCAAATATCTTTGGAAAGACACCCCGAAGTTCCCAGGCATGGAAGAAGGGAGACCAGTCAAAGACATCAACGATCTCTTGAAGGGGGATTCGCTCTTCTAAATGCAACCCGATGTCTTTGGGGATGGCGATATCGGTCTTGTCCCAGTCGACCGCATAATTCTGCTGCTTGGCTTCTTCGAAGGGAACATAAACGGCCGTCGAACCTTTGCCTGCGTAGATATCACGTTCCTTTTGCTCACGTTCACGGTGTTCCTTCACGAAATTTTTGCGGAGATTATCAGAGAGCAGGGAGTTGCAGGCTCTAACGACGAGGGATGCGTCACCCACGTGGACAATTGGTTCGCTGTAATACTCACTGATTTTAATAGCGGTATGCGCTCGAGAGGTCGTAGCACCGCCGACGAGAATTGGGAGCTTGTAGCCTTTTTTCTCAAACTCCTTGGCATTATATATCATCTCGTCGAGCGATGGAGTGATGAGCCCACTCATCCCGACGATGTCTGCGCCGTGTTTAACCGCCGCCTCCATAATCTTTTCACAATCGACCATGACTCCGAGATCGATGACTTTGTAACCGTTGCAGCCCAACACAACGCCTACGATATTCTTACCAATGTCATGAACGTCGCCCTTGACTGTGGCGATGACAAATGTTGGAGCGTTAGAACCATCCTCGTCGCTCTTTTCAGCAAGCATAAACGGCTCCAGATAAGCGACTGCTTTTTTCATCACTCGCGCACTCTTCACCACTTGGGGTAGAAACATCTTTCCAGCACCGAATAGTTCCCCGACTACACTCATACCATCCATGAGTGGTCCTTCGATAACATTGAGTGGTTTTCCGAGTTCCTGACGAGCTTCCTCGGTGTCCTCTTCAATGAAGTCGGTAATTCCCTTAACCAACGCGTGAGACATGCGATCGTTGATCGAACCCTCGCGCCAGCTGAGGTCAGGACCAGTGCTCTTGTCCTTCTTATGGTCGCCTTTGCTCTTGAGCGCCTCAGCATGGTCGATGAGGGCTTCAGTCGCTCCCTCATGCTTATTGAGGATAACGTCCTCAACCAATTTGAGCAGTTTAGGTTCGACTTCATCGTAAACCTCGAGCATGCCGGGATTCACGATTCCCATGTCCATCCCGGCCCTGCCAGCTCGGTAGAGGAAGGCGGCATGCATCGCCTCGCGGACGACGTTATTGCCGCGGAAGGAGAAAGAGATATTTGACACTCCTCCACTTACCTTTGCCCCAGGTAAGTTTTTTTTGATCCAGCGAGTCGCTTCAATGAAATCAACCGCGTAGTTATTGTGTTCATCCATGCCCGTGGCAACTGTTAGGATGTTAGGGTCGAAAATAATGTCCTCGGGATTGAAGCCGACCTCGTTGACAAGAATGCGATAGGCGCGCTCGCAGATGCGGATCTTTTTTTCGTAGCTGTCAGCCTGACCTTCTTCGTCGAAAGCCATGACTACGACAGCAGCCCCATATTTAACGATCTTGCGTGCGTAATCCTTAAAATTCTCTTCGCCCTCCTTAAGCGAGATTGAGTTCACGATGCCTTTTCCTTGGAGGCACTGAAGCCCGGCTTCGATGATTTCCCACTTGGAGGAGTCGACCATGATCGGAACGGCAGCCACGTCCGGCTCGGAGGCGATCAGGTTGAGGAATCGCGTCATCGTGGGAACGCCTTCGATCATTCCCTCGTCCATACAGATATCAATAACGGGCGCCCCGTTTTCGACTTGTTGGCGGGCAATGGCGACTGCTTCCTCAAACTGACCGGACTTTATCATCTTGAGGAAGCGAGGAGAGCCAGCGACATTGGTTCGTTCCCCCACCATCAGAAAATTCTTGTTCTTGGTATGGTTGTAAACCTCAGAGCCGCTCAAGCGCATGGCGTCGGGCAGTTCTGGCACTTTGCGAGGAGGGCAACGTTGAGCGACTCTCGCGATCGCTGCCACGTGCTCGGGGGTGTTACCGCAGCATCCACCGATTAGATTAACGAGCCCATTCTTGGCAAAACCTTCGAGATAATCCTCCATATCCTTCGGCTCGAGGTCGAAGCCAGTCGGTGCAAGGGGGTTGGGAAGGCCGGCATTTGGATATACCGAGACGTGGGTTTCGGCAACCTTAGAGAGTTCGGCTAGATGGGGTTCGATCAGGTCAGGTCCAAGGGAGCAATTCAAGCCGACTGCGAGAGGATTCACATGAGCCACTGCATTCCACATCGCTTCGACTTTTTGAGCCGATATCATCGTTTCGCCACCGCGTCCGACAGCGGCGGAAACAATGATGGGTAGCTCAATACTGTCCTCCTCGTAGACTTCGCGCAGGGCAACAAGCGCGGCTTTAGCGTTTAGTGAGTCAAAGATGGTTTCCACCATCATAATATCCGTGCCACCAGCAGCGAGGGCGCGAATTTGGTGTTTGTAGGCTTTAAGGACCTGATCAAAGGTAACTACGCGAAACCCTGGATCTTCGGCATCAGGCGAGTTGGTCAGCGAGACGGTCATGGGGCCGATGGCACCCGCGACATAGCGCTTTCGCCCGGTGTCAGACCCGATGTTATCGCAACACTCCCGAGCCAACTTGGCGGATTCGTAGTTGATCTCCCAGGCAAGATCTTTGAGAAACTGGTTGTCGCAGACTTCGCGGTCGAAGAATTCAGGATCTTTTCGCCCGATGCCTTTCTCCCGCGGGTCTTCTACGAAGAATTCTGACTGGGCGAGAGTGGTTCCTGAGAACGTGTTGGTCTCGATAATATCGGATCCAGCTTCGAGGAAGCGCTTATGGATGTCTCCAATCACTTCCGACTGGGTCACGGAGAGTATGTCTCCGTTGTTTAATAGATCTTTTTCGTTCTTGGCAAACCGTTCGCCGCGGGCATCTGATTCCGTTAGCCCATAGCCACGGATCGTTGTTCCCATAGCGCCATCGAGAACGAGGATACGCTTGCTGAGTTCGGCATTAAGTTCGTTAATGAGGTCGGAGGGCATTTAAGGTATGGTTCATTCGGTTGAGTCGGAAACTCAACAGGGTGTGGTGGAGAAAATCAAAAAAGGAAGTAAATAGTCTTACTGTCCGAGAATGATACGAATCCCGGCGAATGCTCCGACTCCGGAGCCGGCAAATCCAGCTGTCTGTTCATATTTCCTATCGAAAGTGTTCTCTATCCGCCCGTATATTTCTACGTTGTCGCTGATGACGCAACTTCCAAAGAAGCGTGCAAGCGTGTAATCGCCGACATACAAAAATTCATTGGTGGTGAAATCCCGCCCATCGAGTCGGTCATAGGCGCCAGTAATTTCCGCACCAGCTTTCCACTTATCTCCGCTGACCACAACTCCGGCATTCATGGTATGGCGTGGCCGCCGTACTAAACGATCTCCTGGGTTGTATGTTCCGAAGTAAGATCCATCGATCACTTCAGCGTCGAGATAGGTATAGTTAACGTAAGTCTCAAGGGACGTAGCAGGATTAGCTCGAAACTCGAATTCAAATCCAGACGTCTCAGTATCCACCACTGCTGGAAATGAGGTGAAGGTTAGGGTATTGAAAGTGCTGTCGACCAAATTGTCGATGTCTGCCTGAAAGTAGGTGATGGAGACACTTGCCTTGTCCTCGAAGAAAGAGTGACTGACCCCGATCTCCCAAGTCAGGCTTTCCTCTGGGGAAAGGCTGGCAGGATCGATAGAAGTATCAAGGTAAATGAAATCCTGTCCAGATGGTGCCTTGTAACCGGTGGACACTTTGCCAAAGACTGCGGTGCCAGTCTCAGCAATTTGCTGTTTGATTTGAGCACTGTAGGTGCCTTTGCTTTCGAAGGTGTCATGATCGTCATAGCGACCTGAGACGAGCAAATCTGTTCCATCGAGGATCTCGACGTCGGCCTGAGCAAAAATGCTGGCATAGCTGTATTTAAAGGCAGCGTCTGGATTGAAGGGGCCGGGTATGATAGCGCTACGATCAAACTCATAACTGTAATTGCCCGCGCCTAGGGTGAACAGGGCGTCGTCAATTCCGCGGTAATTGAATAGTCCTTCGGCTTCGCGTCCAACTTGATTGAGAGCATTGTCGCCAAAGAAGGGCGCCATCAGGGCTTCAAGATCGTTTGAAGTGTAGCTGTAAAAAGCAGTGAAGTCCCATTCGTCACGAATGACGCTTATCCGCGGCGAAAGAAGATTCGACTGGTTTGAGTTAGTTTGTTGAGAGGGGAAGTCCGGACTGAGTGAACTGCCAGCTACCTGAAGGTTAGAGTTTTGAACGTAACCGAGAATATCAAAGTAGATTTCGTCGCCGATTTCCATGGCGATGTTTCCTCGGAACATTCCATTATCGAATGCAGACGAGGTGCGATCATTATCTGTAGCAACAGAGCTGCCTTCCAGCACTACCCCCAATTTGCCAGCTGCAATTTTGATTTTGTGTCCAGTTCGAAATGTTGAGAAAGAGCCCATCTCTGCGTAGGACGAAAGGGTATCAGCGCCCACGTAACGGGCGTCTGTCGAGCGCAAGTCAATGGCGCCGGCCATCGCATCAGCTCCATAGAGGGAGCTGGCTCCTCCCCTCAGAAATTGGACAGATTCCAGAGTTGAGACGTCTAGATATTCCAGTTGATAAAGTCCGGCGAGTCCGGGGGGAAGACGACGCCCATTAAGTAGGACTGTGGTGTGGTTGCTTTCCATGCCGCGAATGAAAAGAGAAGTTTGTGCTCCGGCTTGTCCGGACTGCACGACGGAGACGCCGGCACTCTGGCGCAGAACATCTTCAAGACCATACCGTTGCAGGGTTCGGATCTCAGCCCCTGAAATAGTATCGACTGATGGCAGCAGGTAGTCTCGATCCTCGCTCGCTGCGGTTGTCTTAGTCACTATCGAAGGAGTGGCTTGATTCTGGATGATTTCTTCCCGGATGAGCACGGAGCGCGCTCCGCTCACAGTTGTGATGGCGAGGGTTTCGGTATCGTCAGTCAAGCTACTCAATGTCCCATCTTGGGCGACGGTAATAGAGGCGAGACAGAGGAAAATGGTGACGGCCAATAGTTTACGTATCAACAAATCAAGATTCATTGATTTGATATAAATCAGTCGACAAGGATCGCAACTGATTTTTAAACATTTTGGCGGTCGATTGACCCCCTGAGCTTCCTTTTGAACCCGCTTGTATGACAAAACAGGATCTTGCTTCCTTCCATCGGTCTGGTAACGTTCACCATGCATCAGGAGTGGCCCAACGAAAGTGGGGTCCGGCAACCTGGTTTGGAGAAGCCAAGGTGCCTTGGGTGCTGTGACACAGAAGTGTTACAGCGACCGATGTGCGAATGTTTACATTCGAACAGAAATTCTCTCAGGAGGTATCACCTCCTTGATCCTGATGCAGTAACTGAACATCACAGAAACTGCATCATGACTTATCTAGATATACAAAACAAAGTAGGGGTTTGTCCTTCTCTGACCGGCAGCGGCAAGTTGGCCACAAGGCTGAATTCCGAAAACCCTAATCATCACCTCTGGAATAATCGAGGGACGTGGTGGGCGCATTTCACGCTTCATCGCGATGACTACACGGCCGAACGAGTCCGTATTTCCCTGCGGACGAGAGACGTGGAGGAAGCGCGCCAACGTCGAGACGAAATACTGAGCTCAATTACCAGCTAAGAGGGGATGAAGTATCAAACTCATCGGGCGGTGGCGAATCGCGCAGCGGTTGCCGCTGTGCCTTCAAACTTCGATCAATGGCCAGCTTGCATGCGCCGGAGATACATGGCCCAGAAAATAAAGGAATCAAAGGACTCAAGCAAGTTGGGGCTCCCTAAAGTGGGACCGCAATAAACTACAGAAGGTAGGGTTACTCCTGATGAACGACGCAAAACGCCCCGCCCGCAGCTTGACCGC
>PBSY01000046.1 GCA_002726915.1 Verrucomicrobiales bacterium | reverse complement strand
TCGGGGCGGAGCTGGAATGGGGTTCATCCGTTCTCAGGGTTTATCTAAAATTCAAGAGGTGATTGATGACCCCTTTTGAATTCTCTACTCCCAAGAAGATCCAACGGTTGGTTGGGTTTTTGCTCTTGGTTTCTCGGTAGCTCAAACTCCAGCATCCAATCCACAAACTTCGATGGTCAGATCTCGCCCGAAGAATATCCGGCCTTTCAGAAATTCAAAACGGAGCAGGAGGATTGAGGGCGTCGGGGCAGCAACAGCGCCTCTTCCGCGCTACCAACCCGCAGCCGGACGCCTCGATAAAAATTTTGAATAGGCAAATTCCTATCATTGATCGGCTTTGGTGGCCTTCGATTTTGATAGCATTGAAACAACCGATTCGTAGGCAGGCTTCGGATTGCGTTCTCGATCAAATAGAAGCGGGTGATTGGTCCGCTTCCAGGGCCAGTAGTTCAGCCAGCTTTGGCCGTCGTGAAGATTCCAGAAGGTGACCCGCTCAACGACGTCGGAGTGCTTGGCAATGATCTCAAATAGCTTGGCATACTGCTCGGCCTGAGCGGCGAGAACATCATCCGGACAGTTAGGATAGGGTTCAGAACTTTGAAGCTCCTCACGAAATTTTCCATCATCCCAATACCACTTCGCTCTTGTCACTACATCCATGTCGAGTTCGGAAAAAACCACTTTGACGCCGAGTTTTCTCATCTCGACCAAGGCGCTTTCGATTCCTTCGTAGGGGATCATTCCATACTCGTAGTGGGCTTGCAGGCCAAGGGCATCAATGGGCCCGCCTTTCTCTTTCACCGACTTGATCAGCCGAATGATCTTCTTCAACTTGCCCGGATGATCGCAGCGGTAGTCGTTGTAAACCAGCAAGGCGTCGGGATCGGCCTCGCGGGCATATTGAAAGGCCTTCACGAGAAAATCTTCGCCGAGAATATTGTTCCACTCGTTGTCACGAAGGTATTCATCGTCGTGATCTGCGAGGGCTTCATTGACCACATCCCACATGGCAAGCCGCCCTTTGTAGCGTCCTGCGACGGTATGGATGTGCGTCCTGAGTCGCTGGAGTAAGAGCTCTTTGGAAACTGGCTTTTCACCGTCTAAAAAAAACCAGGGAGGTGTGGTGCCGGGGCGGGCCCAGATGAGGCAATGACCCACCATGTCGATGCCGTTTTCTTCTGCAAAATCGACGAACTTATCAGCCTGAGTGAAATCGAACTCGCCTTCTTTGGGTTGCAGCTTTTTCGTCTTCATGCAATTCTCCGGCGTGATGATGTCGAAGTGACGCTTCATCAGGGCGGCATCTTCGGGACGAGTTCTGATCCCGTGATCGGTTCCAACTCCGATACGAAATCGACCCGCCACGGCTTCTTTCAATGGAGTCTTGTCTACGATTTTTGCTTTAGGGGGAGCCGTGCGGGTAGTTGTTTTCGCTTTCATGGCATTGACGACCCGATGGTCGAGAAGTTGAATTCCCTTTTCGAGTGCTTCGGCATGTTTTGCTTTGTCGGCGACGTTGGTGACTTCGCCGGGATCCTGCCTCAGATTCGTGAGAACGCGCTGACCGGTCTTGCTTCCATCGGGCGAATGCCATTCGGTATATCGATAGTCGCCGAAGCGGATGCTGTGCCCAAGATCCTTGTTGGCCGGGTAGGAGCTATAGGCAGAATTGCGATGTCCAGCCTCTGGATCGTCGAGCAGTTTAGTGAAACTTCTGCCCTGACAGTGCGCCGGAGTTGTAATGCCGGTGAGTTCGCAGAGGGTCGGATACAGGTCGATCAATTCCACCAGTCGATTGGTCGATTGGCCTGCTTTCTTGCGGGGATCTCGCAGGATGAGAGGAACACGGGTGTCGCATTCGAAATTGGTGTGCTTGCACCAACTGGAGTGATCACCCAGCTTCCAGCCGTGATCTCCCCACAGGACCACGATGGTGTTTTTATCGAGGCCGGTTTCCTTGAGCATTCTGAGAACCCGTCCCAGATTCGCATCGACATAACTGACACAGGCAGCGTATCCGTGGAGGAGGCGCTGATTCATTTCGTCGGAAAAGTCGCTGGGCATCTCGCCTTCGTAGTCGGAATACTTTCGCATTTCGTAGGCGGGCAGATTGGCGGCATAGGGAGGATAGCCCGGCGGAATTTCTTTGTTGTCCGGCATTTTGAAATCCTCCCGCTGATAGAGATCCCAATACTTTTTCGGTGCCACAAAGGGCAGATGAGGCTTGGAAAAACCGATAGCAAAAAAGAAAGGCTGGTTCTTTTTGGCCAGTTCTTTGAGTTTCAGAGCCGCTTTCTTTGCGCGAAGCCCGTCTGTATAGGTGCTGTCACCTACATCAGCCATTTCGGTGGTGGGACCCTTGTGGGGACCATGGACTGAACCCTTTTCCTTCTTTGCTTTACTGAATTCTCTGAGAATGGCATTGCTTTCCTCCGTCGCGTATTCGGGCTGGGAAACTTTGATCCATTCATTCCAGTTTTCCGGATCAATTCCGGGTCCGCTGCTTCCGTGATAAATCTTACCCAGCCCGATAGTGTGATATCCGTTGGCACCAAAGTGTTGATTCATCGTGATTAGATCCGGATGACGATCTCTCCACTTATCGACGTGAAAACTTTGTTCCTTGCTCAGGGACGGATAAAGCCCACCCATGATGGAAAGCCGTGATGCTCCGCAAACAGCCTGCTGGCAATAGGCCCGGTCAAAGCGCATCCCGCTTGCGGCAAGCTGATCGAAATTCGGCGTCTTCAGCTTCGTCCCGTAGGTGGCCAGCTCCGGTCGCAAATCATCGACCGCGATAAAGAGCACGTTGGGCTTTTCTTGAGCTTGAATACTCGAAGAGAGAAGGAGAGAAAAAGAGAGACACAACAGGGTTCGCATGGAGACTCAAGAAGGTTAGGTCACTGATCTAACCCTCTTGAGTCCCTCATAGCAAGTATCTCTGTGGCGTTTGAGTCGCGAATCTACTCGGCCCAGTCGAAACGATGAAATCGCCCGAAAATGCTGTATCCAGTCACGAAAATGTCTCCGTCAGAAGTGAAGGCGACTCCGTGCGGAGCCGTCACGATTCTGCACCCCCTCAAACCCAGCCGGACCGACGCGACGATAAAAATCTTAGAATAAGCAACGGTTTCTCCACAAAAATGCGGGCCAAACCGTCAGTGGTCCCATGTCGGGGACTTCATTTTCCGCCGTTTGCTCGATCTAAATTGTCAATCCCAAGGGTATCGCTAGGCGGACACATTTTTCCTAACGCTGGTGTCTTTTTGACCCCTCGCATTTTGGAAAAGCCAGCGTGTAACTCAGCTGCTTTGAGAGATCAAAATCAAGAAGATTGCAATGCCTAAAAAAGTCGGAGCCCACAGGCCTACGAAAATACCAAACCTCTCGGCATGGGCTTTCTCTTCGGCGTCTTCGCCCTTTTTGATATTCCAAATAGCAATTGAACCAAGAATGGAAACAAGGCTCAAAGCGAAACAAATGTAGGATGCAATAATCATAAATAAGAGGTCTCACAGGACATTTATTTTTCAAACTATTTCACCCATTGTTTTGGATCAGACTGATCTTCAGTTGATTATGCAAGTTGGGTGACGATACGCATTTATGCCTACATACTCCTAGATTACTCATTCCGATTCGGTGCCTCCCTTTCCTAATTCAACGATCCTTTTCAGAGGTAATCACGATCAGTCGATGGGGGGCGCAGCTTTTTACTTTCCAAGGTTCAAGCTTGATGGATCGCACCTTAGAGCTCGGCTCTGACCTTATCCCGAGTCACTTTTTCGGTTTCAAGACACGCCTCCCTGCCGCTCGGAACCAAAAGCGGCTCAAAGGCCCTTGGGTCAAAAGTCGATTTCTGGCAGTTATAGCCATTGACTCCTTCAGGCAAAACTCCGAGAGTATGGGAGTATTCTGGGTAGGCTCATCTTCTCATGGAGATTAGCAATCACTCGGATAAACCAAATATAAAAATGAGTACAGGTACAGTTAAATGGTTCAATCCAGAAAAAGGTTTCGGCTTCATCACACCCGACGATGGGGGGGCAGACCTTTTCGTTCATCACTCTGCAATCGAGACTTCTGGATATGCAAACCTTGATGAAGGTCAGAAAGTGAAATTTGAAATCGGCCAAGGCCAAAAAGGCCCATGCGCTGAGAAGGTCGAATCCGTAGAGTCGTGAAGCACGACTAGAATCAAACTTACGAATCACTGATTCGCCCACTCTTTTTTACATCGAGGGGCGAATCAGGATTTCGTCACCGCTGACCCAAAGCGGTCAACTGTGACCTAAATCACAAGCGTATTGCGGTCTCTTTAAAGGATGTATCCAGTGGATACATCCTTTCTAGCTTAGCGGGTCCGTTACGAGTCATCGCTTGGTTCAATATGTTCAGTGGCACCGTCGGAGCTCATTGGGTTCGATTGCAAAGCAACCCTATGCCACTTGATAGCTAACGAAGGGCGCTAGGCTTATCTGTGTTCATCCGTGGTCAAAATTTTCTTTGTTGCATGCCGCTCTCCGATTCTGGCCAACTAGGGCTGCGCCTTAATCCGCCGAGTCACGTTCTCGACCACGGTCTTGCGAAACCCTTCCTCTGAAATCGAGTTGGCCCATTTCAATGCCGCCTCTGGATCTTTCGAAACCAGCCCATGGGCCAAACCATTGAGCGCTAAGTCCTTGTCCCGCGACTGGGGCAAGGACTCCAATCGCTCCACGACGGCCTCGAGCTGAACGCCACCGACGCCGCCTCCCAGTCGACCGAAGGCGGCTGAGAGGGCTGCTCCGCGGATCTTCAGATTGTTCTGCTTCAGGGCCAGTTCCACTGCCTCGAACGGGGCCGAATCAAACTTCCCGGATTCAATCAACTTGGCGAGATCTTCGCCAGATCTCACCTGCTTTAGCTTGTCTGCTTCTTCGGGAAATGCGGCTAGATAGAGTCCGATGGATTCCTTTTCGGTGAGTTTTCCGGCGTCGACCATGGCCTTCAACTTTGCGACCATTGCCTTTTTTGGATTGGCAGGAGTCTTGGAGCCAGTTGCTGCAGGTTGGCGTGATAAATTCGTCGCGGGCTTCTTCGTGACATTGGGCTCTCCGGCGGCAGGCCACTTCGGTGCATCCGCCATGACGCTTCGGTGGATCGCAGCGGCCTGCTCTTTTAAACGAGCGACGAGTTGAGGGCGCTGATTCGCAATGTTGTTTTGCTGACTGGGATCCTTGGAAAGGTCATATAGTTGTACGCGGCCGAGTTCGCTCTTTTTGAGTTCGGGGATCCAAGACTCCTGGAAGTAGAACAAGTCCCGGAGCTGATCCTTCAAACGATTGGCTTCGGGATTGGCGAGTCTCCCGTGATTAAACAGGCGGGAGCGAAGATCCTTAACATCCCTTCCATCCAGCACGCGTTCTAGATCGTCGCCGAGGACTTCTTTGATTTGCTCCGTAAGTCGATCGGCGGCCTTAAAGTCGATTGGCGATTTTGCCGTGCTGGAGGCGAAGAGGGTGTGATCACCGATTCTCATGACCATGCTCGATTCATTCATCCAGAAGAGCGGCTGATGTCTCTCAAAGTTGCCTGACTCGGTGAGTAAGGGCGCTAGGTCGGATCCGTCGAGGTGGAGGCCTGCGGGTTTCTCGATGCCGATCAATCCGCAAAGGGTCGGAAGAAGGTCGACCGCTCCGGCGGGCTCTTCCTCGACGCGACCGCCGGGGATGCCATCTTTCCAGTAGACGATGCCGGGAACGCGGTGTCCGCCTTCGAAGAGCGCGCCTTTTTGACCACGAAGTTCGCCGCTGCGTTCCTGTCGGTAGCTGCCGTTGTCAGAGGAGTAGATGATGATGGTGTCGTCGAGCTCGCCGAGTTTCTCGAGCTTCGCGACAAGTCGCCCTATGGACCGGTCCGTGTTGTCGATCGTGCCGCTGTAAATCGCGGACTGATCGTTGGGGGCGCCATACTTGAAAACGATCTCGTCAGGTGCTGCGATTGGGGCGTGGGGTTCGTTAAACCAGAGATTGAGAAAGAAAGGTTCATCGCCGTTGCGTTCCTGGTCGAGCCACTTGAGGGCCTCGTCGACGACGAGCTGGCAGGAATAACCTTCGAGGGGACCGACGCGCTCGCCATTGCGCAGAAATTGGGTCGGGTTTTTATGGCTGGGACCCGGTCCGTTGACGAGGCCGAACCAGTAGTCGAAGCCATGGTCGGCCGGGGTAGGATTGTCGCGGTTGTGCACGGGCATGCCGAGGTGCCATTTACCAAAATGGGCGGTGGCGTAGCCGTTTTCCTTAAGCACTTCGGCGATGGTTGTTTCGCTCTCCAGTAGATGCATCTGGTGAAGGCGTTCGGTGATGACGGAGTAAACTCCGGTGCGTCGGTGTTGGCGGCCAGTCAGGAAAGTGGCACGGGAAGGGGAGCAAGTCGGGGCGCCCGAGTGGAAATCGGTGAAGCGCACCCCCTCGGAGGCTAGTTTGTCGAGGACGGGAGTCTCCACCGGACCGCCGTAGCATCCGATGTCGCGGTAGCCGAGATCATCGACGAGCAGGGTGATGACGTTAGGTCGTTTGTCCGTGGCGAGACCGGTGCAAATCAGCAGCAGGGTAAAGGAGAAGGTCAGGATGAGTTTCATGTTAGCTGGCAAGGTGCTGTCGTAGTGAAGATTTGAGACTCGTCCTCGCACGGAAGAGAAGTTTTTTTACGGCTGGTTCAGTGGTGGAGAGACGTCGTCCAATTTCGAGGTAGGGCATTTCCTCATTGCGGCGCAGCAGCAGCGCGGTTCGTTGCCGATCGGGTAGAGACTCAATAGCTTTTTCAACAGCTTCTTCGAATTCAGAATGCTGCGCTTTGGAAGCCGGACACCTGGCACGGTTATCGGTCGTGACTTGGTGATTATTTAATTCTAAGGCTTCAACCGAGACGGTGGGTTTTCGCTGACGCCGTCGAGTTTCGTTGTAAACAAGATTGCGGGTGATCGTAAAAAGCCAGGTGTTGAACTGGGCCGTCGGCTTGTAACGGGGAGCCGCCTTCCAGACTCTGAGAAATACTTGCTGGGCGATGTCCTCCGCTTCGAATGGGGATCCTAACATTTTAGTCGCAACTCCAATCACGGCACATTGATGAGTCTCGACGAGGCTTTGAAAGGCCTCAACATCGCCCCGACCGACCCGAAACATCAGGTCGATGCTTCGTTGGTTGGCCTCGCGCTTTTCTGGCACTTCTTTAGAGTCAGACCAAGGAGAAGCGGAGTTCATTGTGGGATAAAGAAAAATTCTAAAATTGGATTTGCTCTTTGGCTTGGAAAGAGAGAGTGGGCACCGAGGTGGTGGAATCGTTGACCTGAATGGTGACCTCTTGGGTGCCGAGAAGTTCATGCCAAGAGGCGAGCGTGTATTCGCCGGGGGGAAGATCTGGGATGGTGAATTTCCCGTGGGCATCGGTCACGGCAAAGAAGGGGTGATCCATCACCCAGAGATGAGCGGTCATCCAGCGGTGAAAGTCGCACTTGATGGTGATGGGACCTTCCGCTTTCTCAAAGATTTTTTCGCGGTCGGGGGTGCCGGCCGGTTGCACGATGTTGAAGATACGGTTGGCTCGTGAAAGGGAGCGCACATTATGAATAAAGGGATCCCCATTTTTCATCTGCACGGTTTGACCGACCCGGAACCCCTGAACGCGTGGTTCGAAGACTGATCGCTGCTGGTCAATGATGGCGGCTTCGCTAGGCACCGGGTAATCGCCTTCGGGGGCGTTCTTCACATAGACAAAGACGTTGGCGAGACCGCCGTCAGCGCTGATGAGCAGACTTTCGTCAAGCGGCGGCGAGTCGTGCAGTTTCCGGCTGGCCTCATCCATGAAGATTCGGTTGCGTTTCGGTGGGACGCCGTCATAGCGAATGGTGCCTGATACGTAATTGGTTTTCGTTGCCTTGGGTTTCGTTTCGGTTGGCTTGGTGACGTCCACGACTCGGGCACTGAGAATGAGGTTTCGAAAGGCTTCGTCGCCGACGTCTGAAAGGGTTCCGAGGAAAGCAGTGAGGTCGGGTAAGTCGGATGCAGTGATCTTGAGCCCGGCATTTTCGGCTAAGCCGTCATTTGCCTCAGTCATTTTGCTTCGAAGGATGGCGTCGAGCTCTCCGGCAGACCAGTTTCCGTTCCGGAAGTAGAGTTGGAAAGCCGCGGCGAATCGCTCGGATCCGAGGAAGGTTTTGAAGCCGTTGTAGGCGCTGTGGTTCATTCCGTTGGGTAACTTCAGAAGCACCCGTCCTTCTTGATTGGCGAGGCGTCCGAGGATGCGACCGGCGAATTGAACCGCGGTTTCTCCCTCGTCTGAGTGGTCGGGAATGCGATTGGCATAAATGAAGGCATCGAAAGGGGAGCGTCTCGCGTTTCCAAGACGGTGGATGCCGGTTTTTTCCTCCATGGAACGGCGAGGTGGATCCGTACCCGGACCTGGCTCGGCGGGGATTTCAGTGGCTTTGCCTCCCTCGGCAACGTAGTCGAGAATACGAATGAAGGTCTGCCCGGCATTTTCCATCTTCGCTCCGGACTGGCGCCGTTCGTTAAACAGCTTCGAGACGCGGGCACGTTGCTCTTCGGGCAGTCTCGCCATGACCTGATTGACATATTGCTGGTGGTTCCGGCCGTTGTAGGCTTTAGGAAGTTTTCTTGCCTCAATCTTTGCGAAGAGAGAACCCAATTGCAGGTTTCTTTTTTGCTTTTGATTCTGCCTTTGAGACTCTGTTAGGATTCCCTGTTCCTCTAGGCTCAGCTGGAGGGGGGTTAGTTTTATGCCGCCGGATTCCTTGGCGTTGGCGGGGATTTCCAGCTTAATGAGAGAGCCGCAGACATTCTCCATGTGACGAGCTGGCCCGCTGGTGCTGGTCCAAACATTACCCTCCTTGTCGAACTCGATCTCACGGGTGTAGCTGACTCGGTAAGGCAGCGGGAACTCGATGAGGTATTCAGTTTCGGGGTTAAAGCGATAGAGGGTATCGTTCCCGGTGCCACAGATCCAGACCATGCCATCGGGCGCTACGTTGAGCGCATAGGGGATCTGGTTGATGTAGTTGGGTAGCGGGTAGGTGGTCCACTCTTCGGTGTCGGGATCAAATTTACCGAAGACGCCGGAGCCAAAGCCGGGCACCCAAACCATGCCGTCGGGAGCGACATGAAGGCGACGAGGTCCCCGAAAAGGAGGATTCCATTCGGTAATGTCTCCGTCAGGGGCTTTGGGGTCGATGCGTCCGATGCGGTTTCCGTTGAGCTTGGAATACCAAATCATTCCATCGACAGGCGAGTAATCGAGACCGTAGGGAGTGATGCCCTTGGATTCTCCTTTGCCGCCTGCCTTGACCTGGTCGGCTTCGAGCAGGTGATACTCCTTCCTCACCAGCGTTTTCGGATGAAGGCGAAAGACCGAATTACGGCCAGCATCTGTGTACCAAATGTAGCCTTCGGAATCTTTCGGATCAACCCGCAAGGTATGGGGCCATGAACCTCGGTCAGCCGGAGCCTCAGCACTGGAGAGAATGGTGTATTCCTTGGTTTCGAGATCGAATTTGGCCATTTCCCCGGAGACACAAAGTGTCAGCCACATGTCACCATCGTTGTCCGGTTCGATGGAATGGGGGCCGTGGGAACCTTTAGGGAGGCGGTAAAAGATTCTCTCCCCGGTCTTTGGATTGAGGGTGGCCGTGTATTGCTTGCCAATATGGACGACGTAAGCAAGGCCGTCGTCGCCGACTTCGAGGTCATGGAAAGATCCTTCGTAGTGATTGCCCAGTTCCCATGCCGTGATTTTGGCCTGCGTCACCATTCCGGTTGGGGCGGGGGGTGGCTCATAGGGTGGCCACGCCTCAACGGCCTCGCCCTTGTAAGTGTCGATGATACGCTGGACAATGGTATCCTTGGTGTGGGGGTAGAGACCGCCAAAGCCGTCCATGCGGGTGATCATGGTTTCCCAGTCAACGGGCTCCTCGGGGCTGCGGAAACCCGGGGTGCCAATCTGGTGGCAGTAGCTGCACATCATTTTGAAGTTGAGGCGATCGCGGGGACTGTCGAATTTGAGCTGGGCGAAGGCGTCAGAAGCGGGGCGCTGTTCTTCAAGCTCTTTGCCGTTGGCGGGTTCCATCGTAATCTTAATCCCTTGGCCACCGATTTTCACGTCTTCGACCCAATGATCCCGCTGGCCGGGGATGCGCGCGCGTATGCGATATTCGGCGTCGTGCAGGTCGTCGATCTGGAAGCTACCGTCTGCCTGGGAAAAGATAGAGATAGTCTGCCGGTTACGGTCATCAAAGGCGGACACCATGACGCCTCCGATTGGCTTGCCGTCTAATGAACTGACCGATCCAGCCACTGTTCCGGTCTTTCCCGGAGTGATGATTCCCGGTTCCCGGTCAATTCTTGACGGCTCCTTTCGCTTGATGTTAGGGTTGGATTTTTTGGGCTGAGTTGAACGAGGCGTTTGAGCCGGAGTCGCTTTCTTAGGTACGCTATTTGAACGCACGTGGTCGAGGATCCTGATGAAGGATTCACCGCGGCTCTTCATGTTAGGGAAAAGGCGTTGCTGTTCCTTCCACAATTGCGCGACTTCGCCTGCCTTTTCCGGAGGGGCAGAGGCGAACCATTGGTCGACGAAGGACTGGTGGCTGTCTCCTCCGGGGTAGTCTTCGGGGATTTCGCGCTGAGCGATCTCTTGGAGCCGTTCACGCGTGGTAGGCGCTGACTTTGGCGTGGTGACTGGCCTGTCCTTGTCTGCTGCCTCTGCTGGGGCCGGTTCGTTGGGTTCTGGTTTCCTCAAGGAGGCCAGCCAGCGCATTACGTTCTCCCGCTCCCCGGGGAAAGCGGTGAGGTAGAGCTCGATGGCCTCTCCTCCGGTGATTTTTTCGGCATCCACAAGCCCTTTCAACCTGGCACTGAGTACCGTCTTAGGGTCGGTGGGCACCTCGAGTTGGGTCGTGGCGAAAGTGGTTTTGTTTTTCGGGGTGGATGCGGCCGCCCCGTCTTCGAGGCAATAGAGAAAGCGCGTGCCGCGGAGGAAAAGCTGTTTGCCTGCTAGGGCGGGAGAAGCGTGGAAGTTGTCGTCTAGCTGGCTGGTGGCCAGCACCTTAAACTCCTTGCCAGCGGCAATGGTGACGGTGGTGCCTTTTCTGCCGACGAGGTAGACCCGACCGTCGGCTGCGACGGGGGAGGCATAGATGTCTCCCAGCTCCGGCACGCGGGTGCGAGCGATGACCTCCTTACCATCTTTCGCTTCGAGGCTGGTAAGGATGCCCTGGTTGGATTGAGTGAAATAGAGTTGCCCGTTGTAGAGCGCTGCGGAGGGCACGTAGGGAGTGCCGCGATCGGCTTTCCACTGAACCTGGTCAGTGACATCGCCGGTGCCGGTGATGGGAATAGCGAGCAGGGAGTGGCCCTTGTAACCGGTCATGCAATAAACTGCGGGGCCGCCCTCGCGAGTGCCATCCACAATCGGGCACGGGGCGCAATTGTTGGTGAGGCCGGTTGCTTTCCAGATCAGATCACCGTTGGCGAGGTTGTAGCTTCGTATGGCATTAGTGCCGGGGGTGATGACTTGAATGATGCCTTCGTGCTCAGCGATGGCCGGGGTTGCCCAGGTGTTGCCTTCGTCGCGATTTTTCTTCCAGAGAGTTTTGCCGCTTTTGGTGTCGAAACATTCAATGGTAGATTGTCCAGAGTGATCACGAACGAGGATGAGCTTTCCGCCGTGCACCACCGGTGAACTCCCTTCACCGAGGCTGGCTCCCATTTTTGCCGGGCCGAGGTCTCTCTCCCAGAGTTTTTTTCCGTCGAGGGAGTAGGCATAAAGTCCTGCGGAGCCGAACCAGCAATAGATTCGCTCACCGTCGCAGAATGATGAACCCGAAGCAAAACTGGCGTCCTTATGGTGGCCTTCGTGAGGGACCACGGTTTTCGCAACTTCGCGCCAGAGTTGGTTCCCTGAGTTTCGGTCAAAGCAAAGCACAACCATCTCGTAGCTTGTGTTCGGGTGTTTGATTCCGAAGACCCGCTCGGGTTGATCCTCTGGCTTGGGGAGGGAGGGGTCCACCTCGCCCGTGTTGATCGCTGTGGTGATAAAAACCTTGTTACCCCATACAATCGGACTGGCTGTGCCGCTGCCCTTGATTTCAGTTTTCCAGCGAACGTTGCTTTTTTCACTCCACTCAAGGGGAGGAGTTGCCGTTGAAGAAGTGCCGTTGTTCTCGGGGCCGCGCCATTGGTGCCAGGAATCTGCCGGTGGTTGGGCCTGTCCGGTAGTCAGTGCTAAGATCGAAAAAATGGATAGAAATAAAGTGGTGAGCTTTTTCATGGGGGGCTTCTATCCTTAATTCCGCCTTGGCGATGAATATTCGGGAGAGAAAAGGAGGCTTTTTAGATGGCGCTATCGCGGAGGTCGAACGATCACGGGATGGAGATACCGAACCGAACGGGACCCGAAAACTGGATCGGCCGCCCTGCGGGAAGGTTGGCGGCAGCAGTGCGAGGGGCTTCACCTTGAGTTGTCGAATTCGCAGCACCGTGATTCCAGTGAAGGGTCTCTTTGCCATTGCCTATGGCAAGGAGTGAAATTAGCTCGCCTTTTTGAATAACGATTCGGCCGACCCAGTTCAATTCGACTTGGTTTTTCCAATCCCGCCCGTCGGTGTTTCGGCCAAGTTGGGCGGCTTCGCCTTCACAGAGGGTGTGGCCCCAAATCTCAATGGTGAGAGATTCACCCGTTGGAGGTAGTTGTCGTCCCCAGAGTTGAATTTCCTCTTTCAGCACGGTTCCGCCAATGTTTCGGCCTGCGAGTGGGTTCACGTCAAGCATGCCGAGGTAGGCCGAGTCGATCAGTTCGCGGGCAAACCGCTTCGGGATCAAAAATGGCTGGCCAGGGTCCTTCGAATTAGCGGCGTTGATGAGGGCTTCGCGAGCTGGTTTTGAAATTTCTACCCGGTCTTCTGCGTAAGTTTCCTGAGAGCGCACGCCGGTATCGATCAGGTTTCCTTCCTCATCGACAGCTCGTCCCACCAGACGTCCTGACAAAGAACCCTCTTGAGCCTGATAGCCTCCCGGAGATGAATAGTCTCCTTGCTCTAGGTCGGGTTGTGCGTCGAGTTTAGATGAAGCAGGTAGATCGGGGAGTTTGTGATCGGGGAATCGCTGGAAGCGTTCGGCTGTAGGTAGTGCGTCCGCAGTAGGATTTGCTTCGAATCGCTTCCTCGCGTGTTCGAGAAACTTGAGAATACTCTCATCGCCGTCAAACATGAGCGCCCAAGCCAATACGTTTCCGCTGGAGTTCATCACCGCCATGCCTTGGGGAGCAGGTTGGGTTCGTCGCAGTTCTTCGTAGAAGAGAGCTTCCGGTCCAGCAGGTGGCTGTTGAGCGAGACGCGCTTTGACGGCGACGGGAATGAAGTGCTCCTGAATGGCTGCAATGACTTCGGGATTAGAATAAACCGTCTCACGGACGGCTCCGGCGAAGACTCAACATCGTTTGTCGTCGGCTGGTAGGTCGATGTGACACCAGAAGATGAGGGGTTTATTTTCCTCCTGAGAGGCTTTGAGACCATCGAGAATGCTGTAATTCCAGTCGATCGACCGCCAGGCGATATTTTTGATGCGGAGCTCCTCGACGGAATCCTTCAACTCTTCGAAGGCGGGGATCGTTTCAGGCGCAGGGAACTGTTCAGCTCTAGATAGCGACAAGCTGGTCAGGAAAATAAGGACGTGAGCAGCGATGAAGGAGCGCAAAGGGTATGGGTCCATGTTAGGAGTTAGTTGCTCGAAACAGCGGCATCTCGGCTTGGTAATGCTGCTTCTTCAGTTTCGATTTAAGACGATTGATCCCGAGAATACCAGTCATACTATGCCGGTTGTAGGAGCCGGCAATGACATGATGGAGGTCCTAATGCTTTCGCTAAAGTGAATGCAGTGTAAGTGTTCGTTATGGCCGGTTTGGCTGGGCTACGCTCGATTTGATGGTCATAAGTAGAAAGAGTAGAGAGAATTTGGAGTAGTTTGCTAACCTTGTGGGCGGAGAGGCCTGAATTCCTCATTCGAGTTTAGCGACCTTTGATCCTCCGGGTCACATTCTGAACGACCACCCTACGGAAGCCTTCGTTGGAGATGGAGTTGGCCCATTTGAGGGCGCTGTCAGGATCTTTTCCAACAAGCCCGTGAGCGAGTCCATTGATAGCAAAATCCCGGTCGCGTCCTTTGTTCAGTGAATTCAGCCGAGTGACGGCTGCCTGGTATTTAACTCCGCCAACGCCTCCTCCGAGGCGACCGAAGGCCGCTGAGAGAACCGGGCCGCGGGTTTGAGGGTGCGACTGGGAAAGAGCCATGTCAACGGCCTCAAAGGGTGACTCGTCGAAGGCGCCGCCTTCGATCAGTTTTCCGATCGCCTCCCCACGTTTGGTGTGATCATCGATCTGCTGAATCTGGTGGGGCAGAGTGAAGGTGCCGGTGCGCACGGCAATCACCAGCGAGCCTGAGGTGTTCGCGAAGTCCCGCTTTTTGACCGCTTCGCGAATGCGGTCCTCATCATAGTAGACCTTGATGACTTCGCCGCCATCGATGGCAAGGGTGGCGACCGCGATTTCGATGTCGTCTACTTCAGACAAGTCGATCAGTTTCCAGTCATGTTCGTCCGGAGTTGTAGTCACGGCAATTGAGGCTCCGTTTTGAGTATCAATCATCGTGGCGACTGGCCGGCCATCTACCTCGGCGACTCCCGTGAGCACGAGGGCGCCAGGGAGGTTAAGCGGACGCCTGAAAGGAGAGTTATCGAGCAGGCCTTCGAAGGTTTCCCAAGTCACCGACTGGGGACTAGGGAATTCGGACGACACTGAGCGAGCTCTTGATACGATTAGGAGGCTGAAAACAATCAAGATAGCAAACGTGGCACGTACGAAATTCATGGCTGGTTACCCCCTTTTTTGTTTCGGTAAGCAATCAAATGATCGCCAGTTCGAAAATAGATCGTTGATGCATCAATGGCGGGAGTCGTTTCCGAGAATTCTCTTAAATCAAACTGATGAACCAGATCGAGTGATTCGCCGATACGGACAATTGAAACGAGTCCGAGACTGGAAACCAGATAAAGATGGTCGTTGGCAATGACCGGCGACGCAGCATACTGGCCAGGCGCGTCTGGAATTCGCTCGCGGAAGAGAGAGTCGCCGGATTGGGCGTTCAGTGCGGATAAAACACCACCTTTTCGAACGAGGTAAATCTCGCCTTCGTGAAAAATTGGTGAGGGGACCTCTGGGATTCCTCGATTGATTTCCCATTCTACGTGGGTCGTAGAAATGTCTCCGCGTCCACCGGGTGTTACGGCGGCAAGCAGAGGACTCTCTTTCCCCGTCCGAAGGTTCTCAAAGAATTCCTCTCGAGTCCATATGCCGTCGTTGTTTTTGTCGATCCAGGTCAAAATCCAATCGATCCGCTCGCGGCGTTTTGCGTTGTCTTTCGGAAGCGGCATGCCGAATCCGGGGTGACCTGGTGGGAGTTCAGGTCGAAATGGAAAGGTGAAGTCGCCGACCATCTCAGAGCGTTCGATCTGCCCGTTGCTATTGGAATCGAAGGGCATCAGAGATTTCCAAAACGGCTCGGGATTTTTCTCAATATCACCGCCGCCACCGAGTCTAGAAGAAGAGGCAAAAATCATACCGGTTCCAATCAAAGGAACCGCAATGGTTTCTCTAGAGAAGCCTTTAAGGAACCAGCGACCTTCTCCGGTTTTGGCGTCGTAAGCCTGAAGTCGTCCATGTCCAAGGACAATAAGATCAGTCCTCGAGTGATGCTTCAAGAGGACGGGAGTTGACCAACCACTTCGTGAAAACGGTCGGGAAGTTTTCCAGACGGTCTCCCCGTTTGAAGTATTCACGGCGAGGATGGCTGACTCGCTCAATTGGCTTTCGGTAAGATTTCTATCGCTGTCGAGGACAAGAATGACATGGTCTCCGTTTCCGATAGGAGAGCTAGACATGCCGTAAAGCGATTGCGGAGTTGGAATTGGTTTGCGCCAGATTTCGGTCCCATCAAGGTCGTAGCAAAGTAGGCCAAAAGAACCAAAATAGACATAGAGGTGCTCTTGGTGAACCAGGGGAGTTGACGCTGCTGGGCTGCAGGCCGGATGGACTTTCTCTGATGCAGGCACAGGGGCATTACGCCGCCAGAGAAGCTTGCCTGTTTCGTACTCGAAAGCGAGGGTTACGAGGTGTTCACCCTCGATACCGGTGAGAAAGATCCGGCCGCCTCCTATCACGGGCGAAGACAATCCGGCTGGCACCTGTGTTCGCCATGTTTCAAATTCTGGTCCGAGTGCGACGGGCGGTTGGCAGTGGGTTGGAGCGACACCTGAACCATTAGGTCCTCGGAAACGGCTCCATTCTGCACCCTCATCATTTGATCCATTGCTTGCGAATAAGAGAAGCAACGATAAGATCAGCCCAAGAACGAGTGTGTGTGGAAAGGAGGACGAGGATTTCATCTCGGTGCATTCTCCGCGACGTGTTCCATGATCTTGACAAAAGACGCTCCGCGATTGGGCATGTCTGGATTGACGGCTTGCTGTTGCTTCCACATATGGCTCACTAGGCTACGCTGACGATCGCTCATACCGCCCATGCGGCGGTTGACGTAGCCCTGGTGGAGGTTGTGGGACTCTTCACTGTTGCGACCGG
>PBSY01000045.1 GCA_002726915.1 Verrucomicrobiales bacterium | reverse complement strand
GAAGCACGGGAGAGATCCTCATTAGCGATCTTCTCAACGTTATTGGTTCCGAGATCATCTTCATCTCCATAAAACAGTGGTGCGTCTCCGCGGCCTCTTGAAGTACCACCCTGACCGGGCAGTAAACCTGAAGAGCTTAGTCACAATCCACCTTCCGCCATCGGCGGCAACCCCTCCATACTGCCAAGACTCTCACGCTTTTCGGCAAGCTGGTTCTGCAATTCCTGCATCTGCTCTGCTGTAAGGCTGTTCATCACTTCCTCGCTGATCTGCGATGGATCCACCTCACTGAGTTGCTTTGCCAGTTCGCTGTTTACACCCATGGAATTCATGGTCAGCTTCTTCATCGCATCCTCCATTTCCTGCAGGAGCATTTCTTTGCCTGCATCACTTAATTGGGTAGAAAACGTTCTGAGCGCATCAAGGTCACGTTCGATTGTCCCCAGATCCTTCGCTAGATCCTGAATGTCACGACCAAGCCTTTCCTTCAACGTGTCACTCGCCTCAAGACTCGCATGCCCGAACCAGTCATTCTCAGGTTGGTCACGCAGTTCTCCGATTTGATCTTCAATTTCTTCAATACTGCCGGGATCAATCAGTTCCTCCTCTTGGAGAGTCGCCAGCCATTCCTCCATTTGACCCCAGGCATTCGGCTCATGGGTGATCATTTCTTCTCTGCCTTTCAGTTCGGAAACCGGAACGAACCACGCCGCCAAGACCATAAGACCAGCCAGCACTCCCGGAAGAATCGCAACCTCCCAGCGCCACTTGAGACCGATATCATCACTCTTCAAAGCACGGTATACAGGCCACCGACCAACTTCTCGATTGGCGGCGCTGAGTTGATTGTTAAGGCCCAGACGATCATCAAGGCGAACGAGTGCTTCTTCTTTACCGATGAAGCGACCCCGACTCCAGAACCAGGCCAAAAAAGCGGTGCCTGCGACAAGGCCAACCAATATAGCAAAGGGAACATAGGTCTGAACCCAATCAGGCAACCAAGTTCTTGTGGTAAGGACAACCACGGCGAAGCCTATCAGAGCCAGCGACAACAATAGATTAAAGCGAACCAGCCACCAACCGGTGTTAACGCGCCGTGCCAACGCCACTGCCTCGCGTCGCCAGAGTCGTTCCGAATTGCCATCACCCATGATGGTTCAATTTAAAGGCTCAAGGCGGCAAACGCAAGACGCGTTACCGAGGCGTTTACATGATATAAGCTCCATCGTCTTGCGGCCCTGCACAAGTGTCTACGTCGAAACACATCTGTGAGGCGGGGGGTCGCCAAGAACCCTCTAACCGAGGGAATTCCCAGTGAGAGCTTGCGATAAGTGAAAGCCCATTCATTCCCAAAATGGCCAACTAAAGATTCCCAGCGATGCTTCCTTTGACAAAATTCACCGCCTGCGATGTTGATTGATCCAGCCGTCACGATCGCGATTGGCTCGTTCAATTTTTTCCTTCAAACCGGCCGAAGAAAGAGCCTCACCACCAGCGCCTACAACAATATCCTGCTCCGCTCGATCGTCTGTCGCGACGGTTATGTGGTATGTCTGCGCATACTTGATAGCGAGTCGCTCAATGACGTCGTCAGCGGTTAAACCACCGCTGGTGTAAAAAATTTGCATTCCTCCACCTGCGCGCTCTTCATCCACCGTTTCACCAAGTCCGTCGAAAACGACCACAACACGGTCCTCGGACCAGTCACGATAGTCGCTCAGGGCCTGAATCAGCACGCGGTGAGCACTACCGGGAAAAGTCCGATGGCGCTTCAGCAAATCCGGCCACGCGTGAATAATGTTATTTCCGTCGACCAATAAAAATGACGGCCGTGATTCACTCATCCCGTGCCGCCATTATTGAAGATTTGAAGGGAACTCTAAACTCCCCGTTGAAAACAAAATCGCTCTATCGAGCCTTCACCTAATCCTTCTCCGGAGCAGCTTTCTTCTTCGCTGCCTTCTTCGTAGCGGCTTTTTTCGTAGCGGCTTTTTTCTTAGCTGCGGCCTTCTTAGCTGGAGCCTTCTTCGCTGGAGCCTTCTTCGCTGCGGCCTTCTTAGCTGGAGCCTTCTTCGCTGCGGCCTTCTTCGCGGGAGCCTTCTTTGCTGGAGCGGCTTTTACGTTTTCTCCAGCGTCAGCAGCAACGTCAACTTTCTTCGCGGGAGCCTTCTTGGATACGGACTTCTTACCCAGCGCGATCTTCGCCTTCACTGCCTCTCTCTTGCGTTTCAAATAATTGGCGCGGCGGCGACGCTTTTCGACTTTATTGTGCTGCTTACCCATAATAAAAAGACCCGTTTTCCTACGGGGCCGGCAATTAAGGGGCAAAAAAGCGCCTAGGCAAGCGGAAATCCCGTCCAAACCATGGTGAGCTCAGGAGTTAAGCTCTTCGAGTATATCCGGATCACGAACATCAGCCCAGTCACCCAATAGTTCAACCGCTTCGAGTTTCAATCCATCGTCCACCTGTGCCTTGATAGCATCAGTCAGTTCATACTCTCCGCGCGGAGACAATTCTAGTTTTGCGGTGTAATCAAAAATGATCGGGGAAAAAACGTAGATGCCGGCGTTGTAGTAGGGGCTCGTAGGCGCATCCTCACCACCCTTTTCGATCAAGTCAGTTACGAGGCCATTTTCGACAAAAACAGCGCCGCCTTTTCGGACATCTTCGTTGATCTTTACGGTGAGTTTTCCGTCAAACCCTGCAATACTGACTAACGGTGCGTAACTATCAGCCGGCACCAAAATATCTCCGTAGCTCAACAGAAACGGGTCATTAGCGGCGAAATCTTTGGCCAGCTCGACAACCTTACCAGTCCCGTCTTGAGTCACCTGTTCGACGTAAGAAACACGGCAACCAAACCCTTCCCCCTCACCAAAGTGATCAATAATGACCTCCTTACGATAACCTACAATGATCATGACCTCGCTGATACCATTGGCAACGAGACCACGAAGAATGCTCTCAAGGATCGGAGTTCCCTTCACCTTCATCATTGGCTTGGGAATATCGTCGGTTAGATTGCCCATGCGGGTGCCGCGTCCAGCAGCAAGGATAACAGCTTTCTTTAGGTGGTTCATGGTCCGGGAGAGGTCAGGATTGGAGACGGCGCACGAAAGCTTCAATTCGATCGAGCGCAATTTCGAGTTGATCATATCCCGTCGCATAACAAGCGCGCACACAACCTTGGCCGGCTGCACCAAAGGCATCTCCGGGCACGACCGCCACACTCTCTTCTTCAAGAAGTCGCAGGGCAAACTCCTTGCTGCTGAGACCAAACTTCCGAATGTCAGGAAAAACGTAAAATGCTCCACCCGGGGCAAAACAGGGAACCCCCATCTCTTTGAACCGTTTCAACATTAGATTGCGGCGGCGGGCATAGGCTTTTCGCATCTTCTCAACTTCGCTGGCACCATTTTTGAGCGCTTCCAACGCCGCGTTCTGGCTCATGATGGGAGCACAAAGCATGGAATACTGGTGAATCTTCATCATCGCCTCGGTGAGGACTTGAGGTGCGCATGAATAACCAAGGCGAAACCCTGTCATGGCAAATGCCTTCGAAAAACCGTGCAGCAGAATCGTGCGTTCCTTCATGCCGGGCAGGCTGGCAATCGAGGTGTGGTGACCGATTTTCATGCCTGAATCCTCGCCGTAGAGCAACTCAGAATAGATCTCGTCACTGATGACAATGAGATCATGATCAACCGCCAATTGAGCGATCTTTTTCAATTCATCAAGCGGTTCTACCGCTCCCGTCGGATTCGTAGGGAAATTTAAGAGCAGAAGTCGTGTGCGATCTGTGATCTTCGCGGCTACGTCCTCAGCTTTAAGCACGAACTCGTCTTCCACCTTTGTTTCCACGGGAACAGCGACACCAAATGACATGGCGATACTCGGACTGTAACTTACGTAACAGGGCTCGTGATAAATCACTTCATCACCGGGATTGAGCAGGGCACGACAAGCAAGATCCAGAGCTTCAGATACCCCGACAGTGATAAGGATCTCCGTTTTCGAATCGTAGCTCACTTCAAACTTCTGATCGACGTATTCTGCAATTTCTTCGCGAAGAGAAAGTAAGCCAAGATTTGAAGTATAGCTGGTATGCCCCTTTTCCAGGGAATAGATCGCCGCCTCCCGAATATGCCATGGGGCCGAAAAATCAGGTTCACCAACGCCCAATGAGATGACGTCATCTCTTCCTAGGACAAGCTCAAAGAAATCCCGGATGCCCGATCTCGGCAGATTATTCACCTGAGTGGCAATACGTTCTTCGAGAGGCTTCATCGAAACAATCGGTTGGTGTGTTAAAACAGATTAAGGTGTCACAGGAAGACGCTCGTCCTCTTGGAGGTCTGAAGCCTCAAAACCACTCTGCTTGTAGACTTTGAGCTGAAAGTGAGTTGCCGTGGAAATCACCCCATCGAGAGTACTGAGCTTTTCGCTGACGAAGCGAGCAACTTCACGGAGGTCTTCTCCCTCTACGATCACGGCCAGATCATAGCCTCCGCTCATGAGGTAGCAACTCGTCACCTGGCCAAACTTGGCAATCCGACGGGCCATACGATCAAAGCCGCCGTCACGCTCTGGTGTTAGTTTCACTTCAATCAGAGCAGAGACATGATGATCCCCGATCTTTTCCTGATCAATCACTGCATGAAACCCCAGAATGGCTCCATCCTTCACTAAAGAATCCAGCATCTCGGTGACATCTACTTCTGTTCTTCCCAGGCGCTCGGCCATTTGGGAAGTCGAAAGTCGGGCATCTTTCTGCAGTAGTTCTAACAGGGCATTCATACGTTTTTAGTTATCTGGTTTCCTCGAAAGAAAAGTCGCGACTGATCGCCGACATTTTTTTATCGAGAAAGAGTTACGAACAAGCAATCAATTACCAAAGCAGATTCCGACAGCCTTCGCCGACTCAACCACTTCGCCTTCCGGATCGACGAGGTTGAGTTCCCTGACCGCTTCCTCAATGGGAACCGATCCAACGTGATACTGCTGGTAGCTGACCATACGTCCAAATCGCTTTTCTTCTATCAGTTTCACGGCTTTTACGCCGAATCGAGTTCCGAGAACGCGGTCGAGTGAAGTTGGGCTACCGCCACGCTGCAAGTGGCCCAAAGTAGTGCAGCGTGTCTCCTTGCCGGTCAATGCTGCCAGTTGCTCTGCCACCTCGTCCCCCATTCCGCCTAGACGTGATTCACCGTCTTCCTTGGTTTTCTCATACCGCTGAGTTCCCCCAACCGGGGCGGCCCCCTCCGCGACTACAACGAGAGAATGAAAAAAACCATCCTCATCTCGCTGGCGAATCGTTTCGGCCACCTTCTCGAGTTCAAAAGGGATTTCGGGAATCAAAATCGAACAGGCACCACCACCGATTCCACCATAGAGGGCGATCCAGCCTGCGTGGCGCCCCATTACCTCAAGGACCATGACGCGCTTGTGACTCTCGGCTGTCGTTTGAAGTCGGTCTAGAGCATCCACAACAGAGTGGCAGGCCGAATCAAAGCCAAAAGTCATCGCTGTTGCCCCAAGATCGTTATCAATCGTCTTGGGGACACCCACCACGGGAAACCCGGCTTCAAAAAACTGCTGAGCTGTCGAAAGGGATCCATCCCCTCCTACACAGATTAGAGCCTCAATTGCCAATTGGTTGAGCGTTTCAATCGCTTCCTCCATCAGTTGCTTTGGAATTTCGCGGATTCCTCCCTCCCCTACCTTCGAAGTGAAGTTTCCCTTGTTACTGGAACCTAGAATAGTTCCTCCCAACTTCAGAATCCCTTCAGTTTTTTCTACCTTCAACACTTTGTAGTCTCCGGGAGAAAGCAGGCCTTCATATCCTTGTTTGAAGCCATAAACTTCCCACCCTTTTTGAGAAGCGGCTCCCACGACCCCGTGGGTCACTGCGTTCAGTCCCGGACAATCACCCCCGCCATTCAACAAACCGATTCTCATGTTGCGAACAGAGGCCTACTTTGGCGCGATAAGCAAGCGTCGGTTTGCCTCAGGAGCCCCTTCCCCCTTGGACTTTCGGTGAACTTCCCAACCTTGATTTAGCAACAAGACCGTTTCACGAAAACGATCTTCCGCATTTAAAACCACGCTAACAAGACGCTCTGATCCAGAAAAGCCCGAGACGGCTGTAGCCATCAGGCAGGGGCCGGATCGTCTTGTTGTGCCAGTTTTGACCCCGTCAATTCCTCGGGATCCTACCAACTCATTTGTGTTCTTGACTATCATATCACGCTCTGTTCCTCCTCTCGTGACCTGAATCGTCGCCTCAGACTCCCTGCAAAGAGACAGGAATTGGGGGTGTTTAATCGCCTCGATAGCTAACATGGCCATGTCAGCAGCAGTTGACACCCCAAGGTCGGATCCCTCATCCAGTCCGTGAGGATTCACAAAGCGAGTATCACTCAACCGCAGTGCCGTAGCCTCGCGATTCATTTTGGTCACGAATCGGCTTACGGCCCCGCTTTCACTTCCTTCTGTGCGAAGGCGGCTACCAACAAATTCAGCGATTGCATATGCTGAGGTATTATCCGAAGCCATCATCGCTGCAAGCATAGCCGAACGAAAGCTGAGGCGGTCTCCTTCCTTAAATTTGAACGGATTAACTCCGCCCGAGACAGCCTCACCGCTTACCACGATTTCGACCTCATCGGTGGCCTTATTTTCATCCAGCCACTTTAACGCGACAAGAATAGTGGCTACCTTGGTTAGACTCGCGACCTGTCTTTTTTCATCTGGATTCTCCGAAAGCAAAACAATACCCGATTGAACATCGACTACGATTGAGCTCTCCGCTGCACGGCCTGCCATCATACTTCCAGTCCAAATCAGCCAAGAAAAAAGGCTTAATGCAATGTTCGAACGCATCCTGTCAAAGATGCACGCCCAAACTCAATGCGTTCCAGCAAAAACGAATAAATTTAGTAAATTGGCTGCCTAGACCGCTCTTCGCATTGTCATTTCACATTCATACCACGGCTTGGTCTTCCACTTATTGATCGTATCTTCTGTTCACATTATTTACTCTCACCTTGGTTGCAGAAGTAAGACGCAGAGATCAATCTACCGACAAGTGTCTGTGATCCTGAAGTCGCAACACATCCCAGCAGCTCAAGCCGCTGACAGCTTTTTTTGATAATTCGAAAATCTCTCGATATGAAATTCCGTTCAATCCTATCAATCGCTTTGTTTACGTCGGTCGCTTTGCTTGGTTATGCGGTCTGGGCTTTCGGAAGTTCACTCTTCAGTTCAGAACCAGCCATGTATGCTGGCTGCGCCCTTGTCTTTCTGGGTCTTGGAGGACCAGCGTTGCTACCTGATTCGGGGGATACCGGGGGCAGGAAAATTCGCTTTTGTCTGTCTTTTTCACTAGCATTTCTGGTGTATGCACTCCTCTGGTCAATGAGTTGGTTTTCGCTCCCTGCCACATTCGGAGAAATTATCGGTTCCAGCTCTGGCCTTGCGGGATTTGCACTGGTCTACCGCGGCATGATGAAGCACCGCGTCCCGATTTTCACAGCCACTGCCACACTGTTTTTATGGCATAGCATTGGTTACTACGCGGGAGATTTTCTCTACACAGCAATTCAGGGGCGAGGCCCTGGTGCCATGTCGCTCGACTGGGAACCAACGAAGATTAGACATGCAGCCCGTCTCTCGTGGGGCCTCTGCTACGGTGTGGGCTTGGGACTGGGAGTCAACCGTTTCCTTCACTTGTCACGCCAAAGCTGACGCAATCCCCCCACACAAATTTGTGACCAAGTCTCCAGCTCATCCTGTTTCGCTTCAAGTTCTTCCAGAGTAAGAAACTGGAGATCTGCGATATTGTCTTCGCCTGCCGTGACTTGGTCTGACTCGAGGGTAAACAAGTGAACAACGCCAAGATGGACCTGACCCACCTCGTTGCTGTCGTCATTGATCAGACCTAGAATTTCTTGAGTATAGCCACCCGTAAGGTTCAGTTCCTCGTCGATCTCACGTTCGACACCATTGGCATAGGTATCTTTGTCAAGAGATGACGCCGCGAAATCGACGTCGTTGATGTGTCCACCAATTCCAATAGAACCTTTAGAAGCGAGCCGCTTTTCACCTGATCCCCCACCACGGACATAATGGAGAAACTTATTTCCGAATCGAAAAATAGCGTAAGGGATGATCTGCTTGTGAGAAGGGTCATCTTCGGCAAGCTCCCGCTGCAAAAAGCGGTTATTGGCCGGATCGAGCATAGAAGGCAGATACTTCCCGGGTTCAAGTGAGATACCTTCGAAGGCTCCCAGTTGGTCAAATAGCTGACGGGAAATCACCAGTACATTTTCATCCTCGTATTTGCTCATATCGACTTGCCTTTAGAAGGTCAGGAAACGGACACTAGCGCGGCGATAAGTCAAACCGGTATCGAGTTAACCCTGCGGAAGACACTTCCGACCTAGCCACTCTTGCTCCGAGCAGTCGCTCGAACATTTGCATCTCAATCCGTTCCATCGTTGGATATTTTAAAAATAGGGAACTGAGAGGGTTGTGAAATTCCTCAATGCGAAGCCCTTCTGCCTCGGAATATGTGCATCGGGAAAAGTAACCCATCTTAAGCCGGGCATCAGCGAAACGCTCAGCCCTCTCTTGCACCGAATCGCCCGTTACCAGCTTGGCAAGTTTTTCAGTCTGATCCCGGAAGAACGCGAAGAGTAATTTTTCAGCGGCATTGGGATCCAACTGTCCTGCAGCTTCAAGCAGAGACAGCGTCACTCCATCTTCAATGGAAGGGAAAAACGGATCTAACTTTGATGTGATACGATAGAGCTTCTCAGGACGGCCCACTTCTTTCGGCCGGCGCCAGGTATCGAGGTAGCCGAGCTTCTGCATGGAGATGCAGTGCTTTTTGACTCCCATGTAGCTCATGCTCAATGATTCCGAAAGCTCGCCTACCGACATTCCTTGCGAACACTTGATGAGTTGGATGATCTCAAACCAATGAGGTTTTGAGAAGTTCTTGAGAATCTTAAGATAAGGAGTCACGGCACTGCAACAGTCTGGTATTTAACGCCTTTTAAGTCGGCACGATGGCACTATCAATACAAACAACTAATAGGTTTGTAACAGCTGATTTTGAGAAATGCCGCAACTTTTTTCACGCAACAGGTGAAAAAAGTGCCGGAATTGACTAAATTACTCCCCTCTCTATCTTCTGCAGCGTAGTAAGCGAGTCTTGATAGCAGTCGTCTAATTCAGGCAGACAACGCCGCCATCCTCACCTCCAACCATTCATGCACCACGATTCTCAGCTAGATCTGGACAAATCGTTTCTTTCTCACAGCCCGGGTTACTGGTCCGGCGAGGGTATCACAGAGAAAGAATGGAACAGCCATAAGTGGCAGTTGAGGAATCGAATTACCTCGCTCTCTCAACTCGAAAAGCATCTTAATCTCCACGAAGATGAAAGAAACGGGGTGATTCTCTCCGGGACGAAACTGTCCATGTCAATCACCCCGCACTTTTTCAACCTGATCGATCGGAACGATCCCAACTGCCCTATTAGGCGTCAACTGATTCCAAGGATTGATGAAACCATTATTTCCCCCTACGAAATGTCCGATCCGTGCGGAGAAGACTCACACATGCCTGTTCCCGGTTTGGTCCATCGCTATCCTGACAGAGTTTTATTTCTCGTAACAGATCGCTGCGCTTCCTACTGCCGTTACTGCACTCGGAGCCGCGTTGTCAGCGGAGCTGGGGATCAAACCCTCAGCACCGAGTTTGAGGCAGCATTCGACTATCTTGAGAAACACACTGAGGTTCGTGACGTCCTTCTTTCGGGAGGCGACCCGCTTCTATTGTCAGATTCAAAACTTGAGAAATTCCTGTCGAGGCTGCGGAGTATTGAGCACATCGAATTTATCCGTATCGGAACTCGTATCCCGATTTTCATGCCTCAGCGCGTGACCGACGATCTTTGTCAGATGCTGCAGAAGTATCACCCGCTCTTCATGAGCGTTCACATCAATCACCCGAGGGAACTCACACTTGAGGTTAAGGAAGGCTTAGAACGTCTTGCAAACCATGGCGTGCCGCTTGGCAACCAGTCGGTGTTGCTTCGAGGAGTCAACGACGATGCTGACGTCATGAAAGTCCTCGTGCACAAGATGCTTATGTGTCGAGTTCGCCCCTATTACCTCTATCAACTTGATTTAATTCAGGGTTCATCCCACCTGCAAGTGCCCGTCGCGAAGGGCCTCGAAATCATGGAAAGCCTCCGCGGACACACCACCGGCTACAGCGTGCCCCAATACGTCATCGATGCTCCCGGTGGGGGCGGAAAGGTCCCCATCAATCCGGACTACATTGTGCAGCGCAACAGCGAGCGCGTTATCATTCGCAATTTCGAAGGGAAAACGTTCGAATACCCAGAGCCTGCAGTTCAGCCAGATCCTCTGCTGGATTACTAGGGACGAGCCAGATCACCTGGCTCAAGCACACCGAGGATCACGGCCACCACATGGCAAAGACTTCCTCCCATCACAAATAGGTGCCAGATGAAGTGCGCAAACCTCATTTTCTTCATCACGAAGAACGCCACACCGCCGGTGTAGCAAACACCTCCAGCGATCAGCCAGAGAAGCCCCGAAAGACTAACGTTTTCAATGAGAGGCTGAATAGCGATACAGATCAACCACCCCATCGCGACATAAATTAATGTTCCGACCTTTTCAAATCTCGGGAGCAAGATGGTTTTCATGACCACTCCCGAAAGAGCAAGCGCCCAAACCACCGCGAATAAAGACCAACCCCAGGGTCCCCTCAGATTAACCAACAGCCAGGGTGTATAACTGCCGGCAATTAGCACAAAGATGAACGAATGGTCGAGAATTTGGAACAGTCGCTTGTAAGGATGCCGTGTGACTGAGTGATAAACTGCCGAACAAAGATAGAGCATCACAAGACTCAAACCGAAAACAGATACGCCAATTACATGCCAAACCGACAACGGCAAGGCCAGACAGATCATGCCCCCCAAAGCAACTGCACTTAGGATTGCCCCAATGCCGTGACTGACGGCATTGGCAACTTCCTCTTCGTGGGATTCACACAGATGACTGCGCTCATTCATGCAGTGTAAGGTTGAATGCCAGTCACGCTCGATGCGAGGAAAATCGGAATCCTTATTAAGCTCCGTAAAGGCCTGATTCCTCGCAAAAAGAGGCCACTGCCGGTGTGACCCATTCGAGGTGAGAAGAAAAATCAGCACGGATCTCAGTCGAGGAAGCGGGATGATTAAACGGTACTGCAGTATATTCCCAACCTTCCCTCACCTGAACACTCTGTCCCTTGCGCTTCAATACAAGAAAGTGAAGTTGCTCACGAAGAAACGCAGGGTTCGCCCATTTCTCGATCGAATCCCACTGGTCGCTTCCAATGATCCAGTGCCATTTGACCCGAGGCTCCCGCTTGATTAAATATTCCGCCGTCTGCCATGAATAGCTGGGGCCTTCTCTGCCGATTTCGAAGTCGGAAACAGAGACGTGGTTCAGAGCCTCATCTTCGATCGCAAGATTGAGCATGTGGTGTCTTTGTAGCGCGGAAGCGATTGTGCCCTCTTTGAAGGGAGATACGAAGCAAGGCATAAAAACAATCTCTTCGAGACACACCACTTCCATCGCAGCGGTTGCCATTCCGAGGTGCCCCAGGTGCACCGGATCAAAAGAGCCTCCGAGAATTGCTCGAGACTCCGACACAGATTCTCCATTCATTGCTCTCATGCAATCACTCTAGCCGACGATTGGCAACAGTCATTCACTCTCGACCCCAACATCATCAACCGCTATGAATAGTCGAGACTTTCCTCTCCCATGAAAAAGTTACTCATCATTTTGGCCGCGGTGCTGGTCATGCTGGTTGTGGCTGTTCCAGTCACCACCAGAATCCTTGGCCCTCGTCTCATCTATGTTACGGCCCCGGCCGGCACACCTCTTGGAGAAGTCGACAGTCCTCGCCCTGAGACCTCGATAATCGCCGTTTCCATCGGAATCGACTTGGCGATGCTGGCCGATCTTGCCAATGAAAAGGTCCCGCCACAATTAGAGAGTAGCGAGCAGATGGATTTTCACAAAAATCTTAAGGGCGGAGCCTACGCCTGGAAAGTGGTTCGCGGTCCTATCGCTTTCGAAAATAGCGGCACCCACCTCACGTTCGCGGCACCGATCGAGGGAACTGCACAGCTTCAAGGAATGCTCGATGCCAAGATCGTTCAGGTTCCTCTCAACACCACAGCGGAGCTAGCCGGTTCGGCAGGCGGTAACCTTTCCCCCGCCATCGCAAGTGACTGGAGTATTGTTCCCAACCTCACGCCCGCCTTGAATCTTAGCGAGGCCTCTGTCAGTCTTGGTGGTCTTGGCAAGCTAGACATTAGCAACATTTTGGGAGGAAGTGTCAGCCAATACATTCAAAAGGAGGCCCAAAAACTCGCTCCCGCCCTGCGTCAGAGCATCGATCTAAAAAGTCAGGTCATAGCCTTCTGGCAGCAGGCCTATCTCAGCGAAAAGGTTTATGACGATCCCAGTCTGTGGATCAGCGTGACGCCTCAAGAAGTTCAGCTCTCCCCTGTTGATTACGCGGACCCAGAGCAAATCTCCGTTACGGTCGCGATCAAGACTGACGCTTTCCTAACCAATCGCGAACCCGGCGCGCCGGAACCACAACCGCTGCCCGACTTGATAGCCCATCCTGGACCTCTTGCCACGGATCTCAAGCTCCCTGTGATTGTGAGTATCACTGAGCTGAACGAAGTCCTCGGCGAAGAGAGTTTTGAAATAAAGACAGGTGCCGGTAGTAGCGTCGAGATTGACGGACTCGAAGCAGAGGTCGGTCGAAGTGGCATGCTCAACCTCAAACTCTCACTCAATGCCACCCAGAACGGTCTAGCTCGCGGAATTGCCGGCGATATCTGGCTTGAAGCCAGACCAGTCATCGATTTTGAGAAACAAACTCTCAGATTCACCAATGTCGATTTCACACTAGAAACGAAGAGCAAACTGACCTCCGTGGCCACTTGGTTACTCGAAGAACTTCTTATCAAGGCGATCGAAAGAGATATGAGAGTTGATCTAGACGATTACAAGGAAGAGATGGCCAAGGAAATAAACAAGGCGATCAATTCCGCTGATCTACCCGAGGGCATAACAGCATCTGCCGAAAATCTAGATATCAAACTCTACGACATCTACACGATCACACGTCCTTATCCCGAAGCCGAAGCAGCCCCTGGCCTCGTTGTTGTGATTCAGGCGAACGGCAGCCTTGCCGCTAAAATCAAACAACGGGGCAGCAATGAAACCGAGGCGCCCTGATACGAAGTCGTTAAATCATTAACGAGACTGGAAACGATCGAGAGAGTTTCACAGCCTTTGACGGCAGTTCCAGCGCCTCTTAGTCGATAAAAACATTATTTGGAAAGGCAGAAGAGATGTCGCTCCCCCTTGACAAACAGCTCGCGGCCGACAGGAGCAGGTGTTGCGTCGACCCCCTCGCCCAGTGAATTCGTTGCAATAATCTCAAGCGTTGGAGCATCTTTAATCACCGTGATATTGCCACTGCGCCCTGTCACGTAAATAAATCCCCCGGCAGCTACCGGTGATGCATAAGTTAATGACACTCCCGGTATTCTCTCTGGTCCAAAGAGGACCTTGCCAGTGAAGGCATCCAGACAGGTCAGAATCCCGGTCTTTCCTTTGTGAAAGTAGAGGCGCCCATCCGATAGCATCGGCGAGGCAATGTCTGGAGTGTCATCTGGTGTGGTCCAGACAACTTGTTCTTTGCCCTCGATGTCTCCCTTGCCATCGAGTTTAAAAGCTCCAAGAAAAGACCCTCGAAAGCCACTGCCTATCATCGTTATACCATCAAAATGCACAGGAGAAGCTACCGGACGTTGGGTCTGCCCTCCACAACTCCACAACTCTTTCCCCGTCTGCAAATCATATGCCCGCGCCTTACTTTGACCATTCACGATTACCTGATCACCGGTGTCTGATGACACCACAAGCGGAGTCGCCCAGCAAGTCGGTTCGTCGCGGCCGGCCTTCCAGAGGGTCCTGCCACTTTTCTTGTCGAGCGCATAAAGGGCCGATGGACCCTCATGATCCCATGGCACTAAGATTGCATTGCCAGCCAGAGTCGGAGAGCTACCTTCGCCAAACCCGGCACGGGTCGTCATTTCAACAAAGTCAGTACGGCTCCACAGCAGCGTCCCGTCCATGTCATAACAGAATAATCCACGTGAACCGAAGTGAGCATAAACCCGCTCCCCATCGGTGCATGGTGAAGCCGAAGCATAGCCATTAGTCTGGTGGGTGCCTTCGTGGGGTGCTTCCTCAACGGCCGTCCGTTTCCATTTTAAATTACCTGTTTCCCGATCAAAGCAAAACAACTGGAAGCTCAGCTTCTGCTCGGATCTAGCAAATCCAAACCTTGATGCAGAAGCATTTCCATCACTGACTGCAGAAACCACGAAGACCTGATCGCCCCAGATCACAGGTGAACCCGATCCTCTTCCAGGAATCTCGACCTTCCACTTCACATTTTTCGAATCGCTCCACTCTGTTGGGGGTTGAGCCGTGGTCGAAATTGAGTTTCCACCATGCCCGCGCCAATGAGCCCAGTTTTTGAATTCGTCTCCTTTCCCCGGAATGGGCAAAATGACGACAATAGAAAGGATAAGACACAGCCATGATCGATTCATGCCCGATGGAACTGTATTTAGGGAGGAAAGTTTCATAGCGAAGGTCAATCTTCGAATCCGAAGATGTTAATTACATCACATTGCCATTTTTGCGGGAACATTTGAACAAAAGATCGAGAGCGCAGCAAGCTGTTCAACCTCTTTCGCCAGCATTCCAGCGGCTCGAGATCCAGCGACTCCTAAAAACTCCCAACTCCGCTGCCTCCCTGGCAAATAGTCGGGGTGACAGGATTTGAACCTGCGACTTCTTTGTCCAGAACGGAGCGTGCTACTAAGGTGCGCTATACCCCCAATCATGAGGCGAGAGCAAAACCCGCTTTGAGTCGTTCCCGTAACAGGCGGGCTTCGTCAACCCAGTGGCACACCCGTAGGGATTCGAACCCCAAACCTCCTGATCCGTAGTCAAGCGCTCTATCCAGTTGAGCTACGGGTGCTTTTGCCGTGGGACTCTCTAGCCGTATGGCCGGAGCGAGCGGTAATTTGGCCGGATTCAGCCTTTTGACAAGCAAAAATTACGATACAGCGCAGCACTTCTTGAGTTCGCCCAAATTTCGGACAACGTTGCGACAAGGCCTTCTTTCAAAATCCCGCCAATCCGATGAAGCTCTCACCCTATTTTGCCTCTGGCCACTTCATAGCGGCCGTGCTCTTCGGGATTTTCGCTTGGGTGCAAGTGAACGATATTGATCCCGCGATCTATCACGAGCCCTCTAGCTTTGATGCCCTGCTCTGGTTCAGTTTCTATCTCCTGATCGCAATCTTATTTGTCGTATCCGTCTTTTGCAAAGTCTCCGCCGCGATTCTCATCGTTGCTCTTACTTCTTGCGTGGTCGAAATGGTGATCACTGGTCCTGGCCTCTTCCAGAATATCTTTGGTGAAGAGGATTTTTCGATGACTCAAGTCAGTATGACAGCGGAAAATCCGCGAGTAGAATTGACCCGCGAATTCTTCGGCGCCCTGATTGCTTTCACGGCAGTTTTCTACCTGTTTATGAGACGTAGAACCACGGCCAAACAGGAGCCCCAAAAGAGTAGAAATTCAGGTTCCTAAGACTCTCCAATCTGACCTCAGTTGGCCGCAACGATCCGGAAAATCGCTCCTCTCCAGTCGAGAACAAGCGGTTCACCATCAGCATCGGGATAAAACCCGGTCGGTTGAACTGTGGGATTCTTGAGATCTTCCGGCTTATCAAGGTGATAGTTCGCAGTCACCTCCTTCTTGTCAGCGTCGTAGTTGAGCGCCCAAATATTCCCAAACTTCCAGTCACCGTAAATGAAGTGCCCATTCAGATCCGGGATACCATCGCCTCGATAGACAAATCCTCCCGTTATGGAGAGGCCGTCCGCCCTCGAATATCCGTGGATAGGATCTATTAATTTAAGGCCCTTCGGTTCCGTCGGCTTTTTGCCAAGCCACTCCATAAAGGCATCACGGGTAGCAAAACGCTGATTTCCCTCACGGAAGTCCCAGCCATAGTTGCCACCACCCTCTATAAGATTAATTTCCTCCCAAAGGTTCTGTCCTACATCGGCGAGGTAAAATAGTTCGGTTTCAGGATCAAAAGCGCCTCCCCATGGATTGCGGAGTCCGTAAGCCCAAATTTCGGGGCAAGCGAGGGAATCATCGACAAACGGATTTCCCGCGGGAATACCATATTCCAAACCGTCGCTGCGGCTGTCGACATCGATTCGAAGAACTTTCCCGTTCCACCGGGTCAGCTTCTGCGAAAGGAGGTGGACCCCGTTCTTAAGCCCTCCGTCTCCGATACAAATGTAGAGAAACCCATCCGGACCGAACATCAAGTTCCCTGAGTTGTGATTCCACTCCGGTTGCTGGACTTCCAACAGCACCCTCTCACTAGCGGGATCGGCAGAATTTGCTTCATCCGAGACGCTATACTCAGCAACCACTAGCCGCTTGGGCCCTTGGCGGGAAAAGGTGAGGTAAAACTTGCCGGTTTCTTTGTATTCCGGATGAAAGGCAAGACCGAGAAGACCTTCTTCAAAATCCTTCTCAACACCAATGGAATGAGTCAAATCAAGAAACAGAACTGATTCCGCGGATTCCGGACGGGACGGCAAAATCTTAATCTTGCCAGTCTGCTCAACCAGAAAGTGACGGTCGGAACCATCATTAGGGACTTGGATTGAAACCGGGCGCTCCACTTCGACTTTTTCGTAGGTCGGAAGTAGCTTAATATCAGGTGCAGCCATCAGTGCGAAGGGCATTCCTAATGACAAGATTATGAGGGTGGCAAAGCGATTCATGACAATAAATTACGAGACCAACTCTCCCAAGGCAACCCTTGTTCGAGTCGTAAAAGTGCCATAGCGTGATTCTTGGAAAAGCCTTATGACGCGTCTCCCCTCTCAACACCTCGCAGATCTTTCAAGAGACCGGCGGTTTTTGATTCGGACATCGCTCAGCATCGTCGTGATGTCCACGGTGCTTTCATTTATCCTGGCCGCTTTTGCCCCAAGGAAACTTGGCGAACTACTTGGTCAGGTTCCTAAGCAAGATCTTAAGGCTATTCACCAAGCCGCTTCGCGTTCAGATCCGCAATCTCTCAGTGACTGGGTCTTCTGGATTCGATTCAACTATCCAGTATCTTACCCAGCCACTTCGCTCGATTTTCGCGACTTTCTAAGCGCAGAAAAAGGGGCTATCCCCAAAAATGGAAAATCACCGTTTGAGAAACACCCCCTTCTTAAAAGCTACTACGGAGGGGTGCAGAGCGATGACCGGCAGGAATTTATCGAACAACTGGAGTCCATTTCTGAATCACTTCGGTATCGAAATGAGTTCCTTGGTGATCTCTACATTCTCGACAAGAACTACGCCGCTGCTACCAACTTCTACAGCCGCGAAGCGCAGCAGTTCCCCGAATCTTCATATGCGCAACGCAGCGCAGTTATTGCGGCTTTGCGAAATAATGATCCAGTTGCGGCTCGCCTTCTTTTGAGCCGGTCCGAGATTTCTGATCGCTTCACCGACTATGACTTGATGAATTTAAAGGCTGACGCTCGCGCCTGGATTCCTCTGCTCGAGAGCACCTTCAAGTATGAGAAAGCGCAACTCCTGAGTTTCTTCGCCATACCCGCAGCGTTTACCGGACTAATCTGGTATTTAATACTCACCAATTTCTGGCGCTTTGACCGCACTCGCTTAATCGCTTCTTTGTTCGCAGTCGCCCTAGGAGTCCTCAGTGCCAATCTGACGCTTTACGCTGTTATGGTTCAGGAAAGGGCTTTCGGATTCGCCCACGCTCCATCCTCTTCCCAGCTTTCCCAAGCAATCTATTTTATCGCTGGTGTCGGGCTTCGCGAGGAAACAATCAAGCTGGTTTGCTTCATCCCAATCGCCATCTGGTGCGCAAAAAGGAAAAACGATCTTGAAGCCCTCATCCTGGCCGCCCTTGTTGGTCTTGGCTTTGCAGCCATGGAAAACATCTCCTACTTCCGGACGGGGCTGATTCAGCAGAGTGGCCTGACCCGACTACTGACCGCAAACCCTCTCCATTTTACCCTAACAGGGCTTGTCGGATACTATGGGTATCGAATGATCGTCAGAAAGTTCTACGGGATGGAGGAGTTCCTCGCGACCTTCATTCTTGCTGTTTTATTTCATGGCGCCTACGACGCTGTTATCATGATTCCGGAATGGTCGGATTGGTCTATCCTGACGTTTATTCTCATGGCGCTGCTGGTCTATCGCTACTTCGATCCATTGCGCGGACTGATGGACATTCAACAACAAAGAAAACGACTCTCTCCGCTCGGTATTTTTATCATGGGATCTGTCGCAATCGCTTGCATCGTCATGATGGTATCTGCCCCATTTCTCGGCTTTCATTATGCCCTCGCCGGTTTTGCAGAAGCAGTCGGCTCGATTCTCCCTCTGGCCTTCGCTTACATCAGTCGCTTCAGAGATCTCTAATCTCCTGTCGAATTTGAGCCCAAACTTCAGGCTTTGAATCTCGAGCAACCATATCCGTGACCGACCTCCGTCTTGAGGGTGTGAGTAACCGGAAATAAAATGGTAGAGCCACACACGGACACCTACATACCTGAGTGGCTTAGATCATCCCTTTCGCCTGAATAACCTGATCCGATTTGACCCTTCAACTTCCGTTCAGAATGCACCCTGCCAACTGAGCTCTCACTCCCTTGAGTTCCTTAGCCGCCTCGCGGGCAGTTTCGAAATCAGTTTTACCAGACCCCACGACCAGCACCGTGGACTCTGCGTGGGACGCATACTTCAGGCCATCCCCGGCCAAATTCAAAGGGGAGGTATCGATGATCACGTAATCAAAAGATGAGTAGGCTTCCTCAAGCATCTTTACAAAAATTTCTTCACTCATTGGCTCTTCAGTATCCGAGGTGAATCGACTACAGGAGATAAGGTAGAGGTCTTTGAAAGTAGTTTCCTGACAGAGATTCTGGCTCGTCATTTCTTCTCCTCCAACTTCTCTTTCCATCGGATCAATAAAAAGTTCCGCCATACTTGGCTTACAGAAATCGGCATCCACCAGCAGAGTTCGATATCCCATGTTTGCCAGAAGAACCGCGAGATTAGCGGCACAGAACGTCTTACCTTCCCCTGAAGATGCGCTCATGATCATTATACTGCGAGCATGACGGGCGGAGAGGGATGCCCAGAGAGACCGGAAGCTCTCACTGACGGGTGAATTCGGATCATAATTCACAAAGAACGATTCGCGAAGATCCATCTCTTGCCCCATTGCTTTCGGCACCTCGGCAAGCACTGAAAGACCAACGCTCGACTCTACATGTTTAACGCTGTTTAGGGTCCGATCCACCAGCCCAATCCCAATAACCACAACGAGACCACATATCGCCCCAAAGGCTCCAGCAATCGCCACGGTAAAATTCTGCCTTGGCAGAACCGGCTTCACCGCAATCAGCGGGGAGGCAAAAATCCGCACGACCGCTTCGTCCAAACCTCTGTCAAAATTGGTCTCGTTGATCCGAGCAAGGAGCTCCTGATAAGTCAATGCGGCTGAGTCGCGAACCCGCAGCAAGCTATGAAACTCTTTACGGACTCCTTCGACTTCAATCAAATGAACCTTCTTCTCCTGAAATGTTTTCCGAAGCTGCGCCTCGCGCATCTCAGCACGAAGATAGGCATTCTCGATCGACTCGCCAACTCCGGCCGCGACCGCATCAACTTGCTCTTCCAAGCCGGCCAAATTCAGTTCGCCATTTTGATAAGTAAAGTGCGCGGGCTTGAATTGCTTTTCAATCCTGACAAATTCCGCCCTCGCCAGATTCCGGCTGTGTAGCAAATCTTGAATATAGTTTTCATCACCGTAGGAACCAATATCGAAGACCCTCTCGATATCCTGATTTTTTACCGCTTCATAGTGCTCAAAGTCTCTTTTGCAAAGAAGCACCTCAGAAACCGCTGACGCAAGCTTCTTATCGAGGTCAAGAGTTGTTTCGCCGGTAAAATCCGTGCCTTCGTTCAACGCAATCTTCACATGCTGAAGTCGGAACTCCTGCACCTCATTCTCGGCTGCGTTCATTCGTCCCAATTGCTTGGCCGCCTCTTCTTCTAATCTCGCACGTGTCTCAGCAATGGATTCGCTGTTCTGTTCTCGAATCAAATTTTGAAACTCCTCGATGAGGGCATCTGCCATATTGCGAGCTCGCTCTGGATTTTGATCCCGTACGGCTAGATCAATAAGGCGCGTTCCACGACGGAGTTGAACGTCGATATTCTTACTCACCAATTCGACTATCTCAGCGTCTGTATACGGGTAGCCTCTGTCTTCTAAAAATCCGGGATCATCTCGTAACTCGAGGCGATCCACGACACGCAGGATGACGACCCCATTTCGGATACCTTCAGCCATCGACTTTAACGTATCAGGGTTGTCCCAACCCGTCTCGTTCGCCCTTCGCATATCGTCATAGCCATTAATGCCGCCTTTGGGGTCTACATAGATGACGGCAACAGACTCATATACCTTCGGAGCCAGGTAGACATAGGCTAACGCAAAACCAACGAAAACAGCGACGATTAAAGCTACCAGCCACAACCTCGGAACAATGACACTCATCAATCGTAACTTGTCGGGTGTCGGCGAGACAGGAGACAACGCACCGTAGGTGGTCGCTTGTGATTGTCCTGCTCCAAATTGATTCATCAGCACTGCATAAGTCATCGCTCGGCAGTTATTGGCCTATCACGAGTGAGAAAATTCAGCTCGTTTTCACCAAAGAAGTGTTGCCGACCATTACCATTACCCCTTGCGGGGCATTGATTCAAGATGAATTATTAATTTTCATATTTAGTATAATTTTCAGTTATTTGAATCTTTCGTCTCTTCAAATTTGAAATTATATTGCGATGCTTTATTTACCGCCCAGCGTTTGCAAGGCATTTGATGGAGGGGTAACCTTTCGCCTCGACGGGTGCGCGCTTAGACTTCGCTACCCGATTAACAGGGGCTGTAGCCCTAGAGAGTGATCCCTTTCAGCACCGAGATGAATTACCACAAACTTTATCTGCTACTCGCTCTTTTGGGCGCGGCACCTCTGATGGCCCAAGAAGCCGGAGAGTCCCCGCCTCCGGAATCCATTCAGACAACGGCCGAGACCATCCTCGACTACATGCTAAAGGGCGGACCCTTCCTCATGATCCCTCTGGCTGCGCTGTCATTTCTGGCGGTGATTCTAATCATTTTCTACCTTTTCACCATACGTCAGGGCGCTGTGGTCAGCGATAGATTCATGAACTCTGCTGACGCGCTGATACGGAAGCAAGACTATCTGGGCCTCATAGCAGTCTGTAACCGGGAAAACGAGTCTATCGCCCGTATCGTTTACAAAACGCTCGATTTTGCCACCAAGAACCCCACAGCCAGCTTCGCCGAAGTGCGAGAAGTAACCGAAGCAGAAGGCACCCGACAGGCATCGCAGCTCAATAATCGCATTTCTTACCTCAACGATATCAGCCGAGTTGCTCCGATGGTTGGACTCTTTGGCACCGTGATCGGTATGATCGCTGCCTTCGAGGGCATCGGTAAATCCTCTGGGGTCCAGCACATGGAACTAGCGCCCGGCGTGGCGCAAGCTCTTGTAACAACAGCGGCTGGACTCGTTGTCAGTATACCCTCATTGGTTTTCTACTCGATCTTTCGTGGCAAAGTTCAGATACTGATCGCAGAAATGGAAGCCGCCATGACTCATATCATGGCATTACTTGCGGCACAATATAAGCGAGCGAACCACAAAGCCAACGCGAGGCGTGAGCTTTCTGACGGCGAGTAAGAAAATCCTCATTCATCCCTATGAAGTTCAGAGATACCAGCAGTCAGCAGGGAGCCGAATTGGAACTCGCCCCGATGATTGACGTGGTTTTCCTGCTGCTGATCTTTTTTATTGTGACTTGGCAGTTTGCTCGATTCGAGCGTGACATGGATATTTCAGTTCCGTCTGCCGAAGAAGCTCAAAACACTGATCGGCAGACAGGTGAGATCGTCGTGAACGTTCGCGAAGATGGATCCATCATCCTGAATGGAAGAAACGTGACCAAAACTGAGCTTCTCGCCAAGCTTCAGTCGATTTATGAAGCCTATCCTGACCAAGCAGTTATTCTGCGTGGATCTTCTGACGCGGATTTCCAGTCGATTATGAATGTGCTTGATCAGATAAAGAAAGCTGGCATCTGGAATGTCGCATTTGCCACGACCAGCCCCCAAGGTTGAAATATAGCGTGTCCTGATCAGCAGAATTCATTTTCAAGATGCGAGCGTCCCTCCTTCAACTGCGTTCCCAAAACGTCCCCCATTTCTGGGTCACGTGTCTACTCATACTTTTTGCCCACGATCGCCTTTATTCTCAAGATGCTCCAGCACAGCCAATACCGGAAGCTGAAGCCACTCAGTTTGAAGATATTCTTGAATATGCCGACATGCTCTTCAGCCGCGAACAATACAACGTTGCAGCTCAGCAGTATCAAATATTCATTCGAGAACAACCAAACAGCCCGAATCTACAGATCGCCTGGTTCCGGCTTGGTGAGTGCTATCTGAAGGTCAAACAGTTGGACGATGGGGAGAAAACCTTTAATTACCTCATCAAACAATATCGCAAAGGCCCCTTCGTTGGTTCGGCTGCCTACCGGCTCGCGATCTTGCGACTAGACGATAAAGATTATCTCAATGCGCTCGTTTTTTTTAAGACCGCCAAGAAAGAGCTAACCAATCCCAAAGTAAAACTTGAAGCGACATACTACTGCGCCCGTTGCCTTCAATTGACCCAGCAAAGTCAACTGGCTCTCGCCCAATTTAACGAATTGATCGAAGCGTCCCCCGCCGAGGAAAACCCTTTCCATGAACGAGCCCTTCTAGAATCTGCAAGGCTTCACTTTGAGCTGGGCGAAACAAAGTTGGCTCTGGAGAAGTTCAAGGAACTAGCGGATACGGCAAGCACAGAAGCCTTCCAACAAGAAGCCGTCGTACGAGGCGGGCTTCTCGCTGCTGAAGTTGGACAGACGGAAATAAGCGAAGCGCTTCTCGATAGAGCCCTAAAGTTCTCGGACACCAGCCCTTGGAAAGCACTCGCCCAGGTCGGAGCCATCTTTAATGCTTTTGCCCGCGAAGACTATGAGCGTGTTATTGGGATCTATAACGTTGGTGCCTACACGCCGCCTGATGAGTCCCGAGCCAAGATGTTGCTAATTGTGGCTCACTCCTACCGGTTGATGAACGATCTCGAGCTTGCACTGCAGCTTTACTCCCTCGTCGAGGCAAAATACCCCGAGCAAAATGAAGGAGTGGAGGCGGGCTATCGTCGCATTCAATTGCTTTACCAAACGTCCGACAAGACGCTTCCAGATGCCGCCGATAATTTTGCTCGGATGCAAGCCGCTATTGACTCCTCTAACCCCTACATTGACATGGCCTGGTTGATGAAAGCGGAATTTCACTTCGCTCAAGCCGAAAACTCAGCGAGCGGCCCCGGCTCTAATTATGCCAATAAGAACTTCTCTCTCGCCGCCTCTGCATACACCAAAGTTCGTTTGGAAATGGTGGACCAAAAATATCGTGAAATATGCCTCTACAAAAAAGGCTGGTCGCAAATCGAGTCAGGTGATTTCAAGGGCGGCATCGTAAGCCTAACTCAGTTTATACAGAGACACCGCCAGAGTTCTCTCTCCTCCTCCGCTATCGCCAAACGAGCGGCAGCCTACCAAGAAAACGAAGATCATCAGTATGCATTAGACGATTTCGAAGATATCGCCAAAAACTATCCAAAGGCTCCCGAGTTGGAGTTTGCTCTTCAACAAATTGCGCTAATCTACGCGCACCAGCGAAAAACTTCAGAGATGATCGCTGCCTACCAGAATCTTCTGAAGCAATTCCCAAATACGGACGGCGCAGGCGAAGCACACTACTGGATTGGCGTTGGCTTTTTTGATCTTGAGCAGCACCCGCAGGCAATTCCGGAACTTAAACTAGCTCGCGAAATCGACTCACAATATGACGACAAAGCGACTGTTCGCCTTGTGATTTGTCATTACCACCTCGAACAAATTGACGAACTCGCCGAGAACGCCCGTCGCTATCTTGAAAAGACGCCGGACTCCACCGGCGAAGAAAGTATGTCAGAGCGTCCGTCGATTCCGCTACAAGTCCTTGAATACCTCGGCAGAAAGCTCGCTGCCTCGCGAGATTACGAAGGGGGTGAATATTTCCTGACGGCGCTGAGTCAAGGCAAAGGCCCCACCGAAACAACAGCTTCGGTCTGGGAGCTTCTTGCTGACTGTCGTGCGGAACTGAAAAACCACGAAGGAGTCATCACTGCTTGCGATAACTTCCTTGTCCAAATCGAGCGCCCAAGCAAACGAGCCTCCGCTTATCTCCAGAGAGGATTCGCACAATTCTGCCTGAATCAATTCGAAGAAGCCAAAAAGAGCGCTCAAGAAAGCCTGCGATCTCAAAAGGAAGGACGTACGAATGCCGAGGCGAGACTTCTCCTCGGAGACATTGCCGCTGCCAATGGCAACCTCGCAGACGCTGCTCGAGACTATCTTGTTGTTAGCCAAATTTTCTACGATCCTGACGTTACTCCCAAAGCCCTTGCCAAAGCGGCAAACGCCTACGATTCGCTGGGCGAGCATGACAAAGCTAAGCAATTGCAACAGGAGTTGAGTTTCAAGTTTCCTGACTACGCGGCACCAGCAAAGTTAACCCCAGACCGTTAGTCACTGGACCACCTCTTCATCCGAAACCGCATCAACTGCATTTTATCCGATGGCTCGCACTGAGTTGGGAGAGGGTCAATCAGCAAGGCAATAGTTGCGATCCAGAGAATCAGGTTACGGCATTAATAGGACGCCTCCCTTTCATTCATCCGCTCTTAGCGCACGAATGAAATCTGATAGGGTGAGTCATTCAGCTCAGCCTCTAAGGAATTTTAGTTACTGACTGCCCTTGCAGTCTTCACCATCCATCGTTTCAGGATTATACTCCGGTTTTCCATCGGCCTTAACTGGTTCAAATGATGTCCCGCAACCACAGCTACGTGCTGCGTTCGGGTTCTCAATCTTGAACCCAGAATCGTTCAGTGCGTCAACATAATCCAACTGGCATCCATCGAGATACTCCAAACTTTCACGGTCAACGAACACTTTGACACCCTCTTTTTCGATCACATCATCTCCGGGGCTCTCTGAGGCGATTTGCATCGAATATGACATACCTGCACAACCGCCCCTCTCCACAAGGAGGCGAAGTCCCTTTTCCTCTGGAGAGTAGTCATTTGATTTTAAAAGAGCGAGGAGATGACTCGCAGCAGAGTCGGTCACTTGAATCATGGTCAAAATGGAATTTGAGGTTCACTATAGAACCGCATTCTCACAATCCCAAACAATTTCGGAGTTGCTTTCCGGTCCGGCAAGCTCTCAGTTTAGAGACTCGCACCTATGGGAAAAATCCGCCTGCTACCCGAAGCCCTTGCCAGCCAGGTTGCCGCTGGCGAAGTCGTAGAACGCCCTGCTTCCGTGGTCAAAGAACTGGTAGAGAATAGTATCGATGCCGGTTCTTCCAATATTGAAGTCAAAGTCCAACGGGGTGGAATCGCTCTTATCCGAGTGACCGACAACGGGTGTGGTATGAATAGAGACGATGCTCTCATGTGCCTCGAACGCAATGCCACGTCAAAGATACGGACTAAAGATGATCTTGCCGCAATTCTCACCCTTGGTTTTCGCGGGGAGGCCATTCCAAGCATCGCCAGTGTCTCAAAGTTTCGTCTTGTCACACGGGAACCGGATTCATTGACAGGCACCGAAATCACGATCAACGGTGGAAAAGTGATCAGTGTCAAAGATTGTGGAGAACCGGCCGGAACCCAGGTTGAAGCCCGTTCGCTCTTTTATAATCTTCCTGCCCGCCGCAAATTTCTCCGAACCGAAAACACCGAGTTCTCCCACATCGAACAGGTGGTCAAAACGCAAGCGATCGCTCACGAGAACATCCGTTTTTCGTTGGTTCGTAACGACCGCCTTTCGTTCCAACTGCCCGCGACAAGCAATCTTCGCGAAAGAATCGGTGGCCTCGTAGGCATTGATCTCGCTAGCCGTCTTCTTGAGGTAGCACCTCATGAGCACAAAGATATCCGGGTTCGGGGGTTTATCGGCCCGCCCGGGATGGGCAGGAGCGATCGTCGCCAGCAACTTAGCTTCCTCAATGGTCGCCCTGTCGAAGCCGCCATCATCACCCGTGCCCTGCGGGAAGGCTATCACACCGCCCTGATGAAAGGGCAATATCCTGTTACTTTCCTTTTCATCGAAACGGAGCCCACAGCCGTTGACGTTAATGTTCATCCAGCGAAGCGTGAGGTGAGGTTTCACGACGGATTTGGCGTTCAGGATGCAATCATTGGCGCCGTCCAGCAAACCCTCCGCGCCCAAATGGTTCGCCCAGTATCTGGAGTTGGCTTAACCGGCACCAAGCGTGAGGTCCCTACCCCCGACGCCGTGCAGGACGATCTTATCCCCACTAGCGAACAGCGCTCGCTTCGCAAAGACTGGAGCGACATGAACCAAACGGTTGAAGAACGACACGCGTCACCGAAGGTCGAAGAAAAGCTCTTCACCGCCCAAGAGCGCGAACGGGCTGAGACCGACAAAAATCGTGAGGATCCAGTGAACGAAACACTCCCACTGGATGGAGAGACGCCGGAGTCCAAGCCGGAACCCAATCCTTTTGATGGCGCTCAGCAGATGAAGGCCAGCGACTATCGCCTCCTTGGAGTCATCGGTAAACTATATGTGCTGCTCGAGTCGGCTGAGGGTCTTGTTTTAATGGATCAGCATGCCGCTCACGAACGCGTCCTTTTTGAGGAAATGAAACGTCGTATGGAAACCGAAGTGGTTCCCTCCCAGAACCTGCTCAGCCCCATCATGGTTGATCTGACTCCAAGGGACTTCGATCTCATCGAAAAAAATTTAGATGTCATCAATAAGCTGGGACTTTCGGCCGAACCATTCGGTGGAACCACCCTGAAAATTGACTCGCTTCCCAACTTTCTCAAAAGTGACGATCCTGAGCGTTTCATTCAGGAATTGATTGACGAAATCCGGGCCTCCAGCGATCGCATGTCAAAACTGAGGCTAGGTGAAGATATGATTGCGACGACCGTCTGTCGTCATGCGGTCAAGGCCAATGACCTTCTGCATGACCGGGAACTGCAAAAGCTTCTCGAAGATCTGCTCGAATGCGACATGCCCTATTGCTGTCCTCACGGCCGACCCACGCTAATCCAAATTTCCTTCAGCGAGTTGGAACGGAAGTTTGGAAGGAGAACCTGAGGCCGCAATTCCATACCTTGACCCTCTCTTTCAACTCCTTCATCCTTCGCGGATGAAGATCACTTCCATAGCGTTGTTTTCCGCTTTCGCCTTCTCTGTTCTTAATGCCGCCGAAAAGAACGTCATCTTCTTCATCACCGATGATGAATCACCTACTCTCGGTTGCTACGGTGATGCCATCGCCGTGACTCCCGCTATTGATGCTCTTGCTGCCGATGGCATCCTCTTCCTCAACGCCTTTGCAACAACCGCCAGCTGTTCAGCCAGTCGCTCCGTGGTCATGTCAGGGTTGCATAACCACCGCAATGGACAATACGGGCACCAGCATTCCTACCACAAGTTTTCTTCATTCTACAACGTTGTAAGTCTCTCATTGCCCCGAGTTATGGCTAATGCCGGCTACCGCACAGGGCATATAGGAAAGTATCATGTCGCTCCGGAGCAGGTCTATCGATACGAAACCTATATGAAAGGAAGCGGCCGCAACGCTGTCGAGATGGCGAACAATGCAAAAGATTTTATCAGCTCAGACGACGAGCGCCCCTTCTTCCTTTACTTCGCCACCTCGGATCCACACCGCGGTGGTGGAAAAGACGGGAACGCAGCCAGCAAACTGAAACCTGACCTTTTTGGTAACAAGCCCAACAAAGGATCACATGCGGGCGTCGAAGAAGTTTTCTATGAACTGGATGAGGTTCCGATTCCCCACTTTCTGAGTGAAACGCGGGAGACTCGCGAGGAATTAATTCACTATTATCAGAGTGTCAGCCGAATTGATCAAGGTGTTGCCCGTCTCGTCGAAATTCTGAAAGAAGCCGACCTTTACGATAAAACCATGATTGTCTTCACCTCGGACCACGGCATGGCTTTCGCAGGAGGAAAAACCACCGTCTACGAAGGTGGGCTTAGGGTTCCATTCGTAGTTCGTAACCCCTACGAAGAAAATCGAGGGTTAAAACACAATGCTTTGATCAGCCACATCGACATTACCCCCAGCTTGCTGGACTTTGCCGGTGGTCTGGATCAGAAAACGAACGGACCAAAGAAGATCGTCGACCATAAGAAATTCTGGAAAGACTTCCCAGAAGTTGGCAAAGACAATCTGGGGCCAGCCCTGACATCATATCACGGAAAATCATGGGTCCCAATTCTTGGCCAGCCTGATGCCGAACACTGGGACAACATATTCGCTTCCCACACATTCCACGAGATCCAGATGTATTATCCCATGCGGGTCATTCGCGACAAGGAATACAAACTCATTTGGAATATCGCCTATCCACTCCCTTATCCATTCGCCTCTGACCTATGGGCAGCGAGTAGTTTCCAGGCACAGTTCCAGAAATCGCTAGATGCTCCCTACGGACAAAAGTCGGTCGGCGAATATATTCACCGACCGCAGTTCGAATTCTTTAAAATCGACGAAGATCCTTACGAAGCCAAAAATCTTGCTAGCGACCCAGCCCATCGAAAAGCATTTATCGAATACCAAGAGAAG
>PBSY01000044.1 GCA_002726915.1 Verrucomicrobiales bacterium | reverse complement strand
TATCGGAAATTTGGCCGCCGCAACAATGGCCGAGGATATTCACCAAGGAAATTGGCTCGCATGGCGCGGCCCGTTGCAAACCGGGGTCAGCCTTGAATCTTTTTCTGGCTTTGAGTTCAACGAGGAACCGGTGTGGACAGATGCTATCTCAGGGCAAGGAACACCAGTAGTTTTTAATGGGCGTCTCTACTCGTGGGGATACCGCGGCAGTGGTCCAGATCTCGAAGAGGTGGTCCAGGCCCGCGACGAGAAGACCGGCGAGGTTATTTGGGAATATGTCACCCACGACTTCCTTTCCGATACCATTTACAATCGTTATTCCATCGGAGCAGTTGCAGTTGATCCTGCTACGGGAAATGTGATCGTCGCTACTACCTACGGTCTTGTTACCTGTCTGAGCAAGGAGGGGGAGGAGGTTTGGCAGGTCTCCATGATGGAGCGCTTTGGTCGTCTCACCTTTCCCAATGGCCGTGCTGGTTCGCCGATTATTGATGGAGACATCCTAATTTTGCGTGGCGTGACAAGCTACTGGGGAGCTAATGGCCCAGCTCGCGATCGTTTTTTCGGTTTTTCGAAGGATACGGGTGAGCACCTTTGGACCTCAGTTCCCGGTGTGGGGCCGCCCTTCTTAAGAGACACCTCAATGAGCACGCCTTTTCTTGAGACTCGGGACGGCAAGCGCGTCTTCTACGCAGGAACTGGATGCGGGAATATCGTTTGTGTGAACGTCAAAGACGGAACGGCTCTTTGGCGTTGGCAGGTTTCCAAGGGCGGCATCAACAGTTCGCCTGTTGTCTACAATGATTCTGTCATCAATATCCACGGTAAAGAAAATCTCGATACCACTGAGATGGGGCGAATGTTCCGAATCAAAATTCCGGAAGACTTTGATCAGATTGAGGGGGAAGTGGATCCCGCTCAAAAAGGAGCTCCCCGTCTTTCCGGTGACGTTGAGGTATGGCGTGAGACTCTTGAAATGTTCACCAGTTCGCCAACTCTTCATGACGGGAAAGTCTACCAGATTGTGAAAACCGGATCGCTCTACTGTGTTGACGCGGAGACCGGTGAAATCCACTGGGAAATGAAATTGGCTAACTCACAGCTTCACGCCTCACCGCTGTATGCAAGTGGACGACTTTTCATTTCTACCTTTCCAGGCGAATTCTACGTGATCAATGTGGAAGGCAACGAGCCGGTCATCGAAAACCAGATCAAGCTCGATGGAAACGGGATCGGAACGCCGTCGATCTGTAACGGTCGCGTGTATGTCCATACCACGGAAAAGCTTTATGCTTTTGAAGTAAAAAATAGCGGTATCGAGTATGCGGCAGGTCCGGTAGTGGCGCTACCCGAGTCCGGTGAAGCTACGAAGCTCCTTCCAGTGCCCAGTGATGTTCTCCTTCGCTCCGGAGAGTCGGCTACAGTAAGACTGAAAAAGCAGGACGCCGGCGGCATGATTGTCGGTGATGCCGGAGTCGCTAGTTGGGAGACATTTATTCCTCCTTCCGCTAGGGTAAAAACTACAATGGATGCGTCGTTCGAAGGAAACACGATCAGCGCGGCAAGTGGTGCTGCGCTCTCTGCCGGTGCCTGGAAGGGAACCGAAGGCGAACTGACAGGCCTCCTTCGTGGGAGGGTCATCTCTAACCTTCCTTACATTGAGGATTTCGAGGATTATGAATTGGCTGAAAAACCGGGCGGCTCTGTGGCTGGCCGAGCTTTTGATTTCCCCCCGCTTCCTTGGATAGGGGCACGCCTCAAATGGGAGGTCATTGAGAACGACGGAAACAAGATGCTATCGAAGACGCTCGATCGGGTATTGTTCCAGCGCTCACTGTCATTCATTGGTCATCCCGACCTGACCAACTACACGCTGCAAGCGAATGTGATGACTGATGGTAGTCGGCGCATTAAGTCTGTAGTAGGCCTTATTAACCAGCGCTACATTTTCTCACTGGTGGGTAACGCAAACATCCTCGAGGTGAGCTCGAACCACGAGCGTGTTAAGGAGTCTGTGCCGTTTCCGATTTCCGCAAATACTTGGTACACCCTCAAGACGCATGTTGATGTGGCCGAAGATGGTTCGGGAGTAGTGCGAGCCAAAGCATGGCCCGCTGATCAGCCTGAGCCGGCGTCTTGGACAATAGAAGTAAAACACAAAAATGCTCACAAGAAGGGCGCCCCAGGTATTTTTGGTTTTGCTCCACAGAGCCAGAAAACCGTTTTCGTCGATAATATTTCAATTAGTTCGAACGAATAGAGACACCCCTAAACCTCCTTTTTTACGTTTCCACGCTTTAACTATCCGTCATGACCAAATCTAAACTTCAAATTTTCGGGCAGGTCTCCAGCCTGCTTACTCTTTCTTTTTTCACTTACGCAATTGATTTGAAGGGGGAAGAGAAACCCACTCCTGCTCCCGAAGCTCTCTCAGGTGGCGGGGAGTGGCCACAATGGGGGAGGGATGCCTCCAACAACATGATGTCTCCGGCTACCGGGCTTCCCATGGACTTCACTGCCGGTGATCTGCAGGACGATGGAACTGCTGAGGGTGCGAAGCACCTCAAGTGGGTCGCCGAGATGGGCTCCCAAGCCTATGGAACGGCCACGGTTAAAGATGGTCGGGTTTTTATTGGTACGAATAATGAGAAGCCCCGTATCGAATCTGTTACAGGCGATAAGGGAATCATCATGTGTTTCGACGAGAAGACAGGTGAACTGCTGTGGCAGTTTGATATTCCCAAACTTGACGCCGGTAAGGTGTCGGATTGGGAGTTTCTAGGTGTTTGTTCTTCTGTGATCGTTGATGGTAAGTATGGGTATGTCGTTACAAATCGCGGTGAAATCATCTGCCTAGATGTCTACGGGATGGCCGACGGCAATGACGGACCGTTTCAAGATGAAGCCAAATATGCGAGTGGTGGACTTGAGAAACTTGCTCAAGCCGAGCCTGTTGAACTCGACGAGAAGTGCGCCGACATTGTCTGGGGATACGATATGCGAAGCGAGTTGGGAGTGTTTCCTCACAATGTCACTTCAAGCTCGGTGGTGGTTTCTGATCAATACGTTTACGCCAGCACATCTAACGGGGTGGATTGGTCTCACATAAATATTCCAGCGCCGCAAAGCCCTTCTTTGATTGCTCTCGACAAGGAGACCGGCGAACTAGCCGGAGAAGAATATAGCGGTATCAGTCAAAATATCATGCACTGTAATTGGTCTTCTCCCGCTTACTCTGAGGATCTTGCTGGAAAACCCACCGCGGTATTTGGCGCGGGCGATGGGTTCACATATGGTTTTCATGGCACGGAGTTCGAAGAGGAGGAAGACGGCGGTGAGATCTACAATCTCTTTCAGGAACTCTGGAAAGTTGATTGCTGTCCAAAGGAATACCGAGTCGACGATGCGGGGGAAGCGATCAAATACGCGACTTATCCAGGACCTTCCGAGATTATCTCTTCTCCGGTGATCTATAACAATAAAGTTTACGCAGCTATCGGCCAGGACCCCGAGCACGGAGAAGGTGTTGGTGCGGTAACCTGCATCGACCCAAGCAGAGGAACCGGCGAGGATGCCATCGTCTGGCAATTCAAAGAAGTGGGTCGGACTATTTCTACTCCTTCTCTCGCCGATGGACTCCTTTACATCGCTGATTACTCAGGTCGCCTCTATTGTCTTGACGCTGAGACAGGCGAGAAGTATTGGGAACACGATACGCTTTCACATATTTGGGGATCGACCCTCGTTGTTGATGGTAAAGTGCTGCTGGGAAATGAAGACGGAGAAATGGTCATTCTAAAGGCCGGCAAGGAATACGAGGAACTTACCATCGTGAATTATCCAGCACCAATTTACGCAACTCCGATCGTTGCCAACAATACCCTCTACGTCATGACCCAGACTCACCTTTACGCTTACGAGTTCGGTGAGTAAGCAGGAGTAGATGGTGAGTTTTCGACCTCTTAAGATATGAAGACTGGAATTATAATTTTCATTTTTATTACTTTCGCGGTCCTGCATCAGGACACGTGGAACTGGGACAATGGAAATCTTTTGTTCGGCTTTATCCCAGTTGGGCTGGCTTATCATGCCGGCTACTCAATCGTCGCCGCTATTTTCTGGGCGTGTGTCGTGAAATTTGCGTGGCCCAAGCGCCTGGAAGAGTGGGCAGACGGTGGCGAGAAATTATAGCAGCTTGTTAGGTGCTCTCTTGATACTTTGGATTTTGTAGTGTCGCGATTCTGACTCTTGTCGTTTCAATAAATCAATAATTCTGATCCTATGGACTATTTGTTTAACCTCGCTCAGGCAGAAGTGCCGGCTGTTTCTAAGACTCCGTTGGTAGTCATAATCTGCTACTTGGGATTACTTCTGGGACTGGCACTTTTCAGTGGCCGTTTCTTTCGAGGCACCTCAAAGGATTACTTCGTAGCCAGTCATTCGATTGGCCCGTTCATGCTACTGATGTCAGTATTCGGGACGACAATGACTGCCTTTGCGCTGGTAGGTTCCACTGGAAAGGCGTTTCAAAAAGGGGTCGGGACATACGGGCTTATGGCATCTTCGTCAGGATTAATCCACGCTGCCTGTTTCTTTCTTATTGGAATTAAGGTGTGGTCAATCGCCAAACGCCACGGTTATGTGACTCAGATTCAGTTCTTTCGGAATCGTTTTGAATCCAACGGCATTGGTTACCTTCTTTTTCCGTGCCTCGTTTTGCTAGTGATTCCTTACCTCTTAATAGGGGTGATTGGCTCCTACCGCGTCATGGGGCCTGCAACGGCCGGTATGTTCATCGACCTATTCCCGCAGGCAGGGCCCCTCAACGGATCAGTCCCACCATGGATTATTGGATTGGTAATCTGCGGAGTGGTGCTCGCCTACATTTTTGCCGGTGGTTCCCGGGCCGCGGCATGGGCGAATACTTTCCAGACATTGGTGTTCATGGCTATGGGCGTGCTGGCCTTTTATTTAATTTCCAGAGCTCTAGGCGGTGTTGCTGCCGCATCGGAGCAAATCTATCCTGGGCACTTAGTAAGGACTCCGGGCGAGCTGGAAGTCACAACGAAGGCGGGGGCTTTTCAACGAGAAATCGGGATACCGCCAATCCAGTTCCTAACCTATATGTTTATTCCATTGTCGGTTGGAATGTTCCCTCACCTGTTTCAACACTGGCTCACAGCAAAAAGTGCTAAGAGCTTTCGCCTCACTGTGATTGCTCACCCGCTTTGCATCATGGTAGTATGGGTTCCATGCGTTTTGATCGGCCTTTGGGCTACGGGAGTGTTCAACACACCTCCTCTTGCGGAATGGCCGAAACCAGTGGTGAGCATCATGGGCGGAACTGATGATGCAGGCGTTGGAAAGGTCCTCTCCGTGGTGGTGAAGTTTCTTATTGTGAATCCGTTGATCGCTGGCCTAGTGACGGCGGGGATTCTTGCAGCGATCATGTCCTCGCTTGATTCTCAGTTCCTCTGCCTTGGAACCATCTTCACTAACGATATCGTCCTGCACAATCAGTCTAAGGAGCGGTTCACCGATAAGCAGATCGTTCTCATCGCACGTAGTTTTGTGGTCGCGATTGTGTTGCTGACCTATATTCTGTCGCTGGTTTTAAAAGATGTTCAGAATGTCTTCGATCTTGCCGTTTGGAGCTTTTCTGGATTCGCGGCTCTCACTTCGCTTGTTTTCACAGCGCTTTATTGGAAAGGCGCAACCAAGGCCGGTGCCTATGCATGTATTACAGCGGTGGCTGTTAGCTGGGTTTACTTCTTTGCCAAGTCCGGTTGGGGTGGGGAATACACCGTATTCTCAAGTGAGCATCGTACGGACGATGGTGTTATGCCTGTAGCGATCTGTTTTGTGCTCGGGCTGGTATCCATGATTGTGGTTTCTCTTTTCACGAAGAAGCCATCAGACGAAACCATTAAGAAGTTTTTCCCGTAACTCTCCCGCGAACCCAACCCTAAATAACTTTCCCTTATCACTCACGAATGACTGTAGACGAAGCAAAAGCGCAACTCGATGAGCGTGTCCGCGAAATGATGTCGTGGCACTTCAGCGAAGAAACTGGATGTCCTTTCTGGCTAGACTGGAAGTCTGAGACAGGCTGGGACCCTCGCGAGGAGGTGAAGTCTTATGATGACATCGTGAAATTCCCTCACTTTCAGGACGAATGGTTGCGTGACGAAAAGAATGAGCGGTTCGTGCCGAATGCCTACAAGGGCCGCCCATTTAACGTATTTGAAACTGGTGGCACGACTGGTCTTCCCAAGCAACGCGTAGGGTGGGATGACTACAAGCACGATTACGAGCAATTCTCCGAGCAACTGAGTGAAGAGTTTTTCCCGAAGGGCGGTAATTGGATCATGGTCGGGCCAACAGGCCCTCGACGTCTGCGCCTTGCCGTGGAACATCTTGCGAATGTGAGGGGTGGAAGTTGCTACCACGTTGACCTTGATCCTCGCTGGGTGAAGCGCCTCATTAAGCGCAAGGAACTCGATCAGGTCGAGCGTTATCAGGCCCACGTGATGACGCAAGCCGTTGAGATTATCAAACACCGTGATATTTCCTGTATTTTCACGACACCGCGACTATTGGCCTCCATCGGCGAGCGTATTTCCATCTCGGATCATGGTATCAAAGGGTGCTTTTGCGGCGGCACGTCCATGACGCCGGAGTATGTCCGATTTCTCCAAGAAGAGGTTCTTGAGAGTCGGGCCCAATTTGTGCCGACTTATGGAAACACGCTTATGGGGCTTGCGGTCTCTATACCGAGCGAATTACCTGAAAAGGGTTACAGTGTGACTTACTACGCTCCTCAGCCTCGGGCCGTTTTACGTATCGTCGACGCCGATAATACGGAGGTCACCAAGGAGTATGGCGAATATGGTCGTGTTGAACTCACCACATTGAGTCATGAGTTTTTTATGCCGCGCTTCCTCGAACGTGACGAAGCGATCCGACGTAAGCCGCACGAAAAGTATGCTTGGGATGGTGTAGGTGATGTCCGTCCATTTGGGGCGCTCACCAAGAAAGTAATTGAGGGCGTATACTAACGCGCACCAACAAGCGAACAATTCGTCAGGCCATAGCCTTCACCGATAGAATCCTATATCCCCATTTTTAATTAATATGATTGCTCCTCACATCCCCATTCTCCGGCAGGGTCAAGTCTACAAGAGCTTAGATACGCAGACCGTTAACAAACTTGGATCTGATGAACCTGCCGCCGAGATCAGTTTCGCTTGCGCGGACATGATTAAATATGACATCCAAAATATGGGATCCGCTCGTGAAGCGTTGAAAAAGTTTTCCGGAGAAGAACTGGTGGAGATCACCAAGAAAGCCGGTGAACTCTTTCTAAACGGAGACCTTCCGATTGGCACCGAAGGAGAGCTTCAATCTCCTGAAGACTATGTATTCTCTCTTGCGGCGACTAGTGGTCTTCCTCATTCTTTAATTCGTTTTAACATGAGGCGGCTCGGAGGGTTGTTCGGGCAAATAGATGATATCTTCAAGGGACTCTCGCGTGGGCTGGAATGGAGCGTGCTAGATAGAGGTTATGGTGAGCAGGGAGGGGCTCCGGTAAGTTTTTCGCCGACAACAAATGAGTTGGCGGTAATCCTGCCAAGTAACTCTCCTGCCGTGAACGCCCTCTGGATACCCGCAATAGCCATGAAGGTTCCGGTGCTCCTAAAGCCCGGTCGGGAGGAGCCTTGGACTCCATGGCGGATCATTCAGGCTTTCATAAAGGCAGGATGCCCACCGGAGGCTTTCAGCCTTTACCCTACCCAGCATGACGGTTCCGGTGCAATCATCCGCAGGGCGGGACGGGTCATGCTCTTTGGTGATGACTCCACCGTGAAGCAATATGAAAATGATGAGCGTGTCGAAGTCCACGGTACCGGCTACTCCAAATTTGTTATTGGCGAAGATGAAATTGAAAACTGGGAGAGTTACATAGATTCGATGGTCGAATCAGTCTCCGCTAACTCGGGGCGCAGCTGTATTTGCACTTCGACTATTGTTGTGCCGAAATACGGCGACGAGATTGCTCACGCCTTATCTAAGAAGCTATGTGAAATTAAACCGCTTCCTCAAGATGATCCTGAGGCGAAACTTTCTGGTTTTGCGAATCCGAAATTTGCTGAATGGATTGATGAAGCGGTTGAGGAAGGGTTGCAGTCCGACGGGGCACGAGATATCACTGCCGATTATCGTGATGGGGCTCGTTTCGTGGAGCGAGATGGAATGAACTATCTTCAACCTACGATCGTTCGCGTCGACTCCTTCGATGAGGATTTAGCGCTGAGGGAGTTTCTTTTTCCATTTGCCAGCGTGGTGGAATGTCCGCAGTCCGATGTTGTTGAAAAGACGGGTTACTCTCTTGTGATGACAGCGGTTACCAAAGATGTGGAATGGATTAACGAACTTTTCGATCACCCTGAGATTGAGCGTCTCAATATCGGAAACGTTCCGACAAACAGGATCAGCTGGAACCAGCCCCACGAGGGCAACCTTTTTGATTTTCTGTATACACGCCGCTCCTTTGCGTTTGCCGAGTCGGCGTGACCGTTTAGGGTCCTAGCCATGTCAGCCAACCCGCTCTCGATCGAGTCGCTCTGTGAGGGGTTGGATGCTCCGAGTTCGGTGCTTAACTTTGAGCACCTCCCCGGAGGGAGAGTGGTATTTGGTCCTGGAAAGTTTACTACGGTAGGGGACGAGGCAGCGGCCTTGGGAGCTAATCATGTTCTGATTGTCTCTGATCCAGGCATTGCTCAAATCGGGGCGGTTGAGAAAGCTGTTCATTTCATCAAAGCCGCTGGGCTTAAAGCAACGATATTTGATCAAGTTCATGAAAACCCAACAACAGACGACGTCGAAGCCTGCGTTGCTGTAGCAAAGGAGTCAAAAGTTGACCTCATTGTTGGTTTGGGTGGAGGATCCAGTTTGGACACTGCAAAGGGATGCAATTTTATCCTAACTAACGGGGGGACGATGCACGACTACTGGGGGGTTGGCCTAGCTAAAAGACCGATGCTCCCGCTGATTGCGATACCTACGACTTCGGGAACAGGTAGTGAGTGCCAAAGTTTTGCTCTGATCGCAGATGCCGAAACGCACGCTAAAATGGCCTGCGGGGATAAAAAAGCGGCTGCAACGGTGGCAATTCTTGACCCTGAATTAACGGTGACAATGCCAGCAGCAGTGACCGCTCACACGGGAATAGATGCGATTGCTCACGCACTCGAGACTGCTGTTTGCAATAAGCGTTCTAAGGTTTCATATGAGTATTCGAAAGCTGCTTGGCAATTGCTAAACGATGGTCTTGAGAGCGCCATGAATCAGCCAGACGATATGGTAGCGCGGGCTCGCATGCAGCTCGGGGCTGCTTTTGCGGGAATCGCGATCGAAAACTCGATGCTCGGAATCGGACACTCCTGCGCCAATCCGGTGACGGCGCATTATGGGATCGTCCATGGTCAGGCCGTCGGCACGATGATGCCGGAAGTTGTCGCCTTTAATCGTCTTGATGACCAAGTCGCTTCCATCTATCGAGAATTATACGAAGGTGATCTCGCTGAGCGTCTGCGCACTCTGCTTGTCAGCGCCGAGATGAACCTTTCCCTTGCTGATTTGGGGGTAGAACCAGACAAGCTGCCCCAACTGGCCGAAGAAGCAGCCAAGCAATGGACTGCTCAATTCAACCCGATCTGTGTCGATGCGGTCGCTCTCGAACGTGTCTATCGAGCCGCAATGGGTTTGAGCCCGGCTATTTGACCTTGCTTCAGCTCAGTTTTAAAGAGAAGTCTAAAGATCGTGATCTCCATTTCTGATTTTGGCAGTGCTTCTAATCCGCTCACCCGCGTGACATCCGATTTTTTTGGTACAAGTGGAGCGCTTTCGGGTCTGAAAGATTTCGAATTTCGTCCTCAGCAGCAGCAGATGGCAGTCGCAGTCGCGCGCGCGCTGGAAGATGAGCGACCGCTTGTGGTTGAAGCGGGGACCGGTGTGGGTAAGTCGCTGGCGTATCTAGCTCCCGCAGTCAGGAAAGCGCTCGATGAAAACCGGAAGGCGATCATCTCGACTCACACGATTAACTTACAAGAGCAGTTGGTTGAGAAGGATATTCCGCTGCTGCAGTCGATTATGGATGAGGACTTTCATGCTCTTTTGTTGAAGGGGCGGCGGAATTACCTTTGCCCTAACCGCTTACAGAATGCTATGTCGGGCGGTAGCGAAATGTTCACTTCGTCAGAACTGGAGGAAATCAAGGCGATCTGGGAATGGGCGCGTTCGACCGAGGATGGTACTTTGAGTGATCTCGATTTCGTGCCGTCGACTCGAGTCTGGTCCCAGGTTTGCAGTGAGTCTCATGCTTGCACAGTTAAGCGCTGCGGATTCTCAGGAGCATGCTTTTATCAGGAAACTCGCAAGCAGCTTGCCGAGGCGGATGTGGTGGTGGTGAATCACACTCTGTTTTTTACCTTGCTCAACAGTCAGGCTGATTTCGATGAATCCGGTGAAGGCTTTCTCTTTGCAAATGATTTTCTCATCTTCGACGAGGCCCACACCCTCGAGCAAGTTGCGGCCAAGCAGCTCGGTCTTTCAATTTCTCAGGTCGGATTAAAGTTTGACCTCCACCGCCTTTACAATCCGAAAAACCGCAAGGGGCTCTTCCAACTCACAGGGGACAGCCAGGGTCGCCGGCATACTATGAAGCTGCTCGATGACATTGACGAGTTCTTTGAAGAAGTCGATGAATCCTGTGAGTGGGGTGAGTGGGGTCGGGAGTTCCGCATTCGCGATCCTGAATTTGTGGAGGACACGCTTGGTGCTGGGCTGGTCGAGGTTGGACGAAGGGCCAGGGCTGTAGCTGATTTGGCTGATGATACCACCCGCAATGAGCTTGCCGAGTTGGCACGACGACTGGCGGATTGTCGCGCGGGGTTGGCGATGTTTCTCGATCAGAGCGAGGATGGATCTGTCTACTGGGTCGAGAAGAGCGAACGTGACTCAATTAGCTTGAATGCCGCTCCAATTGATGTGGCGGAGCTACTGCGTCCCGTATTTTTTGAGAGGGATCGCCCTTGCGTTTTCACGAGTGCCACACTTGGAATCGGTGAACGAGACCTAAACTATTTCCGGAATCGTGTTGGGGCGCAGGATGTCGAGGCAATTCAGATAGGTAGTCCTTTCGACTACGCCGAGCAGATGAAAATCCACCTTGTGAAGGAGATGCCTATGCCCAATATGCCTGGCTACGAAGAGGCACTCGTCAAGTGGATCAAGCACTTCATTCAGCTCTCAGGCGGACGTGCTTTCGTTCTTTTTACTAGCTACAAACTACTTCAGAAAGTGGCGGGAGAGATGGAGGGCTTCTTCGATGATCACGAGATCGAGCTCTTGGTGCAGGGAAATGGGAAGTCACGGGGGCAGCTAATCGATTCTTTCAAGGAAGACGAAACTAGTGTCCTGTTTGGGACGGACAGCTTCTGGACTGGCGTTGATGTGCCGGGTAAAGCACTGATGAACGTTATTATTACGCGTCTTCCTTTTGCTGTTCCGGATCATCCTCTCACCCAAGCGCGGCTGGAGCAGATTGAAGATCGAGGTGGAAACTCCTTCATGGAATACAGCATACCTGAGGCGATTCTCAAACTGCGACAGGGTGTGGGGCGCCTTATTCGAAGCTGCGAAGACGAAGGCCGAGTGGTTCTTCTCGATGCTCGCATTCTCGGCAAGCGATATGGGAAAGCGTTTTTAGCAGCATTGCCGGAGGCCCCTGTGGTGATTGAAGATTGAGTCAGGATGATAGACTCCTTTCATTGGAGAAAGTGCCGAGTTATGCTAAGTAGACCGACCTATGGTCGATACCTTTCAAAGCGTTCAAGCCGCAAGACCCTGCGCCATAACGGGTTCGTCTGAAGTTGAAGTTGTCGCTACCAAGGCTCGCGAGGGTCATGGATTGCGCAATGTCATGAGTTTAGAAAGTGGCTTGGTCTACGTTGACCCTCTTCCGATCGAGGATCTTTCCAAATTTTATAAAGAAGACTATCGCAAATCGTATAAGAACGTTTTCGTTCCCAAGAAGAAGCATATCCACCGCGCTGGAAAAGTCGCCAAGGCCCGCCTCAGGCATTCCAAAGGAAGCATTAAAAGCGGGATCCGTAGTCTTGATATTGGTGCCGGAGGTGGAGAGTGGGTCTACCTCATGAAGGGGCTCGGTAATGAGGCCTTCGGAATCGAACCCAATCAAGGCTACGGATCCTTCGCTCGCGATAATTATGACGTGGAGGTTTTTCTAGGAATGTATCAGGAGGCGGAGTTCGAAAAGGAGTCTTTCGATTTGGTGACGCTTTTTCAAGTTTTGGAGCATCTTGCCGACCCTGTGGTCGATATTCGTAACATGGCTGAGTTTTTGAAGCCGGGCGGGCTTTTTGTAATCGAAGTTCCTGATATCTTATTCTCGGGGATGAGATTTGCTCACAAGTGGCATGATGGACACCTCTATGGATTTGATGAGCTGACCTTTGAAGCGGTAGCGGCTAGGGCAGGCTTAAAGAAGATCTCTCTCGATGTCAATCCAGGCAACCTTTATGGGGTTTTTCAAAAAGTTGTTAAAGACGTTGAGGTTCCCAGTCTTGAAGGTCATTTTGATGAAGCAAGGCGCCAGCTTTTGGGAGGAAAAAGCAGCTATTGGGCCCACCCCGAAACCTACCTTAAAGTTCCAAAGCGTCTGGTTCAGCGGATCTACGAGTATCAGACAGCCAATAAGCTGGATCAGCCCCGGGCCATTCTGGATGCTGTTTACAGAGAAGTATCCAGCTGAACTTCGCTACATGATTTGTTCGAATTAGCGGTGGTTTTATTCGTCTGCTTAGTTAAAATCCGATGAATCTAGGGGGTATGGGGGTCACCCGACACAGAACGAATCGCAGACTCGCGGGGGTGCTTGTCCCGGTCTTCTCTATTCGCGGCGAAAACGATCTGGGGATTGGCGATGTCGCCAGTCTGAGGGAATTCGTCAATTTTGCTTCTGAAGTCGGATTCGGCTTCGTTCAATTGCTTCCAATTAACGAGACTGGGCCTGATAACAGTCCTTACAATGCGATCAGTTCAGTAGCAATTGAGCCGATGACGCTGGATTGCACTCCCATCGGACTTGAAGATCTCTCCGCCGAGGATTCGGTTGCAGTTCTGGCTGATTACGAGCTCGAGGCGCTGAATGCTGGAAATGTGCAATATGAGTCGGTCCGAAAGCTCAAGCGTGCTTTACTTGTAAAAGCATACGAAGGCTTCCTCACTAATGTTAATGGACGAGACGACGTTCGCGCACGTGAGTTTGAGAGCTTCTGTGTGAGGGAGGCGGAATGGTTGAACGATTACTGTGTCTTTCGACTCCTAATGGACCGTGAAGGAGGTAGTCATGTTTGGCAGGATTGGCCAGAGGAGTTCTGTTGCAAGAAGAGTGCCACTGAACTTTTGGCCAAGAAAACCAACTCATCTGACTTGTTTGTTTGGGATAAAAAACTAAGATATTATGCTTATGTTCAATGGATTGCGTATTCTCAGTGGAACCAATTAGCTGATCATGCGGCTTCGAGGGATATCAGTCTTATGGGTGACATTCCAATTGGAGTCAGTCTCTACAGCGCAGATGTTTGGGCGAATTTGGAGATTTTCGATTTGGATTGGTTTGGCGGCGCTCCTCCGGAAAAGCTTTTTAAAGACGATGAATTCGTTCAGAAATGGGGCCAGAACTGGGGAATTCCTCTGTATCGGTGGGATGTTCTCAAGGAAAGGCATTATGATTGGTGGCGGCAACGGGTTGGCAAAGTGACTGAGATTTTTGGTATGTTTCGGGTAGATCACGCCCTTGGGTTCTACCGAATTTATGCTTTTCCGTGGAATCCGGTTCGCAATGAGGAATTCCTTCCGTTAACTGAGGCGGAGGCAGAGGAACTTTGCGGTGGTAGTCTCCCTGGCTTCAAGCCCCGCCCGGACAATTCAGAGGAGGATAGAGTCGCTAACCGCAAAAATGGTGAGGTCTATCTCTCCATGATCAGACAGGCGGCCGGGGTCGCTGAGGTCATTGCGGAAGATCTGGGTATCGTTCCTGAGTATGTCCGTCCCTCACTTGAAAAACTCGGTATCGCGGGGATGAAAGTGCCTCAGTGGGAGTTCACCAACGGTGAGGTGACCTGTGGCCTGCAATATCCTGGGTGTTCCTTTGCGACATATGCCACTCACGATCACTTGCCTCTTCCGGCGCAGTGGAAAGCGATGCATCAGCAGCTATGTGAATCTGAGGCAGAGAGTGCGGATTGGTGGATTGCTAAGAATTTTCTTCAGAGTCTCTGCAATTTTGCTGAGATTGAACTCGAAGATGGCTACAAAATCCCCGAATTCGGCCCGGAAGTCTGGCATCGGTTGATCCGGGAACTCTGTCTCTCAAATTCCGACCGTGTCGCTTTTATGATCTCCGATCTGCTTGAAGACGATAACCGAATCAATGTCCCGGGGATCATGGACGGCGAAAACTGGTCCTATCGTGTTCCCGTTTCATCTGAGGAACTTCGGATTGGGCGCGAATTCCACGAGCTGAGGTGCAGCATAAAAAACGTCTTGAATGAGACGGGCCGCGCGCGAAGGGTTGACTCCGCTTAATGCGCACGAGCTGGTGGTAATCAATTGGCTGAGTTTCTGCGCTACCTTTAATTTCGTTAACTATTACACCAAGTATTTCAACTAAATCCATGAGTCAGCCTATTCGAGTTGCAGTGACCGGTGCCGCCGGTCAGATCGGTTATTCACTCCTTTTCCGTATCGCTAGCGGCGCCATGTTTGGCCCCAATCAAAAAGTCGCTTTGAACCTTATTGAGATTGAGCCAGCGATGAAGGCTCTTGAGGGGGTGGTAATGGAGCTTGCTGACTGCGCCTTTCCGTTGCTCAGTGATATTCAGGCTACTTCGAGCCTCGATGAGGGATTTTCGGATGTGAACTGGGCCCTCCTTGTTGGGAGTGTTCCGCGCAAGGCAGGCATGGAGCGGGGCGATCTCCTGGGCATCAACGGGAAAATCTTTACGGGGCAGGGGAAAGCTATCTCCAGCAACGCTGCTGCCGACGTTCGTACTTTGGTGGTGGGTAACCCCTGCAACACCAATTGCTTGATTGCTATGAATGCTGGTAGCGACATTCCCGCGGAGCGTTGGTTCGCTATGACTCGACTCGATGAAAATCGCGCCAAGTCCCAGTTGGCGCAAAAGGCCGGAGTGCATGTGAGTGAAGTTTCGAATATGTGCATTTGGGGCAATCACTCGGCGACTCAATATCCTGATTACACGAATGCTAAGATCAGTGGAGTGCCAGCACACGAAAAGATATCCGATGAAGGCTGGCTAAAGGGCGAATTTATTTCCACAGTTCAGAAGCGTGGTGCTGCCATTATTGAAGCTCGTGGCCTTTCATCCGCGGCTTCCGCTGCCAATGGTGTTGTTGATTCTGTTAAAAGTCTTACCAATCCAACTCCGGAAGGCGATTGGACCAGTGTTTGTGTCAGCTCAGACGGCGCCTATGGCGTCGATGAGGGATTGATCTCCTCTTTTCCGATTCGCACGGACGGTGTTACTTGGGAGATTGTTCGGGATCTGCCGATTGACGAGTTCAGCCGAGAAAAAATAGACGCAACGGTACAGGAATTGCGTGAAGAGCGTGAGGCGGTGGCAGACCTACTGCCCTGATACTTTTAAAATTGTCAAAATTTTGGAAAACGTAATCACTTAACCTTGTTAAACCTTTGGGCATCCTCTGTTGACTACGTGATCTTTCAGGCTTAGATCAGCCTCTCTTCACGACCGCAATTCCTACGTCGTCTACGGGGCTAATTTTTGCTAAATTTTCAGATAGTTGATACGACGGAAATCGTCCTTCCCCGTAAGTTGGTTGCCGAAATGAGGCTCACCGGCTGACAGAAACGTAGTTTACCCTGAACGTATTTTTTGAACATGTCCGATAGCCAATCTGCGCAGCGAGAGCCCCTGGCCATCATTGGAATTGGTTGCCGCCTTCCCGGCGGTGTTACCGGTCCGGAATCCTTTTGGAATCTCATGATAGAGGGACGCTCAGGCATAGTTCCTGTGCCTGCTGATCGATGGAACCGCGAACGTTGGCACCACGAGAATGTTGAGATCCCCAGCAAGATGATCACCAAGTGGGGGGGGTTCATTCACGATCACGACAAGTTCGATGCCCAGTTTTTCGGGATTTCGCCTCGGGAGGCACTTCGCATGGATCCGCAGCAGCGTTGGTTGCTGGAGACCTCATGGGAATCTCTCGAAGATGCGGGTATTGCCCCGAAGAGTTTAAAAGGAACAGCTACCTCTGTCTATGTGGGTATCGCTTCAAACGACTATGCCAATGTGGCACAAAGCGACCCTAAGAACGTCGATGTGCATACGAATTCAGGTTCGACTCTCTCGATTGCGTCAAATCGGATTGCCTATCTGTTTGATCTGAAAGGTCCCGCCGTCTCAGTCGATACGGCTTGTTCCTCGGCTCTCGTGGCAATCAACCTGGCATGCGAAAGTGTCTGGTCGGGCGAGGCAACCATGGCCCTCGCGGGAGGGGTGAATGCTCTCTTGACCCCTGATGCGTCGATTGGTTTTTCCAAGGCGACGATGCTTTCTCCTTCCGGACAGTGTTTCGCATTTGATGAACGGGCCAATGGATACGTTCGTGGTGAGGGTGCCGGCATGTTTGTGATCAAGCCTCTGTCTCGCGCAAAGGAAGACGGAGACCGCATTTACTGCACAATCCGTGCTGCTGTAATCAACCAAGACGGCAATACTTCCTCAATGACTGTGCCAGGCATTGATACCCAGGCTGAAATGCTCCGCGTTGCGTATGGGCAGGCGGGATTGGAGCCCAAGCGAGTCCGCTACATGGAGGCTCATGGCACGGGCACACCGGTTGGCGATCCCATCGAAACGACAGCATTAGGGCAGATCCTCTCCCAGGGTCGTGACGAAGATGATTACTGCCTGCTCGGCTCAGTGAAAACGAATGTCGGACACCTCGAGTCAGGTTCTGGAGTGGCTGGACTTGCCAAGGCAGCTCTCGTTTTGCATCACGACACGGTGCCGGCAAATCTGAACTTCAAGAACCCGAATCCGGACATCCCGTTTGACGAGTTTAAGTTTAAAGTGGCTACAGAAAACCAAGCGCTGCCCCACCTCGATGGTCATCTTCCGGTTGTCGGTGTCAATAGCTTTGGGTTTGGAGGTACTAATTCACATATTGTGCTGGAGGCTGTTCCTGCCAAAGATAGCAAGATAGCCGGGGGGGGGAGTAAAGTTACTGAGGGTGAGAAGGCCGCCCGCCCTATTCTTTTGCCGGTCTCGGGTCGAGGTGACGATGCCCTTCGTGAAACCGTGGTTCGCTGGCGAAGATTTTTACGCGCCTCTGCGACAAACATCACAGATATTGCCGCTGCTGCGGGGACCAAGCGTGAGCATCACGATAACCGGCTTTCCTTCATTGGCGCGGACAAAGATGCTCTTGTCCATGAGATGACCGAGTGGCTTGCGGGCGGAGAAGGGGATAATGCCATTGCGGGGAAACCTGTGGGCGAAGCTCATGCCCCCGTCTTTGTGTTTACGGGTCAGGGTGCCCAGTGGTGGGCTATGGGGCAGCACCTTCTGAAACGTGAGCCTGTCTTCCGCGGCGCGCTCGAAGAAATAGATTCACACCTCAAACCGCTGTCTGGATGGTCTCTTATCGAAGAGATGACTCGCGACGAGGAGGCATCACAAATCAATCGCACGAATATTGCTCAACCAGCGATCTTCGGCCTGCAGGTTGCGTTGGCCAAGCTTTGGAAATCGTGGGGAGTAGAGCCCGCTAAGGTGGTCGGACACTCAGTGGGTGAAGTGGCTGCGGCCTATGTGGCCGGCGCTTACACTATGGAGGACGCGGTGACGATCATTTATCACCGTTCCCGACTCCAGGATCAAACCGGCGGCAATGGCCGCATGGTTGCGGTTGGGATTTCCCAGGCGGAAGCCAAAAAGGCAATCGCAGGTGTGGAAGACAAGGTCCAGATTGCGGTGGTGAATAGCCCGGGCCTGTTGACGCTGGCAGGGGATACCGAACCACTCGAGGAGGTAGTGGCCAAGCTTGACGAAGCTGGCAAATTTGTGCGCTGGCTTCGCATCGACTATGCCTTTCACACCCACCAGATGGAGCCGATCAAGGAGGAGCTCCTCGAGACGTTAAAGGATATCAAACCTCAGGCGACCACAATCCCCTACATTTCAACCGTGACCGGTGGTGTGCTTGAGGGAACCGAACTGGATGGAGACTACTGGTGGAAGAACGTAAGGGAGTCTGTGCTGTTCGCTCCTGCAATTGCCGGTTTGATTCGCTCAGGCGAGGACACCTTCATCGAGTTAGGGCCTCACCCGGCTCTGCAAAACCCGATCATGGAATGCCTTTCCGACCAGAAGCGAAAGGGATTCTACTTCTCGAGTCTTCGCCGCAAGACGGACGAGTCTATTGAAATGATTTCCAATCTGGCCCGGATCCATAATCACGGGTTTGAGATCGACTGGGGAAATCTTACTCAGGGTTCGGCCGACGGCGTCCGTCTGCCCACCTACGCTTGGCAGCACGAATCTTTTTGGCTTGAGTCTAAGCACAACGAGTATCTTCGTTGCGCGCCACTTGAGCACCCACTGCTTGGACTCGTTCAGGATGCGCCACGTCCGACGTGGCGATTTGATCTCGACCCTCGTTACTTTTCCTGGCTCGATGACCACCGCTTTTGGGACAGTGTGATTTTCCCGGCAGCAGGTTACGGAGAAATAGGCTTGGCGATTGCAAGAAAGATCTTTCCCGAAGAAAACTATGTGGTCGAAGACCTCGAAATGAAAAAGGCTCTCTTCGTAAGCGAGGAGAAAGTGCCGACCGTCGAAATTGTTTTTGATCCTGATACCCGCGTTTTCCAAATCTTCAGTGCCACGGGAGATAAAACTGATTGGGAGCTAAATTCCCAAGGAGTGTTGCGAAAACAGCCTGAGCCGAATCGTAAACCAATAAGCCTTGAAGAGATCAAAGATGGGCTTCCCCGTCACTTTGATCACGAGGAGTATTATGACGATTACGAAGAGGCCGGCTACCAGTTCCGGCCGCTCTTCCAACATCTCCAGAATGTCTGGCGTAAGGATGGCGAGGCACTCGCCGAGATTGTTGCTCCAGAGGGGCTCTACGACACTATTCCAGATCACCACTTTCACCCTGCGGTTCTCGACGCGTGTTTCCACACGGTGAAGGGCGGACAGGTTATTCCGGACGAAGCAAACGCGCTCGATTACTTCTACCTTCCCGCTGCGATTCGCAGCATTCGCTTACACGTGGAGCGTCCGCCGCTGCGCCTATGGGGACATGCTCACGTCAATTCCGACAATGATCGTGAATATATTATCGCCGACATCGATGTCTACGATGATGCCGGTAAGCTTGTTGCTGAAATCTATGGATTCCGTGCCGATCGTGTCGAGCAAAGCAATCGTGACGAACTTGAAAAATGCGTCTACCAAGCAGATTGGGAGTTGGCCCGTCTCGCAGGCACTCGCGAGACCGGGGACACCAATATCCCGGCCTCAGCCGAATTAGTAGAGGCTGCAAATGCCCATCTCCCCGAGCTTTATGCCCAGCGGGGACTTGCTGATCACTACGGTAAGTTCCTACCGGCGCTCGATGAGCTTTCGCGCCAATTTATCGTTAACGCCTACTTCGATCTCGGTTGGGATCCGAAGTTAGGTGATGAAATTACCATTCCCACCTTGATGAAGGAATTGTCCATTGCGGACCAGCATGAAAAACTGGTTTTCGGGCAGTTGTTGTCGCTTTGTGAGGGTGGGTTCCTAGAGGCTGGCAACGAAGGGGGCTGGGAAGTGGTCGAAGTGCCTGAAAAAGAGGATGCTTTGCCGTGGGTTGATAAGTTGATTGAAGCGCTTCCAGACTTCGCTTCCGAAGCCGAGTTGCAGCGTCTCACTGGCCCTAATCTTGCTGGTGTGCTCAGCGGTGAGACGGATCCGCTTGAGGTGCTCTTTCCCGGGGGATCTTCCCGCATTATGGAGCGGTTTTATCGTGAGGGAGCCGACTTTCCCGTTATTAATGTCCAGATCAAAGATGCCTTGGCCAAGGCTGTTGAAAATCTTCCCGAGCGGCGCACCATAAGAGTCCTTGAGGTCGGTGCCGGAACCGGTTCGCTTACTAGCGAAATCCTTAAGGTGTTCCCATCAGAACGAACAGAATATGTCTTCACCGACAATGGTCCTCTTTTCCTTCAGGCTGCTGAGAATCGTTTCTCAGAGGACTTTTCATTCGTCGAATACCAAATGTTCGACTGTGAGAAGTCTCCCGAAGCCCAGGGGATTGAGCCACATCACTTCGATATCATTCTTGCGTCGAATGTGATCCACGCGACCGAGGATCTCAAAGCGACCCTCGGTAACCTACGTCGTGCTCTGGCTGAAGACGGTGTCCTCATGTTTCTCGAGGTAACTTGGCGCCGTGCTGCTCTTGACAACGTGTTCGGGTTGCTTCCCGGTTGGTGGCGTTTTACTGACACTGAACTGCGAAAAGATTCTGCGCTACTTTCGCGTGACAAGTGGGAAGCGCTTCTTTCCGATCTTGGTTATCGCGATGTCGCCAGCTTCATTAGCTCAGAAAATCCTGAGCAGAATCAGCAGGCCTGTCTGATCGGACGGGCTCCGGACCCGGTCGAACTCCCCGTTGAGGAAGAGTTAGGTGGTGCCGTTGCTGAAGAGATCGAAATTTCAGCTAAGGACATTTTCCTCATTACCGAAGACAATTCAGGACTTGGTGCACTGCTCGCTACGGCGCTTGTAACTGAGGAGACCGAGGCGGTTCTTGCTGGCCCGAGTTTGGAACAGGTGACCCGCAAAATTGACGAACTGACTGATGGCGGCCGAGTCATCAAGGCTATCATCCAGACTCTTTCTCTTGATCATCCGAGGGCCGAGTGTCTGTGTCTTGATCAACTCAACGCCGCGCAGGATACAGGTGTTCGTTTTGCGCTTGGACTCTTCCAATACGTTACCAACCGGGAGTGGGAGAACCGTCCGCAGATAACGTTCCTGACTCGGGGAACTATGCCGGTGAAACCGGGCGAAGAGCTCTCGGGTTTGGCTTCGGCTCCCCTTACAGGTTTGTTGAGGGTAGCAAACAATGAACACGCCGACTTTACCTGGGGCCAGATTGACCTCGATCCGGCGCCCAATGAATACGAAATCGAAGATCTCTCGGCTGAGTTTCTCTATTCTGACCGTGAGCATGAGTTGGCCTTCCGCGGAAATGGTCGCTACGCACGTCGCGTTCACCGAATAAAGCCTGAGGATTTGCCCGCCCGCAAACGCAATGCTGTGCAGGAAGACGGAAAGGTTGTCCCATACAGACTCCAGATCGATAAACCTGGAATCCTGACAAATCTATCGCTGAACGAGACCACTCGACGCGAACCGGAAGCGGACGAGATTGAGATTCAGATCAAGGCAGGAGGTATCAATTTTCGCGACGTCATGAAGGCGCTCGGTATCTACCCTGGCAATCCTGTGGACTTAAAGTGGTTTGGTGATGACTTCTCCGGAACGGTGGTCAAGGTGGGTTCGAATGTCGCAGACCTGAAGCCGGGCGATAATGTTGTTGGTATGGCGCCCTACTGCTTCCGCAGCTATGTGACCGTGAACCGTGCAATGGTGTTCCGAAAGCCTGATACCATGAGCCACGTCGAGGCCGCGACGCTCCCGACTGTTTTCCTGACTTCTCATTACGCGATGAACGAGCTCGCCCGCATGGAAAAGGGTGAGAGCATCCTGATTCATGCTGGAACCGGCGGTGTTGGACAGGCAGCCATCCAGATTGCCAAGCATCTAGGGCTCACGATTTTCTCTACGGCGGGAACTCCTGAAAAGCGGCAGTTGCTTAGGGATATGGATGTCGACCATGTGCTCGACTCTCGCAGTCTGGAATTTGCTGACGAGATCATGCGGATCACGGAAGGAGAGGGTGTGGATGCCGTCCTAAATTCTCTTGCGGGGGACTTTATTGCTAAGAATTTCAGCGTGCTGAAGACCTTCGGGCGTTACATGGAGATCGGCAAGGTTGACGTTTACGGGAATTCCAAGATTGGCTTGGAACCTCTTCGCAATAACATCAGTTTCTTTGTCATCGACTTGGCTCAGCACCTGCAGAGCAAGCCCAACTATGTGGCGAGCATGTTCTCCGAATTAGAGAAGATGTTCTACGATGAAAGTTACGAACCGCTGCCCAACGAAGTATTTCCTATTACAGAGGTGGTTGAAGCCTTCCGATTCATGGCAGCCGGCAAGCACATCGGAAAGAACGTGCTCGATTTCGAAGTTCCTGAAATCGAGATTGGCCAACCGACCGAAGAGGGGCATCGTTTTCGGGCCGATGGAACTTACCTCATTACCGGTGGTGCCGGTGGATTCGGACTCGAGTTGGCGCAGTGGATGGCCAACAATGGGGCTCGCCATTTTGCCCTTATGAGTCGCTCAGGTCCCAGAGATGAGGCGATTGGGAAAATTGAAAAAATGCGTAACGAAGGCATCGATATTATCGATGCTCGCGGTGACGTGACCAACCGTGCCGACATCGACAAGGCGATCGCCGAAGTTCAGAAAGGCGATGCTCCTCTTATTGGAGTGATCCACGGTGCCATGGTTCTCGATGACGAGTTCATCAACGAGTTGGATGAAGATCGCTTCGATCGCGTGCTTCTGCCGAAAATGCTGGGAGCATGGAACCTCCACGAGGCAACGCTCGATCTGCCTCTTGAGCTGTTTGTTTGCTTCTCTTCGTTCTCTGCATTTATTGGTGCGGTTAAGCAGTCAAACTACAACGCAGGAAATGTCTTCCTAGATCAGATTTCTCACTACCGCCGGTCCATTGGTCTCCCAGCGCTAACCTTTAACTGGGGGGCTCTCGAAGGAGCTGGCTTCGTTGCCCGTAACGAGAAAACCAAGGAATATCTCGAAATGGTCGGGTTGGGGTCTACCGATATGGACGAGACCTTGTATCTCTTCAGCCTTGGTATTCCCACGGATTCGACCCAGCTTGGATGTGCTCGCTGTGACTGGCAGGCGCTCGCTCGCTTCAGTCCGTCCGTGAGTGGTTCTAACATGTTCCTTCCTGTGGTGCCGCGTTCCAGCAGCGGTGGAGGAGACTCCATGGCGGCGCGTATTCTTGAGGCGGCTTCTGAGAAACGTCCCGGGATGGTTGAAGATCTTATTGCGGCGCAGGTTGGGGCTGTATTGGGCACCGACGCGAACCGGATTGATAAGGACACGCCTCTTACCAACCTCGGTCTCGATTCCCTTATGGCGATCGAGTTAGTTAACCGCATCGAAGAGAAGCTTGGTATGACGATACCAATGGGTTCAGTCCTTAATGGTCCGAGCATAATTGATCTTTCCATTCCCGTTCTGGAGAAGCTTCTCGAGTCGGGAGGGGATCGCTCAGGGGATTCTGGTGCGGCCTCGGCCGATGATCTCGTAGAGTTCGAAGCGACAGGGCAGATGCCGGAAGTCTTTCCTCTTTCAGAGGGGCAGAAAGCACTATGGTTTTTGAATCGGCTGGCGCCGGATTCTTCGGCTTACAATCTTGTCTTTTCCGGCAAGTTTCGACCGCAGTTGGACATCGAGGCAATGAAGACAGCTTTCTCGCTTCTTTTTGAGCGCCATCCGCTGATCGATGTGACTTTCACCACAAAAGACGGCGAGCCGATGCAAGTGGTGCAGAAGGGGCGAACGATCGATTTTCGAGAGCACGATTGCACCTCGATGGACGAAGATCAGCTAAAACAAACCATCAGTGAGCATGCCAATCGTCCATTCAATCTAGAGCGCGGTCCGGTAATCCGACTCGAGCTGTTCCGCACTGCGGATAATGCACATGTTGCTTTGTTGAGCATGCATCACATGATTTCGGACGCCTGGTCCATTGCTGTGATTATTCAAGATCTTATTGAATACTACTTTTCGAGCAAGGCAGGGCGTACTCCGCAGGTGGAAGCTATTGATGCCAGCTACGCTGACTTTGTGAACTGGGAAAAGGCTCACCTCGAGAGTGCTGCTGGAGAGCGCATGCTCGATTTCTGGAAGGGACACCTTTCAGGGGCGCCTCCTGTGATCGATTTGCCTACGGATCGTCCACGCCCTGCGATTCAGACTTTTAATGGAGCGACTTATGGCTTCCAACTCGATGAGGAGTTGACCGAGGCCGTCGACCAGTTGGGTAAGGCCAGTAATGTTACCTTATTCACGACGCTACTGTCAGCCTACGATTTACTAATGCATCGCTACTGCGATCAGGACGATATCGTGGTTGGTGTGCCGCTAGCGGGCCGGACTCAGCAAGAGCTCCGCACTACAGTAGGTTACTACATCAATCCGGTCCCGATGAGGAGTACGGTCGAAAGCGACCCAAGGATTTCTGACTACCTGACCGCCAATGGTGAAATCGTAAACGGAGCACTTGAGAACCAGCAGTATCCGCTTGCCAGACTAGTGGATCAATTGAAAGTCACTCGCGATCCGGGACGTTCACCTTTGTTTCAGATAAGCTTCTCGATGGAGAAGGTTCCGGGTATCGACGATGAAGGTATTGCTGTCTTTTTGATCGGTCAGGGGGGGCACACATTTAACGTAGGCGACCTCACCATGGAGACCATTGACCTGACGACTCGACAGGCTCAATTCGAAATCACTTTGGTATTGGAGGAGGCTGGTGGACAGCTCTTCGGATGTTGGCAGTATAATCGGGATCTTTTTGATGAGGAGACCATTATGGAACTTTGCAGCCTTTATGAGAAGGTGCTCCGGGAGATGACAGGCGCTCCGAATCAGAAGATATCAGAGTTAAACCTGCTTGGTGCTGACGATGCTGAGAAGCTCCTGATTTCGTTTAATGAGACGGAGACGGATTGCGATGACGTCCTGCTTCACGAGTTGATTGAGTCCGTTGCCAGGGAGAAAGACGAAGACACGGCCGTGATCTTCAACGACACTCACGTGACCTACGGTGAACTCAATCGCCTAGCCAATGGAGTCGCTCGCGACCTCGATGCCGCAGGAGTCGCGCCCGGGGAGAATGTGGGAGTGCTTGCTGATCGTTCTCCAAAGATGATTGCGGCACTGCTGGGCACGATGAAAGCCGGAGCAACTTACATCCCTCTGGACCCTGAGTTCCCGGCCCAGCGTCTCGAAATGATGCTAGATGATGCTGCCCCAAAGGTAATGATATCTTCTGCCCGTCTCAAAAGTTCGCTTCCCGGTGGCACATGGAAAGTTATCGATCTCGATGCGGTAGAATCGACCTCTAAATCGCCTGCTAAGCCACAAATCGACGCGGACTCTTTGGCCTATATTATCTATACTTCGGGTTCCACCGGCACGCCAAAAGGTGTTGAGATACCGCATTGTGCTGCGGTGAATTTTCTTCGCTCAATGGAGAAAGAACCCGGGCTGAACTCGGAGGATAAGCTTTTAGCTGTGACGACACTGTCGTTCGATATTTCCCTCCTAGAGATGTTCCTGCCTTTGCTAGCCGGGGCTAGAGTGGTGATCGCCGACAATGATGATGTGAAAGATGGGCGCCGCCTCGCCAACCTTATCAGTGAGGAAGACATCTCGGTGATGCAGGCAACACCGGCAACATGGCAGATGTTGCTCGACAGCGGTTGGGAAGGAAATAGCGGTTTACGCATTTTCTGCGGAGGTGAAGCTTTGAATCGTGGTCTTGCAAATACACTAGTGAACTCTGCTGACGAACTTTGGAATCTCTATGGGCCAACGGAGACAACGGTTTGGTCTACCGTCGAGAAGATTGAAGAGAGTGAAGCTGCTATTTCCATTGGTCAACCGATCGGCAATACCCAGATTTATATTCTCGATGATCAGCATCACCCAGTCCCGCAAGGATTTACCGGCGAGCTTTGGATCGGTGGTAAGGGCCTGGCGCGGGGCTATCGTAATCGTGATACTTTAACGGCCGAAGCATTCCGGGAAATTGAATTACCGGAAGTAGGAAAGAAGCGCATCTATCGAACCGGGGACTTGGGTCGCTGGAACCGGGATGGAAAGCTCGAATGCCTCGGTCGGATTGATTCCCAAGTGAAAGTTCGTGGGGTTCGAATGGAGCTTGGAGATATCGAAGCACAACTGGATTCTATCGACGGAATAAAGCAAGCCGTGGTGACAAAGAGGGAAGATCTCCCGACTGGCGAGGGTCTTGTTGGCTACTACTTAGCCAAAGGCGAACCGATTGGGGCAGCGGAGATTCGCGCGACCTTGGCCAATAACCTTCCTTCAAGCTACATCCCTGCCTATTTCATGGCCTTGGATGAGTTGCCGCTGACGCCGAACAAGAAGATAGATCGCAAGCGATTGCCTATGCCCAAAACGGGTGCTGCAATTGATGGAGAGCGCGTTGGCCCACGCAATCCGGTCGAAGAGAAACTTTGGGAGGTGTTCAGCCGAAATTTCGACTCGGAGGACATCGGCGTTACCGACAATTTCTTTGAGATGGGTGGCGACTCGCTCCTTGCACTTCGAATTGTGGTCGACATAACCGAAGTCCTTAGGCAGGAAGTGCCTGTTGATGCGTTCCTTACCCACCCAACGATCGAGCAGTTGGCACAATACCTTGGCAGCGAGCCAGACACCCCAGCAGAGTATGTAAGTGAGGGTGGGCTGGAGATTGACTTTAGTGATCTTGCTCACATCAGTTTGGACGAAGCCTCCGACCAGATTCCGGACCTCGACGCTGTCGCTTTGACCTATATTCCGGAAGCTCTCGCGAATATGTCAGGTATGGCTCGAGACGAAATTTCGGAACGTCTCTTTGGAGGAAACCCCCGACTCAGTAATCGATACGAAATGATCGAAGGTAATATCGGGGTGATCATGCTTCCTTGCTTTGAGGCCGATTTTTACAAAGATCCTGAATCGGTAAAAGCGGTGACGCTAAAGGCAATGGAGATGGCCGCTAAAGCAGGGGCAAGAACGGTTTCTCTCACAGGTGTCATCCCTTCAGCCACTGATCATGGACGCGAGATTGCGAAGTGGATGGAGGGACGATCGGGAATGCCGGTTATCACAACAGGAGATGCGACACGATCAGCAACCATAGTGAAGTCGGTGCAGGGCATCCTTAAGGAAGCTCAGCGGTCAATAACAGACGAGGCAGTCTCGGTGGTTGGACTTGGATCAATCGGTTTCGGAACATTGCGGCTGATGCTTGATGTGATGGATCATCCAAAGCATCTCATCCTATGTGATCCCTACCAAACTGACGACCAAATGAGCCAGATCCGTGACCGCGTTCGTGATTCGGGTTACCAAGGGCAGGTTGACATTGTTAAAAATGGCGGAGCTTTGCCACCAGAGGTCTATGAGGCGTCTATGGTGATCGCTTCTACTAACCTTCCCGGTGTGCTCAATATGGCTGATCTCCAGCCGGGAACGCTTGTGGTTGATTACAGCTTCCCGCCAGTTTTCCGACTGGATGAGGCAATCAAGCGATTTTCGACAAGGCGGGATATACTCTTCACCACGGGTGGTGAACTTAAAATGCCAGATGTAGTGGCTGAGACAATATACCTTCCAGAGGAGTTGGAAGACCTCGGCGAAGCAGTTCAGGCGGGTTTTATGAAGTTCCTCGCGAGTCGGGACAAGTATGAAATAACTGGATGCGTTCTGGTAAGCTTGTTAACCGGTTCGGGGGGTGTTGAAGCCACTCTTGGTGAACTTGAAAATAATGATGCCGTGGCTCATTTTGAGCGCCTTGAAGAGCTTGGTGTGGAACCAGCAAAACTCCAGATGAGCGGGTTCTTCCTGCCAGAGGAGGGAATTTCGACATTTCGTGATCGTCGAAGTGGAACATCGACAACGTCTTGATTTCGTCCTAAGGTAAAAGGGCCGTCTGAATCGGGGCCCTTTTACTAACGATTTGATCGACTTTGTCGTTCTACCCCACGGCATGATAGCAATATGAGATTTAACGCCACGGCTATTGCTACGGGCTTGGCGCTGGTTTTTGCAGCCGACAGCTTGCTAGCTTATCCTTTGTCCCTAGATCAGAGGAAGCGCTTTAAGCGCTATCTTCCGGGAATTTTCGCCAAACTTGAGGCACAGGAACCCGTCCATGTCGTTCTGCTGGGAGACAGTGTGGCGGGTGGCTACACCCCCGTGGAAAGCGCTTGGGAGCCCAACAACCCGCTCTTCAGTTACGTTGGAAGTTTCTTGAATCTACTGGCAAGCGAGTTCTTCTATACCGGAGGGGCTCGCCTTCTCAATCCGCCGCCTGGAGGAAGCCAGACGGTAGATGATTTGCTGGGTCGGAGTATCACTTTTGAAAATCTGACGATTCCAGATGGCACGGCTCTTGGAGGGTTGAGGCGAATTTCGACCGATGCCTTTCTCCATCGTCCGGATCTGGTAATCATTCAGTTTGGTATCTATGATTCGCTGGCCCGAGTTTCACTGGACTCATACAAGCGTGCCATTCAGGTATCGATTGACGAGGGACGTAAACAGAATTCCGATCTTATCGTCATTGGACCTACGCTGGTGAATTATGGAGGAGGTGCGATGGATTTCGGTGTTGCTCGTCCCTATTCGATGGCTGCCAAGGAGGTGGCCGCGTCGAATGGGGTCATGTTCATGGATGCGGGGCAGCACCTCTTCTCACGTTTCGGGGGAGGTGTCCTCCCGGGCACTCACCCCGACGCTGCGATGGAAATAGTTGAAGATCGTCTCAAAGCCATCTTTCAATTTGGTCCGGAACTTAAAGATGAAGAGCGCACTCATACTGGCGAGCGTGCTAATGATTATCTAGCGCAATCGCTGTTCCAGGAACTTAAAGATGGACCAAGGCGCAGCAAGTTTTCCTGCGCTGGCACTGCGTCATTTAACAGGAACGGTGGGGTCGACGTCAGGCTGTTAATACGGAATTTAACAGACGACGCCCAAGAAGGATGTATTGGCGCCTTAAATGTTGGAGAAGGTCTTCTGCCGTTGCAGGCTACGCAGCGCTTCAAGGTTCCAGCAGCCTCGACGACTCAGTTAGCGTTTACCTACACTCGTCCATTTGCAGGGAAGGCAAGAGACGGTTCCGACATTCTTTTTCCTATGCAGATAGCCGACGAGTTTTGTCGATTCTCCTTCGTCCTCGAGGATACAATTACTACTGAACTGGTTGAACTACCGTTGCGCGTTGGACCGGTAGTAGCGGTTTGGAAGTCGAGGCACTTTATCAATGTGACTGATCGACTTCGTATTGAGTGGGATCTTGTTAATGCCGCAGACAAGGTTTCTTCGGGGACTTTTCAGGTGGGACTTGGGGATAAAGTTGGGCAGCCGACTGATTTTTCAGTATCTCCACTTGGTGTTAAAAGCGTTTTTTCTCTCTTTGATTTTGACGTTGATCTGGGTAATACCCCGTTGCAACGAGATGTTTGGATTCAGACTGACGTAAATGATCGGATCGTGAGATTTAACCATGAGCTTGAGTCAACGCGTGACTTGGTTCTAGGAGAGAATAGAACTATGAAGCGTTGGAGTGATTATGCTAACGCAAGTCCAGCTGGTGAAAATCGCGCCCAGCGAAGGACTGAGGGAGAGGTGTCTTATCGATTCGAGGCTGATGAGGAGGCGCTTTACTTGACGGTTTCTATGCAGGGAATCACCGTTCCTGATTTAGGAGATGAGCCGGCGGTACGAGCGAGGCTGTATTTGGACGCCCGACCGGCTGGTCAAGTTCTCTCATTTGGAGCGGTGGAACCGATCCAAATTTATACTAAGGGTAAGGAAGGACCCGGAAGCTTCCCCGAACTTGCTCTCGGCTGTTTCGGAAACGGCTACAACATGATACTCAGCCCGGAAGGTGTCACTTCTACACTAGTGGAATCAGATAGTGGGGAGAAGTCGGTATTGATTCGAATCCCTCGTAGTTATCTGCATCTCCATGAGTGGGATCTTGGTTCGGTCTACAGTATGTTGGGATTCCGGATAGATTTGACGGTTGCCGATCCTGACACAGATGGTTCCGCTGAATTTTCGAATGCGAATACGTTTGTCTCTCACAGTCCCACTTGGGCCTTTGAGAACAAAGCCATACACAGTTTCGACTCGAGGGATGCTCGATCGTTGAGCGTTCTCCGTTTGTCTCGTCAGCCAGTTCAAAGCTGGTCAGTAAGGATCTACTGATACCGCGCCTCTCTCACTTTTACGAGGCTCGGGTCGAAGCAGCCTCTATCTCGCTATGGTTTAATACTTGGTAATCACCGGTTGAGAGGGCAGGGGCAGTGAAGTCACCAACACGAGTCCGTTCTAGGCGTTTCACTTTGTATCCAAGACGAGAAAACATTCTGCGGATCTGCCGGTTGTAACCCTGTGTCAGTACTACCCGCAGACGACGCCGAGAGTCAAAGTGGACTGATTCCGCTTTTGCAACACCTTCGGCGAGATGAATTCCTTCAAGAAGTTTATGGGTCTTTGCCCCATCGAATGCACGATCTAGATGAACCTCATACTCCTTCTCGACGTGGAAGCGAGGGTGGGTGAGCTGTTCGGTCAATTCCCCGGAGCTGGTGAGAAGAATGAGGCCAGAGCTGTCGAGGTCGAGCCTGCCTACATAATTAAGATTGGAGAACGTTCGGGGAAGAATTTTATAGATGGTTTTCCGTCCCTGGGGGTCGTTTCGAGTGCAGAGATAACCCTTTGGTTTGTTGAGGACGACGGTGATGTCTTCCTGACTCTTGAGGATTTTCCCGTCAAAACGAACGTGATCTCCGGCGACCACGCGTGAGCTCAAGTCGGTGACGATTTCACCATTGAGCTCTACCCGTCCTTCCCGGATAAAATTTTCAGAACCTCGACGGGAACCGATCCCGCAAGAGGCGAGAAATTTATTTAGGCGAACGCCTTTTTCCGCCCCCGAACTCATTTGGGCCCTTCGGTAAAGGGTAAAAGGTTACAACTTTCGAGTGAGAGGTTACGACTCAGGCTTAGTTTTTTTAAGACCGAGTGGGCTAGTTCCTTCTTTCCACTCCCCGCGTTTCTGCATTAGCTTCACGCGCTCAAAGCGTTTTAGTACGCTGCGCTTGGATCCTATATTACTGGATTTTTTGAGGCTGGCGTGCTGTGACATGGCTTTATTTCAGTTAATTCGGGACGAGCGCGGAACTTAGACCATCTTAGCTCCAGCGCAAGCGGTAACTGCATGCTTTCGGTTTGCACCACCCTTGTTAGTTCTCGTCGCCTTCGGCGAGAACGTCCAGCGTGAACCCGCCGATATGTTCGCCGTCTTGGTTGCGGTAGATCCAGTCGTTCAAACGATCCATTTCGAGGGTCACGCTAGCACCTCGGTGAATGTCCATAAGCTCGTGTGGATCATTCATGAGGATACCACTGACAGAGGTGGAGGAGGCCGCAGTGACTGAAAGCCACATGTATTCACACTTTGGACCCTCGCGGAATTCTGCTTTCACAATGAACTTGTCCACGTCGCCGGGGCCACTTTCTGCAAAGGAATGAAGGAACTCAGACCAACGTTGCCGAGCTTCTCTGACGGCTTGGGTCATTTTTTTGTTAGAGTCCGATATTTCAACGATGGGCTCGAAGGTAGGCTCGCTGAACAGGTCGAGAGGTCTTTGGCCTGAGAGCGTTTCGATGAGCGACAAATCAAATTCATTGCAGCGCTGAATTTCAGGGCAATAGATGGCAAGGCAGTCGGGGCCAGCAAGAGTGGCGAGTATTTGTCCAATCACCTGATAAGCAGCCGAGGTGGCTTCAGGATCGGATGGATCGTCCATCAGGTCGACGGAGATCCATGCAAGATGCTGTTCCACCGCCTTGCGGAGGCGTTTATCTCGGATGAATTCTTTCGCGAACTGCGAAGGATTTGAAATGTAGGGGCGATCCGAAACCAGCACCGCGAAGAGACCCTGTGGCATCTTAACCATGAAATGGCTGATGCCGTCATCGACTTCATTGGCGTTGCGAGTAGGATTGAACTCGATTACGAAATGCTCAGAGTTAAGGGCGTCTGTATCAAAATCGATCCCTAGAGCTGCAGAAACGCAACGCCTGATCGAAGTTTCATTTGCCTCTCTTGGCTCCGAAAGGAAGTAGACGAGTGAGGCGAGATTCTCTGGAGGAATCTCTTCGTCAGTCTCTTTTCGATAAGTGGGCAAAGCGCTGTCGTCCAATCGAATCATCAACCAGCGAACCATGTCGAAGCAAAACCAGAGCGCGGTAACCACTAGAGCAAGCACCCCGACCCACGTGAGCCCGTTGACGACGAGTCGGGTCATGAGGGTGAGCAAAATAGCCGTTGAGAGGAAAGGGAACTGTTTAAGCTTCTTCAGCATGGGGTTGCAAACCAAAAGAGAGGATCAGCGCTTGGTAATTGCTCGGTGGACAGGAATGTTCTGTTTTTTTGGGTAGGGGGCTAAGGGTTGCCGATAGGGGGCGGGGTCAACATAACCCTGCCACTTATCCCCGATTGACTGATCCTCGCCAACATGCCTCAAAATTACATTTCCTGCATTGAACTTATGAAGTTGACGTTTTGGCGGACCCTCGCGCTTTAAGCCCAAAGTTGAGATTTCCTCGGTAGGCACCAGCGCAATTCGATAAAGGGGCAATTCGATGCCATCTGTTGTCTTCTTTACAATGGTGCCCTCTGCAGGGATCCAATTTTTCACGGCTAAAGACTCCAATTCTTTCTGGGCGGCTTTTCTCTGTTCGGCCGCTTTGAATTTTTCGGTTTCCAGTAGCACCTGTTTTCGTAGCTTCCTAACTGCCTCCTGATCACGCTTGTAGGCTGCCATCGCAGCGACGGGGTCAAAGTTAAAATAGTCCTGAATAGACGCGTTGAGATCGAACAACGAAATGCGAGCCATGCCTCCATCATGTCCGATCACAATGCCGTCAATCTCGACACGGAAGACATAGCAATTGCGATAGACGATACCTTTCTTGGTTTCCAGAGAACTAAGGTCCGGTATATTTGGTATGTCTTCCTTGTTTTCGGCATTTAAGGCAGATGTCCATGACAACAATGGGATCATCAGTAAAATTGCGAGAGGGTAGCAATGAGACATTTGAAGAAATAATCGTGCCAGTTATGGGTCCTCGGCGCAACTCTTCTTGAGATCGTGGGTTTCATCGGCTAACAAACACTAGATTTTCCATTATGAACGCATTCTTGAAACTGCTCATTATTTGCCTAGTCATCGTTGGGGGAGGTCCGGCGGTTAGTGGATTCGCTGCTCCCGGCGTCTACTCTGAGGAAGAACGCCGCGAAAGTTGGGAATCCCTGAGCGATAGGGAGAAGGAGAAGCTTCGAAACGTGTTGAGAGTGGTATGGACTAATCCTTCAGTAATGATTGCTCGAGATGAAGTCAAAAGTGCCACGGAAGCTTATCAAAAGGCGATACGCGAGGCGGTTACAAAGGCAGATCCAAGCGTTGCAAACTTGATGGTGAAGGTGGAGAAGAGTGCGGAAGGACGTATGCACGATCGGATTGGTGGGCCGCCCCCCGGTCGCAGCGGCCTCTACCGCCGCAGTTTCGATTACCCAATGAGTCCTCCCGGATTTTTGGAGAAGTTAACTCCTGAGGAACAGGAGCAATTTCGTCGGGCCGAATTGGCTGCGAAAGAGACAGCCAAAGTAAAAGAGGCCCGCAATACATTGAATGCACTTCAAAAACAGGATGAGGAATGCCTCCGCAAGCGACTTGAAGCTCATCGTGAGATGCGGCAGGCTATTCTTTCCGCCATGGTTGAAGAGGACCCCGGCATAAAAGAGCTTCAAGATCGCCTCTACATGTCCTCAGCCATTGGGCCCAAGAGCGGTGGGCCGAAGGGCAGTGGGCCCAAGAGCGGCGGGCCGAAGGGCAGTGGGCCGAAGGGCGGTGGCAAAGGTAAAGCCCCGAAGGTCAAATGAAAGTCCGATCCTGAATTGGAGAGGTAGTCTGTTAGCGCCAATCGGAGGCGCACAAAGGACAGTCAGAAAATCTTCGTCCCCCTTTCGAATCCGACTTCCGGATCGGCATATCTAGCATCGAAAGGCGTCTCCGATGCTGGGTGTGGGAAGCCGCGTGCGATGGCCTCATTTCAGGAGGTAATTATTTAGGAAAACTTAACTTTTAGGCTTGCCTTAAAAGATTTTGAGATAATATAGTAAGTTCACTGATTTTCCATAATTTATGGTTTTTATAACGCCAGCGCTCAGTCCCTTAGGGAGATAGTCAATATCTAGAATTAGGTTCTAAAAGTGATGATCATCCCCATAAAACCTTGGCTAGAACGCGCGAGTGATGCGTCTGGACAGGTGGCTGACCGAGTCTTCTCGGCCGGTGAAGGGTCGGAAGGGTTTAGAGGGGATTCAATTCAATCTGGACTCAGAGGAAAAGCTCATCACGAAGACAAAAGAATGGAGTTTTACCATCAGCCAATCATGCCCCGCGAGATTCTTGCCGCTTTGGAGCCGGTGAAGGGAAAGCAAATCTTCGACGGAACATTGGGTGGCGGGGGCCACTCCGAAGTCTTTCTTGAACGCGGAGCTCACGTTGTTGGATGCGATCAGGATGCTGAGGCGCTTGAGTATGCCGGGCGTAGATTGGCCCAATTTGGTGACTGCTTCCTTCCCGTGCGTGGAAATTTTTCCGATATGGATTCTTTACTGCGGAACGTGGGGATTGATCGGGTGGATGGTATTCTGATGGACCTGGGCGTTTCTTCCCACCAGCTGGACGAGCCATCACGTGGGTTTTCCTTTCGGGATGATGGACCGCTCGATATGAGAATGGATGATCGGGCTGACTTTTCTGCGAGAGACTTGGTGAATGACTGGGACGAAGCAGAAATGATCCGAATTTTTCGCGATTACGGCGAAGAGAGGCGAGCGGTTCGGGCTGCCAAAGAGATTATGAAGGCCCGCCGGCAGAAAGCGATCGACACGACTCTGCAGTTAGCTGAGATAATTGAGCGGGCTGTGCCGCGGGTGAGCGGTAAACATCCGGCGACCCGTGTTTTTCAAGCGATCCGTTTAGCCGTGAATCGAGAGTTGGAGATGCTTGAGGCAGCCTTAAATAAATCTCTAGAAGTACTAAGCGAGGGAGGTGTGCTGGCTATTATTTCGTTTCATTCACTAGAAGATCGCATGGTGAAGCGTTTCATGCGACGTCACAGCACCCCGTTTATTGATCGTCCAGAGTGGCCCGAACCGAGAGAGAACTTGGATTATTGCTTGGCCTTGCCGTCCCGGCGGGCCATCAGCCCAAGTGATGCGGAGATCGAGATGAACCCAAGGGCAAGGAGCGCCAAGCTTAGAGTCGCGGTGAAGTTGGAGGATTAATGGAAAAGAGGAACCGATACAGAAATCGGGTTCGCCCGATCACAATTTGCCGCTTGGTCGTGGCCGGTCTCCTGCTCCTCGCAACGGGTGCAGGATTCGTTCTTGTCAGGAACGAGCATGTCATTTTCGGATATGAGATTCGAGGGCTCGAGGATCAAGTAGCCGAATTGGATCTCGAAATTGAGATGTTGGAACTACGTATCGCCGGAGTCAAGGGGCGCCAGGAGCTATCGCGCAGACTGCGCTGGGTTAAAAGTGATCTCAGTGAGATTGAGATGTCTCAAGTGATTGAGGTGAAAGCGCCTGCTGAGATTTCTGAAGTTAGAGCGAATCTAGACTGATAAATTTGATGATCGCGAACTTAAAGAAGCGCCTCACCATTGCCTGTGTATTACTGGTAACGCTGCTTTCTGTTCTGAGCGGTCGACTAATTTACATCGAGTTATTCTGCTCAGAGGATTTGGGTGAACGGGCCCGCGATCGATATGAATATCGTGAACTGCTCCCGGGGAAACGCGGTCGAATTTACGACGGCTCCGGGGAGCTTCTAGCGAGGAATCAGACGGTGTATTCGCTTGTCGTGGATTGTTTTCACATTAAGGATCAGAGCCTTGCCTGTAGGGGGCTTGCGACTAAAGAGGGTGTCAAGTCTCACGAAATTCGTAAGAAGTATCATCCTGATGAGATCTTGGCCCGCTATCGCGAGTATGTTGCTGAAGAGATCTCTGGGCTTCTAAGGATTCCAGTCCAAGAGCTGGGGCGTACATTACGCGAAAAGACAGTGGGTGAAATTGTTTTGGCAAAGAGCATCGAGGATGACTTTTCGCGCCAATTAACTGAGTTGCTTCGTGAAAAATCGATTGGTGGTCTCTACCTTCGCAAAGGTGAAAAGCGTTACTATCCAAGTCCTCTCTCCTTGACTCAAGTCATTGGCTACGTTGATCAGGAGGGGGTTGGGGTCTCCGGTGTTGAGAAGACCTTGAACGAAGTGCTGACAGGCATACCGGGATATCGTTATTGTGAACGCGATCGTAAGAGTCGTGAAATTCACGCCTACCGAGGATTACAGGTCGACCCTGTTCCAGGTAAAGATGTCTACCTCACGATCAACATGGCGCTCCAGGAGATTTTGGAACGTGAGCTGGACGCAGTTATTGATCGTCACCGTCCTGAGAAAGCGACGGCAATCTTCATGGATCCGAAAACGGGCGAAGTTCTCGCGATGTCGAGCCGTCCCCATTTCGATCTGGCTACCCGTAAGGGTATTCGAGGAATGCCGCCGGTTCGCCGAAACATTGCTGTGACTGACCTTTATCAGCCGGGCTCAACCTTTAAGGTCGTGGGATACGGTGCCGCATTCGACCGTGGTTTGGTGAACCCGATGACCGAGATTGATTGCGAGATGGGATACTATAGACGTGATGGCTCTTCGCTAAGAGACCATCACCCCTACGGTGTGTTGACTGCGCAGATGGCATTTGCGAAGTCTTCCAACATTGGTGCCTACAAAGTTGCACGGCCACTGAATCGCGAGGGATTCCACTCTTATGCTCAGAAGTTTGGATTTGGATCCAAAACTGGTATTGAACTCAACGCTGAGCAGTCAGGATGGATGAGTAGTGTCGATACGTGGTCCAAGTCTTCCTTCTCGAGTCGCACGATGGGTTACGAAGTCAGTGTTACTCCAATGCAAATGCTGATGGCTTGCAGCGTGATAGCCAACGGAGGAGTGTATCAGCCTCCGACGATCATTGATAGTGTGAGGGAGTTAGGAGCAGGCGATCTTCCAATGTTGAAAGGAAACATGAAGGCCGCTCGTAGAGTTCTTAGCGCAAAGGCGGCGGCTCAAGTTCGCCAGTGTATGGTGGAGGCTCTTACGAAAAATGGGACTGGCGCTAAGGCGAAGCTACCAGGTTATTCAATGGGCGGTAAAACCGGCACATCTAGAAAATACATCGAAAATGTCGGGTATGCCTCAGATCGTTACACTGCCTCTTTTATGGGGTTTCTCCCCGCTGACAATCCCCAGTTAGTGGGCTTGATCGTGGTCGATGACCCAAGTATCACGAATGGTCCCGCTTATGGAGGGAGTGTTGCTGGTCCTGTGTTCAAAGAAATTGTCGCTGATGCGGTCAAGATTATTGGCATCGAGCCAGATCTTCTTGAGGAAATTGAGCATGAGACAGAGACTTCGTTCGCGAATTTGAATGAGTTGGAGAGTGGGGGGCGAAATCCATGAAGCTGTCGGAACTCATTGATTCTATCTGCGTTAAGTCCGTTTCCGGTTCGCTTGATATTGAGGTGTCCGGGGTGTTTTTTGACTCGCGAAAAGTTGTTAAGGGCGGGGTCTTTTGCGCTCTTGTTGGGCAGGGTGATGACGGCAATGAATACATTGAGGCGGCCATCAATAACGGTGCTGTCGCCATTGTTTCGGGCCAACCGTACGCGTCTGAGTTTTCGATCACGTGGATTCAAACGAATGACCCTCGACTTGCCATGGCAATCGCCGCTGCGAATTTCGAGGGTAATCCGAGCCATGACCTTCCAGTAATAGGGGTAACGGGCACCAATGGCAAAACGACGACGACGTTTTTAATTCATCACCTGTTCGAAGCAACTCTTCATCGAGCCGGTCTCATTGGGACGATAAAATACGTAGTTGGGGATGAAGTTAAAGATGCTCCTCATACGACTCCGGAGTCGCCAGAACTTCAGAAATTGTTGCGCGAAATGCTCGATTCTGACTGTCGCGCAGTTGCCATGGAAGTGTCATCTCACGGCGTTATCCAGAAGCGTATAACAGGGGTCTCCTTCGATGTTGGAGTGTTTACCAATCTTACTCAGGATCACCTCGACTTCCATGGAGGAATGGAAAATTACTTCGAGGCGAAGGCAGCCATGTTCACTGCGATGGATCTTGATACATCTAAGGAAGGAGTTGCGATCATTAACGGGGACGATTCCTTTGGTGAGCGGCTTAGGAAAAGAAAATTTGAGCGACTCAAGGTTTACACCTTTGGGCGATCTGCGAGTGCGGATTTTCAAGTTTATGATATAAGAAGCGATTTTGACGGAACTGAGTTCAAACTTTCTTTTGGCGAGCGCAGCTTCCTCGTAAGAACTCCTTTGATCGGGGTCTTCAACGTCTACAATTCGGTCGCAGCGATAGCTTCTGCTTATGGTGTCGGTTTGAACCTCCGAGAAACCGTCTCGAAGATGGCGGAGGCTCCGCAAGTGCCCGGTCGACTCGAGGCTGTTGGTGATCGGCAGATCAACTATCGCGTGTTCGTTGATTACGCCCACACGCCGGATGCGATTGCTAGTGTGCTCAAGACACTTCGCGACCTCGGACCTAATCGTATTATCACTGTCTTTGGCTGTGGAGGCGACCGGGATACTGGAAAGCGAGCGATGATGGCAAAGGCAGCTGAAGATCAGAGTGACCTATGCATCTTGACGACAGACAATCCCCGGACCGAGCCTCCAGCTCAAATTCTTGAGGACGTTGAAAAGGGTTTTCAAAGCCACAATTACGAAGTGATCGAAGATCGAAGGCTAGCTATCAAGCGAGCCATTCGACTTGCTGAAGAACGCGATATCGTACTAATCGCGGGTAAGGGACACGAAACCTATCAAGAAATTGACGGGGTTAGGCATGAATTTGATGATCGCAGGACTGCGGTCAATTTTATTCGTGAGAAAGCGGAAGGAGGTGAGAGATGATGCCAATAACTCTTAGCCAATTGGTTCGCTGGTGCGACGGAGAACTTCTCCAGGGAGTGCCATCTGTTCAAGTGAGATCGATTTCTACTGATTCACGAACGGTTGATGAAGGCCAGATTTTTCTGGCTCTTAAAGGTGACCGGTTTGATGCTCACGATTTTATCGGTTCGGTCGTGGAGAGGAAAGCCGCAGCTCTTGTAGTTAGCAATTTGACTGCGGAAACCGAGAGTTTTACTGGAGGGATTGTCCGGGTGAAAGACACGTTACGCTCCCTGCAACGCCTCGCCTTCAATCATCGGAGAGAAAGTGAAGGACTCTTTGTGGTCGGTGTTACCGGCAGTAACGGTAAGACTTCTACCAAAGACTTCCTAGGTGCCTTGCTGTCTACGGGAGGGCAAGTCAACTGCACAGTCGGCAATTTGAACAATCATATTGGTCTGCCCCTGACGATTCTTGCGGGCGATGGGAACGATAAGTTTGGTGTATGGGAAATGGGCATGAATCATCCCGGAGAGATTGAGGCGCTGGCTGAGATTTCTGAGCCAGATGCTGCCGTTATAACTCATATCGGAACTGCTCACATTGAGCACATGATGACACGGGAGGCCATTGCTGAAGAGAAGTCAGCCTTGGCTGTAGCTGTTCCGGCCAGTGGCTATTGTGCAATGCCGGTCGCGGATGACTTTTTTAAATATGTAAGTGATCGGGTTTCCTGTGAATTAATCCCAGTAGGGATTGGAGAGGGGGATGTTAGGGCGGAGGCTGTTGAGGTAATTGAGGGCGGGCAAATAAAGTTCGTTCTGCGATCAGAGATGAATGATTCTCCCGAGATTGTGCTGCCGGTCAGGGGCTTGCACATGGTCAATAACGCGTTGCTTGCCGCTGCAGTCGCGCTTCGTCAGGGCATCGCTCCGAATGTTATTGCCGAGAACTTGGGTAGAGTAAAGTTGAGTGGTGGCCGTCTTCAGGAACGAACTGCAGGAGGATTTAGGTTTCTTGATGATAGCTATAACGCTAATCCGGATTCGATGAAAGCTGCCCTTGAGGCCTTGAAGATCTCTCCAGCAGGGGGTCGGCGTGTAGCGGTGTTAGGATTTATGGGAGAGTTGGGGGAACACGAACGGGAGGCTCATTTGAGCGTCGGTGGAGCGGTGGTCACAACTGGAGTGGATGCCTTAGTTACCGTCGGAACTAAGGCTGCTATGATAAACGAAGGAGCGGTTGGCATTCAGGAACGCCATCACTTTGCTGATCATGACGCCGCATCTCAATTTCTTCGCGACTTCCTCGTTTACGATGATCTCGTTCTCGTCAAGGGGAGTCGTGCGGCCGCTATGGAAAAAGTAATCAACCATTTCAACTAGCAACAGGCATCTATGTTGTATTTTCTTCACCTGCTAAAAGATCACTCAGACTGGTTGGATCCACTGAACGTTTTTCAGTATCAAACATTTCGCGCTGCCGGGGCCTGTTTGACCGCCTTCCTTCTAACCGTTCTGTTAGGGAATAAAGTAATTCTCAAGCTGATTTCCCTCAAGTTAGGCCAGCCAATTCGGACTAAGGAAGAGGTGAATGAGTTGGCTGAACTCCATGGCGGAAAGGCGGGGACACCTACAATGGGTGGGGTCTTGATTGTTGGGGCAGTTTTAATTTCTGTTCTTCTTTGGGCACGCCCCACAAATCCCTTCGTGCATGCCCTCATTTTTGTAATGTTGGGAACCGGGCTACTCGGTTTTGTGGATGACTATTTAAAGATAAGTAGAAAGAATTCAATTGGTGTGCGGGGCAAGGTTAAGCTGATCGTTCAATGTGCAGTTTCCTTCATTGCCGTCGGCTACCTTTACAGCCACCCCGATACTTCCGATTACATTGGAAGGCTTTACTTGCCCATCCTAAAGGATCCGGTGATTGAGGATATGGGTCTTTTCACGTTTGTCCTGCTTCCGATTGTCATCGTAGGGTGCTCGAATGCAGTGAACCTGACCGATGGCCTTGATGGTCTTGCTGCCGGGTGCACTGTCACTACGGCAATGGCTTATGCCATACTTAGTTACGTTGCGGGTCACCAGATTATTGGAGGGGACTATCTTCAGGTCCCTTTTAACCGTCATGCCGGGGAAGTATCGATTTTCTGTACGGCGCTCGTTGGCGCGGGTCTCGGATTTCTCTGGTTTAATTGTTACCCAGCAAAGGTCTTCATGGGAGATACGGGCTCTCTTGCCATTGGCGGGATGCTGGGGACTATTTCGATCTGTTGCAAGCAGGAGTTACTACTGATCATCGTCGGCTTTGTTTTTGTGATGGAAGCCGCGTCTGTGATTCTTCAAGTGGCAAGCTTCAAGCTGACAGGCAAACGAATTTTTAAGATGTCACCGATTCACCATCACTTTGAGTTGATGGGATGGGCTGAGAGCAAAGTTATTAATCGTTTTTGGATCATCTCAATTATCTCCGCAATGCTTGGGTTGATGACTCTAAAACTTCGTTAGATGGATTTGATAGGTAAAAAAGTTGCTGTGTTAGGTGCTGGTGGTAGCGGTCTTGCTGCTGCTGCTTTGGCGCTTAGCCATGGGGCAAGTGTATCTGCCTTTGATAGCGGTGATACATTGCGCTTGGCCTCCGCTGTGGAGCGGTTTGCCGAACTGGGTGTGGTTTTGACTTGCGGTGATGATGCGCTTTCTCCACCGATAGCCTACGACGTTTCTGTGATTAGCCCCGGGATCGACCAGCGCAGGCCCATAGCCCGGGCCTTTTTCGAGGCGTCAGATGAGCTGATTGGTGAAATCGAATTTGCATTTCGTCTCAGTGAAATTCCAGTAGTTGCGATCACAGGAACGAACGGTAAGACAACGACAACCAGCCTCGTCGTGGATATGATCAACAGCAGCGGGTTGAAGGCCGTCGCGGCTGGAAATATCGGGCGTGCTTACAGCGATGTTGTTGCCTCAAAAGAGGGGCTGGATTGGATTGTTCTTGAGGTCAGTTCGTTTCAACTTGAGACAATTAAAACATTCAGTCCAGAGGTGGCGGTTTGGATGAACTTTGCGGCCGATCACCTTGACCGTTATGAGAGCCTGGATGACTACAGGCAGGCAAAACTGCGAGTATTTGAGAATGGCGAGGGGGGCAAACAGGCAATATGTAAGCTCGAAGACGACGTAGGGAGTGATTGGGTAAGAACCACTTTCTCGGCCTTTTCTGAAGGAGGTGATTTCAGCTATGAGAAAGGATTAATCTATGAGAAAAAGACCGGTCGAAGCTTTGACTTCAGAAAAGCTGAGCTTCAAGGCAAACACAATGCAGAAAATGTCATGGTGTGTCTTGCTGTGGCCGATCTCCTAGGGATTTCCTGGAGTGTTATTGACGGGTCCGTAAAGAGCTTTAGAGCTCCCGCCCACCGCTGTGAGAAAGTTAGTGAGATCGACGGAGTCCTCTATTTGAATGATTCCAAGTCGACTAATCTTCACTCGCTTGAGAGTGCGATTTCAGGGCAAGATGCCCCTTTAGTCTTGATTGTAGGGGGTAAGCAAAAAGGTTTGGAATTTAGTGCTCTGGCAGAATCAGCCGGGGAGAAAGCCAAAGTCGCGATCTGTATCGGGGAGGTTAAAGAGGAGATTGTGAGTTCATGGAGTCCGAGGACTACTTGCCTAATTGCTGACGATCTAAATCAGGCAGTCCAGATTGCTGCTGATGCGGCTGAGAGCGGTGACATTGTTCTCTTTTCTCCAGGGACCTCGAGTTTTGACATGTTCTCGGGCTATGAAGAGCGGGGAGACGCCTTCAGAAAGGCCGTTCAAGCACTCTCTTTATCGTAATACTTTACAACAACCAACGACAACAATGAGCAACACACGAAGAAATCGAAGAACAGCAAAAGGCGCCCGCCACACCACCCTTAGTCGAACTCGCGCGCAGACGAAGCTTGCAGCTAATCTCACCGAAGAGCAGGACTGGTATCTTGATACACCAGATGTTCGCCTCACTAGAATCATCAGTATCGTCGCGATTCTTCATGCGATAGCAATCGGTGGAATGTTGGCTTTCAAGATGGTGGATAAGGCCTCGACGGAAACCGCCGTCACTATTAGCTCAGCCCGGGAAACCGTCGATGAGGCTGTTCAGGATAAGCGCGCACTTGCCGTTTCGGTTCCAGCGGCGGCGAAGGAGCCTGAACAAGATGTCGCTGGCGCAGCACTCGCGGCTCCCCTTAATCAGAATCTTGCTAATGATCTCCAGTATAAAGTTCAGGCGGGGGATACGCTCTCGCAAATTGCCAAGGCTCTTAAAGTCGATCCTGAACTACTCCGCCAAGCTAACTCAATCATTTCCGATAATGAGCTCTACCCTGGTCGCTGGCTGAACATTCCTGATAAGGGGCCTGTTGCTATCGCTCAACCTGTCGTTGCCTCACGGCCCGTTCAAGCAGCGGAAAACAACGCCGCTTCACAGCGCACGACCTACACGGTGAAGCCTGGAGATACTGCTTGGGCGATCTCCCGCGAGCTTGACGTTTCTTTCAATGAGTTGATGCAGCTTAACGGCATTGATCGACCCGAGACCCTCCAAATCGGGCAAAAGCTTAGTGTTCCTCGTCGCAACTAAAAGTAGCGCTGATTTCTTTTAATAGCCACTTAACGCTTCACGTTTCCATGCACCAGAAAAGTCTAATCATGCTGCTATCCGCCGTTTCTTTTCTGGTGATCGTAGGGCTCGTGATGCTTATCAGTACGTGTGTTTTCAGTGCTGGTGCTGATCCTACTGATGGCTATCGCGAAGCCAAGAAGCAGGGGGTTTGGCTGTTTTTGGGCATCGGGCTCTGTGCCTGGGCGGCGATGACGGATTATCGCTTCTGGAAAAAACGGAACTGGCTCCTCTATGGAGGGGTGGTGGTTCTTCTTGCGCTTTGTTTTGTCCCAGGGATCGGGCGGGATATTAACGGTGAATCTCGTTGGATCGAATTTGGGTCATTGCGCCTGCAGCCTTCCGAGTTTGCCAAGATTGCGGTCATTACTTTTCTCGCTTACTGGTTCTCTCGACATCCCGATGGCGGCGATCATCTGGTTCAAGGGTTTGGTGCGCCGCTGGCGGTCGTATCGCTCCCTCTGTTGCTCATCCTCTTTGAGGTTGATATCGGCACGACAGCCGTTCTCTCCGCTACTACCTTTCTTATTCTTTTTGTTGCGGGCACCAACTGGAAATACCTCACGGGGCTTTGTCTTGCTGGAGTGGTTGCTTTTATGGGGATGATGAACTACGCCCCGAACAGGGTTGAGCGTATCATGGCTTTTCTTGATCTCGAGAAGCATCAGGACGGAGCGGGCTACCAACAGTGGCTGGCTCTCATGGCAATCGGATCAGGGGGGATGACAGGCCGAGGAATTGGAGAAGGCCGTCTCAAGATGATGTACATGCCATTTGCCCATACTGATTTTATCTTTCCCATGATTGGAGAAGAGATGGGCCTGATATGTACAATTCTCGTTGTTCTCGCATTTGTCTTTCTGGTCTTCTCAGGATTTATCATTGGAGCGCACGCGCCCGACCGATTTGGAACTTTACTTGCCATTGGACTGGCGGGTTATATAGGTTTCCAGGCCTTCCTCAACATCGGAGTGACAACAGCAATTTTACCTAACACCGGTCTAACGCTGCCTTTTGTGAGCTACGGAGGTTCGTCACTGCTGGTCGGATTCGTTGCCATTGGTATCCTTATCAATATATATCGACAAGGAGTAGTCGAGCAGGTTGAAGGGAAGGACTGGGTGATCCGTAGGAACCGAATCACGCCCCGTGCCTGAGAGCCGAATGGTTTGTTTTGACCCAAGAGGTAAGACCTCGCCCGAGGGTAGAAAGGGAAAAAAGAGTGGACGGACAGGGACTCGAACCCTGGACCAATTGGTTAAAAGCCAACTGCTCTACCAACTGAGCTATCCGTCCACAAAAACGTCGCCGGTGGTTTACCGCGACGGGCGCTAATTTTAATGCGCAAGATCAATCACGCAAGTGAAAGTTCTTCTAATAATGATCGAAGTGAATTTTCTTTTCTCCCAACTCGAAAGTGCTTAAATCCGGCGTTTTCCGCTCCAGTCCAGTCGCATTCGGGATCGTCTCCGACATGCAGGATAGTCTCAGGGGGAAGCGCCAGTCTTGAAGCAGCTTCTGCGAAGATCTTGGGATTAGGTTTCGACGCTCCAATCTCGCATGAAAGTAGAGTGTGCTGGAAATGCGACAAAAGCGCGAGGTCTCTAAGGATGCGACGCAGTCGATAGTCAAAATTTGAAAGTATAATTACGGGATAACTTTTGGTAACGACCGAAAGCACCTCTGTCGCATCGGGGTCAGCAGTCCAAGTTCCAGGTGCTTCGAAATGGTCATAGAGGTCTTCAAAAAATACCTCGAAATCGTGAGCCTTCGAGAACACAGCTTGGGCCTCCGCAAACACCTCGCCAACGAGGTGTTCCCACCACGATTTTTCATTAGGATGATCTACAGTGGATTCAGGGGAAAAGGGAGGTGGAGTCCGGGACCAGACGCGTGAGAAAGCGTGATTAAGTGAGTCGGGTGAAGCTGAGATGCCGTGCCTTTGAGCCACTCGCGAATAGGCGTTTCCGACTGGTTCGGCGAGATGAATGAGGGTCCCAGCAGCATCGAAACTGATGGCTTTGATGAGGTCATTTGACATGGCTTGATTTGTCTAGATTTACGTCTTGCCTATTCGATCGGAACCCCCTATAGTTGCGATCCTACAATCTTGAGAAGTTGGCCTGTATACTGGCTAAATGGATTAAGTGGGCTCGTCCCGCTTTTTTTTGTCTCAACATCGAAAGATTAGCTCGAAAAAATGACAAACGAATTGCTAGCACTTTTCGAATATTACGAAAAAGAAAAAGGAATCAATCGCGAGACAATGGTCGAAGCGCTTGAGACGGCACTCCTGTCTGCGTCTCGCAAAAGCATCGGTCCTGCTCGCGAGATGCGGATTCATATCGATCCTGATAAAGGTGATATCCGCGCTTTCGCGACTTTGGTGGTTTGCGACCGTGTCGAAAATCCATACGACGAGATCGACATCTTTACCGCTCGACGGCTTAACCCCGAACTTAACGTGGACGATGATCTAGAGGTAGACATCACTCCCGCGAACTTCGGACGGATCGCCGCTCAGACTGCCAAGCAGACCATGATGCAGCGTCTACGTCAGGCCGAGAAAGAGATGATCTACGACGAGTTCAAAGATCGGGCCGGAGATATTGTCAGTGGCACAGTGCGTCGGTTTGAGCGAGGTGACGTATTTATTGACCTCGGTAAGTTCGAGGGAGTGATGCACCAACGGGAGCGTGTGTCGACCGAGGAATATAACGTAGGCGACCGCATACGCGCCTATGTAGTTGCGGTAGAGAATGGGGCGCGAGGTCCTGAGATTATTCTTTCCCGAAGCCACCCCAATTTCGTGCGCCGACTTTTTGAATCTGAGGTGAGTGAAATCGCTGATCGCACGGTTGAAATCCGTTCGTTGGCCCGCGAGGCGGGTTACCGGACTAAGGTGGCGGTTTTCAGTGCAGATGAAAAAGTCGACCCTGTTGGTGCTTGCGTTGGACTTAGAGGCGCTCGCGTCAAAAATATTGTTCGCGAACTTAACAACGAGAAAGTCGATATCATCCGCTGGAGCGATGACATTAATGCGTTTGTCGGCGAAGCCCTAAAGCCGGCAGAGATTAGGTCGATAACCCTCGATGAAGAGAATAAGTCAGTTCTGGTTCGAGTGGACGAGGAAGAGCTCTCAAAGGCGATCGGACGCCGCGGCCAAAACGCTCGCCTCACGGCGCGCCTTGTAGGTTGGGATGTGCAGGTTCAGAAGGATGAATCTGCCCATGAGGCATTTGAAGCCCAAGTCGCTCAGGCCGCCTCGGCGATTTCCAGTTCGGCAGATATCGATGAGGAAATTGCTGTCGCTCTCGTGCGTGGTGGGTTGATGTCCATCGAGATGATCGCCAACGACGTTGATGAGGTCGACATCGCTGATGTATTAGGTGTCAGTGTCGATGAGGGTAAAGTGGTTCTCGATAGGGCAAAAGCCGCGGTAGGTGGCGAAGGGGAGGTTGAGGAAGCCTCTGCCGAGGAGAGCGCTTCAGAAGCACCTGTCGAGGAGAGCGCTTCAGAAGCACCTGTCGAGGAAGAAGCACCTGTCGAGGAAGAAGCACCTGTCGAGGAAGAAGCACCTGCCGAGGAGGAAAACTGAAAAGGGTGAACCCACCGATCGAATCCTTCGGTTGGCTTCTTAATTCGACAAGGCTTTTTAGACTTTCAGAATAAACGATTCCAAATTTTCTCACTGGACTGTTTTTATCACCAAACCTCTTATGCCCGAAAAAGATAACCAGGATGACGCTGACTCCGGCGATAAGTCTCTCGACGAAAAAAAAGCGGAGGCACTGAACCTTTGGGAAAAGGAGGAGAAGAAGAGTGAGCGCAAAGGAAAAGGAGAGGCGCTAGGCTTAGACAAAGCCTCCAGCCAACTCACCGAGGAGGGAGAGGCGAAGCCTCAAGATACCGAGGCAGCCGATGATCATGGCAGCGATAGCAGTTTAGAAGAAGTTGGCGGTCAAAAAATTATTCATATCAAGCCACCCATTATCGTCAAAGATTTGGCGGAGATGATGGAGATGAAGCCCTTCAAGATCATCCAAGACCTGATGGAGCTGGATGTCTTTGCCAACCAGACTCAATCGATCGAGCCCGATGTGGCGTCTCAGATTTGTGAAAAGCATGGTTTCGTCTTCGAGAAAGAAAAGCGCGAAAAGGGGGCTGGTGTTCACAAAGTTGAAGAAGTCATTGAGGTTCCTGAGGTCGAAGACATTAAAGAGGTTGAGGAAGAGAAGCTAGCGATTCGCCCGCCGGTTGTCACATTCATGGGGCATGTTGACCACGGTAAGACATCGCTACTTGATGCTTACCGTGGATCTCGGGTGGTTAATGGTGAGGCTGGCGGCATTACTCAACACATCGGTGCTTACCAGATTATCCGCAACGACAAGAGCGTCACCTTCATCGATACGCCCGGTCACGCGGCGTTTTCTGAAATGCGCGCCCGCGGTGCCGACATTACCGACATCGTAGTCCTCGTTGTAGCGGCTGATGATGGCTTGATGCCGACCACTTTCGAAGCAATTGACCATTGCCGCGCAGCCGGCGTTACCATTATTATCGCGATTAATAAGGTAGATCTTCCTCGTGCCGATGTGAACAAGGTCAAAGGCCAGCTTCAGGAGAACGACCTGACTCCGGAGGATTGGGGAGGTGAGACAATCTGCGTCGAAGTCTCAGCAAAAGAGGGCACCGGACTTGATGAGCTTCTTGAAATAATTCACCTTCAAGCGGAAGTCTTGGAGTTAAAATCGAACCCTGAAGGTGCTGCACGCGGTATTGTGATTGAGGCACGGACAGAACCAGGTAAAGGGCCCACTGCTACTGTTGTGGTGCAGGCAGGCACGCTTGACGTCGGGGACGCCTTTATCTGTGGAAATCATCATGGCAAAGTGAAGGCGCTTATCGACGATACGGGCGTCCGCACACAGGGGGCGGGCCCCTCTTCCCCAATAGAAGTCGTGGGGTATTCGGGTGTTCCTAATGTTGGGGATGAACTCATCGAGATGGAGTCCGAGCGCAAAGCTAAAAAACTCGGGGGCGAACGTCTCGATCAGGTCCGCCAAGAGAAATTAAAGCCTCAGGATAAATCCGCGTTAGAGACGCTCTTTGCAAATATCGAGCAGGGTAAGAAGACGACTCTCAAGCTTATTATCAAGGCCGATGTGCAAGGCTCAATTCAGGCGATCGAAAAATCATTGATTGAAATTGAGTCCGATAAAATCTCAGTCGACATTCTTCGTCAAAGTGCCGGCCCAATTACTGAGGCGGACGTGCTGCTAGCAAGTGCATCCGACGCAATCCTCATTGGTTTCAACACCAAGGTGGAAAGCAAGGCACAGCCAGTTGTTAAGCGCGAAGGCGTTCAAGTGAAACTCTTCTCGATCATTTACGAGCTAATTGATCAAGTGAAGGAGGCGATGCTTGGACTGCTCGATCCCGAAACCCGCGAGAGGGTGATAGGCCACGCAAAGGTTCTAGAAGTGTTCAAGCTTTCGTCTGGCCGTGTAGGAGGCTGCGTTGTTACGGATGGTAAGGTTGTGCGAACAGCACGTGCCCGAGTAGTCCGTGATGGTGTTCCGATCTACGACGGCGGTTTTTCGACGCTTCGACGCTTTAAAGACGATGCGAAGGAAGTCAAGAATGGTCTCGAGTGCGGGATAAAGCTTGGCAAATTCAACGATTATCAGAAGGAAGACGTGATCGAATGCTACGAGCTCGAGAAGCTCGCCAAGACACTCTGATTTCCGAGTGTTTGGGAATCTTTCGTGTCCATCTCTTCACAGCCTGAGAGGGTGCTATGAGCCAGCGACTAGACCGTGTAAACGAACTGCTCAAGCGCGAAATCAGTGCTTGTATTGAGAAGAGTTTCGAATTTACGAACATTCTCGTCACAATTCATGCTGTTGAAACGGCCAAGGACCTTAGGGCAGCGACGGTCTTCATAGGTGTTATCGGTGAAGAAGTTGAGGCGGATCAAGTTATCAGTAGGCTCAATGCAAAGCATGGATTTATCCAAGGTGTGGTGATGAAGCGTGTAGTACTTAGGAATACTCCGAGGCTGACTTTTGTAGCCGATAATTCGGTTGAGCGCGGAGTTCGAGTTTTGAATATCCTCGAAGAACTTGGTGAAATTGACTTGGAAAACGGGAATGAAAGTCCCGATAATTGACAGGTAATCGAGCGTCCTTTGTCGCTTAGAGTCTCTGGCTAATGATTAAGGTAGAAAACGGTGGAAGATACGTTCGACGAAATTATTAGAGCCATTAGCGGCGCTCGTAGAATTGGGGTGACAAGTCACGCGCGTCCTGATGGTGACGCGGTCGGTTCAGCTGTGGCCCTGGGGTTGATTCTCCAAGGGGAGGGGAAAGAAGTCGTAATTGTTAATTGCGATCCTGTTCCGGAATCGCTCAGGTTTCTTCCCGGTGCAGAACTGATTGAAACACCGGAAAAAGCCGGCGAATTTGACCTTGTTATCGTCTTGGACTCGGCGGATAAGCTCAGGCTTGGGAAAGGGTTCTGGGAAGCTCTTGAGGGTAACGAATTGGTAATTAATATCGATCACCACATTAGTAATACCGGTTACGCCGACATCAATTATGTTGATGCTGACTCGCCCGCGACCGGCCAGATTGTTTATCAACTCGCCAGCTACTCGGGCTGGAGTGTCAGTCCCGATACAGCCCAAAATCTTTATGCAGCCATCTCCACAGATACAGGGGGATTTCGCTATCCGTCGACTTCGTCGGAGACTATGCGTATTGCCGGGGAGCTTATCGAAATTGGGGTCGATGTCGGAGATATTAATCAACGTTTGTACGAAAACTATCCTCGGCGTCGAGTCGAGATGTTGCAGTATATCCTTGAGGGAATGGAGATTAGTGAAGATGGACGATTTGCCAGTGTTAGCTTACCTCGAATAGTTTCGGAACAATTGAACCTTCAAATTGGTGATACGGAAGGGGCGATCGACACAATCCGATCAATCGATAGTGTCATAATTGCTGTTTTGTTTGAAGAATTGAGTGACGGCATGATCAGAGTGAGTTCACGTTCTAAAAATAAACATTACAGTGTCGGAGAGATTTGCGCGGAATTCGGAGGGGGAGGACACACGCTCGCTGCTGGAGCGAGGATAGCGGGGCCGATTGAGACCGCTAGAGTTGAGTTCATGTCCCGTGTGGCGGTGCTCATGTCATCGAAATAGCTTGTTGGCGTTTTACGGCTCTGTTATCCCTTGCTCATGAGAGGTAACTGCCACAAAATGAGGTCCTTACTCTCTTGCTCGACTGCGAGATTCACCAACATTTGGGCGGATGGCTCTAGCAATTATCCTTCCTCGCCTAATAGGACCGAGAACAGGGCGAAAGTTGTGCCATAATCCATGAATCGATACACTTTAGTGACATTGCTATCCACCCTGCTTTTCAGCCTCCCTGCTCTCTACGCAGTTCCAATGATCGATAATGCTGGTTTCAGCGTTTCCTCGGGAGAAATGACCGAACAAAAGAGTTCTCGCGGAATTTGCTGATCGAATGAGAAAATCTTTATCTTTGCTGCTTTGCTCCGTGCCTCCGGTGCTAGTGCTTGTTGCAGGGTTGATTCTCGCCACTACCTACGGATTCCGTCAGATACCGGATTTGTTTGAGGAGACCGCGCGAGGTTTGTTGCCTCAGGCTTTTGAAGCTAAGTTGCTTACCAAAGGCAAATACACCGTTTGGCTGCCGGTCGAAGTTAAAAGTGAATCCGAGAGAGAGAGGGATTGGTTACCCCCCGGTGGTCGACTTTACCTATTTGACGTGGCAAGTGCACAGGAACTTGAGTTGGCAACCTCTGACCGTAGGGCGAAATTCATCGGAGATGAAAAGTCTGTTTCCCTCGGATCGTTTGAAAGCAAGAATTATGGACAGATCATTGAGGTTAAGGCAACAGGCTTGGTTGAACCGTTGCTAATTAGTATCTCTTTAGACAATACCGGACGAAAGCTGGCGACGATCTTCACGCTCATCGCCATTATCGGGATCACCCTAATAGCTGCAATTTCACTTTTTATTCTACTGCTCCATCGTCGTGAGATCGTTGGTGAGGCATCCCTGAGATCTGCCTAATCCAAAGCGGGTCAAGGATTCGTAATCAACTATCGAAACCGTTGGACGGTCGTGTTCACATTTTCTATCTTACTAGTATGGGAAGTTTAGCATCGAAGCTTTGGCTGATAGTTGGGGCAATTGGCACCGCAGTAGCGGCGGATATGTCGGTAGGTCAAGATGAGCTTTCTGATTGGGAAGAAAAACCGCTCGTCATTTCTCTTCAAGACGATGATTTTGGAGACTCCAAGAGGCTTCGTGAATTCGGACGCCTCCTTGATAGAGCCGAGAAGGCAAAGGTTTCCATGATTATTTTTGATCTGGATTTTGACCGTCCAGCTGAGGACCTCGATTTCCAGAATGCGATTGAGCGGGTTGCTGACCTCTCGGTTCCGACGGTTTCCTACATTTCTTCATCAGCGATAGGTCCAGGTGCGCTAGTCGCGCTCGGGAGCGATTCTATCTATATGGGCGTGTCGGCCATCATTGGAAGTGCGGCGATTGAAGCAATTGCTGCCGATGATGAATCGAAGAAGAGTCTGCAAGTTTCTCAGGCGCAGTCTATTTTGAAAGCGCGTGCCCGCAGCCTTGCCTCCGAAAAAGGGCATCGGATTGACGTGGCCGAGGCATTTGTGGATCGTAATCGAGAAATTGATGCTCCTTGGGGAAAAATCACTGAGGAGGGTGAGGTCCTCACCTTAACAGCCGATGAGGCGGTGAAAGAAATCGAAGGAAAACCCCTGCTTGCCAAGGGAATTGCTGAATCGGTCGAGGAAGTAATCAAGGCTGAAAAAGTGGGGAGTGATACTATTGAAATAAATCCGCGAGATTTCGCAGCGGAGCTTAATCGGGAACGTCTCAGTGGGGTTGATGAGGTGAGCGGCGATACTGAAGTTACAGAAGAGAAGGCCGGTGAAGAGTCTGATTCAAGCTTGTTTGGTCGTCGTGAGGAGGGGAGCTATGCGGGGAAGGTAGTCGTTTTAGAAATTGGAGAAGATTCCCTTGCAACGGGGAAGGCCAGTTTTGACTTTATGGATCGGACTCTAAAAAAAGCGGAGTTGGACGGAGCTGAAGCGGTGATTTTTGATATGGATACACCGGGAGGTTTTGCCTGGTACACCGAAGGCCTTGTCCTCGACAGTTTGCAGAGTATCAGTTACCCAACCTACACTTTCGTCAATACTCGGGCAGAATCAGCGGGCGCGATTATTGCAGTCGGAACCAGCCACATTTACATGAGACCTGCGGCTACGATTGGATCTGCCCTAGTTGTCACTGGTGGCGGTCAAGACCTCAACGAGTCGATGAACGATAAGGTGACTCAAATGATCATCGCGGCGGTTCGGAATGCTGCTGAATTGAACGGTCATAATCCTGACGTTGCCGAAGCATTTGTGACACGTGAAAAGGAGGTCAAGATCGATGGGGAGGTATTTCATGAAGCTGGCAATGTTCTCAATTTGAATACAATTGAGGCGACCGAAATTATTAATGGGAGGCCCCTGCTGGCAAAAGGGGTCGCAAGAAATTTGAAGGAGATAATCAAGCAAGAAGGGCTTGAGGGTGAGGTCGTTAGTGCCAAGCCGTTAGGTATGGAGGCTTTTGCTCACTGGATTCAAAAACTGTCAGTGCTGCTGATCGTGGTTGGCTTGGCCGGGGCTTATCTGGAGATTAATAGTCCAGGGTTTGCCCTGCCGGGGCTTGTCAGTGTTCTCGCCTTTGGACTTTTCTTCTTTGGAAATTACATGGCCGGTAACCTTGCTGGCTACGAGTTGGCTGTTCTTCTTGTTCTAGGATTGATTCTGATCGCTGTCGAAGTGTTCTTATTTCCTGGAGCAATCATTCCTGGCGCGGTCGGAGCCGCCCTCGTTCTCGTTGCCCTTGGTCTTGCTATGGTTGATCGAGTCGATTTGGAATGGAAGTGGAACGATCTACCCGGTGCTGATTCTTGGGCGACTCTCTTTAAGCAATCCTTTTTTATGCTCTCTTTGGGGCTTGTAGGAGCGCTTTTGGTGGTTTTAGCGGGGATGCGATTCATTCCGCATACCAGATTTGGAAATCGCCTTATTCTCGATGAGGCGGTAGCTTCAGGGTCTTCGATTGAGCTTCCAGAGATTGAGGCTGAAAGGGACAGTTACGTTGGACTGTTAGGACGGACAACAACGGACCTCCTGCCTTCAGGGAAAGGAAAGTTCGGTGGCAAGTATCTAGATGTTGTCGCCGATGGTGAGTTTATCAAAAAAGGTGAAGCCATCGAGATCGTGCAACACGGAGGAAGCAGAGTCGTCGTTAGAAGGAAGTAAATATCTATTTCCTACGGGCCCACCTACATTGGGGCAATTCTTTCGGAGCCTACGTCGGTCGTAACGTTGACGTGCTGATTGAAGCTTTTTAAAATCAAGGTGTTGCGCACGTCTGCGTGGTCAGGACTGCTCCAGAGATTTTTGTGTTCCTGAGGATCAGTGTCGAGGTCGTAGAGTTCTCCTTTGTCTATGCTGTGGTAAACAATCAACTTGTAGCGGGTGTCACGATACATAGTTGCGAAAGTTCCATTGCCTTGTGTAAAGGCGGGAGCGAGAGCATCGAAATACTCACTGCGCACAGCTTCGCGAATTGGTTGATCAACGGGCCGTGTGCCATTGAGATATGGAACTAACGAGCAGCCTTGATGGTAATCTGGAATGCAGGCTCCTGAGAGTTCAAGTAATGAAGCAGAGAGATCGAGCAGTTCGGTCAGCTGTTTGCACTGGATGCCTTCTTGGATTATCCCGGGAGCATAGAAGATTAGCGGAACACGAGTAAGGCCCTCGTAAAATCGACATCCTTTGAAAAACAGACCATGATCGCCAAGTGTTTCACCGTGATCACTCGTGAAGATAATAACAGTATTCTCCATTTCTCCTGAGTCTTCTAAGTGATTGAGTAGGCGACCAAATTCGTCGTCGATCAGAGCGATCATCGCATAGTATTTAGCTTGTTCGGCCTTAGTGTTGGAATCCTCGGGAGGCTTTGATATTGTTTGAAAATCGGCACCGGATAGTTCTTCTTGGGTCGCAATATCCGATACTTCAAATGTCGGCCCAGGCATACTCTCTGGGTCAAATTTTTCTTCATATTCCTTGGGAGGAATGAAAGGTGGATGAGGATCGTAAATATTGATGTTGAGCATCCATGGCTGGTCTCCACGCTCTTCAGAGATGAATTCAATCGCCCGGGTCGAGGCCCAAGTAGTTTGGTGGTAGCTCCTAGGGACTCGTTCGGGTGAGTCGCGCATTTCATTAAGGTCGCCGCCATTTTCGCGAACCCAATCCGCGTAGTCATGCTCACCCTCGGGCCAGTCATCGCGTGGGGCATGACTGAATTTCCAGTAGCGGAAGCCATCTTTGGCCACGCGGGGTTCTGTGCGGTGGCCGGAACTCTGCAGATGGAATTTTCCAATCATTCCACAGTCGTACCCTTGTGCGGCAATAAGACGGCTGATTAGAGGAGTCTGTTCGGGAAAGGTGGCGTTTCCATTGCGTGTGTTGTGGAGTTTTGCCGGATAAAGACCGGTCATGAAACTAGCGCGACTGGGGGTGCAGATTGGGCTTTGGCAGTAAGTATGGGTAAAGGATGTGCCTCCCCTGACTAATTTGTCGATATTAGGTGTTGAGACATAGGGGTTACCTAGGGCTGCGATGGTGTCAAAGCGCTGCTGATCAGTGCAGTACCATAGGATATTTGGGCGATCGGATGCGGGCATTGGAGGGGATACCGTAGAGGTAAAGTTGGAAGTTGCAAAAGTGTAACGGCGCGGTTAAAGACTTGCCCATGAAATCTCTGTCCCAATTTGTTCTGCTCGGTTGTATAGCCGGACTCACCTTCATGGGGTGTGAAAGGCACGAATTTGAAGTGACCAAGGTTCTACACGAAAGCCATGGCGGTGATCATGACGACGATCATTATGAAGGGCACGAGGGTGTGAACGAAAGTGAGGATCACGCTAAGGATGATCACACTAAGGATGATCACACTAAGGATGAGGGAAAGCACGAGGATCGCAAAGTAGAGGTGGAGAAGGCTGGAGAAGGTCGTGATGTCGGCCTCTAGACGTGGGCTTTCTCGAGGCACAGTCTGACTAGCTCAAATCCCGCAAGGCGGTTTGGGCGTCTTGTTTTCTCTCGAGAATTGCTTGCCGTAAAGAATACACCGGCAAATGAAGGCTTGGATCCCGTTTTCCTCACGCAAGGGGTGGGGCTTGAATTGGTTCGTATCAAGTCAGCCGCATGAATAAAAGAAAAGCCGGAGCTGAACCTTCGCCTTGACCACGAGAGGTAATATGAATCACCTCACTATTGATTTGCTGAGAGATCAAGCTCACGAATCCAGATGTTACGGAAGCGAACCGGGTTACTGTGGTTTTGCAACTGGATTGGTCCGGTTTCTTTGACCGTGTTGTAATTTGCTACCTTTTTATGGCCGCTGGGCCCGAGGTAGTTTTGCCGGTGGTGAGTGACAACACCATTGTGCAGAACGGTGGCAAAGGCTTGCTTGAGAAGGTTGCCCTCGGCATCCCATTTGGGGGCTTCGAAAATGATATCATAAGTCTGCCACTCTCCGGGGGGACGAGAGGCGTTGACCAAGGGTGGCTTGTAGCCATAAATCGCTGAAGCTTGGCCATCGGCGTAGGACTTGTTGTTGTAGGAGTCCAGCACCTGCACTTCATATCCGCCGAGAAAGAAAACACCGCTATTGCCGCGCCCCTGTGATTTCCCAACAACTTCATCGGGTGAAGCCCATTCAATATGGAGTTGGACGTCCCCAAACTCCCGCTTGGTTCGCAGGTAGCCTCCAACACCTTGGCCTTTCGGCGGCACTTCGAGTAGGCCTTCTTTTATAATCCAATCAGCAGGGGAATTGTCTTTTGCCATGACCCACTCATCAAGATTACTACCATCGAAAAGGATGATAGCGTCGGAGGGCGCCGAAGAAGCGGTTTCCCCTGGAGTTACGCCTTCAGGACGTGGTCGCGCGTCATCATGAACTCTCCACTTACCCCCTGGTAAGTAAGGGGTATCGGTATAACCAGTTGGGTGTTTCTCTTTAGCGGGAGCTTTGGATTTGGCAGGAGCCTTTTTATTTTCCTCAGTATGGGCAGACGGGCGCAATAGCAGGGAAAGACCGAAAACGAGCAAGATGATTAGTCTCATAATGGCGGGAGAGTGCCACGAACTATGGCTGCTGACAATGGCAGAATGGCGGACTTTTTAACCTAAACGTCATTCAGAGGCTGTATATTGCTAGAACTTAGCCGATACAAAGAAAAACCCGGATGGACTGAGTCGATCCGGGTTCTTGAAATAAACGTGACTTCCCGGTACTACGGTAACTAGACCTGCCCGGATATAGACTTTCCTGTTGAGAGAAGGTCATCGCACGCAACTCCAATGCGGCTGGCCATGCCTTCCTCTGCAGCCTTGAGGTAAGCACGAGGATCGTAGACTTTCTTGTTTCCAATCTCGCCATCAATTTTAAGAACCCCGTCGTAGTTTTGTAACATGTGAGAGGCAATCGGCCGAGTGAAGGCGTATTGGGTATCGGTGTCGACATTCATCTTCACGACACCGTAATCGAGTGTTTCCCGTATCTCTTCGATTGTCGATCCCGAGCCGCCGTGAAAAACAAGGTCGAACTCAGCGTTGTCGCCATATTTCCCGGTGACGGCGTCTTGTCCGAGCTTGAGGATTTCGGGGCGCAGTTTTACGGCACCAGGCTTGTAGTGCCCGTGGACATTACCAAAGGTGGCCGCAAAGGTGAAGCGACCAAGCGGGTGGAGGGCCTCGTAGACAGCCATCATGTCTTCCGGAGTGGTGTAAAGATCTTCGTCGGGAGTGTCTTCAGTTCCAGCGGCTCCTTCTTCCTCGCCGCCCACAACGCCGGCTTCGACTTCAAGAATAATCTCGTTATCGGCGCACGTGGCGAGATACCTCTTGGAGATCTCGAGGTTTTCGTCTAAAGCGAGCTCGGAGGCATCAAGCATATGATTCTGAAAAAGGTTGTTCTCGCCCCGAGCACGACGCTGGGCCGTCGCTTCAATGAGAGGATCGAGGAAATCAGGAGCCACATGGGGGCGGCAGTGGTCGGTATTTAGGGCGACAAGAACATCGTATTGCTCAGCAAGGCGATGGGTGAGTTCCGCGAGAGCGATGGTTCCGTGCACCGTATTTTTGTGATTAAGGCCGGAAGCAAACTGCCCCGCACCGGTAGAGAACTGGATGATGCCGTCAGACTTCATATCTGCGAAGGCTTTCAGCGCTGCGTTGATAGTAACGAGGCTGGAGCAGTTGATCGCAGGGTAGGCATAGCTGCCCTCTTGAGCGGCATCCAACATGGCTTCGAACTGTTTCGGAGTTGCAACTGGCATAGTGTCGGACCTTTACGCGCGGTGCCCTATAATTTCAAGCACCGAATTTTTCTGATTTCGCGATCTCAGGAAAGCAAGTGGTCGAAAACATTTTGGATTTGGCAAAAATAGTCTCAGATCATACTGTCGAATGTTGTAGTTCATGTCGGAATCCATCTTCACCAGAGAAGGCTACATCCGCCCCGCTGTCCTAATAGCGGCTTATCGGGGTGGTATGTTCCCCATGGCTATGGATAACAGGGGCGAGATTGGTTGGTTTTCCCCGGATCCCAGGGGAGTCATCCCTTTGGAGGAATTTCATATTCCGCACGGTTTGAAGCGGACTCTCAGGAGAGATCCTTTCGAAATCCGAATCAATACTGCATTTGCTGAGGTGATGCGGGGATGTTCTGACCGCGAAACGACTTGGATTAGCGAAGAAATCGTAGATAGCTACGTTAAGCTTTTTGAGCTTGGTTATGCGCACTCGGTTGAAACCTGGTTGGATGATCAACTGGTTGGAGGACTCTACGGAATTGCGATAGGTGGTGCCTTTTTCGGCGAGTCGATGTTTAGTCGCGAATCAGATGCGTCTAAAGTAGCCCTCGTTAGGCTTGTTGAGCGAATGCGTGAAAAAAGGTTTCAACTTCTTGATACGCAATGGAATACCAAACACCTTAAAATGTTTGGTTGTCAGGATGTCCCACGTTTTGAGTATCTAGAACGCCTGAATACGGCTCTTCTTGTGACGACCTCTTTTGTCTAGTGTTGAGTGGTCGGAATCACCCACCGGCAACCATTCGGATCACCTCCACGACATCCCCGTTTTTAATGAGTTGAGAGTCGAATTCTCGCGTTAGTATTGCTTCGCCATTGAGTTCGACTAGAACCGGAATTTCGTCGTTCTTCAGCCGTGATACAAACTCATTCACTGTGACGCCGCTGTCAGGCGCTTCAGTTTTATAGGGATTTCCGTTGAGGATGATAGTCATGAGTTTGTAGCGCCGTCCGGAACCGCTGCTTTTGGAGGTCGTGTAGTCTGGTTTGGGGCTGCGAGAATAGAGGGATCCCAGTCTTTCCAAACGGGTTCCAGGCCAATTTGCGAGAGGCGGGCCGCGATTTCGTCTGGTGATCGCTCGTCAGCAATGTCAAATTGTCCGGTTGCCGAAGTTTCCCCCTCACTGGCGTTGCAAGGAGTAGGTGCCGATTCGTCACTTACCTCGACGCGGCGCCCACGGACCGTCAGGTGAACATCATCAGCACCCTCGCCAGTATATCCTCCTGGCTCAGTGTGACTTCCAGCGCTGATGCTTGTGACGCCAAGTGGGAAGAGCGCATCTCGGAGAGCACGAGGTTCCCTGGTGCTCAGAATAATACCCACCTGAGGGAAGCAGACCCTGAAAGCGCAGAGGGCCTGAACGAATTCTGCATCGCTGAAAGGATATTCTGGCTTGAAGTTTCCTGCAGCGGGTCTCAGGCGCGGCAAACTAATGGTAAACGTCGATTTCCAGCAGGTTCGGTAAAGGTATTCAAGGTGAGCGGCAAGTCGAAGTAGTTCGTAGTGCCAATCGGCTAGGCCCATCAGGGCGCCGATGCCAATGCGACGGAACCCTCCTTCGTAACCTCGTTCTGGGCACTCCAAGCGCCAATCGAATCGTTTCTTGGGGCCTGCCGTGTGGAATTCAGCATAAGCGCCCCGGTGGTAGGTTTCCTGATACACCACCAATCCCTCGCATCCTGCCTCGACCATGCGACGGTATTCAGGTGTTTCCATGGGGCCAACTTCGATGGCGAGTGTCGGAACAGATTCCCGAAGTGACTCGAGACATTCCTCAAGGTAGCCCCCTGAGACGAACTTAGGGTGTTCTCCGGCAACGAGGAGGATGTGCCGGAATCCCTGTTGCGCAAGGAATTTGGCTTCTTTGACGACCTGTTCTACACTTAGCGTCGTTCTCAGGATAGGGTTATCCCGAGAAAAGCCGCAGTATGAGCAGTTGTTGACGCACTCATTCGATAGGTAGATGGGCGCGAAAAGCCTCATGGTCTTACCAAACTGTGCTCTTGTCGTTCTCACAGATTTATTTGCCAGCGCTTCGAGCTCAGCAGGCGACTTTGGCTCCAGCAGTCGGCGAAACTTGCTGAGAGTGGCCGAGAGTGGGGCGCCAGAGTCCAGAGCGTTGAGCTGTTCGACAAATGACATAAGATTGCAACATAGCCATCTGGAGGGTCTCGGCAATACTCTGTCTGAAGGAAAATTTACTAAATGCGGAAGTAGTTTAGAAAGATAAGAAAAAAACCGTTGCCAAACCTCGGAACCGCCGGTAATAACTCGCTGAACGGAACTATCTTATTTCAAATGGCTGACGCACAAATCGAAGAAAAAGTTAAGAACATCATCGTTGAACAACTTGGCGTAAGCGAAGATCAGGTGAAAACTGAAGCAAAGTTCATCGAAGATCTTGGTGCTGATTCGCTCGACACGGTTGAGCTTGTAATGGCGTTCGAGGAGGAGTTTGACATCAACGTCCCCGACGAAGATGCTGAGAAACTGACAAGTGTGGGCGAAGTTATCGGCTACATCGAGGAACAGTCCAAGTAAGATAAATCGTTTCCAACTTTAGTGAATGCGTCCTCGAGTAGGGCGCATTTTTTTTATTCCGGTCACACGTTCGCGACTTAGGAGTTATGACTCACGCTTGCCAGAAAGCATTATCATTGGATTTCGGGTGAATCTAACAGTATTCTCCTCGCGATTGTTCCTATGCCTCTCTCCTTCGATGACATCGCCTATGCCATGGAGACGACCCATGTTGTCCATGAACCAGACCGCCGCATCGATACGTTCGGAACCACAAACTTCGAGTTTGCTCTCTTGACTGAGCCAATGGATGAGGTAGGCCAGGTGCGCATTCGAGAAGGGCGCCTAGAGGCCGAACGTCCTAAAATCCTTCGTCCGGGCGGCTACGAGGACCTGATGTTCGAGGGTTTTGGCGAGCAGGCGGAAGCTTTTGCTGACTGGTTTCGTCAGTTTGGAAACGTGAATCTAGTGAAGTATGGGTTCAACTTCGCGAAGCGTGGTTTCTCCGAAAGTGTCGCTAGTGAACCTCTCGAGGCGGTGCGTGATCGTATTGTTCGCGATATTGAGTCGTCCGGTAATCCGTCACGTGCCGTTATTGTTGGGGTGGACGATACCTGGGAGATTTCACTGATTAAGTTTACCATGGAAATGATCGGTAGCTCATTGGAGATGAATGCGTTTGATTTTAAGCGGCGAGGTCTTCTCTAACATAAAAATCTAATCTCACTCATGGCTCGTCTAAAGTTCCCTCTGGCGGTTTTTGCGTTCATGATCTGTGGGGCCGGTCTGGCAGGGGCCTTTTACTTCTCGACAAAGGATGTGCAACCAGAGATCTCGGTGAATAGCCAAATTATCGAAGACGATGCAGTGAAGCCTGAGAGGCCTGACTTCGGGAACGGTCACTTTGATACTGCTATGTCCCTTCTCAGGGAGGGAGAGCTTGTTTCAGCAAGAGACCGCTTTCTCTACCTGATACAGTATTACCCCGAATCCAAATCTATCACCCATGCTAAGCGGGTAGCAGGGGAAGTGAACCTCGATCTGCTGATCTCTCCGATCCCTCAGCCTGAGAAGTTTCGTCATGTGGTGAGTCAGGGAGAAGCTCTCGTTACGATTGCTAAGCGCAGTGACTCCACAGTTGATTACATTATGAGAGCAAATGGAAAAACCACCGCCCTGATCTATCCAGATGAGGAATTGGTTGTTTGTCCGCTCAATTACCGCATCGAGATCTGCTTGGAGAATCGCGCGTTGACTGTATATGACGAAGATATGTTCTTTAAGGAATATAGGATCGTCGATGCTAATCTCCCGCCGGAAGTTGCTGGACCAGTGACGACCACAATTAGCGAAAAGGTGGCATGGGATTCGGATCGTCCCGTGAATTTTACCGACGCTACTTACCTGAAGTGTAGCAAATGGTTGCGGACGGAAAAGATTGGTCTTTTTATCTGGGAAGATGCCGAAGGGCCTGATGCGGGCGATACGCCTTTTGGTCTTATGGTTGAAAAGACTGATATGCAGGAGCTTTTTACTATCCTGCGCGTCGGGACTGAAGTGAAGCTGGTTCATTGACCTGAGCCATAGAACTGCTAAAATTACGCAAGATGATGAGCACTGAGCCTCTCGAGTTTGAAAAGCCGATCGTGAATCTAGAATGTCAGCTTACTGAGCTGCGTGACCGGGCTGCCGATAGTGATATCGACATGTCCAGCGAAATGAAGCGAATCGAGGATAAGCTGACCAAAACCAAGACCGACATCTATCGTAATTTGTCGTCTTGGCAGCGCGTTCAAATCGCGCGACACACTCAGCGCCCTTTTATGCTCGATTACGTGGAGCATTCCTTTGAAGACTTTCTCGAGTTGCACGGTGATCGCCACATCGGCGATGATGAGGCTATGCCCGGTGGGTTTGCCTGCCTTGAGGGTCGGCGAGTCATCGTGATCGGTCATCAAAAAGGACGCGACACTAAAGAAAATCTCCGCCGTAACTTCGGTAGCGCCCACCCCGAAGGCTATCGCAAGGCACTGCGTCTCATGCGTATGGCTGAGAAGTTCCAAATCCCAATCGTGACCTTGATCGACACTCCCGGTGCCTATCCGGGGATAGGTGCAGAGGAACGTAACATCGCAGAGGCCATTGCTTTTAATCTGCGGGAAATGATGACTTTGACCGTTCCAATTGTAGCCGTGGTGATTGGGGAGGGGGGCTCGGGAGGGGCGCTGGGTATTGGTATTGCGGATCGCGTTCTCATGATGGAGAACGCCTACTATTCTGTTATCAGCCCGGAAGGCTGTGCGGCGATTCTCTGGAAAGATCGCAAGTATGCTACTGAGGCAGCCCAAGCTCTCAAGTTGAGTGCAAGCGATCTTCTCGATCTTGAGATCATCGACGAAGCTATTCCTGAGCCGATGGGTGGGGCTCATCACGATCATGTTGGTTCAGCTAGCAACTTGAAGACAACCGTGAACAAGCACCTCATAGAGTTGGAGGGAATTTCCACGGAAGACCTCCTAAACCAGCGTTACAACAAGTTTCGAAAGTTTGGTAAATTCAAGGAACGCGGACGAAAGTAGCGACTGTTTGGATGCTGCGGCATTCGGTCAAACAATCAACTTGAATCTTTTTGAAGCTGAATCACGCTCAAGTCTATGAATTCTCTCACACTCGGGTTCCTCTACGTTTGTGGCTTCAGCTGGCTGTTTTGTGAAGTTTGCGTCGGAGCCAGCAACGGCGCATGGGCACCCCTTATTCTTTTTGTCATCTTTTTTACAGTGATGTTCTCAGTTTTGGGGTGCATTCGTTTGTCGGAAAAAGCCGTCAATACGGCTGGGCCGATTTTTGCGATTCTCATTGGCCTTGGCATTGCAGCCTACGGAGTCAACGCATTCGATGTCAGTCTTGTTGGTGCTGTCCTTCGCCTTCTTGGAGGCGGTATGATGATCGCACTTGGCGGAATGGCAATTCTCCTGCGGCGGAGTGAGGAAGCTTCCCACTAGGCAATGATCGGGTTATCGTGAGCTCGGAAATGGTCACGATCGAAGGTCGTTGGGCTGTCGAGGCTGCGCTGCGGTCCCCCTTTTTTTGTGTCCGCAGTGTCATTGTCGAAGAAGGACGGCATGATGAATTGGTCGATTTAGCTGAGCATAAGAATGTAGAGCTTAGGAAATTGCCCAGTGAATTGATGGCACAGGAGGCGGGGTTTGATTTTCATCGGGGTGCCTTGGCCCGCGCCGATCGACCAGAACCTGCCTCGTTCGATGATGAAGTTGATTCGATAAAGCGGCTTGTGGTTCCAGTAGGTTTAGCTGACGGTGGTAATCTTGGAACGATTATTCGAACGGCAGCTGCCTTCGGCGTAGATGGCGTCTTGATCGAAATGGGTAAGGGCGCCGACATTTACTCTCGTAAGTGCATCCGGGCTTCGGCAACAGCTATCTTCCGGTTGCCTGTGTTTGAGGTGCCGAGCATTCCCAAGGCAATGGCAAAATTTCGAGAATTCAATGGGATGGTTTTAGGTACGTCCCTTAGCGATCGAGCTGCCGAGTTGCCTAATAAGGAGGTAGCATCGAAGTGCGCGGTCCTTCTTGGTGCTGAGAAGGACGGTTTGACCCGTGATTTGGAATCATCTTGCGATGAACTAATTCGCTTGCCCATGAGCCATGACATGGATTCTCTAAACGTAGCCGCCGCCGCCTCTATTGTGCTTTATGAGCTGTTTGGACGAGTGTCATGATTAACCCCAAGCACTACGAATCAGCGCTAGAAAGTTACCATTGAAGATCGCTGCGATATCAGCGCTGGAGTACCCACGGTTCGATAGCAGGCTATCGAGCTTTTGCAGGTCAGCAATGGTATCCAAGTCTTGAGGGCCTTGTTCCTTACCAAATCCACCATCCAAATCACTACCAATTCCGACGTGGTTAGCATTACCTGCCAATTGACAGATGTGATCAAGGTGGTCCAGAATATGCCCGATTTTCACGCCGGTTGATTGAGGTGTGGAAGCCCCACGAATCCAGCCCGGGATCATCATCCAGGCGTCGAAGACGCTTCCGATGACGGCATTGCGTTCGATAAGGAGTTTCAATTGCTCGTCGCTAAACTGGCGAGGATCGTTCACCAGTGCTCGGCAATTTGAATGACTGGCCCATATGGTGCCCTCAAAGAGCTCAAGGGCGTCAAAGAAGCAACCATCACTGAGGTGAGTAACGTCAAGGATGATTCCTAATTCTTCCATTTTCTTAATCAAGTCTCGCCCTTCTGCCGGGAGGCGGCCGACTTGGTCATGGCCTATTGCGTAACGGCCGACGCCATAGTGTGATGGACCTAAGGCTCTAAGGCCGGCTTCATAGGATCGTTCGAGGTGATCCAGAGAGACAATGGAGTCGGCTCCTTCAAGACTCGTGATGTAGCCGATCGGAGCTTTGTGCCTCGCAGCCACTTCTGGGTCTCTCCATCGTTCTAGCTGTTCCTCTAGTTGTTCGAGTGTGCAGATGGGAGTGAGTTCTTCAAGTTCGGACATCGCCTCGTAGTAGGCGACCTGCCCTCGGGTCATGGCCCACGCCTGGGCTGGGGACTCCCAACTGGCGACTGGACCTGCAGGCTTCATGCAGCCACCGATTAGGGTGGCGACACACAAACCGATGCCACCTTCACGCATTGTTTCGAAATTGACGGTATTTTTTCCGCGGCCGTTAAGGTCCGCCATTCCGCTTTCAAGCTCCCGAATCCGTTGGATAGGTAGAGTCAAATCCCGGTTCCACTCAAGCGCGTTCATACTAAGATCAAGGTGAACATCGAAAAGTAAATTCATGGATCTGGTCTGGGAGCTTCTGGATATTCGGGTCAGAATCTACTTTTGCAGTCGAAATTTTGAAATTAAAAACCTCACTTGGGCCGGAATCAGTATCTTATTTTCGGTCGTTACCTGAGATGCGCAGGACATCGGTGAATCGTTGATCTGTATCAGCACTCCGACAATCGTTATGCGCTGAATCAGTTTTCAGTCGGTGGTCTACGCCGTTGGTTGCAAGGGTCCGGTGATTAGCGCGATTGGCGAGGGGAGTGATTCGCCCGATTCCAAACGACCCAATGGCAGAAAAGTTCTAACCGAAATCAGCACCCTGCCGCAGTTGATGCCTAAATTATTCCTACACCGTTAGTCGGCGACCTCGACCCTCGATCGCCCAAGTATTGCCAGTGATGGTGCCGCCGCGGATGATCCAAGCCTCGTCGTAAAGTGCGACCGTCGGACAGACATGGTAGGGGATTCCAATGAGTTCGGTTCCCACCGAAAGTGGGAGTCTTTCGGGCAAGGAGACAACGAGGTGCTCTTCGCTGTGAGAAAAAAAAGTAAGCTCCGGAAATTCCGGAAAGTGAATCCTTTGCTCGATTGGGTTCTCGGCGGCTACGGCCTTATGACCTAAATCAAGACAAGCAAGCGTTGAGGTGGGGCGGCTCACCACTCGAGTCAACAGGGAGGCGGCTGGGTTGAAAGGGAGTTCTGGGAATTTCGAACCATATCCGTGGTCCCAGAGAACAGAGGTGCCGGGCGAGCATTGCCAGAGTGTTGGGAATTCTAACGCCCTCGCGGCGTGATTCGAGAATGTCGGCGAACCTCCGGCTATGACGGTGGCTACCGTGATTCCTTTTCTCTGCAGTAGGGCTACGAAGCGGTCAACTTCTGACATCGATAGATCGAAGGCAGTTTTACGGTCGCTAATTGCAGAATCATGAATGTGACCGTCGTAGACATGGATGCCGGCGAACTCCAACGGCTTAGCCTGCTGAATTTGTTCGATCAGTGATACTGCTGAGTCGCTAGAGGAGATCCCGGTGCGATGCATACCACAGTCAAAGTCGAGATAGACAGAGAGGGGTTTTCCAGCGATCGATAAGGCCTCGAGACTGGCATGAGAGTCAACAACTGCTGAGAAACGAATTTCTGGGTAGCATTCTCTGAGCTGATTGAAACGAGAAGCATTCGGGCCGACCAAGGGGTAGGCTAGAAGGACGTCTGGCACTGCCGTCCGCGCGGCTAGTTCCGCTTCCGCAATCGTGGCGCATTTGACGCACTGGATACCGCGTTCAAGCTGAAGTTCCAGAATTTTGGAGCACTTGTGAGTCTTAATATGCGGACGTAGTCGTGCGGGATCACCGCCGACGAGTTCGACCATCGCCTCGAGGTTTGCATTAATTCGATCGATATCGAATAGAAGAGCTGGCGAGATTACTTTAGATAAATCTTGGGACGGCCTCATTGGGTTCGCTCCCCTAGTGCTTAAGCTCGATGATGATTTCAATTTCAACCGGAATGTTGCCCGGAAGGGAATTGGTGCCCATTGCGCTGCGGGCTCCGATGCCAGCTTCTTCACCAAACACTTCTGCGAACAACTCCGAGAATCCGTTGATGACAGCGGGCTGGTCAAAGAAATCGTTACTACAGTTGACGAGAGCGAGCGTTTTTATCAGTCGAGAGACTCGATCGAGAGATCCGAGTTCGTTCTTCAGGGTGGCTAGAATATTGAGGCCCACTTGTCGTGCCGCGTCTTGGGCTTTTTCAAGACTCATATCAGCACCAACTCGGCCAGTGATGACAGAGCCATCGTCGAGAAAAGGTCCGTGCCCTGAAAGGAAAGCTAGATTTCCAGTTTGAACCAACAATCGATAAACTCCCATTTGCTTGGGAGGAGGGGGGAGTTGGATTCCGAGTTCTTCCAGTTTAATTTCAGCACTCATACCTGCAAGCAATTACACTAAAACGAGACCTTCAGTCAATTCGGGTTTATTCTCAAGCGCGCCCCACGATGAGGCGAAACGCCCGGCAGTATCACCAAAAAGTGGAGAGATTTCGAAAGCTGTAGAAGGTAGGCCGGACTCGTTGGTTTCCACTTTGATCCCGGCGCTCGCTGCCCAGCGAGCGAATTGTCGGAGCTGGTCATCGCGGGAGCTCTGAGCTGAATCGATCCCTTCCGCATTTTTGACTGGGGAGAAATCGTCTTCACGCGCCGTTTCGATAATGACTGGATTATTTGCAAACGGAAGCGCATCGAATACGAACATTTCAAACTTGTAGGCGTTGGGTGCTTCGGGGGTCTTTTTTTTTCCGTTCGAATCAACGAAAGGGACCTTCTTATGGGCAAGGTGAAAGGGTAACTGCGCACTTTTGTCGGTTCCGCTGCCGAGACGATCTACAAAGTCCCGATTAAAGAGGTGAATTGCGATACTGCCCGACCGATAGAGCAGCTTGCCATTTGCATCAGTAGCTTCAGCTAGTTCGTTAGGAAGATCGCTGTATTCGACGACAAGTGTCTTATTGCCGCTCTGGCAGAAGACACCAACCTTTTCGGATGCGTAGGCTTTGGTTACCATCTTGCTGGAAAGCTCGGAATTTCCTTCGAGATGGAAACCTATAAAAGCGGGGTCGATGCAGCGAACCAGCGGATTATCGACCTGAAAGTAACTAATGATATCGATACCGGCGGCTTCCATTTGGCGAGTTGCACCCGATCTGACGAGAGCGCGAAGAGAGCCTCCGTGTCCGTCGGGGCTGAGGGCGATCTGATTTTTTCCCGCGAGAAGAATTTTGCCCTCTCCATTTACTGCTGGCATAACACCTTGGCTAAAGAACTTAACCTGATCTAACGAAAGGCCAAAATAGTGGTTTTCTTCAAAAAAGTTGATGGTGTCATCATGGTTGCTTTGTGAGGTCATGATAAACCATGGAATGGGGCGACCAAAAATTCTGGAAGAGGCGAGAATCTTTTCGGCAAAGATTTGGAAAAGAGATTTTTTGAGTATAGGGGAGACGCCGAATGTTCCCTTAGGTCCATTGAAGCCGAGGCGCGTGCCCTGGCCTCCTGCCACAGTAAAAGCGGCGACCCTACCGGCTCTTAGCGCTTCTTCTCCCTTCGTTTGTGCCTTGACCCAGCGAGCGGGATCGACCCCTTCGTTTTTTTCGAGAGGCACGTAGTCAGCTGGTTCGACGGTTTCTAGAAATTCTGAGGTCTCATAACCAGAATTTTGAATCAGCGTAGCGGTAAGAGCGGCAATTTCATCTAGATCGATTGCGGAGGCCTGATCTTCGAGGCTGGTTTTTTCCTCGTCCGTCAGGGCGTCGTAAAATTCGAAGACGTGGCCTTGACCGTTCGCTTCATAAAGCTTTCGAATTTCGCTCATAGGTGAGAAGGATTGTCGAAGGTTACGGGGTCGTAAAAGTTATGGAACGCCACTTTCAAGTTTCAGCCAGCTCCCAACTCACGTGACCGTTCGGCTGCTGCGGCAATCGCGCGCCTAATGGTCCCCTCAAAATCTTCTGAGCGGAAAGATTCAAGTGCTGCAAACGTCGTTCCGTTCGGGCTAGTGACGTTCTCTCGGAGGAGGGCCGGATCGTCTCCAGTTTTGATGACGAGTTCGGCTGCCCCAGATACAGTGTGTAGAGCGAGGTCCCGGGCAACGTCAACTGGGAGTCCATGATCGACTCCCCCTGCAATTAGGGCTTCGATCATCAAGAAAATATAGGCGGGTCCGCTGCCACTAAGAGCTGTCACGGCGTCGAGATGGGATTCATCCACTTGGCAAGTATAGCCTACGGCGCTAAGGAGTGACTCGGTAATCGTGGCGTCTGAATCGGTCGCCGATGAGCCAAGTGCAAAAGCGGATGCGCCTTTAGCGATCAGCGAGGGTGTATTCGGCATAACTCTAACGACACGGTGACG